>JBDSMH010000049.1:0-103003 GCA_039915945.1 Acidimicrobiales bacterium | reverse complement strand
CAGCTGTTCCAGGCGGATCCCTCGCCGCGTGAGATTGGCAGTTGCGGGCACACCAACAGTCTGCCCTTCAGTACAGCGACGTGCGATGTGACGGAGGGTTGTACTGAGAGCCAAGTAGCCGTACTCTCTCAACCTCGTGATATCGACTAACGACGACAGAGTACCTAGATATCACGAATATTCAGGAGGGCAGCTACGTAGACGGAAAGGACAAAGCAGCTGATGAAGACACACCCTGGCGTGGCGGCCAAGATGTTCGAGACGCTGGCGGCGGCCAACATCAACATCGAGATGATCTCGACCTCTGCGATCCGCCTCACCTGTGTCGTGCGCGAAGACGACGCCGAGCGCGCCGTCGCCGTGTTGCACGACGCCTTCGAGTTGCAGATCGGCTGACGCGCGCGTCGGTCGGATCACCATGTTGGCGACCGACGGACTCGGAGACTTCTGGCGGGTCTTGCTCGTCGCGGCGATCGTCCTTGCGTTCTTGCTGTCGTTCGTGCTCCGGTACGCGGCGTGGGCGTTCATGACCGGACGGCGCAAGCGCAAGCAACTCGAGGCGACCGCAGCGTCGGCAACGGACGAGGTGCGTCCGCCAGAGTGATCGAAATACTCGGTTCTGGCTGCGATCAGCGGGCGGTAGCCTTGCCATCCATGCGAATCGGAGTGTTTGGAGCCACCGGTCAGGTCGGTGGGGTGATGCGGCGCTTGCTCGTCGAGCGTGACTTCCCTGTCGACGAAATGCGCTACTTCGCCTCGAGCCGGTCGGCCGGCACGACGCTCGACTGGAAGGGCACTCCGGTCGTCGTCGAAGACACCGCGACTGCCGACTTCACCGGTCTCGACGTCGCGCTGTTCAGCGCGGGCAAGACGACATCGCTCGCCTTGGCGCCCAAGGTTGTCGCCGCCGGTGCGATCGTGATCGACAACTCGTCGGCGTGGCGCATGGATCCCGAGGTGCCGCTCGTGGTGTCCGAGGTCAACGCGCACGCGCTCGCTGACTTGCCCAAGGGCATCATCGCCAATCCCAACTGCACCACGATGGCCGGCATGGCTGTGCTCAAGGTGCTCGACGGCGAAGCCGGGTTGCGCAAGATCGTCGTGTCGACGTACCAAGCAGTGTCCGGTGCCGGGCTCGCCGGTGTGGCCGAGCTCGACGAGCAGATCCAAAAGGTGGCGTCGACCGCCACCGAGCTCACCTTCGACGGGCGCGCGGTCGAGTTCCCACCGAGCCAGAAGTTCGCGACCACGATCGCGTTCAACGTGATCCCGTTCGCCGGTTCACTCGTCGACGACGGCAACGAAGAGACCGACGAAGAGCAGAAGCTGCGCAACGAGAGCCGCAAAATTCTGGACCTGCCCAACTTGTTGGTCTCGGGTACCTGCGTGCGCGTGCCGGTGTACACCGGCCATTCGCTGTCGATCAACGCGGCGTTCGACCGACCGATCAGCCCCGACCGCGCTCGCGAACTCCTCGCGTCGGCCGAGGGTGTAGTGCTCGACAACATTCCTACGCCGATCAAAGCCGCCGGTATCGATCCGGCGATCGTCGGTCGCATTCGGCGCGACTCGACCGAAGAGCACGGGCTTGCGTTCTTCGTGTCGAACGACAACTTGCGCAAGGGCGCCGCGCTCAACGCCATTCAGATTGCGGAAGAACTCGTCGCACGCGGCTTGATCTCGCGTTAGGTCCAAGCGCGGGGTCCTTGCTGGACCGCGCCTGCCACATCACTGTCGGTGGGTTCGGTTGGCTCGCAGGCGCGTGTTTGCCACTTTGCGTGTGATTTAACCGCTTTGCGGTGGCTGTCTCACCCCTTGTTTATGCTGCAAGCGCGAGCGCTTGTGGGCCTGCGTCATGGCCACTTCGAAACAAGGTCGAGCCCACCGTTAGGTGGGGCCTGTCGAGGTTGTCGTGGTGGTCGCAGTACTCAATTCTCAAACGCGTACGTCGTCGTCGTCGTTGCGGTGGGCGGTGATCGACGGGGCGCGACGGTTGTCGTTGGATATGTCGGCCTACATCGCCGTGCTGGTCGAGTTCGACCTCGGCGGTGAGTGGGCGTTCGATAACGCGCCGTCGTGCGCGCATTGGCTGGCGGACCGCGCGGATGTCGAACTGTGCACGGTGGGTGAATGCCTGCGCATCGGCCACGCGTTACGGGGCGTCGACGAGGTGGCGCGGCGCTTCGCTGATGGCCGTCTCTCCTATAGCAAGGTGCGGTTCTTGACCCGCATCGCGGATTGCGACAATCAACACGAGCTCTGCGCGTTGGCCGAACGGTTCCCCGCCGCGCAATTGCCGGTGGAGTTGGCGCGGTGGCGCAACGAACGCGAGAGCGACGATGACCGCAAGCAGCGACAGCGGGCCGCGACCAAGCTCAGCTGGCACGTCGATGTCGACGGCATGGTTGTCGGGTCGTTCTGTTACCCACCCGAGGTGTTCGCCGGTGTGGAAGCAGCGGTCGACGCCCGGGTGAACCGCGCGCTGCGTGGCCAACGCGCGTCCGCGGGCCCACGTTCCTCACACCGCGTGGGCAAATGGCCGTCGCTCGGCCAGCAACGCGCCGACGCCCTGGTCGCGTTGCTCTCCGGCGGCGGCGCACGGCTCGTCGCCGAGATCGTGCTGCACGTCCGCGGTGACGGCTGCACCCTCGATGACGGCACCCCCATCGCCGGCAGCGTCGTCGAACGACTCGTCACCGACGCGTTCGTGCGAGTGTTGATCCACGACGCGCACGGTCGACCGATCAACGCGTCGGGGCGCCAGCGCCACCCGACGACACGACAGAAGCGCGTCGTACACGAACGCGATCGTTGCTGCGTCGACTGCGGAACAACCGACCTGCTGCGCTACGACCACGACCCCGACTACGAACAAAGCCACCAACCACCGTCGACGAACTCAAACTCCGCTGCGCACCCTGCCACCACAAACGCCACGCCGAGCAGAGGTCAGCGAAGTGAGCAGCTATGGCGTGAGCGTTAGGCGACGTCAGCTCAGACAGGCGGATTGTCGACGTAGCGCGCGATGGCGTCGTCGAGCGAGAGCCCGAGTTGGTTGGCCAACGAGGCCAGCCAGGCGAGCACGTCGCCGAGTTCGTGCAACTGTTGGGCAGTGGTGCCTTTGCGCACGGCTTGCGCGAGCTCACCGAGTTCTTCGCACAGCCACGCAACGGTCGCGGGAATGCCACGCTCTCGATCATCGGCGCCATAGAGGCGATCCATCAGCGTTTGCACTTCGGCCAGTTCCATGGCCGATGACCGTAGCTGCTGGCGTTGCCGAATTGGCTCTACGCGGTGGGAGCGGGAGCCAGCGCCCAGCCGAGGGTACGCATCAGCGCGGTGGCGACGGGGCGCACCATGAGCGGCTCGACACCGGGCGGCACCGGCAGCCACAACATGCGGCGCGCGTAGCCGGGCAACAGGCTCACGGCTGCGCCGGCGATGACGTTGTAGGTGGGCCGCGCCAACAGTGGGAACGGCGGATGCAACAAGAAGCGCACCGCGTCGCGCGTGTGCGGCGTGACCCGCAACTCGCGGCGATAGCTGTGCAGCGTCGTGCGCAGCGATGCTCGATCGGTCGGCGGATCGTCGACGCCCATGAGGGTTGCGACGACCGCCATGTCCGCGACGTATTGATCGGACTGCGCAGCGTCGAGGCGGCGCGTCGCATAGCGCTGATAGGCGCGGAGGAAGCTGTCGACCTCGGTGGCGTGTACCCAACCGAGCAGATGCGGATCGTTGGCCGAATAGGGCGTGCCGTCGGCGAGGGTGCCCTGCACGCGATCATGGATGCGCTTGACGGCGTCGATGGTCTCGAGGGCCGACGAGCGCGGGCCGTAGGTGGTCATGCCGAGAAAGTTGGCAGTGCGGCGCAAGCGACCGAGCGGGTCTTCGCGATAGTCCGAATGCGCGGCCACGCCGGTCATCGTGGGCTCGTGGAGGGTTTGCAGCAGCAGCGCTCGCAGGCCGCCGATGAACATCGAGACGTCCGCGTGCACCCGCCAGATGGCACTGTCGGGTTCGAAGAGGCTCGGATCGTCAGGGTCGGAGAGCCGTCTCGGTGGGGCCGGTGAGCCGGTGACGAAAGAGCGCACCAGGTGTTGGATCTCCAGGCGTACTGGCTCGATCGCGCGCTCGACACTCATGGCCGTCACGGTAGCGGGGCTCGACTGCCTTCAGCGGTCGCGCAGTAGTTCAGCGGTCACGCATGAGCTCGGCGATGCGGGTGCGGGCAGCGAAGCGCGCGGGCATCAGCGCGAGCAGATTGGCCAGAGCGAGGCCGACCGCGACCACGGTGATGATGAACAACGGGGGCACGTCGGAGCCGGGCACGATTCCGAGCGCATCGGTCAGCAGGTCGACGATCGCTCGGCCGACCAGGATTCCGATCGGCACGCCGGCCAGGAGGACGATGGCGGCGACGAGCGTCGACTGCCAATGGACGATCGCGCAGAGTTGATGGCTGTCCGACCCGAGCGCGCGCAACACGGCGAGATCGTGGCCGCGAGCGCGGACCGATGCGGTCAACAGGTAGGCACAGGTCGCGATGAGCAATACGGCCAGCACCGCGCCGAGCAAGAACGGCGCCGCGGTCACGCGTTCGAGAGCGCGAACGCTCGTCGGCTTGACCAGCGTGCCGGGCGGGCTGAAGTTGGCTTCCGCGACTTTGTCGGCGGCGTCGGCAGGGGCGCCGTCGCGAAACGTGACCAGAAGGATGTTCTTCGTGGCAGTCGGGCTGAGCGCGACGTAGCCGGCGAATGTCATGGCCGCGCCGTCGCCTGCGCTGTCGGGGGTGACGACGATGCCCACGACGCGCAACTCGCGCGTCTCGCCGGTCGTGCCGACAGCTTCGACGAGGTCGCCGACGTCTACGCCGAGGCGGCGAGTTACTTCGGCGCCCAGACCGATCTCGTCCTCGTCTGCGGGTGGTCGACCTTCGAGCGTGGTGGGCCGTTGCGCTCCTTTCACGGTGTCGAACGCGAGGGTCGCGGTGTCGTGCCCGTTGATCGTCAACGAGCCGATGTTCGCGCCGGCGAGACCGATGATGTCCGGGTTGTCGATCACCGGCGTCACGATGTCGTCCTCGGCGGGGACGAAGGGGTTGCCGAAGAGTTGGTCGTAGTTCTCGCCCCAGCGATCTCGTTGGTCGACCAGGTGCGTCAAGCTCAACCCGACGACCCCCGACGCAACCAGACCGGCCAGACCGATGGCGCCGACGGCGAGCGACACGACAGAGCGCCGCCCGCCCCGCGGGCCGGTCGCGATGAGGCGGGCCCCCGTGGTCAACGCCATTCCGGCGCCGGCCGACGCGATCGCGCCTGCGACCCGCCCGGTGTTGGCGTCGCTTTCGACCGCGCGCTCACGGCGGCGGCCCATCAGCGCCCCGCCGATGACGACGACGGCGATCAGAAACGACGTGACAAAGGCAATGGACCTCGTGCCCGCGACGCCCGGGATCTTCGCGACGTCCGCGGTGAGCGGGGCGCCGCTCTGCTGGAGGAACACGAGATCGGGATCGCCGCCGTATTTCGCCGTGTAGCGGTCCGGAGCAGAGTTGGTGCGGCGCGTGCCCGCGGCGAGGCCGATCGCCAATCCGCCGGCGATGCCGATGAGCAACGCAGTGGTCGCCAGTTGGCGCAGGTGCCCGCGCAACCAGACGCGCACTCTCAGCAGGATGGCGGGCATCGGCCAAGTCTGGGGGGCCCAGGCCGCGACGACAAGTGCGGTAGCCACCCTGTCGCGGTGGCGCTGCCACGTTGATCCGACGGCCGCCTGCGCGTTCGGTGGAACCGGCGGTGCGCAAAAGTGAAATAGGAGTCGAGCTGCTAGGCCGATACTCCAACTCGGACATTGCAACCCGTCTCGAGCGGATTCTCTCTGGTCGTGGGCGAGACCGCCCACCCGCTCGGCCTACCCGGTCGCCGCGGCGATTGAGCCGGTTGACAGGCGATGAGGTGGCCGAGTTGGGGCGGTTGCGTCAGGACGGCGCCGAGATCAACGACTTGGCAGCACGGTTCGGGTTGAGTCGCTCGGCTGTGATGGCGAACCTTGAGCGAGCCGGAGTGCCCGGCCGGCGGTGGCCCGGTCGCACATTGTCGCCGGACGAACTCATGCTTGCTCGCGAGCTCTACGAGAGCGGGCTGAGCTTGGCTGACGTTGGTGAACAGCTCGGAGTGGACCGGCGGTATCTCCGGCGAGCGCTACCCGCACAAGGCGTGACGATTCGGGCACCCGGTCGTCAGTCTCGTCGTCACTGATTCCGACGTGCTTGCTTTGAGACGAGGGCACGGATGGCTTGAGCGATCTTGTTGGGATAGGGATGTTCGCGGGTTGCGCCATGATCCGGATAACGACGGCTATGACGATTGGTGTCGGCACGAGACTCGCTGACGTATGCAGTATTTGCCTCGGCGCGCCGTCCATCCGGAGTCAACTTGCCTGCCGCAGTGGTCGTACATCCGCTTCGAAACGGCAATACAAGGTCGTCGGCGAGCCGCTTGTCAGACGAAGCACTTTGGAATCAGTCCGTTCTCACGGGCTTGACGCTCGAGATCGTCGCGAAAGTCGGGGTGCGCGATCGAGATCATTGCCTTGGCGCGCTCGGGGATCGATTTCCCTTTGAGGTTGACCATGCCGTACTCGGTAACGACGTACATCATGTCGCTGCGGGGCGCGGTGGCGACGTTGCCCGGTGTCAGGCTCAAGACGATCCGGCTCTTGCGCACCCCGGTGCGTTCGTAGGTCGACGACATGCAGATGAAGGACTTCCCACCCTTCGACGCGTACCCGCCTCGGACGAACTGCAACTGACCACCGGTGCCGCTGATGTGACGGTGACCGTCGGACTCGCTAGCGGCCTGGCCCTGGAGATCCATCTGGGTGGTGTTGTTGATCGCCGTCAGCCGGTCGTTCTGCATGATCAGATGAGGCAGGTTCGTCAACTCGACCGGCTGGCACGAGATGTCGGGGTTGTGATCGATCGTCGCGTACGTAGCTCGCGAACCAAGCCCGAAGCTGCACACGATCTTGCCCGGATTGTGCGTCTTTCGTGCACCGGTGACTATGCCCGCCTTGTAGAGATCGATGATGCCGTCGGTCAGCATCTCGGTGTGAATGCCAAGATCGCGAACCCCGCTCTCCATCAATAACGAACACACCGCGTTAGGCATTGCCCCGATACCGATCTGCAGACATGCACCGTCGTCGATCTCGCCGGCAATCAATCTCGCGACCTCGCGATCGGCATCAGTCGGTGGCGGGTTCGGCAACTCTGCGGCGGGCTGGCCGTCACCTTCGATGATGTAGTCGACGTCGCTTACGTGGATGCCGTTGTCGATGCCGTGTACATACGGCATCGCGCTGTTCACCTCGACGATGACGACCTTGGCCCGCGACGCGACTGCCCCGTGCCAGAGGTTTGCCGCACTGAAGTTGAAGTACCCGTCGGCATCGATCGGGCATGTCTTGACCACCATGACCTCGGGTGGGTCGATGAACCGACGGTAGTAGTCGCTTATCTCGCCGAGATTGCACGGGATGTAGTTCTGCAAGCCGGCGTCGCTGTGCTTGCGGTCGTAACCGCCGAGATGCCAATTAAAGAAGCTGAAATGCTCACGGCCAGGGTCGGCTTCGACGACCGCGCGGGGCCGCACGCTCAGACAGCCGCGAATGCTCACGTCGTGCAACTCGTCCACTCGTTGCGCCAACGCTGTGTCGAACGAATCGGGCTGAGCCAGCACGGCCCCGTAGTCGAGCCAGTCGCCCGACCGCACGAGCGCCGCGGCCTCGTTCGCTGAAACATGCTGAGCCGACTTGTTGCGTATCGCCACTGCTGCCTCCGTAGGTCGCCGTGTCGGTCGCTTCGGGTCTGCGAAGTGACGAGAGCAACCGTAGCCGGGGCCGCTGATCCCAACACGTGGAGTCGCGCATCCTCGAGCCGGCCAGGGTTAAGCGAAGTTGGCCACCTCACCGAAGTCGACTGTGCCCGAACCGTGTGGCTCACGATCTCGAAGCCGAACGACAGTGAGGTTCCAATAGGCGCGCCAAGGTATCTCTGGAGTCGGGTAGGCGGGATTTGAACCCACGACCTCACGGTCCCGAACCGTGCGCTCTACCAAGCTGAGCCACTACCCGAAGTCGGACATGCTAACGCGACTGGTTCTCCGAGCGGCCCGAGATCACCGCAGTCGCGTCTTCGTCAGTGGTTGAGCAACGGCGCCACGTCTTTCCATTCGTCGGGCACGCCCTCGGTGTAGCTACCGGCGCTGAGCACGGTCTGCACCGCTCGGCGCAGGCGGAACGAGTCGAACGGTTTGATCAGCCACCCGTCGGCCTCGGCCCGCCGTGCGAGGAAGATGTCGGCCTCGCGATCGAGCAGGATCAGCGCCTTGGCGTCGGGCAATCGGCCCGCTCGCTGCTCGAGGCGCAGGTTCAAACAGGCCGCGATGCCGCCCATGTTGCCGATCTGGAGATCGAGCAGCACGACGTCGGGCTCGAGCTCGGCGACTGCGTCTTGCACCATCGACCCGGCCCGCACCCTCGACACCGTGTACGAACCGTCGAGCGAAGCGAACACTTCGTCGTACACCCAGTCAGCGTCGGTGGCGAGCAGTACGGAAGCCATGAATGCGCAGGCTATCCGAAGAGCAGGGCCTCGATCGAAGCGATGCCCTCGAGATCGTGGAGGTCGGACGCCAGCATGGGCACTCGCTCGACCGCGATGTCACCGAGCCCGTCGATCAATGCGGCGACATGGGCCTCTTCGGCGGCGGCCGCGTCGCGGAGACGCTCGACGGCTTGCCGGTGGGGCAGACCTTTGGTGGCCTTGGCTCGCACCGCGCCGAAGACGGGCGCCATGCGGTTGACCACGCACGCGTGCACGTTGATGTTCGATGCCGCGAGTTGGCCCACGAAGTACTTCGTCTCGACGACGGTGTCGGCGCGTGGCGCGGCAACGAGGACAAAGGCAGTGTCGTCCGAGCGCAACAGTTCGATCATCGTCTTGGCCCGTTCGGTGAAGCCTTGCTCCATCCCCTCGAACGCGCGAAAGAAGGCAATGGCGTCGTCGACGACTTCGGCACCGACGATACGAGTGATCTGACGGATGAAGAGGTGCGCGGCGTTGTTGACTGCTCGCACCAAGCCGCGTGGCGCCATCAGCAAGCGGTAGACGCGGTTGTCCAGTAGCCGGGTCAACAGGCGGGGCGCGTCGAGGAATGCCAGTGCATGACGCGTCGGCGGGGTGTCGACGACGATGAGGTCGTACTCCTTGCTCTCGGCCAACGCGTGCAGCTTTTCCATCGCCATGTACTCCTGCGTGCCCGACAGCGCGCCGGCGATGTTCTGGTAGAAGCGGTTGTCGAGGATGCGACGGCACTGCGTCTCGTCACGCGCGTAGCGGGTCACGAGGGTGTCGAATGTGCCCTTGGTATCGAGCATCAACGCGTAGAGCTCACCGGCCCAAGGGCCGTCGACACGACTGGGTTCGTTGGCCGTGGCGGAGATGCCCATTGCGTCGGCAAGGCGGCGCGCCGGGTCGATGGTGATGACGATCGTGCGCCGGCCCGATCGTGCGCCGTGTAGCGCGATGGCGGCCGAGGTTGTCGTCTTGCCAACGCCACCGGTGCCGGTGGTGACGACGATCGTCGCCGCATCGACGACGCCGGCCAACGAACGATCATCCGTCAAGTTGCGTCACCCCTCGGATGAGCGCGTCGCTCAGTTCGATCGACTCTGCGACACCGATGGTGGGCCCGAACAGTTGGGGCAGTTCGATCTGCGGCAGGGGTAATGCTTCGGCGAGCCGCTCGAGTTCTTCCCGTTGGCGGGCGTAGCGAGTCGACCACCATTGCCCCGCGGCGCGCAGGGTGGACAGCTGTGCGTCGGGCACGGCGGTGGCGATGAGCTCGGCGGGATCGCGATCGATGCCGTCCAGCGCGGGCAACACACCGTTGACGATGACCGGGCCGAGCGAAACGCGCAGCTGGTCCTCGAGTCGATACGCGGTCTCGATGAGCTCGTTGACCGGTGTTTCCTCGGCGAGCGTCACCAACATCACTTGGGTGCGGGCCGGGTCGCGCAACATGGCGAGCACCTCGACCGCTTGGTGGTGGATGGGCCCGACCTTGGCCGTGTCGTGCAGGACTCGCGCCGCGTCGAGGAAGCTGAGCGCGTGGCCGGCCGCCGGCGCGTCGAGCACCAACAGGTCGGACCGGCGCGTCAGTTCGAGCTGCTTCACCTTGCCGAGCACCAAGAGATCCTTGATGCCGGGTGTGGCAGTGGCCACCACCTCGAGGACGCCCGTCGCGGCCATCCGGCGGGCCACGCGGCGCAGGCCGTGGTCCTCCAGGTACTCGACGAGCGCGAGGTCAGGCGTGATCGTGCGGCCCCGGACAGCGGCCTGACCAGCACTCTTGCCCGCCCGGACGAGCTCGATCTCGTCGTAGCCGAACGAGGGGATGCCGAAGGAGGCGGCGACGCTGCAGCGTCCTTCGATCTCGAGGATCGTCGTGGCGACGCCGTAGCGGGAGGCCGCTCGGGCCAAAGCCCCTGCGACCACGGTTTTGCCGACCCCGCCCTTCCCGGCAACGATGACTACTCGAGATGCGGAGAAGAACTGTGCCGGGTCCACCAATCGTGCCTCGGTTGCGGAGGCTAGCTGCGCTCGTCGCCATCGGTGTCGGCCTGGCCATTGGCTTCACGACATCGACCGCCGCCGCGCAGGACACCCCACCCGCCGCGACCGTCGACGACTTCGTGCCGATCGTCAAGGTTTCGGGGTTGCTCGACCCGATCGTTGCGGACTACATCGAGCGCACGATCACTGCGGCCGAGAATGACGGCGCGCTGTATCTGGTGATGCAGTACAACAGCGGTGGCTCGGTGCTGACACGCGAGCGATTCGCGGAACTGGCCGCCCGCATGCGCGACGCCAAAGTCCCCATCGCCATCTGGGTCGGCCCGAGCGGGGCCAAGGCCAAGGGGGGC
Source organism: Acidimicrobiales bacterium (assembly GCA_039915945.1). GTDB lineage: Bacteria > Actinomycetota > Acidimicrobiia > Acidimicrobiales > WLNW01 > DATLFA01. The sequence goes on along the minus strand of JBDSMH010000049.1, from coordinate 92,017 downwards.
GCCGCGCAACTGGTGCCGTTGGCGGACACGGTCGGCATCGCGCCCAAGTCGCGGGTCGGACGCTTTGGCCCGAGCCTGCTCGACAAGGCGCAGTTCCCGACCACGCTCACTGACGACATTGTCGCGCGGCTGCGCAACGACACGATCGGCTCGGACGACTCGGCGCTCATCGGTGCGTCTGCCGCACCGACGATCGGACAGTTCCTCATCGAGCTCCCCGGCTTCCGCACCGAGATCGACAACAGCGGCGATCAACCGACCCGCAAACCGTTGACACCGGTCGTGTTCTCGGCGCTGCCGCTGCTGTCCAATCAATTGCACACCGTTGCCAGCCCGCCGGTGGCCTACCTGCTGTTTCTCATCGGCCTCGGTCTGCTCATCTTCGAGTTCTTCACGGCCGGCGTCGGCATCGCGGGGGTCGTCGGTGCGGGTTCCTTCGTGCTCGGTTGCTACGGCCTCGATGTCTTACCCGCCCGATGGTGGGCCGTCGCGCTGTTGGTGTTCTCCATGTTCGGCTTCGCCGTCGACGTGCAGACAGGAGTGCCGCGTGTCTGGACCGGCATCGCCACCGCCTGCCTCTTGGTCGGATCGTTGTTCCTCTACGACGGCTTGTCGGTGACCTGGTTGGCGTACATCGCCGGCGTCGGCGGCGTGCTGTTGGGCATGGTGACGGGCATGCCGGCCATGGTGCGTACCCGTTTCTCGACGCCGACCATCGGACGCGAATGGATGCTCGGCGAGATCGGCACGGCCGAGACCAACGTCGATCCCGACGGGGTGGTACGGGTGCGCGATGCGTTGTGGCGGGCCCGCACGAACCGGGCGACGCCCATCGTGAAAGGCGCCGGAGTCCGTGTCGCCGAAATCGATGGATTGGTGCTCGAAGTCGAACCTGAGGAGGGAGCCGCGCGCGATTATCGTGAGCGGGCGCGGGGGCGCCGGGCTAGCCCCGAGACTGATCATGCGGCGGAGGGAACCGCCTGAGGGGGCGGGTATGTTACTGGTATCAGGTCTCGCCTTGTGCGATGGCTAGGGGCAACGATATGGTCCCGAAACGGGGGTAGTTGTGGCCGTGACGACGCAAGCTTCTGAAGTCGAATGGCAAGTTCGAGCAGCCTGTCGCGGGCCGCAGGCGGTGATGTTCTTCCCGCCGTCCACTTTTGAGCGCAAAGACGAGAAAGCTGAGCGTGAGCAGCGGGCCAAGGCCATCTGCGCGTCGTGCTCGGTGCGCAAGGATTGCCTCGAGTACGCGCTGCGCATCCGAGAGCCGCATGGCATCTGGGGCGGTCTCAACGAGCTCGAGCGCCGGGGCATGCTCACCAAATAGCGGGCCCGAGCGGCCCTCTGAGCGGGGACTAGGGCAGTCTCGGCCCGGCGATGCGGTAGTCGCCGCGCCGGCGCGACACACCCGTGGCGTCGAGCCGGTTCAAGATCGGCAACGCGTGTTTGCGGCTGTTGTGGGCCGCGTCGCGAAAGTCGGCCACGGTGAAGCCGTCGGGGTGTTCGCGCAGCAGTTGGGCGCACAGTTGCGCGGCCCGATCGAACGCTGAGGGCGCGAAGAACACACCGTCGACTTCCACTACCCGCCCGCTTTTGACCAACTCGCGTAGCTCGGCGCGGTCGACGCCGACCGGATCCGGCGGGGCCAACAGCGAGGCCTCGAGCGCAGCCACGTAGGGGTGATCGGCAAGGGGGTCGGCCTGCCCGCGCGGTCGGGCGCGGCCGCTCTCGACCGCGATCTCGCCGAGCAGCGCGAGGCCGGCGCGCTCGTGTTCGTCGAGCGACGCGACGTCGAGGCCGAGCGGACCGGCAGCCTCGATACGCGTGCGCAGGTCGGCCAGTGTGCGCTCGAGCACGTCGGGGTCGACCACCCACTTGCCGACCGTGGCGGTGCGCCGTTCGCCGGTCAACAAGTGCAGCCGCGCGGGTTCGATCCAGCGCCGCTCGGCGATGACCCGGTCGACCGAACGGTCGGGCCGGGCGCGCGACGCGGGGACGATCGGTTCGACGTCGAGCACTTCGCCGCCGCCGACGGTCTCGGCCCGCCCGCTCTCGCGCAGGACGAAGCGGTCGCCCGGCAACAGAGGCACGGCATCGCGCAGATGCATGCGGACCTGGCCGACGTTGCCCGGCGCGATCGAGTTGGGACCGAGGATGCGCAGCTTGACCGGTTGCTCTTCCGAGCCGATGTAGGCCACGTAGGCGCCGCGCCGCGATACGACGTGGGAGAGCGAGTCGAGCACGCGCAACTCCGCATCGACGCGCCGGGTCACGTGCCATTGATTCGGCGCGACGAGCACATGGCCGCGCTCGACGTCTTCGTGGGAGACACCCGCGAGATTGACGGCGACGCGGTTGCCCGGGCCGATCTTGGTGCGACTTTCGTGGTGGCTCTGCAGACCACGTACTCGGACCGGGCGCCCCTCGGGCCACAACACGATCTCGTCGTCGACCCGCAGGCGACCGCCGGTCAACGTACCGGTCACCACCGTGCCCGCACCCTTGGCGGCGAAGGCGCGGTCGATCCACAACCGGGGCCGACCAACGTCCGCGGCGGCCGGCGTCGAGTCGATCAGTCGGTCGAGGGCCGACCGGAATTCGTCGACACCGATGCTCTCGATGCAGTCGATCTCGATCAACTCGGCATCTTCGAGAAACGTGCCGGCAACGTGTTCTTCGACGTCGATGCGAGCGAGTTCGCGTAAATCGTCGTCGGCTATGCCGACTTTGGTCAGTGCGATCACTCCGTGTTGCACGCCCAGCAACTCGAGAATTCGTAGGTGCTCTTCTGACTGCGGCTTCCAACCTTCGGTTGCCGCGACGACGAAGATGCAGGCGTCGATGGCACCGACACCCGCGAGCATGTTCTTGATGAAGCGCACGTGGCCCGGCACATCGATGATCGCAATCGAGCGACCCGAGGGCAGCTTGCACGATGCGAATCCCAGATCGATGGTGAGCCCGCGCGCCTTTTCTTCGGCCCATCGATCGGGATCGATACCGGTGAGCGTGTGCACCAACGTGGATTTGCCGTGGTCGACATGGCCCGCCGTGGAGATGACGTGCATCAGAGTGCGGCCAATGCGGCGCGCACGAGCGCGTCGTCCGACGGATCGATGGTGCGCAGATCTAAATACGTGGCGCTTTCGTTGACGCGCGCGATGATCGCCGGCGACCACGCGCGCAATGCGGAAGTGTGATCGCCATCGAGCGCGACTGCGATCGACGGAATCTCGACGCCGGGCAATGTGCCACCGCCGGGCACCGCCATGGCGTCGACGACCTTGCCCCGACCGAGTGCAGTCGCCCGATCACGTAGTTCGGATATCGGTGCGGTGGCCGCCCGCCAGAAGGGGATGGCATTGCCGTCGCGGCGAAGGTACGCCAGCGCGAGATGCTGCATCGATTGCAACACCAGACCGCCCGGGCGCAGCGCGCGTGCGAGTGGGTGCTTGGCGCAGCGTTGTACGAGGTCCGCTCGTCCGGCGATGACACCTGCTTGCGGGCCGCCCAACAACTTGTCGCCGGAAAAGGTCACGAGCGCCGCCCCCGCGTCGAGCGTCTGTCGCGCCGCGGGCTCGTCGCGCAGCCACGACGGCGGGCCGTTGGATAGCCACGGACACGCCGCGTCGAGAAGGCCCGAGCCGATGTCGACGACGAGCGGAGGGCCGAGGGTGGCGAGCTCGCTCGCATCGGGTGCTTCGGTGAAGCCGACGATGCGGTAGTTGCTCTGATGCACTTGCATCACGAGCGCGACATCGTTGTTGTCGGCGATCGCGCGCTCGAAGTCGGCGCGGCGCGTGCGGTTGGTGGTGCCGACTTCGATGAGCCGGGCGCCCGACTGCGCCATCACTTCGGGCACGCGAAAGCCGCCGCCGATCTCGACGAGCTCACCTCTCGACACGACCGCGCCGCGGCCGTTGGCCAGAGCGGCGAGCACGAGCAGCACCGCGGCCGCGCAGTTGTTGACGATGATCGCGGCGTCGGCGCCGCACGCGCGGGCCATGAGGCTCGCGGCGTGCGCGTGGCGCGAGCCACGCTCGCCGGTCGCGAGATCGAGCTCGAGATTGGTATAGCCCTCGTACAGCGGCGGCGCGTAGGGCGCGCGCCCGAGGTTGGTGTGCAACAACACCCCGGTTGCGTTGATCAGCGGTTGCAGCAACGTGCGCGCGAGTGCGGATGCATCGGCGCGGGCGCGGGCCTCGACGGTGGACGATTCGCCCGCCGCGATCGCTCGGCGAGCGACGTCGACGAGCAGCGGATGCGGCAGCCCGGTGTCCGCCAGCGAACGCGCCAAGCGGTCGACGGATGGTGGCCGGTCGGCGTCACTCATGAATCCCGCTCAGTCATTGAAAAAGCCTCTGCGGTCGAAGTCGGCGATGGCCGCGAGCGCGCGTTCGGCGTTGCTCGCCAACAGTTGCCGGCCCCGTTCGTTGCCCGGCGGCACTGCGACCGCCGCCGTGATGGGGTTGGGCAGGTTGAGCACGTGGCCCCAGTGATAGTCGCGCCAGCAGTCTTCGAGCGTGTAGTCGCTGACGCCGCCCAGTTGGAGGTATCCGTGATAGCGCTCGATGATCGCCCGCTCGTGTAGGCGCCGCTGGTTCGCGGTGACGCTGCCGGCGACGAAGAACGCCAGATCGTACGGGCCCCGTCCGCGGGCGGCGAGCTGCCAGTCGAGGACGTGCGCCGTCGGTTCGTCGTTCGGCGCCAGCTCGTCGGGCGCGAACAACATGTTGTCGAGCCGGAAGTCGCCGTGGATCAACGTCTGCGGCGCCTGCGCGAAGCGCTGGGCGACCCGGTCGAAGTGCGTGATGGCGCGCTCGGCCGCGCCGAGATGTTCGCGCGGCAGGTGTGACCCGAAGCTGTTCACGAACATCGGCCACGTCAACTCGAACAGCCGGCCATAGCCCGCGATCACCTCGTCGGTCGGGCTGGGTAGCCACGCCTGTTGGTGCAAGACATCGCTGTCCCAGAACCGTGCGTGGATGTTCGCCAGTAGTTCGGCGGCGGCGAGTGCCTGCTCGCGCGAAGCCCCGGCAACTTGATCGCCCACGGCATGCGGCAGGTCTTCGAGCACGAGCACGGGCCCGATGGGGCCATCGGCGATGGCGTAGCACTGTGGGGTGCGCACCTCGTCGCGTGGGAGGTCGTGCAGCAGGTCGCGGTAGGTGCCCGCCTCACGGCGGTAGTAGCCGAACTGATCGGCGATCGATCGGGCCCGCATGTCCTGCGACGGCAGCTTCACGATCACCGTCGACGGAGCGCCCTCGACGGTGTGGACGAGCCGCACGCGGGCGACCGAGCCGAGCAGGCCGACGCCGACCGCCAGCGCCTCGACCACGATGTCGTCGAGCCACACTCGCCCGAAGCCCGCGGTGGCCAAAATGTCTTCGAGCCACGCGGAGTCGATGTCGTCGATCGTTGCCGGGACCATGCATCGACGGTAGCGCTCTACGATGCAGGCGTGTTCTTGCTCGTCCTTCTCTTGGTCATCGCGGTGCCCGTCGCCGAGCTGATCGTCATGTTCAAGGTGGCCGGCGCCTTCGGGTGGCTCGACACGCTTGCGGTCCTGCTGTTGGTCAGCATCATCGGTGCCTGGCTGGTGCGCCGCCAGGGTCTCGCCATGGTGATGCGCATCCAGCGCGAACTGAGCGAGGGCACCGTACCGACCAAGACCGTCGTCGACGGGTTGCTCCTCTTGGTCGCCGGCGCGCTGCTGTTCACGCCCGGGTTCATCACCGACGCGTTCGGCATCTTGCTCTTGTTCCCGCCCACGCGTATGGCGTTGCGCGGCCTGCTGATCCGCCGCTACCGATCGCGCATCGACGTCTACAAGAACGCCGCCAATCGCGGTGGCGGTATGTGGTCGCGCATCGTGGTCAACGACGACATCATCGATACCGAGGGACGAGAGAATCGACCGCGGCGTGACCCCTCGGGCGAGCTCGGGCCCTAGCTCTCGGGCCCTAGAAGAGCGACGTGGGCACGGGCTTGCGTCGGTTGTCGAGCAAGATCGCCTGCGCCAACGCGGCGGGCAGCGGCGGAGCGAAGAGGTAGCCCTGCACGCGCTGACAGCCCATGTCGCGCAGTTGGTCGAGTTGCGCGTGCGTCGCCACGCCGACCGCGGTGACTTCGATGTCGTCGTCGACGAGCGCCCTCACGATCGGTTCGACGAGTGCTTTGCCCCACGGTTCGTCGAGCGCGGCCACGAGTAGGCGATCGAGCTTGACGCCGTCGGGTTGCAACTCTTTGACCTTCTTGATCGCGCCCGTGCTGCCTTGGAACGCTTCGATATAGATCTTCACGCCCATGCCCTGCAGCCGTTGCGTGATCTCGAAGGCTTCGTTCATGTCGGCGAGGATCGACTGGTCGACTTCGAATCCGAGATTCTCGGTGCTGAGCCCGACCCGCTTGGTGGCGTGGGCAACGGCCATCGTCAGCTTCGGGTCGCGGAACTGCTTGATGTGAAGGTTGAGCGTCATCACCAATTCGGGCGCGAACGCCGTCCATTGCGCGATGGTGGCGCACGCCTGGGTCAGCACGTGCATGTCGACTTGGCCGAGCAGGCCGGTGTCCTTCGCGGCCCGCAGGATCTCGAACGGGCGCAGCGGCAGCTGGTTGTCGTCGGCGAGACGGATCAAAGTCTCCATCGCGACAATGGCGCCCGTGGCCGTTTCGAGAATCGGTTGGTAGTTGTTGTCGATCGCACCGGCCTCGAGCGCGCGGCGCAAACGTTCGTCGGCGTTGATGCGCTGTTGTGTGATCTGGCCGAGGCGAGCGTCGTAGATCTGCGTGCGGTCGCGTCCGTCCTTCTTGGCAACGGCGAGGGCCTTGTCGGCCTCGAGCAACAATTCGTCGGGCGAGCGCGTGACATCGCCGACCGCAACACCCGCGCTCAGCGTGACGCCGTTGGCGGGACCGCCCATTGCTTCGCGCGTCGTGGTGCACGCGCGCAGTGAATCGGCGAACGCGAACGCGTCGTCTTCACCGCGTAGTCCCGTCGCGATGATGAGGAACTCATCGCCGCCGAGACGACCAACGAAATCAGCGTCGCGCACGCGTCGCTGCAGCGTCCATCCGACCCACTGCAACAACTCGTCGCCACCGTGGTACCCGCGGGCTTCGTTCACGGCGCGGAAGCGATCGATGCCGAGCAAGATCACCGCGACACGTTGCTCCGGCGTCGACTGCTCGATCGCATGACGAATCTCTTCACTCAGCACACCGCGTCCGGGTAGCGCGGTGAGCGGGTCGGTCAGCGCGGTGTCGTGAATGAGATCACTCTGCACACCGTCGGCATCGCTACGAATCCACAGGCGGTAGTACGCAGTCTCGCTGGCGAGCATGCGCCGCACGAGCAGGGTCGCCTCGAATGGATGGGTCGTCGACGCGGCCCGCAGCAACGCTTCGGCCGCGGCCATGTCGTCGGGTGCGAGGTCGGGTGGGATCAGTGGCGCCGGGCGCGCAGTGTCCACTTCGATGACCTTGTCGTTCGTGCGAAGTCGCCCCGCGGCGGCGTTCACCCGGCGATCCCATTTGGAGGTGTTGCGAGTCAAGTCCATGATCGTGCGCTGACAGGGTCTCCATCGGCCTGTCATGCCAGGAAATCAAGCCTTTTGGCGGCGCCGGAGGGTCAGTCGTGGGCGTCGAGGGCGGCCATCACGGCGTCGAGCATGCGGGCCGAACACGATTCCATCGCGATCGGCGGCACGGCCTCGGACACGAGCGTGTCGATGATGGCATTGAGCGCGTCGGCCGCAGGACCGGTAGTGAAGACCACTGGTTCGCCGTCGTCGCCCCCGAGGGCTACGGCACGGTCGATGGGGACCTTGCCGAGCAAAGGCACGCCGACGTCGCGCGCCAGCTCTTCGCCGCCGCCCCGCCCGAACAACTCGTAGACCTTGCCTTCTTCGTTGACGAAGGACGACATGTTTTCGATGACGCCGACGATGCGGAGATACGTGCTGCGTCCGACATTGGCGACGCGCACGGCGACTTTTTGTGCGACCTTCGACGGTGATGTGACGATGATCATCTCGGCCCGCGGCAACATGCGGGCCAGTCCCATCTGCACGTCACCCGTGCCGGGTGGCATGTCGATGACGAGATAGTCCATCTCGCCCCACTGCACGTCTTCGAGGAAATGCTGCACCGCCCGATTCAGCATCAGGCCGCGCCACATCAATGCGGTTTCTTCTTGATCGACGAGGAAACCCATCGAAACGACCTTGAGAAGGCCGGTACCGATGCGCTTTTCGTGCGGTGTGATGCGCTTGGTGCCGTCAGAGTCGACGGTGCCGCCGAGGCGACCGTCGATGCCGAGCATGCGCGGGATCGAGAAACCCCAGATGTCTGCGTCGAGTACGCCGACGGTGAAGCCGCGCTGGGCGAGACCGGCCGCGATGTTGGCGCTGATCGACGACTTGCCCACGCCACCCTTGCCCGACGCCACCATGAGCACGCGGGTCGTTGCCGACACCGCGGTGACCGGCGCGTCCTGGGCCTTGTTCCAACGAGCCTTGGCCATGGCCGCGGCCTTTTCTTCCTGGGTGAGCTCGGTCCAGTCGATGTGGACCTTGGTGACCGCGGGAAGGTTCTCGATGCGGGCCTTGATGTCGCGCTGGATCTGCGCCCGCAGCGGGCAACCGGCCGTCGTGAGCCCGATGCGCACGTGGACCGTGCCGTCGGCGTCGACCACGGCCCCCTTTGCCATCCCGAGCTCGACGATGTCGCTACCCAGCTCGGGGTCGATCACCCCGCGGAGCAAATTCATGACGTGCTCAGCTGTCGGGAGAGCGGCGTCTGTGGTCACGAAGGCATTCTACCGGCCGGGCCCGTGTAAACTCTGATTGTGGCTGACGCCGACGATCCATTCGACCGCCTAGAGGTCCTCAAGGTTTTGGGCGACAACACGCGCTATGCCATCTACCTCGAGTTGGCCCGTTCGCCGCACCCGCTGGCGACCGCCGACATCGCCCGCACGCTGGCCTTGCACGCCAACACGGTGCGGCCCCACCTCGAGCGCATGCGTGAACTCGGCTTGCTCGACCAGCGCATCGACAGCCGCGGCGGCGTGGGCCGGCCCCAGCACCTCTATTCGTTGGCCCCCGACGCACCGTCGCTCGGTCTCGAGCCCCGGGTCATGCCGCTCGTGGCCCGCATGCTGCTGCGGGTGGCCAGCGATGCCGGTGTCACCGGCGACGACGCCGTTGACGTCGGGCGCGAGCAGGGCCATGACGCGGCGCGTGTCTGGCGCGGCGCGCCTCCCGGTCGAGCGCTGCTCGGGGAGTTGACCCGCCTCGGGTTCGACCCCGAGATCGCCGACGGCGACGACTGCCTCACGATCGGCTTCATGCACTGCCCGTTCCGTGACCTGGCCGAAGCCAACCCGACACTCGTCTGCGGGCTGCACCGCGGCCTGGTCGAAGGCTTCGTCGACGAGATGGGCGACGCGCAGGTGCTCGCGTTTCGCTCGCTCGTCGACCGCGACGGCTGCCAGGTCGATATCGATGCCCTCAGTCCCGCGTGATGGCGCCTCACCTCATGCCCCGGCCTGATGCCACTTCACCCAACTCGGGATTGTCTTGGGCTGCAGGCTCGTTACACTCCACATCAACGGTCGTAGGAGGCCCACTGTGATCACCATCACCGATGTCGCTGCAAACAAGGTCAGCGAACTCATCAAGCAAGAGGGCGACGACGCTCTCGCGCTGCGGGTTGCGGTTCGTCCCGGTGGGTGCTCGGGCTTCAGCTACGAAATGTTCTTCGATACCGACGTGGCCGCCGACGACATCACCACCAGCTACGGCGACGTGCGGGTCGTGGTCGATCCGTCCAGTGCGCAGCTGCTCGACGGCGCCACGCTCGACTACAAGGACGGCCTCCAGGGCGCCGGCTTTTCGATCAACAACCCCAACGCGCAGCGCACCTGCGGTTGCGGTCAATCCTTCAGCTGACCCTGCGCTTCGACTGGCCCGCTAGGCGAGTTGTAGCGCTTCGCGCAGCTCGGCCCGATCCCAGGTGAAATCGAGTCGGCTGACGACGATGCCGTCGGCATTGGCAATGACGAGACTCGGTTCGTACGACAGCCCGTAGGCATTGACCGCGCCGGTCGTCGTTGCTTTCGGGTTGCCGGCGGCGAACTGTTGCGGATCGTTGTAGACCTCCGCGTGCACCATGCGGATCTTGGGGAAGTTGGCCTGCTCGCTCATGAGCAGCTCGAGCACCGGTCCGCACACTGCCGTCTGGCAGAAGCCCGGCGTCGAGATCAACAACGCGCTGGGGCCTTTGGTCTCGAGCACCTTTGCGTACGAGACCGTGTGCAGTGGGCACTGCGTTGGCGTGCGCGTGCAAATCGGGGTGACGCCCATCGGGCTGGTGGTCGTCGGCGTTTCGACCGAGAACACGGGGTCGCCCACCTGCACGAGCGGCACCTTGTCGCGGGCGCTGGCTCTGAAACCGACGGGTATGTCGGAGAACGCGGCGCGGATCTCGTAGTCGCCGGCCTCGGGCAGCGTCATGATCATCGGGTAGTAGGGCGTGCTGATCTCGTCGTCGTGCACCTTCAGGTTCGATTTCGTGAGCAGGGCGCCCTTGTACCAGAGCTCGACGTCGATGGCATCGGGCGGGTTGTCACGCAAGGGACGGCCCGAGTCGACATCGAAGATCACGAGAGGAGCCCGTTGTGCGATGCCAGGGATGAGCACGGCAGCTTCGGAGAGGCCGTTGGCGAACGCCGCCCCGAGCACACGATCACCCGTCGGCGCGTCCTCGGCCTTGTCCTTGCCACCGCAGCCCGCCGCGAGCACGAGGCTCAGCGCGCCGGCACCGGCGAGGAACATGCGGCGGTCGACCATTCCCTGGGCCCGAAAGGCCCCCGGCACCGCGGGATCATGGCGTGAAGTCACGCAGCGACGCTATCGCCACGCCGTGCTGCGACGGCATCGGGCGGCGATGGTCCGCCTATCCTGCGCCGGTGTCCGATCTCGAGCTACACGTCAACGGTCGGGCCGTCTCCGTTGCCGACGACGGTGCATCGCTGCTCGAAGTCTTGCGCGATCGGCTGGGTTTTCGTTCGGTCAAGGACGGGTGTAGTCCGCAGGGACAGTGCGGTTGTTGCACGGTGCTCGTCGACGGTCAGCCGCGCGTCTCTTGCGTGACGCCGGCGCGCCGTGTCGACGGCCGCGCGGTGACCACCATTGAAGGCCTGCCCGACGAAGATCGCCGCGCGTGGGGCGACGCGTTCTGCGTGGCAGGTGCGAGCCAGTGCGGATTTTGTACGCCGGGGATCATCATGCGCCTGCACGCGCTGCGCGAGAAGTCGCCGGATGCCGACGACGCGGCCGTTGGCAACGCGTTGCTGGCGCATCTCTGTCGCTGCACCGGGTGGCGCAGCATCTTCGTGGCGTCGCGCGGTATATCTGCCGCCGCGCCGGTGGCGGCGCCGCGCGATTTCGCACGGGCAGAGGCGAGGGCCACGCTCGAAGGCGGTGCGCGGCAGCGGGTGGCACCGGATGTCGCGTTGGGTGATGGTCGCTTCGCCGACGACGAAGCGCCCCTCGACGCGTTGGTGGCCGTGCCCGACGGTCGCGGCGGTTGGGCAATGGGCGACACGCTCACCGAGGCCCGATCGATCGCGGGCAAGGTACAAGGCCGGCGCACGACCGCGCCGCCTCGTCCTCCGCTCGAGGTGCCCGACGGAGAGTGGGACTTGACGTTGCGTACGTCGTGGGTCGATCCGGCTTATCTCGAGCTCGACGCGTCGTGGTGTGTGCCCGGTGGCGAGCCCGCCTCGCCGCTCGCCAACGGCGGCGCGTTCGGGGGCAAGGTCGCGTCGCCGGTGATGCGAGCCGCACGCGAACTGGCCGATCGACACGGCCGCGCGGTGCGCGTGTTGTGGGCGCGCGAGGATTCCGTGCGATCGGGACCCAAGCGCCCGCCGATCGCGGCCGGCGTGCGGCGCGACGGGTCGGGTGTGCTCCACGCGATACGCACCGAAGGATTCGCGGCGCGGGTCCACGAAGTTGCGCCGGCCATCGAGGTGGTCGAGTTCGATGTCGCGGGCCCGCCGACGTCGATCGATATCCGGGGTGCTGGTTGGGTCGAGGCAACTGTGTTGCTCGCGGCGGCGCGCGGCGATGCCCGCCACGTGCGACTGCCCCACACCGGTGAGGCCGGCGCGTGGATCGCCGACGACGGCACGATTCACGTCACCGTCTCGTGCGGCGACCCGCTCGACGAGATCACGTTGCGTTCGTACTGTGTCGGTGCCGCGCACATGGCGTACAGCTGGGTCGTGTCCGAGCGACTCGCGGTGGCCGACGACGGTGCGGTGCACGACCTCACCATCCGTTCGTTCGGCGTCGTGCGCGCCGTCGACATGCCGCCCGTCGAGGTAGAAATTCGGGGCAGTGACGAGCCGGCCGTCAACGGGTCCGATGCCGTGTTCGCCGCCGTTGCTGCCGCCACGTGGATGGCCGGAGGCCTGGCGCCGGTGTGGCCGACCGGCCTGCTCGCACGCAACCCGTAGGACCCGAGCGGCCCTCGTCAGAGCAGAGATTAGGGTTGCCCCATGACCCAACCCACTCCACGGCCGCTCGGGCCTTATTCCCCCATCGTGCGGGCCGGCGAGTTCCTCATCGTCAGCGGACAGACCGGCGCCGTAGACGGGGTGCTCGTCGATGGACTCGAAGCGCAAGTGCGTACCGCGATGGGTGCGCTCGATTCGTTGCTGACGACCCACGGCGGCCGGCTGCGCGACGTCGTCAAGACCACCGTGTTCCTCACCGACATGGCCGACTTCGCCGCGATGAATGCCATCTACGCCGAGATCTTCGGCGAGACGAGACCGGCGCGATCGACCGTCGCCGTTGCCGGACTCCCGCTCGGCGCCTGTTTCGAAATCGAGGCGTGGGCGCATCGTCCCCTTCGCTGACCGGTTTCAGCGTCGCGGTCTCACGCTTCGCTCACGCGCAGTAGCCTCAGACTCATGGCCGGCACCGTCGTGATGATCGTCATTCTCGCAATCGCCCCCGTGCTCATCGTCATGAGCGGCGTCGTCGCGGCGGCTCTGCTCGGGCACTTCATCAAGAACGATCGCGACGCGGCGTTCGAAGGAACCGAGCAACTCGATATCGCCAACCGCGGCTGAGAACGCGGCGAGCTCCGCGAGTCAAAAGCTCCAGCGGGATTGGCCGAAGCTGTAGCCCACCGAGCGCACGGTTTGGATGAGGTTCGCGTGTTCTTCGCCCAGCTTTGCGCGGAGGCGGCGGATGTGGACGTCGACGGTGCGGGCGCCGCCGTAGTAGTCGTAGCCCCACACCCGCGAGAGCAACGTTTCGCGCGAGAACACCTTGCCCGGGTGGGTCGCGAGGAACTTGAGCAGTTCGTACTCCATGTACGTGAGATCGAGCGGACGGCCGCTGAGTGCGGCTTGGTACGTCTCGATGTTGAGCACGAGCGGTCCGTATTCGAGCAACTCGGGCCGGCCGCCTTTGCCGACACGCCAGAAGAGGTGCTTGAGCCGCGCTTCGAGTTCACGCGGATGGAACGGCGACAGGCAGAAGTCGTCGTAGAGGTCGTCGCGCAGATCGAGATCGGCGAGTTGCGCGCCACTGATCAACAACAGCAATGGCTCGAGCGGACGATCGGTCTTGCGCACGGCGCGGGCTACTGCGAAAGCCGCTTCGGGATTGCGGTCGGCACAGACGATGGCGCCGGCCCATCCGGCGTCGGGTTCGGACCGCCGCGCCATGTTTTCGTCGGACACGGCCTTCCATTGCCAGCCCGCGAGATCGAGCGTCTGTGCGAGTTCAGGTACCGGGGGATCGGGAAAGACCAACAGTGGCTCGTTCATGGTTCACCACACCGGCAGGTAGCGGTCCAACTCGAACTGTGTGACGACTCGTTGATAGTCACGCCATTCGGATCGCTTGTTGCGCAGGAACCATTCGTAGATGTGACCACCGAGCGCCTCGCGAACGAGCGTGGATCGATCCATTTCGTCGATCGCCTCTGCCAACGATTGTGGCAGCGACTGCACGCCGATCGCCAGTTGATCTTGCGCAGAGAGCTCGAACATGTTGCCGTGCGCCTCACGCGGTAGCTCGTAGTTCTCTTGGATGCCCTTCATGCCGGCGGCGAGCAACAGCGAGTAGACGAGATACGGGTTGCACGCCGGATCGATGGCCCGGTACTCGATGCGAGTCGACTCGGCCTTGCCTCGCTTGGGCGTAGGGACACGCACGAGTGCGGAGCGATTGTTGCGAGCCCACGACACGTATTGCGGTGCTTCGTAGCCTTCGTTGAGTCGCTTGTAGCTGTTGACCAATTGGTTGGTGACCGCGGTGATCTCTCGCGCGTGCCGCAACAGTCCGGCGATGAAGCACCGCCCGACCTTGGACAAGCCGTACTCGTCGCTCGGGTCGTGGAATGCGTTGGACTCGCCTTCGAACAACGACATGTGCGTGTGCATGCCCGAACCCTGCACGCCGTTGAGCGGCTTGGGCATGAACGTCGCGTAGACACCGTTCTCCATCGCAACTTTGCGCACGACGAGTCGCAGCATCATGACGTTGTCGGCCATCGACAGCGCTTCGCTGTATTGAAGGTCGATCTCGTGTTGGCTGGGGCTGTCTTCGTGAAAGCTGAACTCGACCGGGATGCCGAGACGCTCGAGCATATGCAGCGTGCGCTTGCGGAGATCGCTCGAGACGTCGACGGTGGTGAGATCGAAGTAGGACGCACGATCGAGCGGTTGCGGCTCGTGCTTCGGATCGCCGGATGCGAAATAGAAGAACTCGACCTCGGGTGCCGTGAAGAAGGTGAACCCCTTCTCGCGGGCGAGTCGGAGATTGCGCTTGAGGACCTGGCGCGGGTCACCGCCGAACGGCGTGCCGTCGAGGTTCTCGATGTCGCAGAACATGACACCGCTGGGCTCGTCGTCGGGGCTCCAGGGCAGTAGCTCGAAGCTCGACGGGTCGGGCCGGGCGAGCACGTCGGACTCCTGCACCCGGGAGAAGCCGTCGATAGCGGAGCCGTCGAATTGGAGGCCTTCGTCGAAGACCTTGTCGAGTTCGGCCGGTGAGATTGCGATGGACTTGTGGGTCCCGAGTACGTCGGTGAACCACAGTCGGACGAGGCGGACCCCCCGCTCCTCGATCGTGCGAAGCACATATTCTTGCTGGCGTTCCATGGGACATATTCTGCGCCCTCGGAGAGGCTGAGCAAGCCCCAGGGCCCTCGTTCACACTGCGTTCACAGAGATGCAACGTCAGGGAAACGGTCTGTTGGATACCGTGCCAGAATCGTATGGTCCGGAACTAGGTAAGGAAGTTGGTGATCTCCCGTGGTTTACCGTGCGGAGTACATTTGGATCGACGGCACTGAGCCGATTCCGCTGATGCGCTCCAAGACCAAGATCTTGGATGATGGCGAGCAGCCAGGCATCTGGGGCTTCGACGGCTCGTCGACCAATCAGGCGCCCGGCAACAACAGCGACTGTGTGCTCAAGCCGGGGTTCGTATGCCCCGATCCGATCCGCAAGGGCCCCAATGTGTTGGTCCTGTGCGAGGTCCTGCTCCCGGACACCTTCGAGCCCCATACGACCAACACTCGCGCCGCCTGCACGGCGGTGGCCGAGAAGTACAAGGCCCACGAGTCCTTGTTCGGTATCGAGCAGGAGTACACGTTCTTCAAGGACGGACGCCCCCTCGGCTTCCCCGCCGTCGGATACCCCGCGCCGCAAGGCCCCTACTACTGCGGTGTCGGCGCCGACGAAGTGTTCGGCCGCGACATCGTCGAGGCCCACACGACCGCCTGTATCGAAGCCGGTCTGGCGATCTCCGGTACCAATGCCGAAGTGATGCCCGGCCAGTGGGAGTTCCAGATCGGCCCCGTCGGCCCGGTCGAGGTCTCCGATCATCTCTGGATGGGTCGCTACCTGCTCTACCGCGTTGCCGAAGACTTCGGCGTCAACGCGTCGATCATCGCCAAGCCGATGCGCGGCGATTGGAACGGCGCCGGTGCGCACACCAACTTCTCGACCAAGGCCATGCGCAACAGCTGGGATCCGATCATCAACGCGTGCGAAGCGCTGGGTGCACCGGGCAAGCCGATGGAGCACATCGCCGGCTACGGCGTGGGCACCGAAGACCGTCTCACCGGTCATCACGAGACGGCCCACTGGACCGAGTTCAAGTACGGCGTGTCCGACCGCGGTGCATCGATTCGCATCCCGTGGCAGGTCGCCAAGGACAAAAAGGGCTACATCGAAGACCGTCGCCCGAACGCCAACATGGATCCCTACATCGTGACCCGTCTCATCACCAATACGGTGTGCGAGACCGAGGTCGCCAAGGGTTTCGTGTAAGCCGAGCACTCCTCGGAATGTGCCGTCAGGCGCAAACCATTTATCCACCGGACGAGGCGCCCGCGAGGGCGCCTCGTTCCCGTTGGTGGCGTCCCATCGTCCCTCTGCGCGCGAAGATGCCGTGATGTCCGATCCCCTCACGTTGATGGCCGTGCACGCGCATCCCGACGACGAATCGTCGAGCACGGGCGGCGTGCTCGCTCGCTACAGCGACGAAGGCATTCGTACTGTGGTGGTCACCTGCACCAACGGTGAGCTCGGCGACGGGCCCGGGGGAGTCAAGCCGGGCGAAGAAGGCCACGACGACGCTGACGTGGCACGGGTGCGGTTGGCCGAGCTCGACGAGGCCTGCGCGATTCTCGGCGTGCATCACTGCGAACTGCTCGGCTACCGCGATTCCGGCATGCACGGTTGGGACGGCAACGGACGACCCGACGCGTTCTGCAACATCCCACTCGCGGAGTCCGGCGCGCGGCTTGCCGCGCTGATCGATCACTATCGCCCGTCGGTCATCATCACCTACGCGGCCAACGGTGGCTACGGACACCCCGACCATGTGCAGACCCACCGCGCCACGTTGGCCGCGGTCGAGCGCGCCGGATGGCCGGCCAAGCTCTATTACACGGCGCGCCCGCGGTCGGCGTGGCTGCGAATGCGCCAGATGCTCGAAGAGCGCGGCGTCGAGTTGCCCCCTCCACCGCCGCGGCCGCCGGGAATCGAAGCGTTGCCGGGCACGCCCGACGAACTCATCACCACCACCATCGACACCACGGGCGTCGTCGACCGCAAGCTCGCCGCGCTCGAGGCGCATCGCAGCCAAACCGAACGGTCGCCGAACATGCGATTCCCCGAGGTGTTCCGTGAGGTGTTCGGCGTCGAGACCTTCGTGCTCGCCCACGACCTCACCGCATCGCCGGTGCCCGAAGACGATCTTTTCGCCAGCCTCCGCTGAAGGGCCTCATAATTCCCTAATACTCGAGCGTCATGATGGGCTCCGACCGAGGAGTCCCTCATGAAGAAGATCATCGTCGCCGCCGTGGCCGCCGCCAGCCTCACCAGTGGAGCATTGGCCGTCGCCGCGCTCGCACCGATCGGCATCGCAGCAGCGCAAGATTCGGGGCAACAGCAAACCGCGCCCGACTCGACGACGAACCGTGCGGCGAAGACCAAGCCCGAGCGGCGCGCCGCGGTGGGCGCCCGCATCAAGCAGCGAGTGAGCACGCGCCGCGGCGAGGTCGCCGAGTACCTCGGCCTCACGCCCGATGCACTGAAGCAAGAACTGCAATCGGGCAAGAGCCTGGCCGAGATCGCGGGCCCGAAGACCCAAGGCCTCGTCGAGATGCTCACGGCCAAGGCCAATGCCCGCATCGACGCCGCGCTCGCCGCCGGCAAGATCGACGAATCGCGGGCCGCCACCCTCCACGCCAAGGTCGGACCGGCCATCGAGCGCCTCGTCAACGCCAAGCGGCCGGGCTGAGTCCGGTCGTGGCGGAGCCGCGCAGAGTCGGTCGTGGCGGAGCCGCGCTGAGTCGGTCGTGGCGGAGCCGCGCTGAGTCGGTCGTGGCGGAGCCGCGCTGAGTTGTGGGTCCCCATCGCGCCGAAGGGGCTCAAGGCGTCACCCGTAGTGTCCGATGGTTCGGGCATGAGCCGTTTGCCGCCGCCTATCCCGCCCGCCGGTCAGTTTCCGGGCGCCCCGGGGCCGCTCGCTCAGCCGCAGAGCCCCTTCGCCCCCGCGGGGTATCCACCACCGGAGCCCGCCGGCTTTGCTCTCGACGCGCCGGCATCCCCGTACGGCATCGCGCAGCCGGCCTACGCCACCAAGCTGCGGGTACGCAAGACGCCGGAGATGCTCGGCTTTCGCGCGGTCGACACGATCGGCACCATCGTGACGGCGATCTTCGCGGTCTGGGTGCCGCTGTCGATCTACACGGTCGTCCTCTCGCTCGACCACCGTCGCCTCGTGCACGAGTACGGGATGAACATTCCAGTCGAGCTCGAGAACTCGCTCAACAACCGCCTCGACATGCTGCGCGGTCTGAGTGGAGTGCTGCTGCTCGTCGGCGGTCCGTTGTTCCTCGTTTGGTTCGCCCGCGCCTATGGCAATCTGCCGACGATCAGCCCCGGCAAAACGCAGAGCCGCACCGCGGTCGCCACATTCATGTGGATCATTCCGTTTCTCAGTCTCGTACGGCCCTTCGGCTATTTGAAGGAGATCTGGACGCGGACCGATCGCGTGGGGCGGGTGAAACCGAAACCACCCACACTCATTTTCGTCTACTGGCTCACGTTCGTCGGCAGCTACGCGTTACAGCTACTCGTCGCCGTCGGACTCGTGCGCGGCACGAGCAATATCGACGACTTGAAGTTCGCGGCCGATCTCAATGTGCTCGCGGCGGGCAACGCCGTGGTGTGCGCAGGGCTGCTCGCGGTGATCGTGTGGATGGTGACCCGTCGTATGACGCTGCGGAGCGCCGAAGTGACCGACGCCGTGCTCAATGCGCCACAGCACCTCTGATCTGCCTTGGTGGTAGCTACGCTCGACCGCCGTGCTGTTCGATCTGCCCGAATCTCCCGCCGCGCTGACCGCAGCCGACACCGCCCGCGTCTTTTCCACTGTTGCCTGGTCCTGTGAACAGGTCTTCGTGGTCACTGCGGGCTGGCTCGAGTCGATCTCGTCCCCCGAGGCCAAGGTGTCCGTGTCGGTCGCGGCCCGGGTCTTCGGCTGGCACGCGGCACAGTGGCGCGCGTTGATCCCCGAATCCGTCCTCCTCGAAGACGACCGCGCCGCCGCACCGGGGGCCGCGGCCGGCGAGTCGGTCGCCGCTCTGGTTCGGGCCAAACCGCAGGAGCGCGTCGACGCGTTGCGCGCACTGGCCGCCGAGATGGGCTCGGAGGTCGACCTGCTCACAGCCCGTTTGTCGCCGGTCAGCGACGGTGCCGCAACCCGCTTGGCCACGTTCTTGCAGACCGACCTCGGCCGGCTCTCGGCGATGCTCGTAGGCTGAGCCGACTGGATCAATCGACACGAATTACACCGCGACGTTGATGATTCGTCGGCCTCCCGATTCACTGAGGTTCGTCACATCTTGTGCGCCTCGGTGGCGTCTGACGATGCGCCGGTAAGCTACCCAAGTCCCTAATCGCCCTCAATCAACCTCGTTCGCCGAGTAGGTAGTCGATGGCCAAAGAGCGCGTCGAGCGCGACGAAGAAGATCTTGTTCGTCTCTACCTGACTGACATCGGGCAATACCCGTTGCTCACGAAGGAAGACGAAGTTCGTCTCGCCCAGCAAATTGAGCAGGGTAACTCGGCGCGCCGTGATCTCGAAGACCCCGCCGGCAGCGTCACACCGTCACGCAAGACGCAACTCAAGCGCGAGGTGCGACGGGGCGAAGACGCCGAGCGCACGTTCGTCCAGTCCAACTTGCGACTGGTCGTCTCGATCGCCAAGAAGTACCAAGCGTCGGGCCTTCCGTTGCTCGATCTCATCCAAGAGGGCAACCTCGGCCTCATGCACGCAGTCGAAAAGTTCGACTGGCGCAAGGGCTTCAAGTTCTCGACGTATGCCACGTGGTGGATCCGCCAGGCGATCACCCGCGGTATCGCCAACACCGGCCGCACCATCCGCTTGCCGGTCCATGCCGGCGACACCTTGGCTCGCCTGCAAAAAGCACGCTCGCGACTAGAGCTCAAGCTGGGTCGCCCGGCAACGCTCTCCGAGTTGGCTGCCGAAGTCGAGATGCCCGAAGACAAAGTGACCGAGGCACTGCGCTTTGCCGCGGAGCCCCTGTCGTTGTCCGAGCCGTTGCGCGAAGACGGCGATGCCGAGCTCGGTGACGTCGTCGAAGACCGTTCGGCCGAATCACCGTTCGAGGTTGCCGCCACCGCGCTGCTGCCCGACGAGATCGCCCGCCTGCTCGCCCCGCTCGACGAGCGCGAGCGCGAGATCCTCAAGCTGCGCTTCGGTCTCGATCGCGGCGAGCCCCGCACGCTCGAAGAGGTCGGCGAGCACTTCAACCTGACTCGTGAGCGCATCCGCCAGATCGAGGCGCGTGCGATGTCCAAGCTGCGTCACCCGTCGAGCGATACGGGCGCGCGCGACCTGCTCTCGGTCTAACGTCGAGAGCGTGTCGATCCGATCTTGATCGGAGCGGCTTCGGGGAGGTGTCTGGGTACCTGGTGGGCTCCCCCGCCTTCAAAGCGGGTGGGACGGGCGATCCCCGTCCGGCGGGTTCGATTCCCGTCCACCTCCGCCACCTTTGATCGCACATTGCGTTCACCCATTCGAAACGTTGCCGTTACAGAGCGCTCTTAGCGTCCCCCGCGACAACGCGGAGGAACTTCGATGAGTGGAAGCAAGGCGCGCCGCCAGGCAATCGACGCCGTCAAGAGTTACAAGTCGCCGGTGGGCGAGTTCTCCACGGAGCGGCCCGGTGAGATCTTCGGACAAAACGTCTTCACCAAGGCGGTCATGCAGCAGCGCCTGCCCAAAGCCGTGTTCAAGTCGGTCATGGCGACGATCGAGCATTCCAAGCCGCTCGACCCGACCGTTGCCGATGTGGTCGCGTCGTCGATGAAGGACTGGGCGATGGAGAAAGGCGCGACGCACTACGCGCACGTCTTCTATCCGCTGACCCACCTCACTGCAGAGAAACACGACAGCTTCATCGAGCCCGACAGCGACGGTTCGTCGATCGCCGAGTTCGCCGGCAAGACACTCACACAAGGCGAACCTGATGCGTCGAGCTTTCCGAGCGGTGGTTTGCGGGCGACGTTCGAAGCCCGTGGCTACACCGCATGGGACGTAACGAGCCCTGCGTACATTCTCGAAAACCCCAACGGCAACACGTTGTGCATCCCGACGGTCTTCATCTCGATGACTGGCGAAGCGCTCGACCACAAGACGCCCTTGCTGCGATCGCAACAGGCGATGGCGGCGCAGGCCAATCGCGTGCTGAAACTCTTCGGCCACGATAAGCCCGAGGCGGTCGTCTCGTTCGCCGGAGCGGAGCAGGAGTACTTCCTGATCGACCGCAGCTTCTTCTTGTCTCGGCCCGATCTGCTCAACGCGGGGCGCACGCTGTTCGGCGCCAAGGCACCGAAGGGTCAGGAATTCGACGACCACTACTTCGGTGCGATTCCCGAGCGTGTGCTCGCGTTCATGCTCGACGCGGAGCGCGAGCTCTTCAAGCTCGGCATTCCGGCGAAGACGCGGCACAACGAGGTTGCGCCGGGCCAATTCGAGATCGCTCCGATGTTCGAACGATCGAACGTGGCCGCGGACCACCAGCAACTCCTCATGGTGATCATGAAGCGCGTGGCGCAAAAGCACGGCATGGAGTGCCTGTTCCACGAGAAGCCGTTCGTCGGTATCAACGGTTCGGGCAAGCACGTCAACTTCTCGCTCGGCAGCCCCAACGCCGGCAATTTCTTCCTGCCCGGTGACACGCCGCACGACAACGCGCAGTTCCTCGTATTCTGTGCGGCGGCGATCCGCGCGGTGCACAAGTTCGGCGGTCTGCTGCGGGCATCGGTGGCCTCGGCTTCGAACGATCACCGGCTCGGCGCCAACGAAGCGCCGCCCGCGATCATCTCGATCTTCTTGGGCGATCAACTCACTGACATCTTCGATCAAATAGCGAAAGGTGGCGCGAAGTCGTCCAAAGAACGACGGACGCTCGAGATCGGCGTCGACACGCTGCCCGTGCTGCCGAGCGATCCGGGCGATCGCAATCGCACGAGCCCGTTCGCGTTCACCGGCAACCGCTTCGAATTCCGCGCGCCGGGCGCGATGCAATCGATCGCCGGGCCGATGGTCACGATCAACACGATTCTCGCCGAAGCCCTCGACTACATCGCGACAGAGCTCGAAACGCTGGTGGCCGACGGCACCGAGTTCAACGCCGCCATTCAACGGGTGCTCGAGGAGATCATCACCGTCCACGGCAACGTGGTCTTCAACGGAGACGGCTACTCCGAGGCATGGCAGATCGAGGCCGCCGCGCGTGGCCTGCCCAATCTGCGCACCACCCTCGACGCCCTACCCCAGCTCATCACCGACGAATCACTCGAGCTTTTCAGCCGCTACGGGGTGTTCAACCACCGCGAGATGCACAGCCGCTACGACATCGCGATGGAGCAGTACATCCTCAGCATCGGCGTCGAGGCCCGGTTGACCCTCGAGGTCGCGACCACGGTCATCCTTTCGGCTGCACTGCGCTACCAAACCGAGCTGGCGACGAATGTCGCCAGCCTGCGGTCGGTCGGTGTCGAGGCCGATGCCTCGACCCTCGACGAGGTCTCTGCGTCGGTCAAAGACCTGCGCGCGGGCATCGCGGCGCTGCGAGCCGCGCTCGGTCACGGCCACGCAGAGACCGTCATGCAAGAAGCCGAGTTCTGCCGCGACGCGCTGCTACCGGCGATGAGCGCGGTGCGGGCGGCCGCCGACGAGCTCGAAACGCTGGTGGCCGACGATCTCTGGCCGCTGGCGACCTACCAGGAGATGCTCTTCATCCTCTGAATGGCGGGCGGTAGCGCCGGATCGGGCCGTGATGGCGCGCATGGCCCTCACCCTCGCGCCTAGAGTGGCGGGATGAAGAAACTGTTGCTCCTCCTCGCCCTCGGTGGATTGCTGGCTGTCGCCGCGAAGAAGCTCCGCACTGCCTGAGCTTTTTCGGACCCGTCCGCGGTTCTGAAACTTAACGCCAGCTCGCAAATCGGCGAGTGTCTTTGGCGCGTCGTAGGTACCACCAGGTGACGGCGGCAACTCCCGCGAGGGCGACCGTGCCGCTGCCGATGGCAACGGGCTTCACGTGACGGCGGGTCTTGAGGGCCACCGTCGACTCGAACGTGCGGATCTCCCAGCCGCGTTCGGCCGCGACGCGGCGTAGATCTCGGTCGGGGTTGACGGCCACGGGATGACCGACCGCCTCGAGCATGGGCAAGTCGGTGATCGAATCGGAATACGCGAACGACTCGGCGAGGTCGATGCCCTCGGTGATGGCCAACTCGCGCATGGCGACCGCCTTGAACGGCCCGTACGCATAGAACTCGACCCGGCCGGTGTAGCGACCGTCGTCGTCGATCTCGGGGCGAGTCGAGATCGTGCTGTCGACGCCGAGATATTGCGCAAGTGGCGTCACGATCTCGGCCGGCGACGCCGACACGATGTAGATGCGATGTCCCGCGGCGCGATGGCTGTCGATGAGATCGAGCGCTTCTTCGTAGACGATCGGTTCGATGACTTCGGTGAGCGTCTCCCGCACGAGCGCCGTGACTTTCGCTTGGTCCCAACCCTTGGAGAGCCGTAGTGACGCCTCGCGTATCTTCTTCATGCGCGCTTCGTCGGCACCGAAGTAGCGGAACACCAACTGCCCGTACAGCGAGCGCAACACGAGCCAACGCGAGATGTAGCCCGCGTCGTGCAGTGGCCGACCGAACGCCATCAGGGCAGCCTTGGCGATCACCGTCTTGTCGAGGTCGAAAAAGGCAGCCTGCACGCGTTCACGATAGCCATTGCCACTGTCACTACCCCTCACTAATGTGACGACCACGCAGCGCGACCTGCGCTCGCCACCGGCTGTGGCCTCCACTCACCCCGCACCGTCGGGACGGACAACAGCGAGCGCGCAAAATGTCGTCCAAAGCGTCCGCACTCGGACCGCTACAGCAGTTTCTCGCCGACGCGCACGTCAGCGAAGTGATGGTCAACGGCTCGGGTTCGGTGTGGATCGAACGCGCCGGCACACTCGTGGCCACCGACGCGCACCTCTCCGCCGTCGAAGTCGAGGCGTTGATCGAGCGCGTGCTGGGGCCGCTCGGTCGACGAGTCGATCGGTCGTCACCCTTCGCCGACGGTCGTCTCGCTGACGGGTCGCGCGTGCATGTCGTCGTCCCGCCGGTCGCCATCGACGGGCCTCATCTCACGATCCGTCGCTTTCGACCAGTCGACGTGGCGCTGCAAGATTTCGCTGATGCATCCGTCGTCGCGGTACTGCACCGCGCGATCGACGATCGTCGCAATCTGCTCGTGAGCGGCGCGACCAGCGCCGGCAAGACCACCCTTCTCAACGCGCTGGCGGCGCGCATCGACGGCAGCGAACGCATCATCACCATCGAAGATGCCGCCGAGCTCCGCCTGCGCCTCCCTCACGTCGTGCGCCTCGAGGTCCGCCCCTCCAACGCCGAAGGCGCGGGTGCGATCGATCAGCGTGAGCTCGTGCGCAACGCACTACGCATGCGACCCGACCGGCTGATCGTGGGCGAAGTGCGCGGTGGCGAAGCCTTCGACATGGTGCAGGCGATGAACACCGGCCACGACGGCTCGATGTCGACATGCCACGCCAACGGAGTCGGCGACGCGTTGCGGCGGCTCGAGACGATGGTCCTCGTCGCGGGCAGCGGGTTGCCCCTCGAGGCGATACGCCAACAGATCGGATCGTCGATCGACCTCGTCATCCACGTTGCGCGAGGTGTCAACGGCTGCCGCAGGGTCGTCGATGTCGCCGAGGTCGATTCCGCGGCCGACGGGTGGAGCACGCGCTCGATCATCGATCGATCCGCGCTGATCGGCGCGGTGCCGCGATGATCAGTGTGCTGCGCCGTGACACCGACGATCGCGAGTTGCCCCAGCTACTCGAAACCGTCGCTCGATTCCTTCGTAGCGGTAGCTCTCTCGCGGTCGCGCTCCGCGAAGCGAGCGACGAGCTCGGCGCATCGTTGCGGCGTGATCTGGCGATGGTGCTCGCCGGTGCCGACCACGGTCGTTCTCTTGCCGAGTCGTTCGCTGACTGGGCGAGTGCGTCGAGCTCGCCGGCGCGGCAGATGGTGGCGGCGGCAATGGTGATCGCACACACCATTGGTGGCGGCGCCGCGCACACATTCGACGCGTTGGCGTCGTCGTTGCGAGCTCGCGCGTCGGCGCAACGCGAGGCCGAGGTCATGGCGGCACAGGCGCGCGCGTCTGCACTTGTCATCGGCGTCGCACCGTTTGCGTTCGCGCTGGTGATTGCGGCGGTCGATCCGTCGATTGCGGGCGCAGTCGTGCAATCGAGTGCCGGGCAGCTGTGCCTCGTGGGTGGGCTCGCCTGCGAGATCGTCGGCCTCTGGTGGATCCGACGACTGTCGAGGCCGACATGCTGATCGCGTCCTTTGCCGCGATCAGCGCGTGCATCGCCCTCGCGAGGCGGCGTCGTCGCCGTCGTGCCCGCGCGACCATGGTCGACCCGTTCGCGGTGGCCGACGTCGTCGACCTGTTCGCCTTGGCCTGCGGGGCGGGGCTCACCGTCGCCGCGGCGCTGCGGCTCGTGGCAGTGCACACGAGTGGGCCGCTCGGTGGCGCGCTCTCCGATGCAGTGGCCGAGGTCGACGATGGTGCACGGTTGAGCGACGTGCTGGCCGACCTACCGGCACGTGTGGGCGAGATCGTTCGCCCGCTGTCGAGCGCGCTGTCGATGGCGGCCCGCTACGGCACGCCGGTGGTGCCCGCACTCGAGCGCGCCGCCATCGAGATTCGTCTCGCACAACGGCGAGTCCTCGAAGAGCGGGCGCGCAAGTTGCCGGTGCAGTTGTTGTTCCCGCTGGTGTTTTGCTGCCTCCCGGCGTTCGCGCTACTCACCGTCGCGCCCTTCGTTCTCACCGTCGTCAGCGGGCTCACGACAACCGGCTGAACGTCCCGCTTCCCCCAGAAATCATTCCAAATCCGGAGGACAGGTCATGGTCATCATCATCCAGCGCGCCTACGCGTACGCATTGGCGTCATCGCTCACGAGTCGATCACGTACTCGGCCGGAGGCGCACCGTCAGCGGGGTCAAGCCGTGACCGAGTACGTGCTGTTGTTACTCGGCGTTGCCGCGGTGGCGCTCGCCGTCACGGCATGGGCGGCGCAGAGCGGCAAGATCGGCGCGCTGTTCGATCGAGTGTTCAATGAGATCACGTCGCGCGTTGCGTAATGGCCGGGGGCAGGCGACCGTCGAGTTAGCGCTCGTCTTGCCCTTGGTACTCACGCTCGCGCTCGTCGTGGTGCAAGTTGGCTTCGTGGCGCGCGACTCGGTTCGAGTGACACACGCGGCAGGCAGCGCCGCGCGCGCGGCATCGGTCGGTCTCGACGACGACGCAATCCGGCGCGCCGCGAGCGAAGGCTCTGGTCTCGCGCCGTCGCGACTCAGCGTCGTCATCGTCCGTGCCGGCGACTGGGTGACCGTGCGCGTGACGTACCAATGCCCGACCGACGTGCCACTGGTAGGCACGCTCGCGCCGACGGTGGAGTTGCGCGATCAACTCACGATGCGAGTGGAGGGTTGAGCACCGTGCGCAACAACGCGGCCGCGCCCGCCTTGTCGAGCGGCTCGTTGCCGTTGCCGCACTTGGGCGAGTGCACGCACGAGGGGCAACCGGCCCTGCACGAGCAGGCGGTGATCACGTCGAGCGTCGCCGCGAGGTGGCGGTCTGCCGCGGAATAACCGAGTTCGGCGATGCCGGCGCCGCCGGGATAGCCGTCATAGACGAACACGGCGGGCGCGTCGGTGTCTTGGTGATAGGCGATCGACACGCCGCCGACGTCCCACCGATCGCAGATCGTGAACAGCGGCAGCAAGCCGATGGCCGCGTGCTCGGTCGCGTGCAACGTGCCGGCAATGGCATCGTGCCCGACACCCGCGTCCGCGAGTACGTCGGCGCCGACGACATACCAGAACGATCGGGTCGTGAGCACCGTGGGCGGCAGGTCGAGCGACTCTTTGGCGACGACGCGTCGGCTGCGGGCATCGCGCCGTTGATAGCCGACGACGCGCGTCGTGACTTCGACCGCGCCGAGGTGCAATGACGACCGGCCGATGGCACGACTGCGCTCACTGCGCAATACCCGGATCGAAGTCTCGCTGCGGGCCTGCGTGTACTCGTCCGCGTCATACGGTTCGACGATGGCGCGCCGATGATCGAGATCGAGCGCGTCGACGCGATAGGTGCGGCCCTGGTGCAGGTAGACCGCGCCCGGGTGCACGAGATTGAACGCGCGGCCTTGATCGACAGTGCCCACGAGCGTGTCGTCGTCGAGCACGATGCGGAACTCGCCGTTGGTGCCGGTGCGCAAACCGACCTTGGGGGCGGGCACACCCTTGCCGGCCCAGACGGCGGTCGGCTCGACTTTGTTGCGCCGGCGAATGCGGCTGCGTAGCCGCAGCTGGTCACGTTGCACGAGTTCGCGCACGCTGTCCTCGAGATCGTCGGACCAGTAGCGCGCATCGTCATAGGTGAGAGGCTTTTCGTATGCCGCGCACGCGACATGAGGGTCGAGGATGTACGCATTCGACGGGTTGATGACGGCCGGCTCGGGCGGTCGGGTGAAGAGTTCGTTCGGGTGCGCCATGAGCCACTGATCGAGTTGATCTTCTCCGGCGACGAGCACCGTCACGCTCGGTCGTAGGCCGCGCCCGGCGCGCCCCGCTTGCTGCCACATCGACGCGATCGTTCCGGGGAATCCGGAAAGCACGCAGGCATCGACTCCGCCGATGTCGACACCCAGTTCGAGCGCCGTGGTGGCGACGATGCCGACCGCTTCACCGCGCGCGAGTTCGTCTTCGATTTCACGGCGCTCGGAGGTGAGATAGCCCGCCCGGTACGAGCGGATGCGACCCGACAGTTCGCCGGGCAACCGTGAGCGAATGTCGGCCGCCACGAACTCGGTCGCCTTGCGGCTGCGACAAAAGGTGATGGTGCGCAAGCCGAGTTCGATGAGGCGGGCCGATACAGCGGCGGCCTCGGAGTTGGTCGATGTGCGCAGGCCGTTGTCGATGTCGAGCAGCGGAGGGTTCAACAATGCGAACGTGCGCCGACCGCGCGGTGATCCGTCGTCTGTCACTGCGAGTACGGGGAACCCGCAGAGGTCAGAGGCCAACTTTGCGGGATCACCGATGGTGGCCGACGAGAACACGAACGTCGGCCGTGCGCCGTAGAGGTCGCATACTCGCCGCAGCCGGCGCAGCACGTGCGCGGCATGCGTGCCGAACACACCCCGCAGCGCGTGCAGCTCGTCGACGACGACGTAGCGCAACCGTCCCAAGAAGGGTGCCCACCGTTGATGATTGGGCAACAGGCCGGCGTGCATCATCTCGGGATTCGTGAACACGACGTTGGCTCGATTGCGCACCCATGTGCGTTCTTCGCTGGTCGAGTCACCGTCGTAGGTCGCCGCCACGAGGCCGGGAAAGTCGAACGCCGACAGCGACCGGAGCTGGTCGTGCGCCAGTGCTTTCGTCGGCCCGATGACCAGTGCGGTGCCCTGACGGATGCGGTCGCCAACGGCTTCGGCGATGGGTAGCTGGTAGCACAGCGACTTGCCCGAGGCGGTGCCCGTGGCCACCACGACCGACCGGCCGGCGCGCACGAGATCGATGGCGGCCGCCTGGTGCGCCCACAGCGTCGGTGGACAGCGGGCCGCCACGGCTTCGGGCAGCGCCACCGACAACGACGCGGTGCGGGCCGCGCGCTCGGCCGAACGTTCGATGTGGATCACGCGCCCGTCATCGGCCAGCTCGGCCAACAACTGATCGAGCGATGGCGCAGCCGGGTCGACCGACGCATTGTCGATCGAGAAGGTCGCGGCCACGACAGCAGCGTATGGTGTCGGCCCTATGGAGGTGCGGCGACATCACGGGTGGTCCGTCGTCGACGTCACGGGCGATCTCGACATGGCGACCGCGCCGGCGCTGCGCCAGCTCGTTCTCCAGTTGCTCTCGAGTGGGGCCCGCCTCATCGCCATCGACCTCACGGCCGCCGATTTCGTCGACTCGACCGGTCTCGGCATGCTCGTCGCCGCGCTCAAACGGGCGCGGACCCACGACGGTGAGTTGGTCGTCATCTGTCCCGAGCCTCGTTTGCGCCGGATCTTCGAACTGACGGAGCTGGTCACGGTGTTCGGCCTGCGCGATTCGGCCGCCGAACTCCCCGACGCGTAGCGTGCGCCCATGAGTGACGACACAGCGGGTTCGGGCCCCGAGGTGATCCTCAAACCGGACGCGCTCTTGGCGCTGCACTCGGTCACCGAGGAGCTCTTCGAGACGCTCCGGCGTTGGTTCCGGGTGCCGAGCATCGTCTCGCTCGACCTCAGTGACATCGACGCTGTCGTGCGCGAAATGTCCGACCCGGTCATGATCGCCGCCCTCGCGATGCGCAAGTTGCAGGCCCTTCGCCTGTTGGCGCTGCCCGGCGTGCGCACGAGCACCGATGTCGTGCTCTCGATCGTCAACGACCTCGATCGTGCGCTGATCCAGGCGCCGGTGATGCGGCTCAAGTTGCGGGCGGAGGAGACCGACTGGGACGCGGCGTTCGAGTTGTTGACCCACGAGCCCAGCGGCCAGCACCCGTCGCGGGTAACGCCGCACGACAGCCGCGAGGCCGACCCCGAAACCGAACGATTTCGCGAACTGCACCAACGCCTCCACGAGGCCGCCATCGCGGTCCTCGAGGCGTCCGAAGGCGATATCCGCTACTTGGAGTAGCCGTTTCGACCGCGTGGAGTGGTTTGGGGCCGGGGGGCCTAAGGTGCCCGACACACCCATCCACCAGCGCGGCTTGACAATCGGCCCGCTCCAGTACCTACCGTCGGGAACCGTGCCTACCGCTCTTGTCATCGTCGAATCTCCGGCCAAGGCGAAAACCATCGCCGGCTACCTGGGGTCCGAGTACGTCGTCGAATCCTCGATCGGCCACGTCCGCGACCTTCCGAGAAATGCCGCCGACGTCCCCGCGGCGTACAAGCACGAGTCGTGGGCCAGGCTCGGCATCGATGTCGACAACGACTTCAAGCCGCTCTACGTCATCTCGTCGGACCGCAAGGATCAGATCAAAAAACTGCGGTCGTTGGTGAAGGAGGTCGACGAGATCTACCTCGCCACTGATGAGGATCGCGAAGGCGAAGCCATCGCGTGGCATCTCCTCGAGGTGCTGCATCCACGAGTGCCGGTCAAGCGCATGGTGTTCCACGAGATCACCAAGAAGGCCATTCTCGAAGCTATCGACAATCCCCGCGAACTCGATCGCCGGCTGGTCGACGCGCAAGAAGCGCGACGCATGCTCGACCGGCTGTACGGCTACGAGGTGTCGCCGGTCCTCTGGAAGAAGGTCATGCCGCGCCTGTCGGCCGGACGCGTGCAGAGTGTCGCCACGCGCATCGTGGTCGAACGTGAGCGAGAGCGCATGCGTTTCGTCAGCGCCCGCTACTGGGATCTGAGTGCGACGTTCCACAAGGTCGGCGAACTCGAAGAGGGCGAACCTCGTTCGTTCGCGGCGACACTTACCGGACTCGATGGCAAGCGCGTCGCCACCGGCCGCGACTTCGACTCGAAGGGCCAGACCAAATCCGACGTCATCGTGCTCGACGAGCCCGCGTCGGCGGTGTTGCTCGATGACTTGGCCGACACGAACTTCGCGGTCAACTCCGTGGAGTCAAAGCCGTACCGCCGCCGCCCGGCAGCGCCGTTCATGACGTCGACGTTCCAGCAAGAGGCGTCACGCAAGCTGCGCCTTTCGTCGCGTGAGGCGATGCGTTTCGCACAGGCGCTCTACGAAAAGGGCTATATCACGTATATGCGGACCGACAGCACGACGCTGTCCGATACCGCAGTCGCCGCAGCGCGTTCGATCATCGGCGAACGCTACGGCCGTGACTTCCTCCCCGACGCACCCCGTCAATACGCCAGCAAAGTCAAGAACGCGCAAGAGGCGCACGAAGCGATTCGCCCCGCCGGCGAATCGTTCAGGCTCCCCGAGCAAGTTGCCAAAGAGCTGTCGACCACCGAAGCGCGTGTCTACGAATTGATCTGGCAACGCACCGTCGCGTCGCAGATGACCGACGCCGTGGGCGAGACCGTCGTCGTGCGTGTCGGAGGCGACACCCGCACCGGTAGAGCAACCGAGTTCTCGGCCACCGGCACGATCATCACGCATGCCGGCTTCCGCCGCGCCTACGTCGAAGACGTCGACGACGACGCCGATCGCGACAGCGACGAACGGCGCTTGCCTAACGTCGTGAGCGGCGAAGCACTCGATGTCGCCGATCTGACCCCCGACGGCCACGAGACCTCGCCTCCTCCGCGATTCACCGAGGCGTCGCTCGTCAAAAAGCTCGAAGAGTTGGGCGTTGGCCGCCCGTCGACCTACGCGTCGATCATGACGACCATCCAAGACCGCGGCTACGTGTGGAAGAAGGGTTCGGCGTTGGTGCCGACGCTCACCGCGTTCAGCGTCGTCACGTTGCTCGAAGAGCATTTCCCCAACCTCGTCGACTACGCGTTCACCGCCCGCATGGAAGACGACCTCGACGAGATCGCCAACGGCGTCCAAGAGGCCGTGCCCTGGTTGAGCCGCTTCTACTTCGGTCTCACCGATGTTCCCGGTCTCAAAGAGATGGTCAACGACCGGCTCGGCGAGATCGACGCCCGGGCCATCAACTCGATCCCGCTCGGCGTCACCGCCGACGGCGAGCCGATCGTCGCCCGCGTCGGCAAGAACGGTCCCTACCTCCAGTGCGGTGAGAAATCTCGCAGCATCCGCGACGACATGGCGCCCGACGAGCTCACGCTCGAAAAGGCCATCGAGTTGCTCGACACCCCGGACGATCGCTCGGTGGGTCTCGATCCCGAGACCGGCCTCGACGTGCTGGCCCGCAACGGGCGCTTCGGGCCGTATGTGCAACTCGGTCACGCCGATCCCGCCAGCAAGGACAAGCCGAAGAGCGCGTCGTTGCTGTCGTCGATGTCGCTCGAAACCATCACGCTCGACGAGGCGCTCAAGGTGCTGTCGTTACCGCGTGTGTTGGGCGCCGACCCGGCCGACAACGAAGAGATAACGGTGCAGAACGGCCGATACGGGCCCTACGTCAAGAAGGGCAACGACAGCCGCAGCCTCGCCGGTGAGGATCAGTTGTTCACGCTCTCCCTCGACGAGGCGCTGCTGATCCTGGCCGAGCCCAAGCGCCGACGG
Organism: Acidimicrobiales bacterium; assembly: GCA_039915945.1. GTDB lineage: Bacteria > Actinomycetota > Acidimicrobiia > Acidimicrobiales > WLNW01 > DATLFA01. Next base: position 59,669 of record JBDSMH010000049.1, on the reverse strand, counting down.
GGCCAGGGCGAGGCCAAGGGCCCGCTGCGCGAGATCGGGGTGGATCCCGATACCGGCAAACCGATCGTGGCCAAGGACGGTCGCTTCGGGGTGTACGTCACCGACGGGGAGACCAACGCGTCGCTGCGCAAGGGCGACATGGTCGAGGAACTGACCCTCGAGCGGGCCTGCGAACTCCTCGCCGAGCGACGCGCCGCCGGGCCCCCGGCCAAGCGCGGACGGGGAACGACCAAGAAGGCGGCGGCTCGCCCGGCCGCCAAACGGGCCAAGGCACCGGCCAAGAAGGCCCCCCGCAAGGCCGCGAAGGCGGCGGCGAAGAGGCCGGCCAAGAAGTAGGGCGACCATCAATTCGGGAGTTGCGCCCCTTGGCGTTCTAACGTGGAGGGGATGATCCCGCCGTTCGAGGCTTCCGCGGCCGAAGGCGGCTCCCCCCTCGAGGTGCGCACGTCGAGGGTGTTCGGCACGCCCGCCTTCTTCCGCTTGTGGCTGGCGCAGGTCGTCTCGGCGACCGGTGACTGGCTCGGGCTCATGGCCATCATTGCCCTGACGGCGTCGGTGAGCGACCGAGCCGAAGGTGTCGCCGTCGGTCTCGTGCTCGGCGCGCGCGTGGCGCCCGGCTTCTTCTTGGCGCCGTGGGCCGGGGTGCTGGTCGACCGTTGGGACCGCAAGAAGGTGATGATCACCTGCGACCTGGCGCGGGCCGCATTGATGATCTCGTTGCCCTTCGTCGATTCGGTCCTCGGCTTGATCCTGGCGTCGTTGGTCCTCGAGGTGTTCACGCTGTTGTGGTCGCCCGCCAAAGAAGCGAGCGTTCCCAACCTCGTGCCCAAGAGCTACCTCACGTCGGCGAACTCACTGTCGATGGTCGCGGCCTACGGCACCTATCCGCTCGGCGCCGGATTGCTCATCGTCTTCGCCAAGATGGCCGACTGGTGGGCCGATTCGTCGGCGCTCAATGCGATCCACCTCGACCGTCTCGGTTTGGCGTTCTACTTCAACGCGCTGACGTTCCTCGTCACCGCGTGCATCGTGTGGCGGCTTCCGATCCACAAAGCCGAACGCGAGGTCGTTGCGACCAACGGGCGTCGGTTCGATCCCGGTGCGACCGTGAGGGAGTTCAAAGAAGGCTGGCATTTCATCTTCATCAATCCGGTCGTACGGGCGGTCAACATCGGTCTGGCGTGTGGCTTGATCGGTGGCGGCATGCTCATCCCGCTCGGGCCGACCTTCGTGCGGCAAGTGCTGGGCGCCGGCGACCCCGGTTACGGCTCGGTCACATTCGCGTTGGGCGTCGGCGTGGCCGTTGGCGTGGTGTCGCTGACGCTCGTGCAGTCGTACGTGCCGAAAGAGTGGTTGTTCACCGGTGGCCTGGTGCTTGCGGGCAGCGCGCTCATCGCCGCGGCGTCGACATCGACGCTCACGCCCGCAGTGTTTCTCGTCGCGCTCATCGGCATCGGTGCCGGCACGATCTACGTACTCGGTTTCACGTTGCTCCACGAAAATGTCGGCGACGCGTTGCGCGGGCGAGTGTTCACCGCGCTGTACTCGCTCGTGCGCCTTTGTCTCTTGCTGGCGATGGCGGTCGGTCCATTCCTGTCCGAAGCGCTCGACAGCTTGTCGAATCGTTGGTGGGACGGTCGGGTTGCGCCGTTCGGTTTCAACATCGACATCCCCGGGGTGCGCTTGACGTTGTGGCTCGCCGGTTTGATCATCTTGCTCGCGGCCACCTTGTCGTGGTGGTCCTTGCGCGCGGGCGAGCGGCGCCGTGTCATCATCGATCTGAGGGATGACGAGCTGTCGAACCTCGAGATGGTGGAACACGTCTGATGCACCAACGCGGTCGCTTCATCGTCTTCGAAGGCGGTGAGGCCTGTGGCAAGTCGACGCAGGCCCGCCGACTCGCGGAACGACTCGGTGCGCTGTTCACGTTCGAGCCCGGCGCGACCGAGCTCGGCCAGATCATGCGCCAAATCGTGCTCGATCCCGACACGCATCATCTCGACGCGCGCGCCGAGGCGTTGCTGATCGCGGCGGACAAGGCGCAGCACGTGCGCGCCATCATCGAACCCGCGCTCGACGCCGGGCGTGACGTGGTTTGCGATCGTTTCGTCGATTCCGCACTTGCCTACCAAGGGTTCGGGCGTGGCCTCGATCTCGAGGATCTCGAGCGGGTGCTCGACTTCGCGACGGGGGGTCTCCGCGGCGACCTCGTGTTGTTGCTCGAAGTGTCCGACCACGTTGCCGATGTGCGCCTCGGTGGTCAGCGCGACCGCCTCGAATCAGAGTCGGCCGCCTTCCATCGCCGTGTCCGCGATGGCTTTCGTACGCTGGCCGGTGCAGATCCGAAACGATGGGCCGTCATCGACGGCGAAGGGTCGATCGAGGAAGTGGCGGCCCGCATCGATTGGATACTGCACGAACGGTTAGAGGCCCTGACACCATGAGCGCTGACGGCGAGCCCGTGTGGTCGAAGGTCGTGGGGCAACCGCGGGCGACGGCGTTGCTCGGGGCCGCAACCGCCGCGCCGGTACACGCGTATCTGTTCGTCGGGCCGCGTGGCGCAGGTAAACGAGTGGCCGCGGCGATCTTCGCCGGCGAGTTGCTGGCGCTCGGTGACCCGGACAGCGACGGTGCGCGCCATCGACGCCTGGCGCTGAACGAACAACATCCCGACCTCGTCATCGTTGCGCCCGAAGGACGCACGTTGCGGCGCACCGAGGCGGACATCATCATCACCGAGGGATCGCGTTCGCCTATCGAGGGCCGACGCAAAGTGATCGTCGTCGATCGATTTCACACGGCCGAGCCCGAAGCAGCCGCGACCTTGCTCAAGACCATCGAGGAACCGCCGCCGAGTTCGATCTTCGTCCTCCTGTCCGAAGAGATCCCGCCCGAACACGTCACGGTGGCTTCGCGCTGTGTCCGCATCGACTTCCCGCCGGTGGCCGAAGGCGCGATCGTCGAACATCTCGCAACTGCCGGTGTCGATCCTGAGCGCGCCGCGCTCATCGCGACCGCGTCGGGCGGCAACGTCGATCGGGCAATGCTCCTCGCCGGCGACGAGCGATTCGTCGCCCGTCGTGATGCGTGGCTCGACATACCGACACGACTCGACGGCACGGGCTCGACCGTCGCCGATCTGGTCGCCAACCTGCGGGCGTTGATCGATGACGCGCAAGTACCACTCGACGAGCGCCAAGCCCGTGAACGCGACGACATCGACGCGTGGGAAGAGCAGTTCGGTGCGCGCGGTTCACGACGTCGGCAGCTCGACGAACGGCATCGCCGCGAAACGCGGCTGTTGCGCGAGGACGAGCTGCGTCTCGGCCTGGCCACGCTGGCCGGCGTCTACCGCGATCAGTTGCTCACGACGCGCGATCCGGCGCCGATGGCCGAAGCCATCGGCCGCATCACTGCGTCGGCCGAGGCGTTGATCCGCAACCCGAACGAAGCGCTGTTACTCGAAGCGTTACTGTTGCAAGTACCAGCGGTCGCGTGAGTGCACGACCTAGGCGGCAGTGACGCCTTCGGCGAGCGTGACAAATCGGGGCTTCTTGCGCAACAGTGCCGAGAACTCGATTGCCGCGACCGGGCGGCCGAACAAGAAGCCTTGCGCGCGCTCGCAGCCGAGCACGCGCAGCCCGCGTGCTTGCTCGATGGTCTCGACGCCTTCGGCGGTGACACTGATGCCCAGCGCGTGCGCCATGTTGATGACCGCGCGGGCGATGGGGGAGCCTTCGCCATCGGAGTTGATGTTGTCGACGAACGACTTGTCGAGCTTCACCTGATCGACGGGGAACCGGTGCAGGTACGACAACGACGAATAGCCGGTACCGAAGTCGTCGATGGCGATCTGGATGCCGCTCTCTTTGAGGCGCAGCAACACCGGCGCGGCCTCGGATACTTCGTCCATGAGCACGCTCTCGGTGAGCTCGAGCACGAGGCGCTCGGCCGGCCAGTCGAAGCGTTCGAGCACCATCGCGACGGTCTCGGCCGCGCGCGGCGCCGAGAGTTGTAGCGCCGACACGTTGACCGCGATCGACCACGGCGCTTCGTCGCCGTGTTCGGCATCCCAGGCGATCCGCTGCCGGATCGCTTCTTCGAGCACCCACTGACCGATCTCGTCGATGATCTCGAGTTCTTCGGCGACGTGGATGAACTCGGCTGGTTCGAGCATGCCGCGGGTCGGATGGGCCCACCGCACCAACGCCTCGGCGCTGACGATGCGACCGGTGTCGAGCGCGATCTTTGGTTGCCAGTGGAGGATGAACTGCTCGCGCTCGATCGCTTGGCGGAGGTCACCTTCGAGCAACAGGCGGGCCGACGCGGTTGCGGTCAGCGCGTCCGCGAAGACCTCGATGCGCGACCGGCCGCGACCCTTTGCCTTGTACATGGCCGAGTCGGCGTTGCGCAGCAGGATCTCGCCCGAGTCGCGACCTTTGTTGGACACGGCGATGCCGACACTGACGGTGAGAAAGACGTTGCGGCCCTTGATGTGGAACGGGCGCTTGAGGTCTTCGAGCAGTCGCTCGGCGACCGGAATGGCGTCTTCGGCGTTTTGCACGTGTTCGAGCAACACCACGAACTCGTCGCCGCCGAAGCGACCGAGGATGTCGTTGGGGCGAACCAGCGTGCGCAGCCGCTCGGCAAAGCGGATCAACAGTTGATCGCCGGTGGCATGACCGAAGCTGTCGTTGACGATCTTGAAGTTGTCGAGATCGAGGAACATGACCGCGACCGACGAGCGGTGCTGGCGGGCGTAACGAATGCCGTCTTCGAGCTTTTCTTGCAGCAGGGCGCGGTTGGGCAAGTTGGTCAACTTGTCGTGGTGCGCGAGATGCGACAGGCGCTCGTCGGCGCGGTGGCGCTGTAGTGCGATCGCCGCCAGCCGCGCCGCGTTCTCCGCCACGGTGCGTTCGCCTTCGGACGTGTATCGGGGAGAGTCGAAGTAGACGCTCAGCACGCCGGCGAGCGACTCGTCGTCGTCGGCGATGGGCACCGCGATCGACGAACGGATCCCTACGTCTTCGAGCAGCTGTCGATGGGCGATGTACAACTCACTCGACGTGGTGTCTTCGACGACAGTCATCCGCTGTTCGATGAGTGCGCTGCGGATAGCACCGAACCACCGGCGGCGACCGGTGCCCACGATGCTGTCGACGAGCGGCGCCGGTACGCGCGGGGCGATACCCAACTTGAGGCGATCGTCGTCGAGCACGAAGATGCCGGCGCGCGCACCTTGGGTGTTTTCTTCGACCAACTGCGCGATGCGGGCCAGGATCAACTCGATCTTGGCGCGGCAGGCGATGAGCTCGAAGATCTCGCTCTGGTTGCGCTGCAAGGCTTCGGCCTGCCGGCGTTCGGTGACGTCGTTGGCGATGAGGATGACGCTGCCGATTTGCGGATCACCGAGCAGGCTCACGCCTTTGAGGTTGAGCCAACACCATGTGCCGGCGGCATGCAACATGCGGAACTCGCGCGTGATCGGCACGCCCGGCATGTGCGTCATGAGCTCGAACGCCGCTTTTGCCTGGTCGATCTCGTCGGGATGGCAGAAATCCCAGAGCACCCGTTCGTTCAATGAACGCGCATCCCACCCGAGCACGGTCGCGGTGCCGGGCAACACCATTTTGATGTGTCCGTCGGCGTCGCACACCGCAACGATGTCGGTGAGATTCTGGAACAACGCGGAGTAGCTGCGGGTCGCTTCGTAGAGATCACTCAACATCGGCGCTTGCGGAGAGTCGAGCGGCTCGACGAATGCGATGACGATGGTCGTGTTCTGAAGATCGGAACGCTTGAGGGTGATGCGCACCCCTTGCACCTCGCCGTCGATGACGCGGGTGCGGCATCGCGCGACGACGACGCCTTCGGTCGGCGGCACGAAGAGTTGGCCTTGGTCGCCCGGGTGCACGAAGTCGAACGCGAAGCGGGGATTGTCTTCGTCGACGCCGTAGCCCGCGATCGATGCGAAGAGGTCGTTGGCCCACCGCAGATTCATGTTGGAGTCGAGTTCGGCTACACCAATCGGCGCGCGAGACACAATCGCTGTGGCCTGATCGGGCTCGAGATCAGGAGATGGTTCAGATGTTTCGGCAACCACCTGTGCAGTGTCTCCGCTGGCCGAAGTTAGGCGCATGCGCATGGTACGGCACACGGCCTCAGGACGGTAGGGCGGAAAGGGTGTTTGGGAACACGGTGCGGAAAGGGTGTTTGGGAATCGCTCGCCTCACTGGCCGCGTTGGCCGCTATCTTTTGCGGAGTTGCCCGGGTAGCTCAGTCGGCAGAGCGATTCACTCGTAATGAATAGGTCCGGGGTTCGACTCCCCGCTCGGGCTCCATATCGCTCTCTGTGGTCGAAATCCGCCGCCCATGTGATAGATCAGGCGCCGATGGCCGACAAGACGAAGTTCAGCGATCAGGCCATGCAGTACATGGACGCGCTGTATACGGCCGCCCTGCGCCTGACGCACAACCCCGCCGATGCCGAAGATCTGGTCCAGGAGACCTATCTCAAGGCCTACCGCGCCTACGGGGGTTTCGAAGAGGGCACCAATTTGCGGGCGTGGCTCTATCGCATCTTGACCAACACGTTCATCAACAGTTACCGATCCAAGAAACGGCGCCCCGACGAGACCGATATCGACGAGATCGAGGATCTCTACCTCTACCGCCGCCTGGGTGGGCTCGAGGCCGCTGCCGCTGGTCGCAGCGCCGAAGACGAGTTGCTCGACTGGTTCAGCGATGCCGAGGTCAAAGAGGCCGTCGAATCGCTGCCCGAGCAGTTCCGCATGGCGGTCCTGCTGTCCGATGTCGAGGGCTTTTCCTACAAGGAGATCGCCGAAATCCTGGATATTCCCATCGGCACGGTCATGAGTCGGCTGCATCGGGGAAGAAAGGCGCTACAACGGCAGTTGTACGAGTTCGCGAAGTCACGGCATTTGACGAGCGTCGACGGCGCTAGCGACGATTGATGGACCCCTCCCTATGACCGAACCCTCCCGCATGTCCGATCCGTGTGAGGACGCACTTCAGGTCCTCTACCACTTCCTCGACGGTGAACTCACCGACGATCGACGGGCGCTGATCAAGGCCCACCTCGATGGCTGTACGACGTGTCTGGGGGCCTTCGACTTCGAGGTCGAGTTGCGCCAGGTGATCGTGTGCCGGGTGCAGGACCGGGTACCCGAGGCGCTGCGGCTGCGCATCGCCCGGCTGATGGAGACCGAGCAAGACTGACTATCCTGCTGCCCATGAGTCTTGCTGCCGTCGTCTGGCACTACTGGCTGGCTGTCCCGCTGACCGCGATGGCGGTGTTGGGTCTCCTCGCCACCGTTGTCGGGTACTTCAAGCAGGTGAGTTCGCAGCGTTATCCCAAGAAGCAGCAGTAGTTCGGCCCGACGTGGCGTCCACTGTCGATTGGGAGCTCGCCCGCAAGGTGGCGACGCGCGCCGGTGCCCGCAAGCCCTTCGCCCACGCCGCTCGCAATGATCCAACGCTCGAATCGGACTTCGCCGAACTGACTGCGCAAGCCGAAGAGCTCGTCGCCGCCGAAACCGGCCTTCGTTCGTTGGCCGGGCCGGCCCGGGCCCAAGTGGCCGATCGGGCGATGTGGGTCGACGCGAACGTCGCGTCGTTCCGTCGATTGCTGCGGCCTCTGCTCGAAAAAATGGAACCAAAGGTCAGCGGCAGCCGCCTCTCGCCGGTTGCTCGGCGCGTCAGCGGCATCGAGCTCGGTGTGATGCTCGGTTGGATGTCGACGCGTGTGCTGGGTCAGTACGACCTTCTCGTCGTCGAAGAAGAAGACCCGCACCTGCAGGACATCGTGTACTACGTCGGTCCCAACGTGGCCGCGATGGAGCGCCGCTATGCGTTCCCACCGCGCGAGTTCCGGCTGTGGCTGGCGCTGCACGAGACCACGCATCGCGCGCAGTTCACCGGCGTGCCGTGGTTGCGTCAGCACTTCTTGTCGCTCGTCGATCAACTACTCGAAAACGTCGAGCCTGACACCCAACGACTGGTCGACGCCTTTCACACCGTGCGAGAAAAGAAGAAGGCCGGCGAAGACCCCATGGCCGACGGCGGCGTGATGGGTCTGCTCGCAACCCCCGAACAGCGCGCTGCGCTCGAACGCATCGGCGGCATGATGAGCCTTCTCGAGGGCCACGGCGATATCACCATGGACCGCGCGGGCGCGGACCTGATCCCCAGTGCCCCGCGATTTTCGCGTGTGCTCAAGCAACGGCGCCAAGAGACTCGCGGTCTCGTCAAATTGTTGCAACGTCTCGTCGGTCTCGACGCCAAAATGCAGCAATACGCGCAAGGCGAGCAGTTCATCCTGGCGGTCGAGACGGCCGGCGGATCCACCTTGCTCGACACGGCATGGCAATCGCCCGACCACCTACCGACGATCCTCGAGATTCGACAACCGCAGCTATGGATCGACCGAGTCACGAGCCCGATTCCCGTGTAGCGGCGCTGCTCGCTCGCTGCTCGTTTCCTCCGGCCGGCACTGCGGTGAACTGTGCCGTCTCCGGTGGCGCGGATTCGTTGGCCCTTCTGGTGCTGGCGGTCGCCGCGGGGTGTTCGGTGACGGCGATCCATGTCGATCACGGACTGCGCGCGGGTTCCGCCGGTGAAGCCGACATCGTCGCTGCCGCGGCGGCTCGCTTCGGCGCGCGATTCCGCAGCGAGCGCATCGAGTTGGCCGCCGGGCCCAATCTCGAAGCGCGGGCCCGGGCGGCTCGCTACGACGCGCTGCCCGACGATGTTCTGCTCGGCCATACGGCCGACGATCAAGCCGAGACGATCCTCATCAACATGCTGCGCGGCGCGGGTGTGGGCGGCCTCACAGGAATGCGCCGCGAGGGTTCTACAAGCGGGGCGCGCCGCCCGTTGCTCGATCTACGCCGCCACGAGACCCACGAACTGTGCGCCGCGCTCGACCTCGAGGCCATCGACGATCCGATGAATCACGATCCTTCGTTCACGCGTGTGCGCATCCGTCACGAGTTGCTGCCGTTGCTCGACGACATCGCCGCACGCGATCTCGTGCCCGTGCTGTGCCGGCAGGGCGCCCTGGCCGCCGATGCGGTCGACGCGCTCGATGCACTCACCGATGCGCTCGACGCGGGCGACGCTCGCGCCCTCGCCGCGGCGCCGGTCGCACTGGCACGGTGGGCCGCCCGACGGTGGTTGCGGGCAGAGACCGGCAGCGAGCATCCGCCCAGCGCCGCCGCGCTCGACCGGGTACTCGATGTCGCACGGGGTGCGGCGGTCGCGACCGAGATCGAGGGCGGATGGCGCGTCGCGCGGTCGCACAATCGCCTGCACGTGACGACGGCTCGATAGGGTCACCCACCATGAACTGGCGCGCAACAGCCCCCGAGTTGGGCACAGTCCTCATCAGCCACGAGCAGGTGCAAGCGCGGGTGCACGAGCTCGGCGCCGAGATCACGCGTGACTACGAGGGGCGCAGTCCGCTGCTCGTCTGTGTCCTCAAGGGCGCGTTCATGTTCATGGGCGATCTCGCGCGGACGATCGATCGTCCGCTCGAAGTCGACTTCATGGCCGTGTCGTCCTACGGCAACTCCACCCGCACCAGCGGCGTGGTCCGCATCGTCAAGGACCTCGACATCGATCTCGGCGGGCGTGACGTCCTGATCGTCGAAGACGTCGTCGACAGCGGGCTGACGTTGTCGTACCTGCGGCGCAATCTGTTGGCTCGCAACCCGGCCAGCCTCGAGGTGTGCGCGCTGCTCTCGCGGGCCGCTCGCCAGAAGAATCCCAAGCTGGCCGACGAGGTCCGCTACATCGGATTCACGATTGGTGACGAGTTCGTGGTGGGCTACGGCCTCGACGCGGGCGAGCGATTCCGCAACGTCAGCGACATCTGCGCGTATCTGCCCCCGGCCACGGGCGTGGCCGAGGGATCAACCTCACGCTAGGAGAACGGAATGACACCCGCCGTACCGGAACTGCCCCCCGAGGCGATGGCCAAGATCGAGCGAGCAGTCAAGGAAATCCTCGAAGCCATCGGCGAAGACGTCGACCGTGACGGTCTCCTCGACACGCCGGCCCGGGTCGCTCGCTTTTACGCGGAGGTGTGCTCGGGCCTGCGGGAGGACCCCACCATCCACTTGCAAAAGACCTTCGAAGCCGACCACGACGAGATGGTGATGGTCCGCGACATCCCGCTGTACTCGTTGTGCGAGCACCATCTGGTGCCGTTCATGGGCAAGGCCCACGTCGCGTACATCCCCAACGGCGAAGGCAAGATCACGGGTCTGTCGAAGTTGGCGCGGTTGGTCGACTCCTACGCGCGGCGGCCCCAGGTGCAAGAACGGCTGACCAAGCAGGTGGCTCAAGCCATCGACGACACCCTCAAGCCGCAGGCGGTACTCGTGGTGATCGAAGCCGAGCACCTCTGCATGTCGATGCGCGGCATCCGCAAGCCAGGAGCGTCGACGGTGACGTCCGCGGTCCACGGGCTCTTCCGCGACAGCGTCGCGTCGCGCGCCGAAGTCATGCGCTTCCTCACCCGCAACTGAGCGCGTTGTCCGCTGAGGGCGACGCTCGGGCGCGCGCGACCCGCGGTATTGCCGTCTTTTGGCTACTACGCTGCGCAGCGTGCACCCGTTGGTCATGGGAATCGTCAACGTGACGCCCGATTCGTTCTCCGACGGCGGGCGCTACTACTCGGCTGCGGCCGCGATCGAACATGGTCGTCAACTGGCGGCGGAGGGCGCGGACGTCCTCGACATCGGGGGCGAGTCGACTCGCCCGGGCGCCGATGCGGTCGATGCCGAGACCGAACTCGCGCGCGTGCTACCGGTGATCCAAGGATTGGCTCCGCTCGGTGTGCGGCTGTCGATCGACACCACCAAGGCGCAGGTAGCGCGCGCGGCGGTCGCTGCGGGCGCCTCGCTCATCAACGACGTGTCGGCGTCGCTCGAAGACGTTGCCGCCGAGTTGGCCGTCGGCTGGATCGCAATGCACCGCAAAGGCGACCCCAAGTCGATGCAAGGCCAGGCGCACTACGACGATGTCGTCGGCGAGGTGTGCCGCCACCTCGCGGACGCGGCGGTGAGGGCAGAGCGTGTCGGTGTCGGCGAGATCTGGCTCGATCCGGGCATCGGTTTCGGCAAGACGACCGCCCACAATCTCGAACTGTTGGCCCATCTCGACTCGGTGGTGGCGCTCGGCTATCCGGTCTGCGTCGGTGCCAGCCGCAAACGATTCTTGGGCGAGTTGCTGGCGGCCAGCGACCGTGTCGAGCGCGTCGACAGCGACGATCGTCGCGAAGGATCTCTGGCTGCGACGACGACGGCGATCATCGGCGGCGCGACAATGGTGCGAGTGCACGACGTACGGATGACTGTTCACGCCGCCCGAGTGGTTGCGGCAGCGGTGTGAGGTATCTGATGGAACGCGGGCAGCAGGGCGGGCATACATGAGAGGCAAATGGGCACTCGGTATACCTCCGCGGCATTTCACGTGGGTACTGAAGAACAAGATCGCGATCTGTGAGCGACCCGGCGGGTACGGCACCAACCATCGTCGGGTGCGCCGCCAAGAAGAGATCATCTGGATACGCGAGCAGCGCTTCAACTGTGTCATCTCGCTCAGTCCGCTGCCGCACAACCTCCACAACTACGACGAGCTCGGTGTGTCGTGGCGCCATTGGCCGTTCGACGGTGCGGATGACGGCGCCGACTTACTGCACGCGCTGTTCGAAGAGACACGGCGTTTCCTCCAGGCGAACCACAAGCTGATCGTGCATCGAGAAGAGCTCGGCGATCACGTGATCGGGTTCATTGCCGGCTACCTGCTGTGGGCGGGGCTGGTCTCGTCGGGTCCTGAGGTCACGACCATCATCGAGCACATCACGCAACGCCAGCTCGGCCCGGCGGGTCGCGAGATCGTGACGTTGGCCGGCGCGCTTCGTGGTGCCGATCCGCTCAGCTCCGATGCAATCAGCGCTGACGGGCTTTCGCTGCCGGTCAACGGCGAGGCCTCGTGACGAACGCGAGTCATCGCGATGACCGGGTCGAGCTGCGGGGCTTGCGGGTGATGGCGCTGTGCGGTGTCCTGCCCGAAGAGCGCACCCGTCGCCAGCCGTTCGAGATCGATGTCGACGTCTTCGTCGATCTGGCAAAGGCCGGCACGACCGATGCGCTCGACGACACCGTCGACTACGGGGCACTGTGCCAGCGCATCGACGACCTCGCGCGTGATGAGCAGTATTCGCTGCTCGAACGCTTTGCCGCACGCGTCGCCGAGGTCGTGCTGTCGACCCCGTTGGTGACGGCGGTGAAGGTCAACGTCCGCAAGCTGCGACCCCCGGTGCCGCAGCACTTGTCGACGAGTGGCGTGTGTATCCACCGCACGAAGAGTTGACGCGTGGCGCGCGCCTTTCTGGGCTTGGGCTCCAACCTGGGTGATCGACGACGGCATCTCCGTGATGCGATCGCCGCCATCCCCGACGTCGTCGCGGTCTCGCGTGTCTACGAAACGGCGCCGGTCGGTGGGCCCGACCAAGGCGCGTATCTCAACGTGGTGGTGTGCCTCGAGACCGAGTGTTCGCCGCGGGAGCTGCTCGAGATCTGTCGCGAGCGCGAGGCCGAGGCGCGACGCGTGCGCACTGTCCGGTGGGGTCCGCGCACGCTCGACGTCGACGTGTTGTGGGTCGACGGGCAAACGGTCGACGAACCTGATCTCGTCGTGCCCCACCCGAGGATGTTCGAGCGGGCCTTCGTGTTGATGCCACTGCGCGACGTAGCGGCCGATCTCATCTCGCCATCGTTCGTCGATCCCGACGACGACGAAGTGCGGGTGCTCGGTCCACTGTGACACCGCGATCGTTTCGCGTGGTGGGGCTCGGCCGCGCCGGCGGATCGTTCGCCGCAGCGCTGCAGGCTGTCGGTTGGCATCTCGACGGCGTCTTCGGTCGGGGGATGACCCTCGACGACGCGGCGCGCGACGTCGACATGGTCATCGTCGCGACGCCTGATCGCGCCATCGCCGAGGTGGCCGGCTTGATACGGCCGGTGGCCAATACGGCGATCGTGCACCTGTCGGGTGCGTGCGGACTCGACGTGCTCGCGCCCCACGCCCGCCGTGCGTCGGTGCACGCACTGATGACCCTGCCCGACATGCACACCGGCGCGACGCGTCTGCGGGGCGGATGGTTCGCGGTCGCGGGCGACGCGGTCGCGACCGAGATGGTCGAGGCGCTCGACGGTCGTTCGTTCGTCGTGGCGGACGACGACCGAGCCCTCTATCACGCGGCTGCATCGGTGGCGTCCAACCATCTGGTGGTCCTGCTCGGGCAAGTCGAGCGGTTGGCGGCTGCCGCCGCCGTGCCGTTCGCCGCCTTTCTCCCACTGATCCGGGCGTCGGTGGACGGGGTAGAGACCCTAGGGGCACAACGGGCGCTCACCGGGCCGGCGGCGAGAGGTGACGACGAGACCATCGACGCGCACCTTCGGGCACTCGACGAATCCGAGCGCCCGTTGTATCGCGTGCTGTCGAACGCGGCTAGAACGCTGGCTTCGTCCGCGACGACGCCGAGGGAGGACGAGTGACCACGGTCGTGCATTCGATCGCCGATCTCCGCACCGTGCTGGCGGCCGTCCGCCTCGAGCGACGCGAGATCGGGTTCGTCCCGACGATGGGTTACCTCCACGACGGTCACCGCTCGTTGATGCGCGCGGCGGCCGCGGCGAACGACACCACCGTGGTTTCGGTTTTCGTCAATCCGCTGCAGTTCGCCCCGACCGAAGATCTCGATCGCTACCCGCGCGATCTCGAGGCCGACGTACAGATGGCGAGCGACGAGGGCGTGGGCTATGTCTTCGCTCCCTCGCAGAGTGAGATGTACCCGCAGCGCATCATGACGTCGGTCGACGTGGCCGGCGTGTCCGAGCCGCTCGAAGGATCATCGCGGCCGTCGCACTTCGCGGGCGTGGCCACTGTCGTCACCAAGCTGTTCTCGATCGTCGGTCCCTGCCGCGCGTATTTCGGGGAGAAGGACTTCCAGCAGCTGGCTGTCGTCCGGCGGTTGGTCCTCGATCTGTCGCTACCGATCGAGGTCGTGGGCTGCGCGACGGTCCGCGAGCCCGATGGCCTCGCGATGTCGAGCCGCAACGTCAACCTCACGCCCGAAGCCCGGCGAGCCGCGCCGGTGTTGTTGCGCGCACTACAGGCCGGTCGTCACGCGATCGAAGAAGGTGAGCGAGACGCAGTGCAGGTGCGAAACGCGATGCGCGCGGTCGTCGAGCGCGAGCCGCTCGTCGAGCTCGACTACGCGGAGGTCGTCGACGAAGCGACCTTCATCATCCCGTCGCCGCTCGCGGGCACGTTGCGGCTGCTGATCGCGGCGCGCCTACCGAACGCCCGGCTCATCGACAACATCGGCGCGCAAGCACACCCCGACGCGCCGGCATGACGACTGACCTCGATCTCCTCGTGCTCGGCAGCGGCATCGCCGGGCTCACGGCGGCGGTCCGCGCCGCGGGTCGGGGTGTGCGCGTCGGCGTGATCACCAAGGGCACCATCGCGCAGACCGCCACCGGCTGGGCACAGGGCGGCGTGGCCGCGGTGCTCGGTCAGATCCCGGCGGACTCGATCGCCCAACATCTCGATGACACGCTCTACGCCGGTGCGGGACTGTGCGACGAAGACGCGGTGCGCGTGCTCGTCAACGACGGCCCGATCCGCGTCAGAGAGTTGATCGCACTCGGTGCCGAGTTCGACCGCGATCCCGACGGGTCGCTCCAGCTCGCGCGCGAGGGCGGCCACAGCCACGCGCGCGTGGTGCACGCCGGTGGCGCGGCCACCGGTGCCGAGATCGAGCGCGCGCTGGTCGAATCCACAGCGCGCGCTGCCGTCGCGGTGCACGAGCATTGCTTTGCCGCGGATTTGATCATCGAACACGGGCGCTGCCGCGGCGCAACAATCCTCACCGCGGGCGGCGACGTGCGCACGGTGCGGGCCACCAACACCTTGTTGGCGACGGGGGGAGCGGGCCAGCTGTTCGCCATCACGACCAACCCCCCGGAGGCAACCGGTGACGGCATCGCGATGGCCATTCGTGCCGATGTTGCGGTGGCCGATGTCGAGTTCGTCCAATTCCACCCGACGGCGCTCGCCGTCGATCGCATGCCGAGGCCGTTGCTGACCGAGGCACTCCGGGGTCATGGCGCGTTGCTGCGCGGCGCCGGTGGTGAACGATTCGTCGACGAACTCCAACCGCGCGACATCGTGGCGCGCGCAATTCTGCAACAGGCCAAGCTCGACGGTCGCGACTTCGTGTGGCTCGACGCCCGGCCCATCACCGACTTCGCCGCTCGCTATCCGACGCTGACCACGGTGTTGCATGCAGCCGGCCTCGATCCGACGCGCGATCTGCTGCCAGTTGCACCGGCGGCGCACTATCTCTGTGGTGGGGTGCTCACCGATCTCGACGGTGCCACCGAGTTGCCCGGTCTGTGGGCGGCCGGTGAAGCGGCCTGTTCTGGCATCAACGGTGCCAACCGCCTGGCGTCGAATTCACTGCTCGAAGGGTTGGTCTTCGGTGCCCGCGTCATCGAGTCGATCGATCGGGGCAAGGAGAAGGCCGACGCTACGGGGGCCATGCGTGCCCTCAACGGGCCGACTGTCGAGATCAGCGTCGATCGAGCATCGTCATCGCCACCGGTCGTGGGGGACCGCGCCTCGGTTCAGCAATGCATGACCGACAACGTCGGTGTGCTGCGATCGCGCGAATCGCTCGAGCGCGCGAGTGAGATCGTGGCGGGCGTGGCGTCGGGGAATGACAACGAGTTGGCCAACCTCACCACGCTTGCGAGCGCGGTTACGGCAGCCGCGTTGACCCGCACCGAAAGTCGTGGCGCCCACTCTCGGGTCGACTTCCCCGAACGCGACGAAACGCAACGACGACGGCTCGTCGTGCGCGGCTGAGTACTGATCCGGTCGCTACCCTGACAGCCATGACGCAACAAGACGGCCCGACAAACCCTCCCCCCGGTTGGTTCCCCGACCCGCTCGGCCGCCACGAGCAGCGCTACTGGGACGGCCAGCAATGGTCTGAACACGTGACGTCGCACGGCCGGCAGGGTGTCGATCCACCCGGTGCACCGCAGCAGCTACCCACGGTCGATCACACGCCCGAGAAGATTCAGCAACAGGTGCAACAGCGGGCCGGCGTCGTCGAGGTGCCCGCCGGTGGGGGCACGATCTTCTCCGAGCCCGTGTTGGTGGTGAACCAAAAGGCGAAGCTGATCGAGGTCAACAACGAGTACGCGATCTTCACGCAGTCCGGTCAACAGATCGGTGCCGTGCGCCAAGTCGGCCAGAGCGTCGCAAAAAAGGTGCTGCGGGTCGTGTCCAGCCTCGACCAGTTCATGACCCACAGCCTGCAGATCGTCGACGGCAACGGCGTGGTGCAACTCGCCATCAAGCGCCCGGCCAAGATGTTCAAGTCGAAGTTCGAAGTCACCAACGGCGCGGGTCAAGTGATCGGCGCGATCATGCAAGAGAACATGGTCGGCAAGATCCACTTCGGCCTGTTCGTCGACGGGCAGCGGTTGGGCTCGATCAACGCCGAGAACTGGCGCGCGTGGAACTTCAACATCCAAGACGCGAACGGCGCTGAGGTCGCGCGCATCACCAAGACCTGGGAAGGTCTGGCCAAGACGATGTTCACCACCGCCGACAACTACGTCGTGCAGATAAGCCCCACGCTGGTGGACCCGCTGCGCAGCCTCGTGGTCGCGTCGGCGCTGTCGATCGACACGGCACTCAAACAAGACAAGCGCGGCTTCGGCTGACGATGACCGACACCGATCCGTATCTCCACCCACCGCTGCACGCGGTGCGCGATGCGGTTGCGCGAGCGTTGGCCGAAGACCTCACGCCGATCGGCGATCTGTCGGCGGCGCTGCTACCGGTTGACGCGCTCGCCGAGGCCGAATTCGTGGTGCGCGTCGCCGGCGTGCTCGCCGGTACCCGTTGTGCCACCGAGGCCTTCCACCAGATCGACGAGCGCATCCAAGTGGAGTGGTTGTCCGCAGAGGGCCGGCTGGTCGCCGGCGGCACCGTTGTGGGTCGCGTACGCGGTCCGTTGGCGCCGATCCTCACCGCGGAGCGCACGGCGCTCAACTTCCTCGGCCACCTCTCGGGTGTCGCGACGCGTGTGCGGGCGCTTGTGGTCGTACTCCGCAATGCCGGCGGTGACGACGCGCCGCGTGTTTGGGACACGCGCAAGACGACCCCCGGCTTACGGGCGCTCGAGAAGGCAGCGGTGCGTGCCGGTGGCGGGCGCAACCATCGCGGCAACCTCAGCGATTGGGTGATGCTCAAGGACAACCACCTCACGCGTCTAGGCATCGCCGCGGGCGTGGCCCGCGCTCGCGACCTGTGGCCCGGCCGCACCATTCACGTCGAATGCGAGCGACCCGAGCAGGTCCTCGAGGCCGTCCACGCCGGTGCCGACGCGATCCTCCTCGACAACATGACGCCCCAAGAGATCACCGAGTGCGTCCGTCTGGTTCTCGGTGCCGGCCTCGGACAGCGGCGTCCGCTGCTCGAGATCTCCGGTGGCGTGACACTCGAAAACGCCGCGAGCTATGCCCAGACCGGTGCCGACATGATCTCTTCGGGATCGCTGACCAACTCCGCGCCGGTGCTCGACATCGGCTTGGATATCCGTCCGGGGAACTAGGGGACTGGGACGCGATGCTGCTCACATTGGATGCCGGCAACACGAACACCGTCATCGGTCTGTACGCGGACGCGGTGTCGACCAAAGCGGGCGCCGGCGAAGGCCTCATCGAGCATTGGCGGTTGTCCACCGAAGCGGAACGCACGTCCGACGAGTACGCGGTGCTCATTCGCAACTTCCTCGACACGGTGGGCTACGACATGGACGAGGAAGTGACCGGCGTCGCGATCTGTTCCGGCGTGCCGCGCGTGTTGATGAATCTGCGCATGATGGTGAGCCGCTACTTCGATTGGGCACCGATCGTGATCGAGCCCGGCGTCAAGACCGGCATGCCGATTCTCTACGACAACCCCAAGGAGGTTGGCGCCGATCGCATCGCCAACTCGGTTGCTGCATTCGATCTCTACGGTGGGCCGACGATCGTGGTCGACTTCGGCACCGGTACCAACTTCGACATCATCTCGGCCAACGGCGAATTCGTCGGCGGAGCCATCGCTCCCGGCATCGAGATCTCGATGGACGCGCTGTTCGGTCGGGCCGCCGCGCTGCGCGCCGTCGAGCTCATCGAACCCCGCAATGTCATCGGGAAGAACACCGTAGAGTCGCTGCAGTCGGGCATCTTGTACGGGTTTGCATCGCTCATCGACGGCATGGTGCGCCGCTTCCAAAAAGAGCTCGATGAGTGCACGGTGGTGGCGACCGGCGGTCTGGCCCATATCGTCGCCCCGGTGTCCGAAACCATTCAGCACGAGGAGCCCTTCTTGACACTGCACGGGCTGCGCCTCGTGTACCACAAGAACAGGGCAGCATGAGCGTTCCCTACCGATTCGAGACGACGCACTCGATCGCGCCGATCGTCGAGCAGTACTCCACGATCGACGACGGTGGCGAAACCGGCGTCATCGTCACACTCGCCGGCCGTCTGATGTTGCGGCGCGATCAGGGCAAGATGGTGTTCGGTGTGCTGCAAGACGCGACCGGACGCATCCAGTTGTTCGCCAACCCCAGCTGGACCGGCGAGTTCGACGCGTTCAAGAAACTTTCATTGGGCGATTGGGTCGGTGCGACCGGCGAGGTCGTCAAGACCAAGAAGGGCGAGTTGTCGGTCAAGGTCACGTCCTGGTGCGTGCTGGCCGAGGCCCGCCGCCCGTTTCCCGACAAGTGGCACGGCATCAGCGATGTCGACATGCGATTCCGCCAGCGTTACGTCGACCTCTGGGTCACCGACGAAGCGAGGCGCGCGTTTCGAGCGCGCAGCCGCATCGTGTCGTCGACGCGGCATTGGCTCGAAGCGCGTGACTTCGTCGAAGTCGAGACACCGATTTTCCATCCGATCCCGGGCGGTGCGCTGGCGAAGCCGTTCGTCACGCACCACAACGCGCTCGACATGCAGCTCTTCCTGCGTATCGCGCCCGAGCTCTACCTCAAGCGTTTGATCGTGGGCGGCTTCGAGCGCGTGTTCGAGATCGGCCGCGTTTTTCGCAACGAAGGTCTGTCGCCGCGCCACAATCCCGAGTTCACGATGCTCGAGCTCTATCAGGCGTACGCCGACTACACCGACATGATGCGCCTTGTCGAAGATCTGGTGGCCCATCTCGCGCTCGAGGTGTGTGGGACCACGGTGCTCAGCTACGGCGGGCGCGAGCTCGACCTGACTCCGCCGTGGCGACGGGCCACATTGACCGAGTTGGTGCGCGAGCACGCCGGTGTAGAGGTCGACGTGCGCATGCCCGTCGACCGGTTGCGCGACATGGCACGCGAGTTCGAGATCCAAGTCAAGGCCGAGTGGGGTCCGGGTAAGCTCATTCTCGAGATCTACGAGAAGACAACCGAGCACGCGCTGTGGGGGCCCGTGTTCGTGCTCGACTATCCGACCGAAGTGTCGCCGCTGGCGCGCGATCACCGCGAGATTCCCGGCATGGTCGAGCGGTTCGAAGGGATCGTTGCCGGACGCGAGTTGTGCAACGCGTTCAGTGAGCTCACCGATCCTGTCGAGCAACGGTCGCGCATGGAGCACCAGGCCGACCAACGAGAGTCAGGTGACGACGAGGCCATGGCGATCGACGAGGATTACATCCGTGCACTCGAGTACGGGCTGCCGCCCACCGGCGGTCTCGGCATCGGCGTCGATCGTCTGGTGATGTTGCTCACCGACACGACGAGCATTCGCGACGTCATCTTGTTCCCGACCCTTCGTCCCGAAGTTGCCGCAGGCGACAGCTGACGTGAAACCCTCGGGCGCAGTAGCAGTAGTGACCGGCGGCGCGTCGGGTATCGGTCGGGGCGTCGTCGAGCTGCTCGTGGCGCGGGGCGGCCGCGCGGTCATCGCCGATCTCGAGAGCTCTGCCGGCGGCGAAGTCGCGCAGCAACTCGGGCCCAACGTGCGGTTCGTCCCGTGCGATGTCACGCAACCGGCGATGGTCGAAGCCGTCGTCGCCGCTGCGCTCGACGCGTTCGGCCGCATCGACCTGTTGGTGTCGTGCGCCGGCGTCAGCATCGGCGCGCGCATCGTCGGTCGCGACGGCGTTCTGCATTCGCTCGACCTCTTCCGCAAGCACATCGACATCAACCTCGTCGGCATGTTCGACATGATCCGCAATGTTGCGGGGGCCATGGCCAAAAACGAGCCCGGCGACGACGGTGAGCGGGGCCTGATCGTCAACATTGCCTCGATCGCCG
Organism: Acidimicrobiales bacterium; assembly: GCA_039915945.1. GTDB lineage: Bacteria > Actinomycetota > Acidimicrobiia > Acidimicrobiales > WLNW01 > DATLFA01. Next base: position 39,265 of record JBDSMH010000049.1, on the reverse strand, counting down.
GCTACGAGGGTCAGGTCGGGCAGGCGGCCTACGGTTCGTCGAAGGGCGGCGTGCTCGCGATGACGCTGCCCCTCGCCCGAGATCTCGGGCAACTCGGCATTCGCGTGATGTGCATCTGCCCGGGCACCATGGACACACCCTTGCTCGCAGGGCTGTCGCGCGACTTCATCGACCGGTTGGCGGAAAACAATGTGTTCCCGAAGCGCGTGGGCGTGCCCGCCGACGTGGCGAGCCTCGTCGCGCAGTTGATGGAGAACACGTACTTCAACGGCGAAGTCATTCGTCTCGACGCCGGGTTGCGTCTCGCCCCTCGCTGAGATCGCGACGCGGCGCCTTCTGAGGCGTCCCGATGTTCTCGGCGCAGTTGTCACCGAATATGCGGGAAACTGCTCTAGGAAGGTGGGCGCACCGTAGATGGCGCGCCGAAGCCGCGCTGTTTCACTCTGGTAGTCGAAAAGCACGGTGGACGTGCTATTGGACTACGAGACTATGAGCGCACTTGCGCGTGCGGCGAAGCCGCACCAATCCGTTGCGGCGGAGCCGCGCTAGGTAGTGCGAACTCGTTGTTGACACCGTCGCCGGCGACGCGGGTGTGCCACATCACGCGCGGCTCGTGCATGTCCCACGGATGCGCGCGGTGCAATACGCAGCGGTTGTCCCACATCACGATGTCACCGACGGTCCAGCGGTGTTTGAACACACGCGGCGGCTGGCAGGCCCACGCGATCAATCGCTCGAGCATCGCTTGGGCGTCGTCGTCGGTCATGCCCGTGATGCGGTACACGTGGCGGCCGATGAACAGCGACTTGCGCCCGGTATCGGCGTGGGTGCGCACGATGGGATGCTCGATATCCACCATGCGCGCACGCGCTTCGGGGGTGAAGACCTCTTCGAGGCCACCGACCTTGCCCTGTGAGTACGCGTACGAATGCGTGCCGAGCAGTCCTTCGAGTTGTTGCTTGCACTCTTCGTCCAACGCGTCGTAGGCCGCCCGCATGTCGGCAAACTCGGTCTCTCCGCCGTGCGAAGGAAGCACGTGCGCGGATAGCAGCGATGCCTTTGCCGGCACGGGCCGAAACGAGCTGTCGCTGTGCCAGGCCATGTTGCCGATGATCATGCGGATGTTGGGCGCGCGCTGATCGGACACCACGACGCCATCCGGCGTCACGTTGGAGATGCGGGAGATGTCGATGCGTCGCGTCGTGGTGTTCGACTCGGCCAGCCGTTCGAGCGAGCCGACACGGGTGCTGAACGCGACCTGTTCGTCGTGCGTGAGATGTTGCTCGGGGAAGACGAGCACTCCGTACTCGTGCCAGGCCTCTTCGACCGCACCCCACTGTTCATCGTCGATCGACCGCAAGGCGACGCCGGTGACGTAGGCCCCCAGCGTGGCTCCGGTCGGCGTGACCGTGATCCCCATGCCGCCACGTTACCCGAAGAGTAGTTTCCCGCCGCATGGACGACTACAACGACGGGCCCGGCGCACTTCTCACCGATCGGGTCGCGCTGATCACCGGCGGTGCGGGTGCGATCGGCGCCGCGACCGCTCGGCTCTTCGCACGGCATGGCGCGCACGTGATCGTCGTCGACAACAGCGAGCGCCGCACGCCGGGCGTCGTCGACGAGATCAACCAGTCGGGTGGCAGCAGCGAAGGCCACGTGCTCGACGTGCGCGACGCGGCGTCGCTGCAGTCATTGAGGGATCAGGTGCTCGCCGACCACGGACGTCTCGACGTGTTGGTGAACAACGTCGGTCACTACGTCAAGTTCCATGAGGCATTCGAGGACACAACCGAGGATCACTGGCAGGCGATCTACGAGATCAACTACCTCCACGTGCTGCGGATGACGCACCTTTTCCTGCCGTCGATGATCGAACGGCATGCGGGGTCGATCATCAACGTGTCGTCCGTCGAAGGTCTGCGCGGCTATCCACTCGATCCCGTCTACGGCGCGATCAAGGCTGCCGTCGTGCAGTTCACCAAGTCGGTCGGTGTGCAAGCGGGGATCCACGGCGTGCGGGTCAACGGCGTCGGCCCCGACGTCACCGAATCGATCCAAGTGCCCTACAGCAAGTTCGTGCCGCCCGAGCAGGAACACCTGTGGCCGATCTGGGTTCCCGTCGGTTGAATGGGCGTGCCCGACGATCAGGCGCGCGTGATGCTGTTCCTGGCGTCGGACCTTTCCGTTTCATCACGGGCCACACCATCCCGACCGACGGTGGTACCGGTGCCGCGGGCGGTTGGTTCCCCACCAGCAACCGGCCGGGCCAGGTCTGGACGAACCGACCGATCGAAGCCGAGTGAAGCCGTGGCTACGATCACCTCGATCACGCTGCCGACAAGGGGACTCCCATGACCATCACCGACACTCGCATCGCCGACGAACTCGCGATCCGCAACACGATCGCCCGCGTCGCGCACTTGGCCGACATGGGCACTGATCCTGACGAGTACACCGAGATCTTCACCGAAGAGGCCGATTGGCTGATGCCGGGTGCCCCGCGCAAGGGCCGCGCCGACATCAAGGTCGGTTGGCTCGGCCGGCGCGAGATCAAACAGACGGGGCCGGGTTCGAATTCGCGCCATGTGATCACGACCATCGCCGTCGAGACCGACGGCAGCGACGTGGCCACTTCCGATTCCTACTGGATCTTCTACGGCAACACGACCACTGAACCCACGATCCAACTCATGGGGCACTACCACGACACGTTCGAGCGCGGCAGCGACGGTCTGTGGCGCATCAAGACCCGCGCCATCGCCTTCGGCTGATGATTGCACGCTGGTACCTACATTCCGGTGGCGGCGCGCACCATCGGCCGAGCGACGGCTCTTTGTCGACGGTGGCCGCGACGATGGAGTCCGTCGATTCGTTCAACTGCGGCGCGCCCAATGCCGAGTCGTTGCGGTACTCGTCACCCGTCTTCATCGCGCCACTGGTGGTGCGCGGGCCGGTCGTAGTCGAGCTCTACGGCGCGTCGTCGGCACCCGATGCCGAATTCGCCGCGACCTTGGTCGACATCGCGCCCGATCTCACGGGTGCCGTGATTGCGTCGGCCACCGGTCGCGTTTCGAATGACGCGACACACATCGCCATCGACCTGGGCGAGTTGGACCACACATTCGCCATCGCCCATCGGATGCGGCTCGACGTGGGCGCCACGAGTGGCACGGGCCTGGCGGCGCAACAGGTCTTCCACGATGCGGTGCGCCCGAGCGGCGTGGTGCTGCCCTGACTCTCCGCTCTGAGGGCCGCCCGGGCCGTCCCCTTGGTGGCTAGCCCTTGGGGCCGAGCTCCGCGTAGTCGAAGAACGCGCGCAGTCGTTGGAAGCGGGTGCCGTCTTCGGTTAGCACGATGTGGTCGACGATGCGCGGTAGATGCATCGTGGTGCCGTCCATGTCGGCGTCGACGGCGAAGAACGCCAGTACTTCTCGGCCGATCACGAGCGGGTCTTGCGTCTGATAGATGTGGACCGCGATCGGATTGCTGTCGAAGAACTTGCCGATGGCGTCGCGCCCGATGTTGGGTGTGGCCCCCACCGGATCTTCTTGCACCGCGTCGTCGGCAAAGCAGTCGAGCCACTTCTCCCGGTGGTTGGCGCTCATGGCTTCGCAGTAGCGATCGAGCAATGCCTTCACGGCGGCGGCGGTGGCGGTCATGACGACTCCCTTGCCTTGGGTCAGGCGACTGTAGACGAATCCTGGTGCAGCCCAAGTGGCGTGTTGGAATAGTCGCGCAGGCTGCCGCGGCTGCGCTTCGCGATGACGATGCGCTGCGGCTGCGCGGTGTAGCAGACACCGTGGCCGACGTTGCTCTCTTGGGCATCGGCGCACGCTTCGAGATCGTGCGAGCGCGCCGGAGAGATCCATACGGCGCGGCGCAACATCTGAGCCGCCTCCGCGAGATCGGCGTCGAGATTGGTCTCGCACCAATCGAGGAAGCGCTTGCGCAACGCCACGCCGTCGAACGGCGCGGGACCGAGGATGGTGGCGCCGTCCGTGAGCCACGTCAGCAGCGGTTCGCGATCGCGCCATAGGTACGCGCCGAACGGTGGCAGAGACCAGTCCGGAACGACCGTGAGGTACTCGCGCGCGGGTGCTCCGCCGCGCGTGACGCGCCATGCGTGTGCGATGGCGAACGCGGTGAGATCGAACTGATGGGTGCACTGCTCTTTGACGTTGGTGTACGCGCCGATCGACGACGCCTGCGCCGTGAGCGGGCAGCCGCTTAGCGCGACCAACGCGGTCGGAGAATCGAAGCACGTGCTCCACGGCCAACGCACCGGCGTGCCGGTGACATCGAGGACTCGCTCGCCGTCGTGGGTCAACTCGATGCGGAAGTGGTGCATCTCGTCTTCCATCTCGGCGTGGATGATTCCGTCGGATACAGATTGCGCGGCGAAGCGGCGCCGTGCGGCACCAGTGCCGTGCCGGTCGGCGTACATCCCTGGTTGTCGCAGCGGCTCTGCGCGGTCGGGAGCCACGGCGGACGTCAGCGCGCCGCGGCCGCCGCCACGCGTGCCATGAGGTCATCAGCGGCCGCGCCGAGCGACCGGCCGGCGACAGTGCCGTCGAGCGGAGTGAGCGCGGCCGCGGCCTGATCCGCATAGCGCTGCGCGATTTGCAGTGCGGAATCGATCGCCCCGCTGCGCTTGACCAACGCGCGGGCGACCTCACGGGCCTCGGGCTCGAGCGTGTCGCCGAGCAGGGTGCGCAATTCGTCACCGACCGGCGAGCGCAGCGCATGCAGCACGGGGAGGTTGTAGATGCCCTCGACGAGATCGTTGCCCGATGGTTTGCCGAGCTCTTCGTCGGTGGCGACCACGTCGAGGATGTCGTCGACCACTTGGAACGCCATGCCGTAGTGGCGGCCGAAGTCGGTCAGCGTCGTGACGATCGGGCGGGGAAGGTCGGCCACGATCGCGCCGACGCGACATGCCGTGGCCAACAGCGCCGCGGTCTTGCCGTTGATCGAAGTGATGTAGTTCTCCTCGGTGCGACCGAGGTTGTAGGCATCGCGCAGCTCCCGCACCTGGCCTTCACACAGGCGCGCGATGGTGTTGGCCAGCAGGCCGGCCACCTCGGTACCGAGCGACGCGGCGATCTCGGATGCCCTCGCCAGGAGGAAGTCGCCGGCGAGGATGGCCTTGAGGTTGCCCCATTTGGCGTTGACGCTCTCGACCGTGCGCCGGGTCACGGCGTCGTCCATTACGTCGTCGTGGTAGAGCGAGCCCAGGTGGACGAGCTCGACCGACACGGCGCCCATGATGACCTCGTGGGCGACGGCTCGATCGGCGATGTCCTGGGCGAGCGAGGCCACGAGGCAGAAGCCGGGACGAATTCGTTTGCCCCCGGCCAGGATCAAATGGCTGGCCACCTCCGTCAGGAACGGATCCTCGGTGATCACGGCCTGGCGCAGTTCGACCTCGACCTTTGCCAGGTCCTCGGTCATCGTGGCCGAGAGCGCGAGCGGATTGGAGGAGGCCACAAACCGAAGATACAGCCCGGTGGATCAGCCCAAAGAATTTTGGCGCACTCCCCCGATAGGCCCGATGGCACCAGATCGGCGGTATCCGGCCTCACGAGCGGGTTGGCTTCACTCCCATGCAAATTCTGCCGACAGATACCCAACAGCGGCACCGGCCGTGGACTGTCCCCGGCCACGGATACACTCACGGTCCAAAGCCGTCCTTCTCGATACAAAGCCACGGGAGGCTCCGTGTTCGAGCGATTTACCGACCGTGCACGCCGGGTAGTGGTCCTGGCGCAAGAAGAAGCGCGCCTACTCAACCACAACTACATCGGCACCGAGCACATCCTGCTGGGTCTGATCCACGAAGGCGAGGGTGTCGCAGCAAAGGCACTCGAGTCGCTCGGGATCTCTCTCGAAGCAGTGCGCAGTCAAGTAGAAGAGATCATCGGTCAGGGCGGCTCGTCGCCGTCCGGCCACATTCCGTTCACGCCGCGCGCCAAGAAGGTGCTCGAGCTGTCGCTGCGCGAAGCATTGCAACTCGGCCACAACTACATCGGCACCGAGCACATCCTCCTCGGCCTCATTCGTGAGGGCGAAGGTGTTGCTGCACAGGTGTTGGTCAAGCTGGGCGCCGATCTGTCGCGAGTGCGCCAGCAAGTCATTCAATTGCTGTCGGGCTACTCCGGTCCGGGCGCGGCATCGTCGAGCTCGGCCCCTGGCGACAAAGCGGGCGCGACGTCCGGTGGTCAAGGTGGCGATTCACCATCCGGTTCGCTGATCCTCGATCAGTTCGGTCGCAACCTCACGCAACTCGCCCGCGACAAGCAACTCGATCCGGTCATCGGCCGCGAGCGCGAGACCGAGCGGGTCATGCAGGTGCTGTCACGCCGTACCAAGAACAACCCCGTGCTCATCGGTGAGCCGGGCGTCGGCAAGACCGCCATCGTCGAAGGCCTGGCGCAGTCGATCGCTGGCGGCGATGTCCCCGAGACCATCAAAGGCAAGCAGATCTACACGCTCGATCTGGGCGCGTTGGTTGCCGGCTCGCGCTATCGCGGTGATTTCGAAGAGCGCCTCAAGAAGGTGCTCAAAGAGATCCGCACGCGTGGCGACATCATCATCTTCATCGATGAGTTGCACACCCTCGTCGGTGCCGGTGCGGCCGAAGGCGCCATCGACGCGGCGTCGATCCTCAAGCCGATGCTCGCTCGCGGTGAGCTGCAGACCATCGGTGCGACGACGCTCGACGAGTACCGCAAGCATCTCGAAAAGGATGCGGCACTCGAGCGTCGCTTCCAGCCGATCAAGGTCGAAGAGCCGACCGTTGCGCACACCATCGAGATCCTCAAGGGTCTGCGTGATCGCTACGAAGAGCACCATCGTGTGACCATCACCGATCAAGCGTTGGTCGCGGCAGCCAATCTGGCCGACCGCTACATCTCCGATCGCCACCTGCCCGACAAGGCCATCGACCTCATCGACGAGGCCGGCTCGCGCTTGCGCATCAAGCGCATGCAGGCGCCGCCCGACTTCAAAGAGGTCGAAAACGAGATCGCCGAAGTGCAGCGCAAGAAGAAAGAGGCGGTCGAGGCCCAGCGCTTCGAAGAAGCCGGGCGTCTGCGCGATCGCGAAAAGGAACTGCAGGGCCGCAAGTCGTCTATGGAGGCCGACATCAAGGCCAAGGGCGTCGATCTCTTCGACGAGGTCGACGAAGAAGCCATCGCCGAAGTGCTGTCGGTGTGGACCGGCATCCCCGTCTACAAGCTCACCGAAGAAGAGACGGCCAAGCTCCTGCGCATGGAAGACGAGCTGCACAGGCGGGTCATCGGCCAGGTCGATGCCATCCGCGCCGTGTCGCAAGCCATCCGCCGCACGCGTGCCGGTCTCAAAGACCCCAAGCGCCCGTCGGGCTCGTTCATCTTCCTCGGCCCCTCGGGTGTCGGTAAGACCGAGTTGGCCAAGACGCTGGCCGAGTTCCTCTTCGGCGACGAGCACGCGCTGATCAGCTTGGACATGTCCGAGTACATGGAAAAGCACACCGTCTCGCGCCTCGTCGGCTCGCCTCCGGGCTATGTCGGTTACGAAGAGGGCGGCCAGCTGACCGAGGCCGTGCGGCGCAAGCCGTTCTCGGTGGTGCTGTTCGACGAGATCGAAAAAGCGCACCCCGACGTGTTCAACACGCTGTTGCAGATCTTGGAAGAAGGCCGGCTCACCGATTCTCAGGGCCGTACCGTCGACTTCCGCAACACGGTGCTGATCATGACGTCCAACTTGGGCACGCAGGATCTCCGCAAGGCCAACCTCGGCTTCACCAAGGTCGACGAGGCAGTGACCTACGAGCGCATGAAGGACAAGGTCACCGATGCGCTCAAGATCCACTTCCGGCCCGAGTTCCTCAACCGCATCGACGAGGTCATCGTCTTCCACGAGCTGTCGCGACCCGAGGTCACCGAGATCGTCGATCTCATGACCAAGCGCGTCACCACGCAACTTGCGGCACAAGGCATCGGCATCGAGCTGACCGACGCGGCCAAGTTGTTCCTGGCCGAGCGGGGCTACGACCCGACCCTCGGTGCTCGGCCATTGCGCCGGGCCATCCAGCGGCTCGTCGAAGACCCCATGTCCGAGCGACTCCTGCTCAAAGAGTTCCGCGCCGGCACGATGATCGTGGTCGACGTCGAACCCGACGCCAACGGCGAACGCAACATCATCTTCCGCACCGTCGATGGTTTCACGCCGCCGGCGGTCGAGATGGCCGAAGTCGGCGGCGACAGCTGATCTACGCGACGGGGGTGAGGGCGCAGTCTCGCCCGACCGGCAGGCACTGCCGGCGCCCCCGCACGCGTACATAAGCCGGGAATCGGCGCGCGCGGCAACTACTCTGGCAGGCGCTGTGGCCGCCCTTCGACCTTCCCGCGCGCTCGTTCGCGTGTTGCTGCTCGTGGGGGCCGCTGCGCTGCTGTCGGCTTGCCGCATCGATGCCAGCGTCGACGTCGCGGTCAACGATGACGGGTCGGGCGAAGTCCGCGTCAACGTGGGCTTCGACGACGAGGCCCTCGCCCGCGCCGGCGGATTGCGCCTCGACGATGTGCGGGCTGCCGGATGGACCGTGTCCGGCCCGCAAAAGGAACCCGATCGCGACGCCTCGGGCCTGCAGTGGATCCACGCCGTCAAGGCGTTCACCGGGAGCGAACAGTTCACCGCGATCATGTCCGAGATCGACGGGCCCAACGGAATCTTCCGCGACTTTCGATTGATGCGTTCGACCGGCTTCGCCAAAGTGACGTACACGGTGACGGGCACGGTCGACCCGGCACGCGGCCTCGAGTCGTTCAGCGACACGGAGATCGCACAGTTGTTGGGCGGCAATGCACTCGGACGCCCGACGGCCGAGGTGCAAAAGGACGCAGCCGAGGCAACGCTGCTCTTTGGTATCGAACTGCCCGGCACCGTGAAGGGCGAGGCTGACCGCGTCGGCGGGTCGCGCGCCGAGTGGAAGGTCGTACCGGGAAGCGCGCCGACCGCCATTTCGGTGCACTCCGATGACGTGCAGGGCGCCGCGCGTCGCTGGGCGATCATCGCCGGCGTCCTCGCTATCGCCGCGCTGGGCGCGGTGGTGCTGGCGGTCGTGCGGCGCGCGCCGGGCGGTCGATCCCGCGCTGACGCCCACATTGCCGTGGTTCCATTGACCAGGAGACCGGCCTCCGCCGCGGCAAGCCCAGGGCCGGCACCGGCACCGGCAACCACCGTTCCCACTGTGCGGGCGCTGCCGTCGGCAGGAGGTGGCGCGGCCGTTCCCGCGAGTCCGCCCGCCGCGGGCAGCCAAAAGCGCATTCAGATGGTGGTACTCGACGCGATGGGCGTCTTGTATCGCGACGGCGACGATGTCGAGACGCTGTTGATCCCGTTCGTACGCGAGCACGGTGGCATCGACGACGAGCAGGCGATCCGGGCCCGCTATGTCGACGCCTCCCTCGGACGACACACGACCAGCGAATTGTGGTCACTGCTCGGTGTGCCCGGCGACCCGGACGAACTCGACCGGTCGTACACGCAACGCTTCGAACTCAACGCCGGGGTGCACGAGTTCCTCGACGCGATGGAACGACGCGGCATCGGTGTGGCGTGTTGCACCAACGATGTCGCCGAGTGGTCCGCGCTGTTGCGCCGTCGATTCGAGCTCGACGGGCGTGTGCACCCGTGGATCGTCAGCGGCACGGTCGGTGTGCGTAAACCGGCCGAAGCGATCTTCGCCGAGCTCGAGCGCGTGCTCGACGTCGCGCTGCGGGCGTGCCTGCTCGTCGACGACCGCATCGAGAATCTCGCCGCCGGCCGCAAGCTCGGCATGGCGGTCGTGCATCTCGCAGCGCAGCCGGTCGAGGGTTCGCCCTACCGGAGAGTGGCCTCGCTCTTCGAGCTGTTCAACCGCGGTCGGGTCACGACCTGATAGCCGCGGGCCGGCGCCCGTGAACTCGCTGTCACACCCCCTGTTTAGGGTGGCGTCATGGCCAAACAGCGCACCGTCTTCATGTGCCTCCAATGCGGGCAGGGCAGTCCTCAGTGGGGCGGTCGCTGCAATGCCTGCGGCGAGTGGAACACGCTCGTCGAAGAAGTCGAGACGGCCGCGCCGTCGGGCTTGCCGCATCCGTCGACGCTGACGCGTCCGCAGTCGATCTCCGCCGTCGACAGTGCCCGCTTCGTCGCCGTGCCGACCGGCCTGCCCGAGATCGACCGAGTACTCGGTGGTGGGTTCGTCGCCGGTTCAGTGTCACTGCTCGGTGGCGAGCCCGGCATCGGCAAGTCGACCCTGTTGCTGCAGATCGCCGGCGCCTACGCCGCGCGCGGCCAGCGTGTGCTCTACGTGTCGGCCGAAGAGTCGTTGCATCAACTGCAAGCGCGCGCCGCCCGCACCAAGGCGTTGCACGACAACTTGTGGGCGGTGGCCGAGGGCGATGTCGGCGCGATCGCGCAGTACATCGACGAGATGTCGCCGGCGTTCGTCGTGGTCGACTCCATCCAGGCGGTCGCGGATCCGCAGTTGTCGTCGACGGCGGGTTCGGTCGCGCAGGTGCGCCATTGCGCGCATCGACTCTCGGCGGTTGCCAAGGCCCGCGACGTGCCGCTGGTATTGGTGGGTCACGTCACCAAAGACGGCACGTTGGCCGGCCCGCGCGTGCTCGAGCATCTCGTCGACACGGTGTTGTCGTTCGAAGGCGACCGGCATCACGCGCTACGCGTACTGCGCGCGGTCAAGCATCGGTTCGGTGGCACCAACGAGCTCGGCGTGCTCGAGATGCAACAGCACGGCCTGATTCCGGTGCCCGATCCGAGCCGGCTGTTCCTCGCCGACCGAGCGGCCGACATCGCGGGGTCGGTCCTCGTGCCGATCGTCGACGGGCATCGCCCGTTCCTCGTCGAGGTGCAAGCGCTCGTCGCCCATTCCAACAGCGGCCGGCGCTCGGCCCAAGGTGTCGACGCCGGCCGGCTCGGGTTCCTGCTTGCGGTGCTGCGCGAGCGAGCGGGCGTACAACTGGGCGAGCGCGACGTCTATGCGCTCGCGGTCGGCGGTGTCGATGCCAGCGAGCCCGGCGCCGACTTGGCCGTGTGTCTCGCCGTCGCGTCGGCCGCGGCAGGGGTGGCGCTACCCGGCACGCTCGCGGCCTACGGCGAGGTCGGCCTCGGCGGTGAGTTGCGCCGCGCCAGCCATCACGAACAACGTATCGGCGAATGTCTGCGGCTCGGCATCGAAGGCATCGTCGTACCCAAGCACGCACCGGCCTTACCGAAGTCGATCCGATCGATCCGGGTCGCCACGGTTCGCGAGGCCATCGACCGCGTCGGGCTGGGCGGTGAATGAGTGCGGTGAGTGACGCGCGTTTTCTGTGAGCGCCTGGTCACCCCGAGTAGACTCGGCCAATGCCCGAGCGATTGGCGGCCAAATTTCTCGATGTGCTCCGGCAGGTCGCGCCGGGCATGCCGTTGCGCGATGGTCTCGATCGCATCATCCAGGGCAGCAAGGGCGCGTTGATCGTCGTCGGTGACGGCCCCAATGTGCTCAGCATCTGCTCTGGCGGGTTCCTGCTCGACGCGGCCTACAGCCCGCAACGTCTACAAGAGCTATCCAAGATGGATGGCGCCATCATTCTCGCCGCCGACGCCAGCCGCATCGCGCGGGCCAACGTGCATCTCGTACCCGACCCCAGTGTGCCCACCAGCGAAACCGGCACACGGCATCGCACGGCCGAGCGCGTCGCCCGCTCGATCGACGTGCCCGTCATCGCGGTCTCCGAAGACATGTCGGTCATCACTGTCTACGTCAGCGAGACCAAAGCGGTGTTGCAGCCACCGACCGACATCGTGTTCCGGGCCAACCAGGCGCTGCAGACACTCGAGCGCTATCGCCATCGCCTCGACGAGGTGCGCTCCACACTGTCGGCACTCGAAGTCGAAGACCTCGTCACGTTGCGCGACATGGTTGCCGTGTTGCAGCGCACCGAGATGGTGCGCCGCATCGCATCCGAGATCGAACTCGACATCATCGAGCTCGGCATCCAGGGCCGCCTGGTGCAGTTGCAGCTGCTCGAACTGATGGCGGGCGTCGAAGACGATCGGCGCTTCCTCATCAAGGACTACTTCCACGAAGAAGCGTCGTGGCATCTCGAAGAGTCGTTGGCCGCGCTCGACGCGCTCAACAGCGAAAGCCTTCTCGATCTGGCGCGCGTGGCCATCGTCTTGCACATCCCCGACGCCACCCTCGATCTCGACGTCTCGGTCACGCCCCGCGGTTTCCGATTGCTGTCACACATCCCGCGGCTGCCCGAGTCGATCGTCGACCGTGTGGTGGCACATTTCGGCTCGCTGCCCAAGATCATGCGCGCCACCATCGAAGATCTCGAAGAGGTCGACGGCGTCGGCGACGTCCGGGCCCGTGCCATCAAGGACGGCCTCGCCCGCTTGACCGAAAGCACCATCCTCGGCCGTTACGGCTGACGTGTTTCTGACCAGATCGACGGCTACCGTCTCGCCTCGCCACTTGTGATCGGCGAGGAGCCGCCAAACAATGTCCACCGGGCTTTGTCCTAGCTGCGGTACGCCAGCGCCGGTGCACTCAACCACTTGTGTCAAGTGTGGCGCGTCCCTGGGTCGGGCGTTCATCGATCTGACCCCGACCCGTCAACGCTCGGCCATTTCGACGCCGCGACCCACGGTGATCGCCAGCAACGGACGCCGAGGCATGGCACCACTGCTCGTCTTGCTGGTCGCGCTAGCCGTCGTTGCCGGCGTTCTCGCCGTTGTGCTCGGGGGCGGAGACGACTCGATGTCGAGCACGCCCGCCGCGCCTTCGAGCACCGCGCCGCCTGCCAGCAACGTCCCGACGACCGAAGTGCAGCGTCAACCGGGCGCGGTCTACTTCGAGAACACGCCGGGTCCGCTGTTCAAGCGGCCGGCGCAGGGCGCGCTCTATCTCGCGGACGGCTCACGGGTGAAGCGCATCGATCTCGCCACTGGTGAGATCGCGAAGTCCGCGGCCATCTCACTCGAAAAGACGGCGGAGGCGACACAGGTCGTCGTGGTCGAGGGTGGCATCTTCGTCGTCTACAAGAGTGGCGAAGTCGTGGCGTTCGACCACGATTTCGGCAAGGCACCGCTCAACGTCGGCGCCGGCGGGTTCGTCGTGGACACCGGCGCGGCCAACAAGGTCTGGATCGCCCGCGACTACACCTGCGACGACTGCGCCACCGTCGAGTGGTACGAGGCCGACCTCAAAGGCACGACCGGCGCGTCGATCGAGTTGGCCCGCACCACCTTCCCCGTGGCCGCCATCGAACGGGGTCTCATCTGGCAGACGCCCAGCGGCATCTTCATCGGACGTAGTCGATCGACCGCCAAGCGCTACGCGACAGGCACGCTGGTCGGCGCGCGCGGTGACACTGTCGTGTGGTTCGGCTGCGACGACATCACCGGCATCGATTGTCGTTACAACGTCGGCGACGGGCGCGATGCGAGCAAGCGTCAACTCGAACTCGTCAACACCTTGAGCCGCCCTTCGGCCAGCTACCTCGAGCGCCTCGGCGCGTTCCCGCTGTCGCGCGACTCGATCGCGTTGCCCCGCTCCAATGATGCCCGGCTGCCACTGCTCAACGTCGAGACCGGTCAAGTGTCCATCCTGAGCACCGGATCGACGTTCTTCCGGGCGCTGTCGATGTACTGGACCGCCGACAGTGAGTGGTTGGTGATCCACGCCAGCAAGACGATCGTGCGCGCGGTCAACGCTCGTACCGGTGGGGTCGCCGAGATCACGCTGCCGATCGAATCGACCGGCGACATCGCGGTGGGCGCGCGCTAGCCGTAGCGAGGAGGGGATTTTCACTGCCGGTTCGATCCGCGGCAAAGTAGTGGGGAAGAGACTGGTCACTCGGCGAGTCTGACGACCGGAAACTTGCGAACCCAGGGAACGCATGGGTGGCTTCGCGAGTAGGAGGGGTCGATGGCGCACGATCGGTGTCTGGCTTGTGGAACAGAGCTGGGCAGCGCGTCGCGTTGCCCCAACTGCTCGCGCCCCAAGCCCATGTTGCTGCTCGATCTGCAAGCACGTGCCGCGCCGAATGGACCTCGCCCGCAGGTCGTCGAGCGAGAGCGGCCGCGCCGGATCGGCATTGTTGCGTTCGTCGGGGTCCTCGTCCTCGCGGCGGTGATCGGCGGGGTCGCCCGTTTTGCCGGAGGTGACGGCGGGGGTGTCGCCACGCCGGACACTTCGGCTCCGACGCCCGAGACGTCGGCGCCGACGACGGGCACCACGCTCGCGCCGACCACCACTCCGGTCACGTCGGCCGCGTCGTCGATCGTCACGCGCCCACCGACCACGCCATCCACTGCGCCGATGGTTGCGTACGTCAACGGGCGGGTGGGCGCGGTGTTCGGCGAGAAGGTCACGTTCCGCCTCTACGCGTTCGACGCGACGTCGCTGCGGGGCTACGTCGACACCGCAACGGGCCAGTTGGTGAACTCGGCCGTGACCGTGCCCGGCGATCAAGTCTTCGGCGGGTCCGAGACGAGACTGTTCGTGTTCAACTCGCGAACCCAGACGTTGTCGACGATCGATCGCAACTTGCGAGAACCGCCGACGGTGGTTGCCCGCGAAGTGTCGTGGGCATTCCCGTCGACCAACGGCAAGTTGTGGGCCGTCGTCGACCGATCGGATTCGGCCAACGCGACGCACGTGGTCGAGTTCGCGACTGACGGGAGCAAGTCGTCGGAACTGACGATTGCGGCGCCTTTCGCTGTGCGGGGTGCCCTCGGTGGCGCGATCGTCACCAACGCCGCCGGCCAAATCTTCCTGCACGATCCCAAGACCGCGCGGGTGACGCCGTACGCGGTGGGCGATCTCATGGCGATCAACGGCAGCCGCATTGCGTGGTTGGGCTGTGATGCGGCGCCCTCGTGTCACGTCTACATCGGCGACGCGACCCGACCCCGACTGGCAACGGTCGGCATCTCGACGCTGCAACCCGAGGCGTACTGGGTGCTGTCGCTTTCGCCCACCGGCGACGCAGCCGTGATACCGCCCGGCGCCAAGCCCGGCTTCCGGCTCTTGAACTTCGCGACCGGCCTCGATGTCGCCCTCACCGCCGGCGACGACAACCTGTCCTGGTCGCCCGACGGCAAGTGGTTGTTCAACACCAACTCGTCGCCGCCGCAGGCGATCGACGTTCCGGGTGGGCGCGCCGTCGACATCGCATTGTCGGGGCCCGATCGGTCACCATTTCGTGTTGTGCCGCTGTGAGGTGAATTCGTACAGAATGGGGCCGTGCGCATCACGTTCGCCTCGGGCACCCCGGCAGAACTCGTGACGGTGCCCGACGCGTCGGTCGGTCTGGTGCTCGTCCCCGACATCATGGGCTTGCGACCGCTCTTCGACGAGCACTGTGCGCGTCTGGCGCGCGACAACCGCTGGAACGTGTGCTCGTTCGAGCTCTTCGCCGGCAACGAACATCTCGATCGCGACGAGCGCATGATCGCGGCCAAGGATCTCGACGATGAACGGATTCTCGGCGACGTGTTGGCGGCTGCGAGCGCCACTGGCTGCGCCGTCGTCAACATCATCGGGTTCTGCATGGGCGGGATGTACACACTGAAGGCAGTGCAGACCGGACGCTTCCATCGCCACGTTCCGTTTTACGGAATGATCCACGTGCCCGACAACTGGCACGGTGTCGGGCAGGGCGATCCGCTCGGTGCGGTGCGTCGAGGTGATCCGCAGCGAGTGCTGGCAATCGTGGGCACCGCGGATCCGTTCACACCGCCGGCCGTCGTCGACGAGCTCGAATCAGTGGGTGTCACCGTTGTGCGCTACCAGGGTGCGGATCATGCATTCGTCCACGACCCGGACCGACCCGTACACAATGCGCAGTACGCGATCGATGCGTGGGCCCGCGCTATTTGTTGGCTGAACGGGTGACGCTTTGGCTGTTCGCGCAAGCGCTCATCGCGTGCTACCGGGCGCGGATCTCGAGTTGCTTGCGGTTGGTGATGATGTAGCGCCGGTCGACCTGTTGGATCCAACCGAGTTTGATGAACGCCGCGATCGCCTTGTTGACGCGCTCACGCGACGCGCCGACCATGCCGGCAAGTTCTTCTTGAGTGATCGGCAGTGTGAACTCGTCGGCCTCGCCGGCCAACTCGAGCAGGCGCTTGGCCGTGCGCCCGGTGACATCGAGGAATACCGCGTCTGCGAGCGCCTCGTCCATATTGCGCAAACGGCCCGCTAGTAGCCGCACCACGGCCCACAACAATTCGGGGCGCTGTTCGTAGAGCGCGCGGATCGGCTCGTAGGGAACCGAAACGACAACCGATTGCTCGAGCGCCCGCGCTTCGGCCGACCGACCGAGCGAGTCGAACAGTGGCATCTCTCCGAAGAGGTCACCGCTCTCCATCAGCGCGACCATCGACTCCCGACCGTCGATCGACTTGTTCGCAATGGCGATGCGGCCACTGGTCACGATGTAGAGGTCGTTGGCGACGTCGTTCTCCTCGAACAGTTTGTCGCCCCGGCGCAGGCGGTGTTCGGTGGCACTGTCGCGGAGCCGTTCGAGCGTCGCCGAGTCGACTCCGGCGAAAAGCTCGGATTTGGTCATAAGTGAGATCACGTTCATTGGTTGCGCATGCTACAAGGTGTGCGATGTCGGTCTGGATTGTGATCGTCGCCGCTGGCTCAGGAACCCGCTTCGGTGGCCCAAAGCAGTACGAACGCCTCGGTTCGTCGCGGATCGTGGACCGTTCGATCGCCACGGCGTGCCGAGTCGCGGACCGAGTCGCCGTTGTGGTCAGCGCCAGTGATGTCGAACTGTTGCGCGCGCAGTACGCCACGAATCCCGCCGTCGTCGTCGTGGCGGGGGGCGCCACCCGGTCGGGATCGGTGCGCGGCGGGCTGGCGGCGGTGTCGGATGACGCAGAAGTGATCGTGGTGCACGACGCCGCACGTCCGTTGGCCACCGATGCGCTGTTCGAGCAGGTCATCGCCGCGGTCGTGGCCGGCGCCGACGCCGCGGTGCCCGGGGTCCCGGTGAGCGACTCGTTGCGCCGGATCGACGGAGGGATCGTCGATCGCGCGGGCGTGATCGCGGTGCAGACGCCGCAAGCGTTCCGAGCGCAGATGTTGCGGACCGCCCATCGAGACGAACCCGACGCGTCCGACGATGCCACCCTCGTCGAGATGATCGGTGGCAAGGTGGAGATCGTGCCGGGCGAATCGACCAACTTCAAGATCACCACCGCCCACGATCTGATGGTCGCCCGCATGCTCGTCGCCGCGGAAGACGCATCGTGACCGCGCACGACCTTCGCGTGGGGTCCGGCTTCGATGTTCACGCGTTCAGCCCCGACCCGGCGCGCGGCCTCGTGCTCGGCGGGGTACGGATCAACGGCACCCGTGGGCTCGTCGGGCACAGCGATGCCGACGTGATCGCCCACGCGTGCGCCGAGGCATTGCTCGGTGCGGCGGGCAGGGGTGACCTCGGCTCGTGGTTCCCCGACACCGATCCGGCGTACGCGGGCGCCGATAGCGTGCAGTTGTTGCGCACCGTCGCCGGCGAGTTGCGCCGGGATGGATGGTCGGCGATCAATATCGATTGTTCGGTCGTGTGCGAAGAACCGAAGTTGGCCCCGCATCGCGACGAGATGCAGCGGATCTTGTCCGACGCGGTGGGCGCGCCGGTCAGCGTCAAGGGAAGGCGAGCCGAAGGGATGGGCGCGTTGGGTCGGCGTGAAGGGATCGCATGTTGGGCAGTCGCCCTCATCCAGCACAGCGAAGCGGGCCAGCACCGCGAAGGGAGCACCCAATGACCAGCCGGCGCCCGCCTGCCCGCGGCCGCGGCACCAACGCCGCGCCGCCGCGCGGTAGGGGTCAGCGCGGGTCGACGCCGATCCGTCGCGATGTGGCCTCGCGTGCCCGCGCGCTCGGCGGCGAACAGGTCGAGGGCCGCCATGCGGTCCGCGAATTGTTGCTGGCAGGCACCCGACGCACGCGCGAAGTCCTCTTGGCCAGCGACCTCGACCCGGCGCCGATCATCGACGACATCCTGCAACTCGCCGACGAGAACAAGGTGCGCATCCGCGAGGTAGGGCGCAACAAGTTCGAATCCATGGCGCGCACCGATGCGCCGCAAGGCGTGCTCGCATTCGCGGCGCCGTTGCGTGAACACGAACTCGACGAGTTGGTGAGTCGCGACGCGAACGGCAACAAGCCGTTCCTACTGCTGGTCGACGGAGTCACCGATCCTGGCAACCTCGGCGCGCTGTTGCGCACGGCCGAATGCGCGGGCGTGACCGGAGTGATCTTGCCCCGGCACCGGGCCGCGCACGTGACGCCGACGGTCACCAAGTCGGCTGCCGGCGCCATCGAACATCTGCGGATGGCGACGGTGCCCGGCATGGCCGGTGCCCTCACCGCGCTGTCGGCGCGCGACGTGTGGACGGTCGGCCTCGATGCCGCGGCATCGACATCGCTGTTCGATCTCACGCTGGCCAATGCCGCGGTCGCGTTGGTGTTGGGGGCCGAAGGAGCGGGTTTGTCAAAGCTCGTGCGGCAACGCTGCGACGTGTTGGTGTCGATCCCCTTGCGGGGCCGGCTCAACTCTCTCAACGTCTCGGTGGCGGGTGCGTTGGCCTGCTTCGAGGTCACGCGCCGACGCGTGTGAGTGGGCACGGTTGGCAACTCGTCGTCGATTGGCGCGCGCTCGACGGCGCGCAACGTGAGCTGCTCATCGGTGCGCTGTGGTGCCATTCGATCTCTGGCATCGAAGAACGCGACGACGACGTCGTTGTCGGCTTCGAGAACGAGTCCGACGCGCGTGCGGCCGCGGCCGAGCTGAGCGCGCCTTCGACGATCCTCGAAGTTCTCGACGACGCGTATCTCGACAAATGGCGGCAATTCGCCCGCCCGTGGTCGGTCGGTAGGTTGTTCGTTCGCCCCTCGTGGGTCGAGGCCTCGCCGCCACCCGGTGCGATCGAAATCGTGATCGACCCGCAGCGCGCGTTCGGCAGCGGTGCCCACGCGTCGACACGATTGGCGCTGTCGCTGCTGCAAGAGTTGGACCTCGGAGCGAGCGCGGTGCTCGATCTCGGTTGCGGCAGCGGTGTGCTTTCGGTTGCCGCCGCGGCGCTCGGCGCGCCGCGCATCGAGGCCATCGATGTCGAGATCGGTGCGGTCGAAGCGACGATCGACAATGCCCGGCGCAACGGGGTCGGTGAAAAGATTCGCGCTCGCGTCGCGACGATCGACGACGTCACCGACGAGTTCGATGTCGTCGTGGCCAATGTCTTGCCTTCGGTTCATCGCGAAGTTGCCGAAGGTGTGCGCCGCGTGGCGCGGCGTTTCGTGATCGTCGCGGGGATGCTCGATGCACAGGCCGTCGAGGTCGAGTCGTGGTACCGGGCTGCGCGCGTCGGATCGCAGCACGAAGACGGTTGGTGCGCGCTGGTGCTGCGGGTTGACCGTGTCGACCTCGGGTCATAGGGTCGCTGTTTCAACGAAGCTCAATGGACATCGGGGGATTCGTGAAGCTCGACCTTCTCTATGAGCTCCAGCCGAAGATCAAGCCGTGGGCCAAGCCCCATCCATACGGCCAGCGCGAAGCCGAGCAGGCCGCGTACGAAGAGGCCATTCACGAAGTCGTCCTCGCCGACTCGCTCGGCTTTCAGACGGTGTGGTTCGTAGAGCACCACTTCCGTGATGGGCGCTCTGCCTGCCCATCGAACGAAGTGATGCTCGGCGCGCTGTCGCGAATCACCAAGAACATTCGCCTCGGCTTCGGTGTCGTGTTGATGCCGCCCGGGTTTCAGCACCCGTCGCGCGTCGCCGAGAAGGTCGCGGCCGTCGACATTCTCTCGCACGGCCGCGTCGAATGGGGCACGGGTCGCTCGACGCCGATGGAGCAGTTGGCGTTTCACGTGCCGGCCGACGATCGCTCACGCGCGATGTGGCGCGAAGCCGTCGAGATCGTCGTCAAGATGTGGGAGCAAGAACGCTTCAGCTGGGACAGCGACCTGCTGCAGATGCCCGAGCGCATGCAGACACCCAAGCCCTTTCAAGATCCTCACCCGCCGTGCTGGCTCGCGGCAGCGGGCGAAGCGTCCGCGGCCAATGCGGGTCGCAATGGTTGCGGGCTTCTCTCGTTCGCGTTGTTGCAACCGGTCGAGGCGATGGCCAAGCACATCCAGGTCTACCGAGACGCACAAGCAGAGGGCCATCCGCCTCTGACGCGGGTCAAGAACGATCGTGTCGGCGCGTACACACTCGTGCACTGCACCGACGACCTGGAAGAAGCGGCCGGGTACGGGCTGTGGGATTCGGTTCGTTGGTGGTACCAGCACCTCGCCGAGTTCACGCTCACGTGGGAGCTGCCCAACCTCAGCGCCGAAGAGCGAGATGCGGTCTTCCCACTGCTCAGTGCCTCGATCGAGGGCAACATCGACGTCCAGCGCTATACCGACGAAGACATGATCATCGTCGGGACACCCGAAGAGTGTGTCGAGAAGATCTTGCGCTACGAAGAAGCGGGCGTCGACCAACTGCTGTGTTACGTACAGTTCGGCACGCTGCCGCACGAGAAGGTCATGCGCAATCTCGAACTTCTCGGTACAAAGGTGATCCCCGAGCTCGAGCGGCGCGGTCATCGGGTCGACTACAAGGCGCTGTTCGGAAAGTAGGGCACCACCATGGACATGATCTCGGGCCTGCGCTACGCCGCGCAGAAGAAGAAGGAAGATGAAGAAGAGGCGGCGCGTAAGGCGGCCGCCGAGGGCGGGGCCAGCGAGGCCGAGACCGCGCCCGACGACAGCGGCGATGCGGCGACCGACAAGGCCGCCGACAGCTAAAGGCGGCCTATCCGCGCGGCGCGACCACTATCGTGGGCCACTCGCCGGGTTAGCTCAGTCGGCAGAGCAACGACCTTGTAAGTCGAAGGTCGCGGGTTCGACTCCCGCACCCGGCTCTCCCGCCTGGCCGTACTCGCTCGCGTCATTTCATAGCTGCCGAGCATCCTTGTATCGACCCCTCCGGTCGGCCAGGCTTGGGTGCAATGGAGCCGTCAGAACGTCAGTTGACCGAACGGGAACGTGCCATCCTCGATTTCGAGGGCACATGGTGGTCCGAGCCGGGATCGAAGGAGCGCGCGATCAGGGATCGCTTCGAGCTTTCGGCGACTCGCTACTACCAGTTGTTGAACGAGGTGATCGATCTTTCTGGTGCGCTTGCGTATGATCCCCTCGTTGTACGGCGGCTACGCCGCCAACGAGACCGGCGACGGCGGGCACGCTTCGAAGGTCGTCCAATCGAGGAGCGTCCTGGGCGATGACAGCAACGCGGCGGGGTGAGGGATTCGGGCGGTCTGCCAGCGACGCTGCGCTGCGCGGCGCGCTCCTCGTCGCCGTCGCGGTGATCATCGGGGCCCTGCTCATCTGGCGCGGCCACAACGACGACAATGACACCGGCGCCGTCAACGCCGGCACCGGCACCAGCACGCGGGCCACGACGTCGACGACGTTGAAGCCAGGCACGGTGACGACCAGGAGCCCGGTGACGACGCCCGGCGCGACGACGCCGATCGGCGTGACGCGCCAGGCCAGCCAAGTCAGGGTGCTCGTCGCCAACGGCTCGGGCGTCGACGGCTATGCGACGCAAGTATCGCAAAAGCTCGTCACCGGAAGCTACGCATCGCTCGGCCCCGACAACGCCAAGCCGGGTCAGGCCAACACCCTGATCTACTACCGCGACACCTATCAAGAAGACGCGCGGGCGCTGGCGGTGTTCCTCGGGGCGAGCGCCAACGTCGTGCAAGCGCTGCCGGCCAGCCTGGCCGACAAGCTCGATCAAGCCATCGCCAACAAGGCGCAGGGCGCCAACATCGTGATCATCCTGGGCGCCGATAAAGAGGCAAAGGTGGGATAGTGGCGGCGTGACGTCACGCCGCCCTCCACGCGAAAAGGCGCAAAAACCCCCTTTTCGGGTACTCGCGGCACCGGACAAGTTCCGCGGCACGGGCACCGCGCGCGACATCGCGGCAGCCATCGCTCGCGGGGCGGCGCTCGCGGGTGCCGAATGCGACGAATGCCCATTGGCCGATGGCGGCGAAGGCACCCTCGAGGCGTTGGGCGGCTCGAACCGGTCGAGCCTCGTCACGGGCCCGCTCGGCGATGCAGTCACCGCACCGTGGCGTCTCGTGGCCGGTACGGCTGTCATCGAGATGGCCGCGGCGTCCGGTTTGAGCCTGCTCGGTGGGGCCGACAAGAACGATCCGCTCGCGGCGTCGACGACCGGAACGGGTGAGCTCATCGCCAACGCCATCGACTCCGGCGCACGCCGCATCGTGGTGGGCGTGGGCGGGTCGGCCACGACCGATGGCGGGTTCGGCGCACTGCGGGCGATGTATCCGTTGCCGCGACTGCGGGGCATCGAGATCATCGTGGCGTGCGACGTGCGCACGACGTTCGTCGACGCGGCCGCCGTGTTCGCACCGCAAAAGGGAGCGTCACCCACACAGGTGACGCTGCTACAGCGCCGGCTCGAACGGCTGGCGCAGGTCTTTCGCGACGAGTACGGCGTCGACGTCGTGGCGTTGCCTCGTTCGGGCGCCGCCGGCGGTCTCGCCGGCGGTCTCGCCGCGATCGGGGCCAAGCTCGTCGACGGGTTCGCGTTGGTGGCCGACGAACTCGCATTGGCCGAACGCATCCGCGACGTCGACCTCGTCATCACCGGCGAAGGATTCCTCGACGAGCAGTCCTTCGACGGCAAGGTCGTGGGCGGCGTCGTCGAGCTGGCGGCACAAGTCGGCGTTCCGGTGTTGGCCATCGTGGGCGACGTCTACGACGACGCCGATACGAGGGTCGAGACCGTGGCATTGGCGACGCGTTTCGGTCGCGAGCGCGCCTTGTCGGACACGCTCGAATGTGTCGAGCAGGCAGTCAGCGAGTGGCTGGCAGCACGACGTTGTAACGGTTGAGTTGTTTGATCTGCAGCAGCGCGTGAGCCACTCGCGCCAGCGGATCGGGTTCGTCGTGGGCTTGGATGACCTCGAGCACGTCGAGGGTCGGATAGCCGGCGAGGAAGCCGACCAGTTCGGCGAGACG
The DNA here is from genome assembly GCA_039915945.1 of Acidimicrobiales bacterium. GTDB lineage: Bacteria > Actinomycetota > Acidimicrobiia > Acidimicrobiales > WLNW01 > DATLFA01. The sequence continues at coordinate 16,165 of JBDSMH010000049.1, read as the reverse complement.
AAGATCGTCTCGTCGTAGCTCGGTTTCAGGTTGGAGGGTTGCTGTTGTCATGTCCCCCTCCTTTCGTTGAGGCGGGCGGGGACTCCCGGTAGGCCGCCCGGCCCACCGTGGTGAGCCGCTTGGCCTACGAAAGTCCTTTCGGCGCGCACGGTGGACGTCTTTAGGAAAACTTCGGGCCGTCGCTGCGACTCTTTGCATACGGCGCCACTGTGTGCATCGGGGGCAATTCGTGCGCGTGGACCGGCGCCGGTGCCATGCCCGGCCGGATCAGTTCGCCGGCCTCGGCAACCGCGCCCGGCATGGCTCGGCGCAAGATGACCTGCATGATCGTCATCGCCTGGGGGCCCAGCTCTTTCAACGTGCGGTTGCGGTGCAGCCGCGTACCGAGATCTACCTGCGCCATCACGTCGATTCCCCATCCCGCGGCGATGTCGATGAGGAGCCCGACCTCCACGCCATAGCCGGCGACGAACGGCACCTTTTCGAACAGCCATCGACGCCCTGCGTATTCGCCCGACAGCGGCTGCATGAACGCGGTCAACTCCGGGAAGAACATCGACATCAACGGGCGCGCCACCAACTCGGTGACACGGCCGCCCCCGTCGCCCGCCGCGCTCAGTGGACGGCGATAGAAGCCTTTGACGTACGCGACGTCCGCGTCGGTGAGCAATGGGCCCAGAAGGCCGGTGACGAAGTGCGGAGCGAAGTTGGTCACGTCGGCATCGCACCACACGACGATGTCGCCGCTCGACGCGTAGATCGTCTTCCACATGGCCATGCCCTTGCCGGGGCCGATGCCGTGGTCGGGCAACGTGCTCGCGGCATCGACGACGACCGCCCCCGCGTCCGAGGCGACCTGACGGGTGGCGTCGGAGGAACCGTCGTCCATCACGAGGATCTCGTCGACGAGGGGGACGCGATGGACGAGCGCGTCCCGCAGTCGGCCGACGATCGTGCCGACCGTTGCCTGCTCGTTGCGCGCCGGGAGGCACACCGAGATGCGCTGGTCTCCCTTGGCTTCGAGCAGTGTCACGGGGTCGAAGTCGTGGTGGTCGTAGGTGCGGACCATCGCTGCGACCGTACACGCCCAGCGTTGGCCGCCGGAAAGCAGTCTCTCAGGGAATGCCGGAAGGCCCCGAGAGGTTGGATACGGCGATTCGCTCGTGGCGGCTAGGTCGTGGACCACTACCATCGCGACCCGCGAACCCGACAACTGCCGAGTGAGAAGCGAAGGCCAGCACGATGAGCGTCACCGTACGAGTACCAACCACCCTGCGCACCCTGACCGGGGGCGAGTCAGAGGTGGCCGTAGCCGGAGACACGGTCGGCGAGGTGCTCTCGGCACTCGAGACCGCCCACCCGGGCTTCCGTGAGCGCATCCTCGACGAGAACGGCAAGCTGCGCCGCTTCGTCAACGTGTTCGTCTCCGACGACGACATCCGCTTCCTCGACGGCCTCTCGACCAAGGTGCCCGACGGTGAGACCGTCGCCATCATCCCCGCCGTCGCCGGCGGCTGACGCCGGTCCAAACGGCACGACTTGGTGGGCCTCGGGTCCATTTTCGTTCAAGGGCTGCCGCACTCGCGCCGAACACCTCTGGCGATGCAGGTACTCGTGATCGACGACGACCCCTGAGTACTGCGGTATGCGACTGCTGCAATTCGAAGGTCATCACGTGCGCACCGAGTCGAGCTACGACGAGGGCCTTGCCGCGATCGCCGAGGCCGGCTTCGACGTGGTGGTGGTGGACGTTCGCCTCGGATCGACCAGTGGGCTCGAGTTGTTGGCGGCCGCTCGCCGGGCCGGGTACCTAAGAGGCGTGCGGGTCGTGCTCCACACGAGCGAGCCTTGGGACGAGATCTGCGCCGACGCCGACCGTCTCGGCCTGGCCGATGTGGTCGCCAAACCGGCCGAGCCCCGGTCGCTCCTCCGCGCCGCGGCCTGAGCGGCCCTCTGAGCGGAGTGGTCGCGTAGCGGGCCTGAGCGGCCCTCTGAGCGGAGTGGTCGCCTAGCGTCCACCCCGCCGGATTGGTTTTGGCACTCGCGGGTTGCGATTGCTAACCGAAGGTGCTTGGATTAGCAGTCGGTATCGGAGAGTGCTAATCGCACGGACGGTGTTGCGTGGGGGTCTCCGGCCTCGCCGCACGCACCGTCACCAACGGAGGATGCAACTACATGGCGAAGATCATCAGCTTCGACGAAGAAGCTCGTCGTTCGCTCGAGCGGGGTATGAACCAGCTCGCGGACGCAGTACGCGTGACGCTCGGTCCCAAGGGCCGCAACGTCGTGCTCGAGAAGAAGTGGGGCGCTCCGACGATCACCAATGACGGTGTTTCGATCGCGAAAGAGATCGAGCTCGACGATCCCTACGAGCGCATTGGCGCGGAGCTCGTCAAAGAGGTCGCGAAGAAGACCGACGACGTTGCCGGTGACGGCACGACGACGGCAACGGTGCTCGCATGGGCCATGGTGCGCGAAGGTCTGCGCAACGTCGCCGCCGGCGCCAACCCGATGTCGCTCAAGAAGGGCATCGAGGCCGCGGTCGAAGCCGCAGTGGCATCGATCAAGGAGCAGGCTGTCGAAGTCGACTCCAAAGAGCAGATCGCACAGGTCGCATCGATCTCGGCGGCTGACGAAGAGATCGGCAAGATGATCTCCGAGGCGATCGACAAGGTCGGCAAGGACGGCGTCATCACCGTCGAAGAGTCACAGACCTTCGGCATGGACATGGATCTCGTCGAAGGTATGCGGTTCGACAAGGGCTACATCTCGCCCTACTTCGTGACTGACCCCGATCGCATGGAAGCCGTGCTCGAGAACCCCTACCTGTTGCTCGTCGGCTCCAAGATCACCGCAGTGCGTGATCTCGTGCCCGTGCTCGAAAAGGTCATGCAGGCCGGCAAGCCACTCGTGATCATCGCCGAAGACGTCGAAGGCGAAGCTCTTGCGACCCTCGTGGTCAACAAGATCCGCGGCACGTTCTCGTCGATCGCGGTCAAGGCCCCCGGCTTTGGTGATCGTCGCAAGGCGATGCTGCAAGACATGGCCATCCTCACCGGCGGCCAGGTCATCAGCGAAGAGGTCGGCCTCAAGGTCGAAGGCGCCACGCTCGACATGCTCGGCAAGGCCCGCAAGATCGTCGTGTCCAAGGACGAGACGACCCTCATCGAAGGCGAAGGCGACCAAGGCGAGATCGACGGCCGCATCAAGCAGATCAAGGCGGAGATCGAGAACACCGACAGCGACTACGACCGTGAGAAGCTCCAAGAGCGTCTCGCCAAGCTGTCCGGCGGCGTTGCCGTGCTCAAGGTCGGCGCGGCCACCGAGGTCGAGCTCAAAGAGAAGAAGCACCGCATCGAAGACGCTGTCTCCACGACGAAGGCTGCGATCGAAGAGGGTGTCGTCGCCGGTGGCGGTGTCACCTTGCTGCGGGCCCAAAAGGCCGTGATCGCGGCGGGCGCCAAGCTCACCGACCCCGATCAGGCGACCGGTGCCCGCATCGTCGCCAAGGCGCTCGAAGCGCCGCTCACCCAGATCGCCGTCAACGCCGGCATGGAAGGCGGCGTAGCGGTAGAGAAGGTGCGCAGCATGACTGGTGCGATGGGGCTCAACGCAGCCACCGGTGAGTACGAGGACCTCGTCAAGATGGGCATCATCGATGCCGCCAAGGTCACTCGCTCCGCACTGCAGAACGCCGCGTCGATCGCGGCGCTGTTCCTCACCACTGAGGTCGTCATCGCCGATGCTCCGGACAAGAAGGCCGGCGGCGGTGGCGGCGGCGGCATGGGCGACATGGACTTCTGACGTCAGTCAGAAGTCCCGGAAGTACTGCCTTCCGTTCTCGCCCCCTCAAGGCGATCTCCGAAACTGCCCGCGGCGCTTGCCGCGGGTAGTTTCGCGTTGTGGAGCCTGCACTGCATCCCCTGTGCGAGCCGTTGCGGCCGCTGCTCGGCACGTGGCGCGGCGGCGGGCACGGCGAGTACCCGACGATCGCGTCGTTCGACTTCAACGAAGAGATCATGTTCTCCCACGCGGGTAAGCCGTTCGTGGCGTACGTACAGCGCACCACGCTCGCGGCCACGGGGCTACCGGCGCACGCCGAGTCCGGCTACTTGCGAGCGGTGGGCGACGACGAGTACGAGTTCCTGATCAGCTCGCCTTCCGGCATCGCCGAGATCGATCGCGCAGTGGTGACGCAAGGGCCCCTGCTGTCCATCGAGGTCGTCGCGCGCGAGGTGCACGGCACGCCGCGCGCCAAGCCGGTGACCGAGATCGTTCGTCGGATCACCGTCGACGGTGATGTGCTGCGCTACGACCTGTCGATGGCGGCGATGGGACTTCCCCTCACGCACCATCTCCGAGCCGAGTTGCGACGTTCGGTTGTGGGCGCGGAGCCGTAGCCTTTCGCTCATGAGTCGAGGTCGATCGAGGAGTGTGCTCACGCGACGCTTTGCCCAGGGTCGCCTCACTCGACTGCCCGACGAGTTGGCGGTAGAAGAGCCGCTGTCGATCCGGCTCGACGACACACTCGTGACGACGACGATGCGAACACCGGGCAACGACTTCGAGCTTGCTGCGGGCTTCTGCCTCACCGAGGGTTTGCTGGAGGGTGTAGCGATCCGGCAGTTGCGCTACTGCTCCGATGATCCCGAGGAAAAGGCGAGCTTCAACGTGGTCACCGTCGACACCGGCGGCGCGGCGCCCGCACCGACGCCGCGCCTCGGGCTCACGTCGTCGTCGTGTGGCATCTGCGGCAGCGAATCGATCGACGCGCTGTGCGCGCGACTACTCCCGGTCACGCGCAGCGAGATCCCCGTCGACGTGCTCGCCGACATCTCGTCTCGCCTCGAAGAGCATCAGCCTCTGTTCGCGAAGACGGGAGCGGTCCATGCGGCGGCCGTGTTCGATTCGCAGGGCACGATCTCGATCGTGCGCGAAGACATCGGGCGGCACAACGCTGTCGACAAGGTCGTCGGCCAGCTGTTGCTCGACGGGCAACTGCCGGCGACGGGTCTCGGCCTCTTCGTCAGCGGACGCGCATCGTTCGAGATCGTGCAAAAAGCCTGGGCCGCCGGGTTTGCCGCAATCGTCGCCGTGAGCGCGCCGTCCGCGCTGGCCGTCGATACGGCCCGAGCAGCCGGTATCACCTTGGTGGGCTTCGCCCGCGAGCGTCACTTCAATCTCTACACCGATGCCGGTCACGAATCTGTCGCGCCGTGAGAGACTTACCCGCGATGAATCCTGTAGCACCGTCCGTCGGTCTCGCTGTACTGCACCTCTTTTGTGTTCGTCTCCCCGGCGACGATCCCGACGCAGTTGCGCAAGCAGTCGCCGCCGCGCAGGCCGATGGTGTGAGCGTGGTCTCGGTGGCGTTGTTGGGCCACAAGGCCAGCCTCGGGTTCATGGCGCTGGCCGACGACTTTTGGAAGCTCCGCGAGTTTCAATCCTCGCTCTCCGACGCCGGCCTCGACGTCGTCGATTCCTACGTGTCGCTCACCGAGTTGTCCGAATATTCGCAGGGCGTACCCGAGCCGATGAAACAGGCGCGGCTGCATCCGCAACTGCCGCCCGAGGGCAAACCGGCGTGGTGCTTCTACCCGATGTCGAAAAGGCGTGAAGCACACGCCAATTGGTTCACGCTGCCCTACGACGATCGCAAGTCGCTGATGCACGAGCACGGTTCGTCGGGCCGCAAGTTCGCCGGCCGCGTGCTGCAGGTCATCACCGGGTCGACCGGGCTCGACAACTTCGAATGGGGAGTCACGCTGTTCGCTGTGAATCCCGACGACCTCAAAGAAGTCGTCTACACGATGCGCTTCGACGAAGCCTCGGCCGTTTACGCCGAGTTCGGCCCGTTCTACGCCGGCATGGTCTGTTCCGTCGACGAGCTCATGCAACGCGTCAGATAGGAACTGCACACAATGGGTGATCTCGGCGCGCTGCGCGCGACCTTGCAACAGCTCGAACGGGTCGTGGTTGCCTTCAGTGGTGGTGCCGACTCGTCGTTTCTCGCGTGGGTCGCCAACGACACGCTCGGGCCCGAGCGAGTCAATTGTGTAACCGCGCTCTCGCCGTCGCTGGCGTCGTTCGAACACGACGACTGTTCACGGCTCGCGACCGAATGGGGCTTGAACTGGACCATCGTCGAGACGACCGAGATGCAAAACGCCGCCTATCGGCGTAACGATGCCGATCGTTGCTTCTGGTGCAAGGACGCGTTGATGGATGCCCTCGAGCCCATCGCGGCCCAGCGCGCCGCGGTCGTCGTGCTCGGCGTCAACCTCGACGATCTCGGCGACCATCGCCCTGGGCAGCGTGCCGCGGCAGACCGCGGTGCACAGTTTCCTCTCGTCGACGCCGGATTCACCAAGTCCGAGTTACGCCAGGCATCGCACGCATTGGGGTTGAGCACATGGGACAAGCCCGCCGCTGCTTGCCTCGCCTCGCGTCTGCCCTACGGCACCCCGGTCGAGATCGGCGTGCTGGCGTCGGTCGAGGCCGCCGAGCGCGGGTTGCGCGACCTTGGCTTCCGTGACGTACGGGTGCGCCACTATCGCGATCTCGCGCGCGTCGAAGTGCCGCTGGCCGATCTCGACGCGCTGCTGGCCGTGCGCGAAAAGGTGGTCGACGCCGTCAAGGCCGCGGGGTACCGCTATGTCACGCTCGACCTCGAAGGTCTGCGTTCGGGCAATCTCAACGCCGCGCTCGGTCAGTCGCTGCCGCATGAACGACGATGATTGTGCGCTCGCGCGATACGCCGACGAACTCGTGCGTGCGGTCGAGTCGTCGATCGGCGACTGGGTCGAGTCCCGCGTGCAGTCGGTACTGCGCGCACAGCATCGTCTCGTCGACGAGCAGACGGCAACGCTGATCGACGCCGCCCGCCTCGAGGCGACGCGCGAGGTGTTGGCCGAGTTGCGGGCCGTGCTGGCGCTCGACATCGACGAACAGCGAACGAACCCTCTGTCGATATTGCGGGCGGCAGTGCGCTATCCGACGCAGGTGTTGCGCGAAGTCGCCGCGCAGCCGGTCGAGCGCGACGAGTTCGACGAGCGATCGTTTCCCGACGATGCCTTCTCGCTGACGCCCGCGGCGTTCGCCGATTTCGGCCCGCAAGTGCACGATGCCGGCATCGTGTGGGGCGCGGCGAAGGCCCACGTACACCTCCAGCGGCGGCGCCCGCGATGAGGCCGATCGTCGTCTTCGCTCCCGATCTCATGGATCGGTCGCGCATCTCGGCCGCATTGCCTCACGCCGAGTTCGTCGCGACTGTCGAGAAACTGACAGAGGTCGGCCGTGACGCCCTGGTGCTCGTCGATCTGCGTCGACCGGGCGTGATCGAGGCCATTCCTGCGCTCGTGGCGCCGGTAGTCGGCTTTGCCAGCCACGTCGACGAAGCGTTGCTCCTCGCCGCGCGCGAGGCGGGTTGCGCCGAGGTCCTTCCGCGTAGCCGGTTCTTCCGTCGGCTGACGGACTTCGCCACCGATACTTGGCAGACTGGTGACGAATGAACCGTCTCTTGGAGAACGATCAAAAGCTGTCGTCCAACACCCTGCACGGCAAAGCGTGGTGTGAGGCTTACTCGGCCAAGGTCGACGAGTGGCTGGCGATGCTGTGGAACGACGTTGCCGGCGACCGTGGCGATGTCGCGCTGGTCGCCACCGGTGGCCACGGACGCCGCGAGCTTTGCCCGAACAGCGATCTCGATTTGTTGCTCTTGTACAAGGGGAGCAATGTCGATGACTTGGCCAAAGCGCTCTGGTATCCGATGTGGGATATCGGGGTCAAGCTCGGTCACGCGGTGCGCACCGTCGACGACGCACTCGCGCTCGCGCGTGACGATCTCGATGTTGCGACGTCGTTGTTGTCGACGCGCGTTGTCGGTGGCTCGGCCGAACTCGCGCACGATCTACACACCCGCGCCCACGCGCAATGGCGCAAGGAGTCGCGCCGTGCACTCGATGAGTTGCGCGAACGGGTCGAGGACCGTCAGGCGAAGAACGGAGAAGTCGCGTTCCTACTCGAGCCTGATCTGAAAGAAGGTCGCGGCGGGCTGCGCGATGTTCACTCGTTGTGGTGGGCCGAAGCGGCACTGCCGGTGCTGGGTACCAGCGAGCAGAGCTGCCTCGCGGAAGACTACGAAACCCTGCTCGCGACGCGCGTCGAGTTGCATCGATCCACCGGTCGTCGGGGCGAGCGGTTGTCGCTGCAAGACCAAGACGCGGTGGGCCACGCGCTCGGGCTCGCCGACGGCGACGAGCTGATGGCGCGCGTCGCGGCGGCGGCGCGATCGATCGCGTGGACGAGCGACATCGTGTGGCATCGCTACGAGCAGAGCCGGCGGCGCAGCCGTCCCTTCCGCGATCGTCCGCGCACCGTTGCGACCTCCGTGATTCTGGACGAGCGCACGATCTACATCGACGACGACTGCGCCGTCCGCGCCGATCCGGTATTGCCGCTGCGAGTCGCCGCGGCCGCAGCGTTGCACCGCGCGTACATCAGCCGCGATTCGCTCGAACGTATGGCCCGTGAGACACCGCAGATGCCCGATCGCTGGCCCGACGATGCACGGTTCCTGCTGACCGATCTGTTGCTGGTCGGTCATGCCGCGATCCCGGTGATCGAGGCGCTGGATCAGCTGGGTCTGTGGCATCGCATGATTCCCGAGTGGGAGCCCTGCCGCAGCAAACCGCAGCGCAACGCCTACCACCGCTTCACCGTGGACCGGCACCTCTGCGAGGCGGCTGCGCAGGCCGCGGGGTTGGTCGATCGCGTCGATCGGCCCGACCTTCTCGTACTTGGCGCGCTGTTCCACGACATCGGCAAGGGCTACCCGGGCGACCACACCGAGGTCGGCATTCAACTGGTCGATCGCATCGGTGGGCGCATGGGCTACAGCGACGACGAGGTCACGGTGTTGACCTCGATGGTGCGCCACCATCTCCTACTGCCCGACATCGCCACGCGACGCGACCTCGACGACGAAGGCACGATTCGTTCGGTGGCGGTTCAGGTGGGCAACGTCGAGACGCTCGAATTGCTGGCGGCGTTGACCGAAGCCGATTCGATCGCGACCGGTCCCGCCGCGTGGGGAGCATGGAAGGCCGGGCTCGTCAACGAGTTGGTGCGGCGCACCGCGCATTCGTTGCGCGGCGGCGACGTGCAAGAGATGAAGGACGCGCCGTTTCCGACCGACGAGCACCGCGTACTGCTGGCGCGCGGTGAGCTGATCATCAACGGCGCGGGCGACACCGTCACCGTCATCGCGCCTGATCGACCGGGCTTGTTCGCCCGTGTCGCCGGCGCGTTGGCGCTCAACGGCGTCGACGTCGTGCATGCCGCGGGACATTCCGAGGATGGCATGGCCATCGAGGTTCTGCGGGTCGTGTCGATGTTCGACAACGCGTTGAACTGGCCCAAGGTGAGTGGCGACATCGAACGCGCCGTCGACGGCAAGATCGCGCTTCGGGCGCGGCTCGCCGAACGCGCGCGCACGTATCGTTCGCGCCCCGCAACCGCGGCGCGCCCCGTCGAGCCGAAGGTCGTCATCGACAACCATTCATCCGACGTGGCGACCGTCGTCGAGGTCGTCGCGCCCGATGGGGTCGGTGTGTTGTATCGCATCACGACGGCGTTGCTCGAGAGCGACCTCGACATCGTGTCCGCCAAGATCGAGACGCTCGGATCACAGGTGATCGACTCCTTTTACGTGCGCGATCGAAAGGGAGCCAAGATCGTCGACGATCAGTACATCCTGGAGATCGAGCGCACGATCCTCTATGCGCTGACCGCTGATCTGTGACTCTGCGCTACCCTCGTGCCATGCCCGAGGAAGGCAAACGCCCACTCACCGAAAGCGACCTGCTGCGCTGGAGTGAGTCGCTGGCGGCCATCGCTCGCACGGGGCTGGGGTTCACGCAGAGCCTGTACGAGCGCGAGCGATTCGAAGAAATACTCGCAGTGGCGGGCGAGATCCGGGCTGCGACCGAATGGCTGCACGCGCCCGACGATGTCGTGGGCGAGTGGATGAAGCTCGTCGGCGACGGCGTTGCCGGCTACGTCACGCCCAAGACGGCCGTCGGTGCTGTCGTCCACAACGATGCGGGCGAGATCTTGCTCGTGCAACGGGCCGACAGCGGGGCGTGGCTCTACCCGACCGGTTGGGCCGATGTCGGCTACTCACCGGCAGAGGTCGCGGTCAAAGAGGTGCACGAAGAGACCGGCATCGACTGCGAGGTGGTTCGCCTGATCGCGGTGTACGACGGTTTGCGCAGAGGCTTCACTCGCATCCCGATGTACTCGCTCGTCTTCTTGTGCCGCGCCACGGGCGGCGCCGTACAGGCGCATCCGCTCGAATGCGCCGACGCGGGCTTCTTCGCCGAAGACGCACTGCCCTCACCGTTGGCCGGCGGCGCGAATTGGACGTCGATGGCCTTCGCGGCAATCCACGGCGACACGTCCGACACCCATTTCGACGAGCCGCGCTCGCCGGTGTGGGAAAGCTCGTGAACGACGACGCCTCCCGCGTCGACTTCGGTCTGACGCGTGACGGCCTCGTGCAACTGCGCCGTCATTGGCCCGCTACCAATGCCCGCGCCTCGGTGCTGTTGATCCACGGCATTTCAGAGCACAGCGGTCGCTACGAACACGTCGGTCACTTCCTCGCCGATCGCGGATTCGATGTCGTTGCGATCGACATGCGCGGCTTCGGTCAATCGGGTGGGCGGCGTGCCTACGTCGGCTCGTTCGACGAGTACCTCGACGATGTCGAAGATCAGATGGCCGAGGTCCGCGCGCTGGGTGTGCCGGTCGTGCTGCTCGGCCATTCGATGGGCGGCTTGATCGCGCTGTCGTACGCGTTGTCGGCCCGGCCCGACCCCGATCTGTTAGCGCTATCGGCACCGGCGCTGGGCGCGAGCATTCCTGCGCACTTGCGCGCGCTGGCTCCCGTACTCGCGCGCCTCGCGCCCCGATTGAATGTGCCCTCGCCGATCAAAGGCGAGATGTTGGCAACCGATCCGGCGGTGGGCGAGGCCTACCGCGCTGATCCTCTGGTCGAGCGCACCGTGACGCCGTTGTTGGGTCACGCTCTGCTGCGCCAGGTGCAGTGGGCGAGCGAGAATCTCTCTCGGCTCTCGATCCCTACGTTGGTGTTGCACGGCGCCGACGACCAGTTGGTGCCGGCGCGCTCCACCCGCCCGCTCGCGGATCTCGCACTCGTCACGAGGCGCACCTACCCGGCGCTGCGCCACGAGATCTTCAACGAACCGATGCGCTTCGCCATCCTGCAAGATCTGACCGATTGGCTGACTACGCAACTCGCAGCCCTGCCGCGTCGCGGCAACTAGCCCTGTTCGCGCTGATTGCGCAGATATTGCTCGACTTCTTCGACCAGCGAGCCGGCGGGCGACACGCCCTGTGATTCGTCGAAGCGCTCTTCGAGCTGCTCGACATACGTGACGGTCTCGTCGTCTTCGCCCACGAGCTCGGTGACTTGGCGCTCGTAGGCAGCGGCGGCGATCTCGAGATCGATCGTGGGTACGCCGACGCCGAGCATGTCGGTGATGCGCTCGACCAGTGCCAGCGCGGCCTTAGGCGAATTGGCGCCCGGTACATAGCTCGGCACCGCGGCCCACAGCGAGACCGAAGGGATGCCGGCGATGACGCACGCGTTGTGCAACACGCCCACGATGCCCGTGGGGCCCTCGTAGGTCGAGGGCTGCAGCCCGAGCTCTTGGGCGACGCTCGAATCGTAGGAAGTGCCGAACACTGCGGTCGGCCGCGTGTGCGGGACCTCGGCCAGCAGTGCGCCGAGCGTGATGACCATGCGGGCGTTGGTCTGGCGAGCCACCGAGATGATCTCGTCACAGAAGGTGCGCCACCGCAGTTGCGGTTCGCTGCCCAACAGAGTGATCAGGTCGGTGCCGACACGATCGCGACCCACCGCGCAGAACTCGGTGAGCGGCCACTCGACACTGCGAGACGCGCCGTCTTCGATGTGCACGATGGGTCGCGTGCTCGTGAAATCGAAGAACTCTTCGGGGTCGATCTTTGCGAACGGAACTGCCCGCAGCCGATCACGCAGATGCCCGATGGCGGTGGTCGCGGCGTCGCCCGCGTCGTTCCAGCCCTCGAACGCCGCGACAATCACCGGCCGCTGCACATCGGGCAGACGGGTCCACTCGATGTAGCGACTGTGCTCTGGGTCCCCCGCCGGGCCCGTGGCCTCGTTCCGCACCTCGATTACGCTACCGTCCGTGCCACCGGATGCCACAAACAACGCATCGGGAGGCGCATCGGCTGGGCCGCGCGACCCAAGTGCGTCAATGCCGTGTCGAGCTGCAGGGCATGTAGGGGGAATGCTCTAAAGTGGTGGAGCTATGGTGCGCGTCGAAGTCATATCGCAGGTCACGGGCGAGCTTGTCGAAGCCTTCGCTCGGCTCGTGCCGCAGCTGTCCAAGTCCAACCCTCCGCCCACCGAGCGCGAGCTCGCGGCCATCGTTGCCTCCCGCGCCAGCGTGCTGTTTCTCGCCTACGACGAGGACGACGAGATCGTGGGCAGCCTGACGCTCGTGTTGTTCCGCATACCGACGGGCTTGCGGGCGTGGATCGAAGACGTCGTCGTCGACGAGAGCGCCCGGGGCAAAGGCGTCGCTCACCGCATGAACGAAGCGGCCATCGACTATGCGCGCAAGGCCGGCGCCAAGACCGTCGATCTCACGTCGCGGCCGAGTCGTGACGTGGCCAACCGTCTGTATCAGCGGCTCGGCTTCGAAAAGCGCGATACCAACGTCTATCGCTACGTGCTCGACGGCTCGTCCGGCGACTGATCAGCTCGAGGCCTTGAGCCCCGTGATCGACCACGGTGACTTCGCCTTGTAGTCGACCACTTTGATCTGGGTCGGTTCGCGGTAGACGCCGGCTGGAAACCACAGGTCGCCGTCGGCGGTGGAGAAGTAGATCTCCCAGTTGTAGAACCCGGCGAAGGCTCGGTCGTCGCTCTTCATCAAGTCGGCGTAGGCCGTCACACCGTCGACGTAGGCGTTGTGGTTGTTGTAGCCGAACAGCGCCTTTCGCATGTCGGCGGGGCCGCCCCGGCGCACGAGGTAGCGGGCGGCGGCTTGGATCGCGTCGTGGGGATCGTTGATGTCGCCCTTGCCGATACCGGATTCGTTCCACGTCGACGGGATGAACTGCATCGGGCCCTGCGCGCCGGCGGTCGACAATCCCTTGATACGGCCGAAACCGGTTTCGATGAAGTTGATGGCGGCGAGATAGTGCCAGCCGATACCCGTTGCCCGCTCGGCCTCTTTGTAGAAGGCCAACAGGCTCTCGGCGGGAGCGGGGCTGACGATCTCCCACGCGGGCACCGTGTCGGCGTATCCGGATTTGATCTCGAAGAACGCCCGCCGGGCGCGCATGTTCGCGTTGACGGTCGCGACGAGGTCGCTCGGTAGGGCGGCCAATACCGCGGCATCCCAGGTCGGCTCGATCGACAGCTTGCGATAGGCGACTTGTTGGAGGTGCCCGAGGTCGGCCAATTGCGCCGCGTTGCGCGATGCATCGCGCAGACCTCGTTCGGCGACGACGATCTGTTGGGCGAGCTCGCTCGGACTCTTGGCGGGCGGGGGCGCAGTGCGGCCGTTGGGCGCGGAGAGTCGGGCTTCGAGCAACGTCGTGTTCGCGCCCGAGGGTTGCGTCGTGACCGTGCCACCCAGGACCGTGCCAGCTTGGACCGTGCCAGCTTGGACCGTGCCAGCTTGGGTGGTGCTCACCGCGGGCGCAACAAGGTCGGCGTTCGGCGGATCATCGGAGCATGCCGGCAGCGCGAACGCGAGCGCCACGACAACGGCGGTGGCTCGGGCTGCACCCCGCACGATCACGCGCCTTCGATGTGGTACACGCCGCCCGCAAGGCTGAGCACGTAGAGCTCACCGTCGGGACCCTCGCCGAAGGAGCCGAGGCCCCCGCCGTCGACCCCGATGCCGGTGTCGCGGTTCTGTCCGGCAGCGCCCGCGAGGCGGAACAGTTGGATCTTCGACACGCAGTAGTCGCCGTAGACGTAGACGCCTTGCAGCGCCGGCAGTGCGGTGCCGCGGTAGACGAACCCGCCGGTGATCGAGCAGTTGCCGCCAGCATGGCTGTATTCGTACACCGGTGCGGTACCACCCGGGGGGCGATCGCCCTTGAGTCGTTGCGTGCCTTCGTACTGCGACCATTCGAGGTTGGCGCCGCGACCGCGACCCTGGGCGGCGGTGAGCACGTCGATCTCTTCGCGAACGCCGCCGCCGACGTCGGCGATCCACAAGTCGCCGGTGGCCCGATCGAAGGAGAACCGCCACGGGTTGCGAGTGCCTTTGATCCAGATCTCGGGCAACCCGCCGCCGGCGGCGAATGGATTGTCCGCCGGTATCCCGTATTCGCCGTTGGCGCGAGAGCTCGGATCGATGCGCAGGATCGAGCCCAGCATCGCGTTCACGTTTTGCCCGTTGTTGTTCGGATCGCCCTGGCTGCCACCGTCGCCATACCCGAGCCATAGGTAGCCGTCGGGGCCGAACACGATGTTGCCGCCGTTGTGGTTCGCGAACGGTTGTTGCAATGCGAACACGTTGCGTCGGCTGCCGGTGTCGACCGAGTCGCCGCTCATCGCGAACTCGTCGACGCGGCTGTTGCCCTGCGTGTTCGTGTAGCTCAGGTACAACTTGGAGCCGTCGGGAGAGAAGGCCAAACCGAGCAGGCCTCGCTCGCCGCCGTTGCTCACGGTGTTCGAGATGTCGACGATGGGTTCGCTCACTGCGTTGTTCGCCGGGTTGAACACGCGAACGCGCCCGGCGCGCTCGGCCACCCAGATCTCGCGACGGCCCGCCCGTGTCGCCATCGCGATTGGTGAGTTCATCGTGGCGACGCGGCGCAACCGCAGGTTGATTGCCTCGAGCGGTGTCGGCGGCGCAGCCGTGGTGGGAGGAGTGGTTGGTGCGGGGGTGGTCGGGGCCGGGGCGGTGCCGGGAGCGGTCGTTGCCCCCGGGGCGCTGGTCGCCGTGGCGGTGGTGGTGACGGTCGCCGGCACTGTGGTTGTCGTGGCGCCGGTCGAGTCGAACGGTGTGGCCGAGCCACCATCGTCGCTACACGCACTGACGACGAGCAGGGCCATCAGCGCCACGCCAGGGGCCACCAGACGAGCACGGGAGGGCCTCACGGCGGCCACCATACCGGGAGGAGCGCCTTGTTCTACCGCGGTCGGAGGGCGTGCTTTTTGGGCTACGGCGTGCGGCCGAGCGGCACCGTTGGCCGGATCAAACCTTCTTGCACGACCGACGCGACCAGCATGCCGTCACGGGTGAAGACCGACCCGCGGGCGAGGCCGCGGCCTCCGGACGACGATGGCGTGTCCTGCGCGTAGAGGAACCATTCGTCGGCCCGGAACGATCGGTGGAACCACATCGCGTGATCGAGGCTCGCCATCATGATCTCTCCGTCGAGCGCGCTCGTGCCGTGCGGAAGCAGTGACGCGTCGAGCAACGTCATGTCCGACGCGTAGGTCAGCAGGCAAGTGTGCAGCACCGGATCCGCGGGCAACGCACCGTCGGCGCGCATCCACACCCGCATCTCGTTCGACGACTTTCCTTTGCGGCGAAAGGGGAGCCCGTCGACATAGCGGATGTCGATGGCGCGCTCGCGCGGCATGAAATCACCGAACGCTTCACCGAGTTCAGCCCACTGCGCATTGGTATCGGGCAGCGCTTCAGGCGCTGGCACGTCGGGCATCGGCATGTGATATTCGAGGCCGTCTTCTTCGCGGTGGAATGACGCCGCGAGGTTGAAGATGGCTCGACCGTGCTGGATGCCCACCACGCGCCGCGTCGTGAACGAACGGCCATCGCGGATGCGATCGACCTGATACAGGATCGGCACGGTGGGATCGCCCGGCCGCAAGAAGTAGGCATGCAACGAGTGCACGGCCCCGTGGTCGACGGTGCGACTCGCCGCCACCAACGCTTGGCCGGCAACTTGCCCTCCGAAGACCCGCTGTTGTTGTTCGTCGGGGCTGACGCCACGGAAGATGTTGACTTCGATGGCTTCGAGGTCGAGTAGGCGCACGACCGCGTCGAGGGCAGCTTGGGACATCCGGCCATTCTGCCCGGCCGCCGCTACCCTGGCGAGATGC
>JBDSMH010000219.1:0-6396 GCA_039915945.1 Acidimicrobiales bacterium | reverse complement strand
CTTCGCGACGGCCTTTCGGCTGGTGGATGTCGACGCGCCAGTACCCACTACGCCGACCACCACGTTGCATTCCAGCTCGGTCATTTCGGTGCCGCTGCTGAGCGAGGAAATCAACCAGTTGCTGCGTTCCTACGCCGCCGGAAATGATGCGTCATGTGACGCCACCCAGACGCCCGGGGTTCTCGATGCCGATGCTTTCTCGTACGTTCGCGACCGGTGCAGCGGCGAAGACCAGATTTATTGCCGGCTATTCGATCATCTCCTCGAAGCCGCGCGACGTGTCCACGCGAGCGAACGCTGATCGGCGCCACTTACGATGTCGATCACAATTCAATGAGTCGCGTAGCGTCGAGAACCGTTGCTCGTTTTCGGGCCAACAAGACCAGTTCTTGCAGGAGAGCTTCTGGGCTTGCAACGCGCATTTGGGCTCCGGCAACGTCGGTCCCGACCATGCAACCGACGTCATTGGCGCTTAGCGACGTGAGGGCTCGTTGGTCGTTGCCGGCGTAAAGGACGCGGGTCTCGCGTCCCGCGCGTAACGCGTCGATTGCCCAGTCCTGACCGACGGGGAGAACGGAGACTTCGAGTACTTGACCGCGAATCTGTGAATGCATGCGCTGTGGAATCGCAGACAGCGCCACGAGTAGTCGATCGATTGCGCGCTGGGCGTCGAGGTTTGTCGCACCACGCACGTGAAGGGCAACGCCGTATGGCTTATCGTCGACCTTGACACCGGGATACTCGTCGGCGACGTGACTCGCCTCCCGCAGCAAGAGACGTTGCGCTCGGCGGACTTCGGTGGTGAGGCTGAGATTCATCTGGTCGATTTCCATGCCATCGCTGCCGATGAGCTCGATGCGGCCGGCTTTCGGTTCTTCGCGTGCTCCAAATGCGCAACACAGACTGTCGAACGATCGTCCAGAAATAACGGCTACACGTGTCCGATCGAGTTCGGCGAGCGCTTGAAGTGCAGGCAGTGCGCCGTCGATGGGGCGGGCATCCGACGGGTCCGCTACGAATTCGGCGATTGCACCGTCGAACTCGCACACTACGAGAAGCGACGAAGCGCGAGCCAGATCGGCAACCGCGGCGGCGGACGACGTGATCATCGTCCCAGCGCAGTGAGGAAGGACGAGGCCCAGTGGTGAACGTCGTGGCGTAGCACCGCCTTCTGTAGCGAGCGCATCCGTCTGGCGTGCTCCACAGGGTTGCGTTTGACCGCGGCCTCGATCCCTGATGTGAGGCTGTCGAGATCGTAGGGATTGACGACGTAGGAGGCAGTGAGTTCGTGCGCCGCCCCGGCGAACTCACTGAGCACGAGTGCGCCCGCTCGATCCACTCGTGATGCAACGTACTCCTTGGCCACTAGGTTCATGCCGTCGCGGAGAGGCGTCACGAGCATGACGTCGGCCGCGCTGTAGAGCGCGATGAGCTCGTCGAAAGGAATGCTGCGGTGAATGTTGTGGACGATCGGTCGACCGACTGTTGCGAATTCTCCGTTGATCTCGCCGACGAGTTGCTCGATGCGCTCGCGAGTGCCGGCGTACTCGCCGATGCCCCCTCGGCTCGGCACGCCGACTTGGATCATCACGCAACGAGCAGGATCGAGGTGGCCGCGCCTCAGCAGCTGCTGGAGCGCGAGGAGGCGTTGATCGATCCCTTTGGAATAGTCGAGCCGATCGACGCCAAGCAGTATCGTCTCGGGCCGGCCCAGTTGTAGGCGCAGCTCCCGCGCTCGGCGTTGGGTGGCCGCGCTGCGGGCAGTCACTCGGATCTTGTTTGTGTCAACGGTGATGGGAAAAACACCGATTTCGATTTCGCGTCCGCGTAGGCGCAGGCGTGAGCGTGAACCGCGCACCTTCGCGAACCGACGCGCCGCCGCTACGAAGTTCTCGGCGTCGTCGGCCGTCTGGAAACCGATCAGATCGGCTCCAAGGAGACCGTGAAGGAGTTGTTGGCGCCATGGAAGCTGAGCGAAGAGTTCCAATGGGGGAAATGGGATGTGGTGGAAGTAGCCAATGCGGACGTCTGGCCGACTGTGACGGAGCAGCTCGGGCACCAACAGGAGTTGGTAGTCGTGGACCCAGACGCGGCCTCGCCGTGCGGTCAGTGCGGCGACACGTTCGGCGATTGACGCATTGACCGTCTGGTAGGCATGCCATGACGTTCCACAGAACTGCGGAGGCCTGATGTTGTTGTGGAACAACGGCCAAATCGTCGAGTTGGAGAAGCCGTCATAAAATAGTCGGTAGTCCTCGCGCGAAACCACCGCCGAATTGACGCACAACCCGCCGTGCTCGCCATCGGCCAAGGCGTCGGTGGCTGGGCCCACCCATCCAGCGCCGAGTCCACGCATCGATGGGACTACGGCGTTCGCGAGACCGCCTCGCGCGGGCCGCAGATCTTCACCGGGATCCGTTGTCGCGTTGAAGGGAAGGCTACAGGCGGCCACGACGAGCCCTCTGCGGGCCGGCACTCGCCTCAACAACGCCAGTGGCGGGCGGAGGCGAGTGGCGGCCGGCGGTGAGGGCGCCGGGAGAAGCGCCGTGGCAGCTGCGGAGTCTTCAGGCACAAGTGACCTCGGTATTCATCGAACGCCTGCCGGCTCGAGTTTGCGGACCAACACCCGAGCCGGCGTGCGCCTGTGGGGATACCAACGTGGCATCGGCCGGTGCGATTTCTGTGTTGAAATTGTTGAGGTTTCGTGGAATCGGCCTTGTGATGTTTATCGCGGCCGTCTTGGTGGGATGCCTCCGCCGATGACCACCTACGTTCTTCTGGAGGATGATGCCGACGTTCGCGGAATGCTGCGTCTGATACTCGAAGTCGAGGGTTGTCTCGTGGTCGAAGCGTCAGATGGCGAGCAGCCGACGATCCGTTGAATTCAGATCGCCGTCGACTCCTTCAATGCCATGGCCGACGCCCAAGATCGCATCGAGAAGGAGGCCCGGTTCGCTTCCGACGTCGCCACCGCGGTGCAAGTGTTGCAGTCGCGCGCGGACGAGATGCCGATTCGGGCTCACGCGGCCCTCGATTTGCTCGAGAGCCAAATCCAATACATCCACTCCAATCGCTTTTGACGTCTATTTCATCCGGTCGGGCATTCTCGTCGCTGTTGCGCGTCATGCCACGAGAGTTCCCGCTCCCGCCGACGTGATCAAAGCGCTGCCCGCGGGGCCCACTTCGGCGCCGGTTGACGCGGGACATCGCACCGCCCTCACCGGTCCTGACATCATCTCTCGCACGCGCAACATCGCGACGGTCGTCACCGTGGATCTCGCCCGGACCTTCAACGAGATCCCTCGCAATGACCGCATCTTCGCACTCGGACAAATAACACTCACGCTGACCGGTCGGCCAGGAGTCGACCTTGTCCAATACACCATCGCCGACGCGCCGACCGACGTGCCCAAAGCTAACGGTGTTGTGACGCGTGATCCGGTTGCGCGAGCTGATTACATCAGCTTGTTGCAGGCAACGACTCCAACATCGACCGGATCGAGCTCGACAACGTCGGGGTGACATCGACAGCCCTCACGACCGCACGATGAACCTGGTGCGAGGAGCGTACGACAGAAGTCTAGAGCTGGATCGACCTTCGTAACGCCGCCCGCTCTTGCGCCATTGCACGGCGGCGTCGAACCGCTCGTGGCAGAGAAAGCCCGATAGCAGCGCCGACCGCGCCGGCACTGGCCACGACGAGCCACAAGCGGGTATTCCATGTCCACCAAAGGACATCGAGCGTGGCGCTTTCTTTGTTGTTTTGGAGAATCACGATTGCGCTGCACAGCACGACGGCGGCTCCTATCACGAAGCCTGCGTCAAATGCCCGCTCGGGTCGGCTCGCCAAGGTACGCGACAGTGCGCGCTGCTGGTCGATATCGAGCGGCCGTTCCTGCGCTTTGCGGTGGAGGACTGACATTGTTGCTCCTTCCTTCGAGCACCCGGTCGGACGAGCACGCCGGCGTGGAGTCTCATTGACAAGAAACGCTGTGGCATCGACTTCTTGTCACTCGGGTACCGGTTCAAGCATCAGTATCCACTGAGGTCGTGTCGGCGAGATCGCGAGAACATTGCATTTTGCGCGAAACGTCGATCGTGTGACCGCTTTCTCTGCGACACGAACAAGCCGGCCGAACGGCCCGTGCGGTCGGGCTGGACGCTCTGCGAGACCTCGACATCGCCGCTGCCGCGCAACAACCGTTGCCCGGTACAGCAGCTTGGTGGGTTGGCGGTCGGGATACGTGTGAGAAGTCGAGACGGCCTCGGGCGCCACGGATCGGGTTGCGCCGGCGTCGATCGTAGCCCAGCAAAAACGCCTGTTTGCGAGAGAGGCTGATCAAGAGTTCGGTTTGCGACGCGCGGGCTCGCGGGTGTCACGGAGTGCGTCTTCTTTACCGAGGTTGCTACGTGGTACCACGCTCAACAGAATGGTGCCACCGCCACCAGCGTGCACAAGGCGAAGAAGACGCCCCCAAGTGGTATCGAGGCCACCATGCTCGCTCCTTCCGTACATCGTGATACACGTCGAGTGACGATCGTCCGCGAGAAGGTCAATGTGGCACACCGTTGTCTGTCGATGATCGATCGACGCTTCGTGCGTGCCGTAGGCGTAGAACGGTCGTACCGAATCGCTCTGTCACCTCTGAGTGAATTCCAATCGTTCGTCAGTTTATCCGCGAACGCTTTGGGTAGTTACGCAAGGGTTCGATGGTGAGGAGGCAGCCGTGAAGGTTCTCATTGCTCTCGATGAGTCGTTGATCTCGCTGCGAGCTGCGCGAGAAGCCGGCCGCCTCTTCGGCGACGCCGAGTACATGGTCGTTAATGTCACCAGACATACAGTGCCGTGGGTCGCGGCTGGCGGGTTCGGCACGGTATACCCCCTCCCCCTCACGGAGCTGCGCACCTCGAGGCTCGATGAAGACGAGCTCCGCGCGCTCGCCGAGCAGGCGGGGATACACGCGTCCGACGTGATTCCGGAATTCGGTGATCCTGCCAGCGCGATCTGCGACGCTGCCGAGGAGTGCGATGTCGACGTGGTCGTGGTCGGCTCTCACGACAAAGGCGTGTTGCGGCGGCTGCTCGACCCTTCCGTCGCGCAAGCGGTCGTGCGCGGCACGGATCGGCCTGTCCTCGTCGTGAGTGGCCAGATCGAATGACCGCAGACAAGGTCTATGTTCTCTACGAAGCACCAAAAGTTAACGATTTCGGCATTGACGTACCATGGAACACCTCGAGCCGACGCGAAGCGAGTCCGTGTCGGCAGATGCTGCCAGCACGCGCTTCACATCCCTCGAGGAATGTCGCGCTCGTGCGGACGACAATACGATCGTTCGGGAGTTGGCACGTTGCTCGCAGCCGAGGGCCCCTCGACGTACGGGCGGCCAATTGTCTCGATGCGCTGTCCATATCCCGCCTTGACGATCGGCGACGTCGAGGCCGCCACCGATTTCCTTTGGGATGGCTGACGCTGAGCGAAGGAGCCTCGCTACCGCGCATGGCCTCCCCCAGAAGGGGCGATCGCCGGGCGACTAGTGCCGTGACAGGCAACACATCGTTGAGTCGGAGCTCGACGGGCGCAGGCGTCTGGCGGGTGAGCGCGAGCAGTTACTCATGACCACGACCCAAGCAGTCAAGCATTTTCGAACGTCACCGGCACGTGCCGACAGTTGCTCCAGCGGTTCAGACGTTTTCCGTGCCATCGCTTTGGGCTCCGCAATCGCCACGCAATCGCATAACTGATGCGACGCCAACGCGACAAAAGGACGCCATCCTCTTACGTGATGGACCTCACTGTGTGCTGGTAGGTGACGGGCGAGTTCAGCGCGATCCGCGTGGCCGCTCCTCCGTCAGTTCCACCGTGGTTCGCATTCGGATGTGATGCGCGACGGTTGAACGGCGTCAGAGTTCACCATTCCACAAGGGAAATCGGTTAGCGGTCCGACCTCCGGATCCATCGATTCCCTACGTGAGGCCGGGGCGTCGCTATGAGAGTGAGCCCCAGAAAGGATCAATCATGCGTAGCAACAGGATCTGTGCGCTGATCTGCTCGACAGGAATAGCCCTTGTCTTCGCCATTACGACGATGATGAATCCGGTCAGTGCAGAGACCGGCAGCGCGGGGCTCGAAGCGAACCTCGCGGATCTTCGGGTGATCACGCTTGGTGATTCGGGCACGTTGGTGTCGTTTTGGCAGGATCGGTTGAATACGTGGATGGGGCTGGCCGATGTCGATGGTGATGCGTTGGCGGTTGATGGTATCTATGGGCCGTTGTCGCAGGCGGCTACCGAGTCGTTCCAGAGCGTCACGGATTCGGTCGTGACCGATGGGGTCGTGAACCCTGCCGATCGGGTGGCGTTGGATAACGCGATTGCGGGCCTCGAAGCGAACGATCG
>JBDSMH010000208.1:0-5436 GCA_039915945.1 Acidimicrobiales bacterium | reverse complement strand
GGATGCGCCCGCGCAGTACTTGCACGTCGATGATCTCGTCGAGGCAGTGATCGTGGCCTTGCGGGCGCACATCGATGGCGTGCTCAACGTTGCGCCTGACGGATGGATCTCGCCCGAGACGCTCGGTCTGCTGGCCTATCCCGGCCCACGTCCGATGTTGCCGCGGTGGGCCGTCGACGCGCTGGCCAAGATCAGATGGCGTTTCGGGTTGGCCGGCGCTCCTCCGGGACTCGTGCCCTACACCGTGCATCCATGGGTCGTCGGCAACGATCGACTGCGTTCGCTCGGTTGGCAGTCGGCCAACACCAACGAAGAGGCCTACGTGCTCGGCCACCAGCCGACACCGCTCGACAAACTCACGTCGCGCCGGCGCCAGCAGATCGCGCTCGGCGTCGCCGGTGGCGTCGTCGTCACGATCGCGGCGGTGACGGCGGGCCTGATCATCCGCACGCGTCGCCGGCGCCGCGCCAGCGCCGGGCGCGGTTGAGCGGGGCGTTCAGCCGTACGGCCGTTCAGTTGCTCGACAGTGTGAGCGTGATCGAGATCTCTTTTTCTTTGCGCAACACGTCGAGCACAACCGGGTTGCCGACGCCCCGTTCGCGTGCGTGCATGATGAGCGCGGCCATCGACGTCATGGGCGTGCCGTCCGCGGCGATGACGATGTCGTCCTTTTGAAGTCCAGCGATCGCCGCCGGGCCAGCCGGGCTCGACAACACACGGACACCGGCGTCACGATCACGAACGCCCTCGGTGCGAGCACCCTCGAAACCGAGCGACGGATATGTCGCGGTGTGCGTTTGCGATGTGATCAAGTCCCACGCGATCGATCGGGCGAGGCTCATCGGTATCGCGAATCCGTCACGGGCGGACGCGTGCGGTGGGATCGTTGCGATGCCGATGACAGCACCGGTGCTGTCCACTATCGCGCCACCATCGGCGCTCGGATCGATCGGCGTGTCGATGCGGAACAACGCTTGCTTGGGGCTCGCGAGCGGGGCGCGTTGATCGACCGAGAGCACGCTGGTCTGCCACACCGGGCGACCGGTGCCGTCGGCGCCGACGAGCGCGATGGTCTGACCGACATCGGGCGTCACGGTGCGACTCACGACTGCGATGGGCAACGGCGCGTCAACTTTGATCACGCCGATGTCGTTGACGGTATCGATGCCGGTGACGGTGGCCGGAAGCCGCGAACCGTCGCGTGTGATCACGAAGATCGATTTCGCATCGATCAACAGGTGCGCAGGAACGACCAAGTGGCCATCGTCGATGACAGCGAGCGCTGCACCCGTTCGTGTCGTCGAACCGGCACGCACCTCGACCGGGAACAGCGCATTGCTGGCACGGGTGCTGACTTCGGTCGACCAATCGTCGGTGCTGACGTACTTCGGTTGCATGGCGATGACTGGCGCCAGCGCAACTTGTTCTTTGATACGCACGGCCGAATTGTCGGGTGCGGCGAACGCCAACCACAGCGCGCTCGTGAACAACGCCCCGCCCAGAGCGGACAGTGCGGCGAGGCCGAAGGAGTGGCGAGCGCTCCACGACGGCGGACGAACCGCGGAGGTGATTTCGCTCGGGTGGCGCCAGAGGCGATCGTCGAGAGGGGGCGGAGGCCGAAAGCCCGGCACATCGTCGTCGTCATTGCTCCGCACAAGATGCGAGATTACTGATGCTTCGGTCGTCGGCGGCCGCGGGTCGGCGAATGTTGTCTCCCGGGCTCGAGCGGGCCCGCCAGAGAACACCGTCAGAGCGTCGGCTGGCGCCGGGCCCCTCGACGCGCCGTACCATGGTGTCGTGCTGGCGCCGACCGACGATACGTGGCTTGGATTGGCCGACGGCGTTTTGCCTGTTGCCGCCGCCTATGACTGGGCCATCCGCCCCGACTGTGGGGCAGTGGTCTTGTTCTCCGGCACGGCCCGAGACCACTCACCCGGGCGCGAAGGTGTCGAGGTGCTCGAGTACGAGGCCTACGACGAACAGGTCGTGCCCCGGTTGCGCGCCATCGCGGCCGACGCCCGGATCCGCTGGACGACACTGCGCCGTATCGCGTTGATCCACCGCACGGGCGTGGTGCCCGTGGGCGAGTCCGCGGTGATCGCGGTCGTCTCGGCGCCACATCGGGACGAAGCCTTCGCAGCAGCCCGGTTCTGCATCGATGCGTTGAAGGCGACGGTGCCTATCTGGAAGCGCGAAGAATGGTCGGGCGGTGGCAGTTGGGGTCTCGAGCCACAGCACATCACCGAAGTTGATCAATTGGGGGGTGCGACAACGTGAGTAACTCAGTCCTGTTTCTTGCGGCTGCTTTGGGTTCGAGCATCGTGCTCGGCCTACTGGTGGTCCTTCTCAGTCGGCCGCGGCGCGCTCGCAACAGTTATGGAGAGTTCTCGTCGCAGTTGAACGCGTTGTCGCAGGCGACGAAGCGGGCATCCGATCGTCGCTACGAATCGCGGGGCGTGACGCTGATCGAGACATCCAGCGACAGCGAGACACATCAACAAGGTAGGTCGGCTTCTGGCTCGTGACCTCGCGATTGATCTGGGCACCGCCAACACGTTGGTCTATGCCCGCGGTGAAGGCATCGTATTGAACGAGCCGTCGGTCATCGCGCTCAACAGTCGCAGTGGCGAAGTGTTGGCGATGGGCCACGAGGCGTGGCAGATGATCGGGCGCACCCCGAGCTACATCGTCGCCGTGCGTCCGTTGCGCAAGGGCGCGATCACCGACTTCGAAGTGACGCAACGCATGATTCGACTGCTCTTGCAGCGAGTCGGCGTCAGTCGTTTCAATCGGCCGCGCGTCGTTATCTGCGTGCCCTCGGCCATCACGGCCGTCGAGCGGCGCGCCGTGAAAGAAGCGGCCCGCAGAGCCGGCGCCGCCGACGCGCAACTGATCGAACAGCCCATGGCTGCTGCCATCGGCGCCGGTCTGCCGATCCACGAACCGGTGGGAAACATGGTCGTCGACATCGGTGGCGGTACGACCGAAACCGCACTGATTTCGTTGGGCGGCATCGTCGCGATCCAAGCGGTGCGCGTCGGTTCGTTCGATATCGACGCGGCCATTCAGAGCTACGTGCGTCGCGTCTATGGCATTGCCATCGGTGAGCGCACTGCCGAGGACATCAAGATCGTGTTGGGTTCGGCGGCTCGCACAGAGGACGAGGTTCGCGCCGAAGTGCGCGGTCGCGAGTTGATGAGTGGCCTACCGAAAACGGTCGTGCTCACGCCCGAAGAAATCCGCGAAGCGATCGACGAGGTTGTGACATCGATGGTCGACTCGGTGCTGGCCTGTCTTGCGCAAGCGCCGCCCGAGTTGGCGCAAGATCTTCTCGTCGAAGGCATTCAGCTCGTAGGTGGTGGCGGCATGTTGCGCGGGCTCGCCGCGCGTATCGGCCGCGAAGCGGGCGTGCCGGTGCACCTTGTCGACACGCCACTCGAATGTGTGGTGCTGGGCGCGGGTCGCTGTATCGAATCGTTCGAATCAGTACGGGCGATGTTCATGGACGCTCGTCCTCGGGCGCGATAGCAAACGGCAACAAGTCGTTCGCGGCATTGCGAACCTGCCAATCACGATCGCGTGCGGCCTCTTCGAGCGCAGCGACCACCTCCGGCCCTTCGAACGGCGCGAGGGCCAGCACGGCGCGCCGGCGCACGGTCACGACATCGCCGACGGCAACGAGGATCGCCGGTAGCCCGGCGGGGTCTCCGATGGCCCCGAGCGCGGCCGCGGCCGCTTCGCGGACCAGCGCGTGCGGATGGCGCGACACGACATCGG
This sequence comes from Acidimicrobiales bacterium, assembly GCA_039915945.1. GTDB lineage: Bacteria > Actinomycetota > Acidimicrobiia > Acidimicrobiales > WLNW01 > DATLFA01. The sequence continues at coordinate 1,659 of JBDSMH010000208.1, read as the reverse complement.
CCAGCGCGGCCACCGAACCCGGCGCGACTCCTTCGCCGTGCTCGCCGAGCGCCCACGCCGCCGCTTCGGCGACGAGCGGCTCGTCGTCGGTCAGGGCGGTGAGCAGCGCGATACCGCGATGCCCGGCAGCGAGCTCGCAGGCACGCCGGCGGACCCGGGGCTCAGGGTCGACGAGGGCCTCTTGCAACATTGCGGCGTCGAGCGCGCCGGCGCGCTCGAGCGCGCCCAGTGCCGCGACCCGTACCACCGGATCGCTGTCGGCCCGCGCGGCGAGGGCGGGCGCAGGGTCGCCGCCGTGTGCGGCGACGGCGAGCCTCCGTATCCGATTCGAAGTGGACTCCCGGGTCACGCTGGCCCCCCTGCTCTGATCCCGACGGTGCGTCGAGGGGCGAGCGCATTCATCGAGGCTGGTCGCGGAAGTTTGCTCTCAACTCCAGCGGGGAGATGCCGATTCTTCATGCAACTCATCTTGTGATCCAAAGGAGCCAGCCGTGTCATACATGGTGCTGTACACCGGGCTCGACGGCAGCGCGGCGTTCGAGCGCTGCGAAGAACTGGGCGAAGCGGTTGCCGAAGTCGAACGGCTGCGCAACGAACAGAGCATCGATAGCGCGCAGATCTATCGCCTCGAAGAGGTGAAGTTCGAGATCAAACCGTACTTCCGGGTCGAATTGCCCGACGAGACGGCGATTGCGAACAGCGCGCCGACGCTCGCAAGCGTCTCGTCCTCGACCGTGGCCGAAGCCGCACCGGTCGCCGAGAACGCACCGTGGAAAGCGGTGGTCGCACCTTCGATGATCGGCGCGCCGCCTCCACCGCCGCCCCCTGCTCCTGCCGCGCCGATGGCCTACGACGGCGAACCGACGGTGCGCGACGAAGAAGCGATCGCCGGCAGCCGCCGTGGCCTCTTCGGACGGTAGATCAACTGCTGATCGCCAATTCCACGGCGAACGCAACGAGGAAGAGCAACGCGCCCACTCCGGCGGCGAGCAGCAGCCCGATGACCACGTTGATCACCGCGATACCGGCGATGGCCCGTAAGCGTTCGTACCATCGCGGATAGGTGGATGGGTGCGCCTTGCTCATCATGCTCGCCGAGTGAGGTCGCGAATGTCTGGGGCCGTGGCAGGCTGGGGGACCAGCACCGACCGACGATGGGTAGCGGCGAAGCACAACGCGATGGACACGACGAACGAAATGCTACCGGCGGAGAGCATGGTTGCCGAGCGTCGGCGGATGCCCCGGTGGCTGCGCCGCACCACCTGGTCGACGGGGCTGTTGCTGTCCGCCCTCGGCGCGTTGCTCGTCGCCACCTCGCTCATCAGCTCCGGTTATGTGGCCTACAAACCGGGCAGCGCAACACCGGCCGAAGATCGGGTCGAGGTCACTGGCGGCACCGCCGTGTATCCGCCCTCGGGCGACATCTTGTTTCTCACGGTCAGTGTCGACCGGATGTCGAAGCTCGAGAAGTGGTGGTTCGATCGCAACGACGACGTCGACATGGTGAAGGAGTCGGTGGCCTATCCCAAGGGCCACAAGGACACCTCGCAGTTCAACGCTCAGCTGATGACGCAATCGAAGTCGACAGCAGAGCTCGTTGCGTTGCAATACCTCGGTTACGACGTATTCGACACGACCGGCGCTCGCATCAAGAGCGTC
>JBDSMH010000119.1:0-12959 GCA_039915945.1 Acidimicrobiales bacterium | reverse complement strand
TTCGTAGGTGCCGATGATCTCGATGAAGCGCCCGTTGCGGGGCGAATGCGAGTCGGCCGCGACCACGCGATAGGTCGGCTGCTTGGTCTTTCCCATCCGCATAAGGCGGAGTTTGACGGCCACGGTTTATGGGTCCTCTCGTCGGTGTCGGACAAAAGCTACTGGTCGAGCGGCCGAAACCGTCATTCCTGGGGGGTTCAGGATGAAAAACCGGGCAACCCGGGAAGGCTGAGGTCGACCTTGGGCACCTTGGCCGGACCCTTGGGCGTGGTCCGCCCACCTCCGGCTTTACCGCCCTTACCGCCCTTGCCCTTGTTCTTCATCTTCTTGGTGCCGGCCCCGCCAAAGCCCTTCATCATCGTGCGCATCTCGAGGAACTGCTTGATGAGCTGCGCAACCTCGCCGGGATCGACGCCCGAACCCCGAGCGATGCGGGCCCGGCGCGACCCGTCGATGAGCTCGGGGCGGGTGCGCTCGCCGACGGTCATCGAGTGCACGATGCCCTCGATCCGGGCGATCTGGCTGTCCTCGATCTGGAGGTTCTTGAGCTCTTTGGGGATGCCCGGCATCATGCCCATGATCTTGTTGAGCGAGCCCATCTTCTTGACCTGCTGCATCTGCTGGAGAAAGTCGTCGAAGGTGAACTGCCCCCCGAACAACTTCTCTGCCGCGGCCTCGGCTTCTTCCTTTTCGAATGCCTCTTCGGCCTTTTCGATGAGCGTGCGGATGTCGCCCATGCCGAGGATGCGCTCGGCGAGGCGATCGGGGTAGAACTGCTCGAAGTCGGCGATCTTTTCACCGGTCGACGCGAACGCGATCGGCTTGCCGACGACCTCTTTGACCGACAGCGCCGCGCCACCACGCGCGTCACCGTCGAGCTTGGTGAGGATCACGCCGTCGAGTGCGAGCGTGGCGTTGAAGTTCTCGGCGGTCGTCACCGCGTCTTGACCGGTCATGGCGTCGACGACGAGGAACGTGAAGTTGGGCTTGACCGTGTCGGAGATCTGCCGCACTTGCTCCATGAGCTCGGCGTCGATCGACAAGCGTCCGGCGGTGTCGACGATGACCACATCGCGGCCCGTGCGGCGCGCTTCTTCGAGACTGTGGCGCGCCACCGTCACCGGATCGGTCGCCTCACTGAACACCGGCACGTTGATCTGACGGCCGAGTGTGCGCAGCTGCTCGACTGCGGCCGGACGTTGCAAGTCGGCGCCGACGAGCAACGGGTTACGCCCTTGCTTGCGGAACCAGTTGGCCAGCTTGGCCGAGTTGGTGGTCTTGCCCGAACCCTGCAGACCCGCCATCAACACCACGGTGGGCGGCTTGGACGCGTAGGTGATGCGGAGCACCTCACCACCGAGTGCGGTGGTGAGCTCTTCGAGCACGAACTTGATGATCTGTTGATCGGGGTTGAGCGCCTTGGAGAGTTCCTCACCGATGGCGCGCTCGCGGATGCGCGCCACGATCGAACGCACCACGGTCAGATTGACATCGGCCTCGAGCAGGGCGACCCGGATCTCGCGCAGAACCTCATCGACGTCTTTGTCGGAAAGGCGTCCCCGGCCGCGAAGCCGCTTGAAGATGCCCTCGAAACGATCGGAAAGCGTGTCGAACATACGAGGGTCAAGCCTACCGACTCAGATGAAGTACCCCGCGACGTCGGCGAAGACGTGGGTGGCCCACTCGGCGGCGATGCAGATGTTGCCGGCGGAGAGCCGCACCTGCACGAGGTTGGCCAGCGCCTGGCCGGGAGCGAAGTTGAGATTCGACACGACCGGTGGCGCCCCACCGCAGGGGTAGACGCTGAGATAGCCGGGGCTGCTCGCCCGGTCAGCGGCGACATTCAACACAACCGCCGTTGCGTTGGCCGGCACTCCACCCGCGCCCGCCACCGAGAACTGACGCACTTGGCCCGCACCGATCGGCGCTCCGGCGCGCGTGTCGATGATGCGCGCTGGGCTGAGCGGCACGAACTGCGCGCCCGAGGGCGCGTACGCGCCAAAGACATCGACGATCACGTGCGCGTTGCGTTCGCTGTAGATGCAGACCGAACCCGCGCCCGACAGCCGCACGGTCGCGAGATTGGGCACGGCACGATTGGCGACGTAGTTGACGTTGGAGACAACGGGCGGTGTGGCCGTGCACGGGTACGCCGTCAAGAAGCCCACGTCGTCGGCATCGGCGGCGGTGATGTTGAGCACAACTGCGGTTGCGTTGGCCGGTATGCCGAATTGCCCGCTGAGCGGAACCTCGATCGACGTGCCGGCCGCGATCTTGGCCTTCGGTCGGCCGATCCCCAAGCGAGTGTCGACGGCGCGTACCGGATCGAGCGGTACGAAGCGCGACGCGCCCGCCGCCCCGAACGAACCGGCGACATCAGCGAGCACGTGGGTCGATTCGTGCGCGTAGATGCAGACCTTGCGCGACGGATTGAGCCGCACGGTGACGAGGTTCGGCACGTTCTGCTGCGCGACGAAGTTGACGTTCGACGCGTACGGCACGTCACCGCAGGGGTACGCGGTGAGCCAGCCCGGGCCGGCGCCGTCGACCGCGGTGATGTTCAGTACGGCAGCGGTGGCATCCCCGGCAACGACACCCGAGAGATCGACACTCGTCACCTCTGAACGGTCGACGCGGCGAGCGTTGGCACCGAGGCGGGTGTCGAGCACACGCACGGGATCACGCGGTGTGAACGCCGTCGCCGATGCCGCACCCGCGGGGCCGGGATCGCTGTTGAAAACTGCGCGATTGAATTGAAACTGCACGCGCTCGACGGCCATCCGCCGTTGATTTTCCGAACAGTTCGTCGGTGGCTGGTTGAGACAAGACGGGAACGGCGGGTACTGCGACGCGAAACCTGGCTTCCACCAGTGATAGGCCATCCGCAGCGAGCCGTCACTCGCAATGAAGGCCGTCGGCGCGCCCGTCGACTTTTGCGCCACGCCCTTGTGAGCCAAGACCGGATTGGCCGCGTCCCGGTGACACAGCGGCCCCGGACCTTCGAGCGCGGTGCAATGCGCGAGGCCCGTTGCGTAATTGTCGCTGTCCCACGAGTTGCCCGAATAGAACAACAACAACTCGCCGTTGTAGCGCACGATCGAAGGACTCTCGGCGACGTAGGCCTCCCACGAATCGTCCGATTCGAACAGCAGCGACGCACTCGATGCGCCGAGGAAGTTCACCGCGTTGGGGCCGGGCGCGCCGACTGCGATGCGTTGTGCCCACGAGCGTTGTCCGTAGCTGCCGATGAGGCCCTCGTCTTTCCACACGAGGTACGCGTTGCCGTTGGTGTCGACGAACGGCTGCGGGTCGATCGAGCCCATCGGATCGCCGCTGCAGTAGAAGTACGTGGCGTTCGTATACGGGCCCATCGGTGTCGATGACGTCGCGTACCAAAGGCAGCGACGACCGGCGCCGTCGACGCGCAGCGCGTAGAACATCACCCACGTGCTGCCGACCTTTGCGACACCGGGCGCCCAGAGGTCGTAGGGAAAGTTGCCACCGCGATTCACCGCGATGCCCTGCGCGTCGGGTTGCGGGAGCGAGTCGTGGTGTTGCCCGTTCGCGTTGGTCGAGCCGTTGACGGCCGCCGCGGTCCACGTGACGATATCGGTCGACCACATCGCCGGCACGTTCACGCCACCGGTTGTCGTGGCGAATGCGTAGTAACGCCCCGTCGTCGCGTCCCACACGACCGAAGGGTCGGGGAAGTTCTGGGCGTACAACTTGTTTGCCTCGAAGTACGGAGCGCCCTGATAGGCCGACACGGGTGCCGCGCCGAGTGTCGCCGAGACGACGAACAGCGCGAGCAACACGAGGTACTTGCGCATTCTCAGATCAACGACCTTCCACCGACGGATCTTGAGCCGTCACGGGACGGGCCCTCACGAAAACAGCGCGTCGGTGAACTCGTCGGGGTCGAATTCGACCAGGTCGCCGATGGCTTCGCCGAGACCGACGAGCTTCACCGGGATGCCCAATTGCTTCTGGATGGCGAGCACGATGCCACCCTTCGCCGAGCCGTCGAGCTTGGTTAGTACGACACCGGTGACGTCGACGGCTTCGGTGAACTGCTGCGCCTGCGTGAGACCGTTTTGACCGGTGGTCGCATCGAGCACGAGCAACACCTCGCTGATCGTGCCGCTGCCCTTTTCGGCCACGCGGCGCATCTTGCGCAGTTCTTCCATCAGGTTGACTTTGGTGTGCAGCCGCCCTGCAGTGTCGGCCAACACCAGATCGGCCCCGCGCGACGCGGCACGGTCGATGGCGTCGAAGATGATCGACGCGGGATCGCCGCCCTCTTGGCCGCGCACGATCTCGGCGCCGGCGCGTTGCGCCCACAACTCGAGTTGCTCCGCGGCTGCGGCGCGGAATGTGTCGCCCGCGGCGAGCACCACCACGCGTCCGCTGTCGATCTCACGCCGGGCGAGCTTGCCGATGGTGGTGGTCTTGCCCACTCCATTGACTCCGACGAACAGCCAGATGCTCGGCTTGGTGTCGGCGTAGTGCAACGATCGATCGAAGCCACCGAGGCGGCTCTTGATCTCGACCTTCATGGCGTCGAGCAATGCTTCGGGCTCTTTGATGCTGTCCTGTTTGACGCGCAGTCGCATCGCATCGAGCAACTGTTGTGTCGGTGCCACGCCGACGTCGGCCAGCAGCAGTGCTTCTTCGAGATCGTCCCAAGTTTCTTGCGTGATGCTGTCGCGTGATCGCACCGATCCGAAGTAGCCGGCGAACGTGCCGCGCGCTTTGGCCAATCGATCGCGTAGCGACGGCCGTTCGAGCGTCTCGGCTTCGGCAATCTCGACTGCGATGAGGTCCAGATCGTCTTCGAGTTCGACGATCTCGGGTTCGGCTACGGGACTCGGCGCGGGTGCCGCCGGTTTCGGCGGTGCCTCGACCCTCGGCGGCGCCGTACGCGGAGGCGGTGCCGCGCGAGTGGGGGGAGCCGGTGGTGCGGGCGGGACGGCAGTCGATCCGCGGCCGGCGTAGAAGAAGAGACCGACACCGCCGACAACGACGAGCAGCCCGATGATGATGAGGACGAGAAGCACGACGGCCGATGCTATCGGTGTCGGCGCGGGCCTCGGTCAGGATCGACGGCCCGACCGTGCGACTACGACGGTGCGACTACGACCGGCAGTTCTGCGACTTGGCCAGCGTGGCCTTGACGGACTGCGACTGGCCGTCGCGGGTGATCTTCATGTCGAAGACATCACCCGGCTTGGCCGTCTGGATACGAGCCCGAATGTCGGCGAACGTCGACACCTTGTCGCCATTGACCGTCGTGATGAGGTCGCCCTGGCGGATACCGGCCGCGCTGGCGGGTGAGTTGGCCGAAACGGACCCGACGAGTACGCCCTCGGCGTTGTTCTCCACCGCGGCTTGGCCGACACCGAGGAACGCAACATCGGTCGCTTCACCCTTGAGCATGCGATCGACGGTGGCCTTGATGGTGTCACCGGGGACGGCGAAGCCGACACCCACGCTGCCATTGCTCGTGGCGCCGCTGGTGCGAATCGAGGTGTTCATACCGATGAGGCGGCCCTGCTTGTCGACGAGTGCGCCACCCGAGTTGCCGGGATTGATCGGTGCGTCGGTCTGGATCATGTCGATGCCACAGTTGCCGAAGCTCGGCACGATGCGACCCACCGCGCTGACGATGCCCTGCGTCACCGATTGATCGAGCCCGAACGGTGCGCCGATCGCGATTGCGATTTGGCCGACCCGCACGTCGGCCGTCTTGGCGAACACGGCGGGGACGAGGTCATCGCGCGGCGCGACCCGCAGCAGCGCGATGTCGCGGGCGACGTCGCGCGCGACGACGGCCACGTTTTTCTCGGTGCGACCGTTGGAGAACGTGACGTCGACCGTCGTCGCACCTTCGACGACGTGCGCGTTGGTGAAGATCACTCCGCTCTTGTCGTAGACGATGCCCGAGCCCGAGCCCACGCTGGTGTTGATCAATACGACCGACGGCCCGACCTTGGCCGCTACTTCGGCCGCTGGTTCGGACGCATTGGCGGCCACTGGAGCGCTCGTGTTCGCGGTCGTCGTGCTTTGGGTGGACACCACGCTCGAGCCGGTTGTCGCGGCCGCCGTATCGACGGGCGCCGGATCATCTTCGACGAGCTGGGCCAGACCGAAACCGCCGGCGATGAGCGCCGTCGCCGCCACCGCACCGAGCGCAGCCCACAGGCCGCGACGATCGCGCGATGGCGCGGCAGGCACGGCCGTGCGTACGCCTGCACCCGCCGCCGCCGGCGGGCCCGGCTGGGGGGCCATCGGCGGCATCATCGCCCCGTAACGGGGTACGCCCGGGGGCTGCAGGTTCGATCGGGGGGCCTCGTAGCCCGTTGGGGCGGCCGGTGGGCTCATCGGCAACGGCGGCGACTTGGTGACGACGGGGGTCTGCGGTGCCGTTACCCAGACCGAGGGGGGTGTCGCCGGCATGTGTACGCCGTTCGACGGTGGCGGCGGAGGCGGATTGCCGTTGCCTGATGCGTTCGGCGGAGGGGGCAGCGGCGTACCGCCGGGTTCACTCGTCGACCGGAACGGGGGCAGGGGGGACTCGCTCATCATGAACCAACCGTACCGACGCGACGATAAAGCGCTCGTAAGGGGGTCCTCATGACGACAGGTGACCTATGGGGAGCGCGGACCCGGGCGCGGTGTACGGGAACCACAAGATGAACGTGGCGCCCTTGCCGAGTTCGGACAGCAACTGCACGCGCCCACCGTGGCGCTCGACGATGCTCTTGACGATCGACAGGCCGAGTCCACTGCGGCCCTCCTCACGGGCGCGCCGTCGGTCACCTCGCCAAAATCGCTGCCACACGTTCTCGTGGTCTTCGGGACTGATGCCGGGACCGCGGTCCTCGACGGCCATCCACACCCAGTTGTCCTGCAGACCGGCGGCAACGCGAACGGCCGTGCCGCTCGGCGCATGACGCAACGCGTTGCCGACGAGGTTGGCCAACGCCTGGCGGAACTGCGTGCCATCACCGTGCACCCACAGGCCCGGCGTCGTGACGTAGTCGATACGGATGCCTTGTGCCTCGGCGCTGACGCGAAATTCGCCGGCCGTCTCGACCACGATCGGTGCGACGTCGATCAGGCCGGCGCGGTTGGCTGGTTCGCCGCGGCGTGCGTAGGACAACAGGTCGTCGACCAACGTGCTCATACGCTCGGCGGTACGACCGACCACCGCGCCGAGCTCCGCGAACTCTTCTTTCGACGCGTCGGGATCGGCCATCGCGACTTCGACGTTGGTGCGGATCACCGCCAGTGGGTTGCGCAACTCGTGCGACGCCTCTTGGATGAAGCGCCGTTGACTCTCGAATGCGGCATCGAGGCGCGCCAGCATCGCATCGAAGGTGTCAGCCAGCCGACGCAACTCGTCGTTTGGCCCGCGCAGATTGATACGGCGTGACAGGTCGGTCGCTTGGATCTCGCGTGCGACACGCGTGATGCGTTCGATCGGCCGCAACACGATGCCCGCGGCGAACCACCCGACACCGAGGCTGCCGACGAACAACATGCCGAGCGCCATGAACGAATACCGGCGCAAGTTGTCGAGTGTGCGCTGATTGACGGCACGCTCGAGGTTGTTGACGAACGCGTCGAAGTCCTCTTGTGACGTAACGCCGATGAGCGTCTTGCCGTCGGGCGTGGTGACCCCGAAGAACGTGCCCTGTGACGTCAGGTGCTTGTCATCGAGCTTGTGCGAGACGGCGAAATAGATGCCGATCACCACGAACGCACCGAGCGCGAAAAGGATCACCGAATACAAGACGGCGAGGCGCACGCGGATCGAACCCATCCACGACGGCAACCGCTCCGCGAACCGTTCGCTGAACAGCGCGGGTCGATGGCCGCCGGTCGTCTCGGTGTCGCCGCGCGCGATGTCGTTGAGCAACAACTCGGCCGTGTCGGGCGGACGCAGGTTGGCGGCCGGCTCGCTCTTGGGCGGAAGAGGGTCGCTCGTCCAGGTCACTCGAGTGCCTCGTCCAACTCATGCTCGCGCAACCGATAGCCCCGGCCGATCACGGTCTCTATCAATTGCTCTTCGTCTTCGAGCGTTACCTTGCGGCGCAACGTGCCGACGGTTACCCGCACCGTGTTGGTGAAGGGATCGGCGTGTTCGTCCCACACGTGTTCGAGCAGTTCTTCTTGCGATACGACTTCGCCGGCGTGCGTCATGAAGTAGCGGAGCAGCGCGAACTCTTTGGCCGTGAGATCGAGATCACGATCACCGCGACGCGCGATGTGTCGCGCGGTGTGCAGCTCGAGCTCGCCCACGCGCAACACGGCGGTCGTGCGTCCGGCATCACGACGCAGCAACGAGCGCACGCGCGCCGCCAACTCTCCGAACGCGAACGGCTTGACGAGATAGTCGTCCGCGCCGGCATCGAGACCGGTGATGCGGTCGTCGAGCGAGTCTCGGGCGGTGAGCATCAACACACGCGGCGTCGACGGCGTGGCATCGGGGTCGTTACGCAACCGTCGGCAGATCTCGACACCGTCGACGTCGGGCAGCGTCAGGTCGAGACAAATCAGGTCGTAGGCATTGACGCGGGCCTTCGCGAGTGCCTCGTTGCCGTCATAGGCGACGTCGACGGCGTAGCCCTCGCGGCGCAGCCCCCGACCGATCGCATCGGCCAGCTCGGCTTCGTCATCGACGACCATGATTCGCACAGGGATCAACGTATCGTGCAGGACGAGTTCTTTTTACGCAGAGCTTCGGCCCGACCTGAGACACTGCCCTCGCAAACCCCAGCCAAGGAGCTGTTCTACCGATGCCCGACGCCCCTCCCCCTCCGCCACCGTCGATGGCACCGGCGGCGCGCCCGCCCCTACGTCAACCGACGCCGGTCGAGAACGCGCTGATGGAAGTCAAGAAGGTGATCGTCGGTCAGGACCGCACGATCGAGCGCCTCTTCGTCTGCCTCTTGGCCCGGGGACACGTGCTACTCGAAGGCGTGCCGGGCGTAGCCAAGACGCTCGCCGTCGAAACCCTTGCTCGCGTCACCGGTGGCACGTTCGCCCGGTTGCAGTTCACGCCCGACCTTCTGCCCGCCGACATCGTGGGCACCCGCATCTACCGATCCTCGAGCGAAGCCTTCGACATCGAACTCGGTCCCGTGTTCGCCAACTTCGTGCTCGCCGACGAGATCAACCGGGCACCCGCCAAGGTGCAGTCCGCGCTGCTCGAGATCATGGCCGAGCAAAAGGTGTCGATCGGCGGCAAGTCGTTCCCTGCGCCGAATCCCTTCCTGGTGCTCGCCACGCAGAACCCGATCGAGTCCGAGGGCGTCTATCCCTTACCCGAGGCACAGCGCGACCGCTTCCTCATGAAGATCATCGTCGGTTACCCGACGCGCGACGAAGAGATCGAGATCGTCAACCGTGTCGGTGTGCGCACCCCGGTGCCGTCGCAGATCCTCAGCCCCGAGCAACTGCAACGGCTCCAGTCCGCGGCCGACGAGATCTATGTCGACCGCGGCGTGATCGACTACGCAGTCAACTTGGTGTTCGCCACCCGTGATCCGTCGGCGTTCGCCATGGGCGAGCTCGCGGAATTGATCGGCTACGGCGCCAGCCCCCGAGCAAGCCTCGGCCTCGTCCGCGCCGGGCGGGCCTTGGCGTTGTTGCGGGGTCGCACCTACGCGCTGCCGCAAGACGTCTTCGATGTCGCCCCCGAGATCCTGCGCCACCGCATGGTGCTCACGTATGAAGCGCTCGCCCGCGACATCACGACCGACCACGTGCTGGCGCGAGTGCTCTCGACGGTGCCGGCACCGCGGATTTCGCCCACCCAAGATCCCATGCGGGCGACGTACGCAACCGCCCCTGCTGCGAGTGGTGAGGGCGCGTGGCGGCTCCAGTAACCGACCAAGGTCTCACTTACGACATCCACGCCGCGCGCGAACTCTTGCGCCGGCTCGAGCTGACCATCACGCGCAAGCTCGACGGATTGTTGCAAGGCGACTACCGCGGTCTGGTTCCCGGCCACGGATCCGAGCCCGGCGAGACGCGCGCCTACGTTCCCGGCGACGACGTCCGTCGCATCGACTGGAATGTGACCGCCCGTACGCAAACCCCCCACGTGCGCGTCACGATCGCCGACCGTGAGCTCGAGACGTGGATCCTCATCGACCAATCGCCCAGCCTCGACTTCGGCACGACCCACATGGAAAAGCGCGATCTCGCGCTGGCGGCAACTGCGGCCGTCGGCTTTCTCACCGCCAAGGTGGGCAACCGGCTCGGCGCGGTGATCGTCGACGGGCACTCCATCACGCAACTGCCGGCCCGCCAAGGCCGCGCGCATCTCATGGGCGTGCTGCATCGAGTGCAGCAGGCGCCGCGCCGCGGCACTGTTGCCGGATCGTCCACCGAAAGCGCACAGGGCGACCTCGCCGCCGGCATCCGCCGATTGTCGGGCCCCGGCCATCGACGCGGCCTCGCGGTCGTGGTCAGCGATCTCCTCGGGCCGCAGACGTGGCAAAGCGAACTGCGCCGGCTCTCGCTGCTGCACGATGCGTTGGTCGTCGAAGTCATCGATCCGCGCGAACTCGAGCTGCCCGATGTCGGCTTGCTCACGCTCGTCGATCCCGAGTCCGGACAAGTTCGCGAAGTCAATACCCGCGACCGCAAGTTGCGGCAGCGCTACTCCGACGCCGCCCGCGAGCAGCGTGAGCAAAACGCTCGCACCGTTCGCGAGTGCGGCGCCGATCATCTCGTCCTGCGGACCGACACCGACTGGCTGCTCGACATCGTTCGCTTCGTTGCGTTGCGGCGGAAACGACAGGAGGTCACGCCAGCACGATGACACCCGTACTCGCTCTCGATTTCATTTCGCCGCAGCGCCTGTGGCTGTTGCTGGCGGTCGGCGTCATCGCCGGCATCTACGTGGCGTTGCAGTGGCGCCGGCGGCACTACGCCGTTCGCTTCACCAACGTCGATCTGCTCGACAAAGTTGCACCCAAGCGCCCCGGTTGGCGCCGCCACATCGTGGCGCTGCTCTTCCTCGCCACGTGCGCGTTCCAAGTTGTCGCCTTCGCCGGTCCCCAGAAGATGTCGCGCATCCCCCGTGAGCGCGCCACCGTGATCCTCGCCATAGACGTATCGCTGTCGATGGATGCGACCGACGTCGAGCCCTCGCGCATCGCCGGTGCCAAAGAGGCCGCCCTGTCGTTCCTCGACACCGTGCCCGACAAGATCAACATCGGCCTCGTGTCGTTCAATTCACGGGCGATCATCCTCGTGCCGCCGTCGATCGATCGCGATCGTGTGCGCACGGCGATCGGCAATCTCGAACTCGGCAACGGCACCGCCATCGGCGACGCCATCCTTTCGTCGCTCGAAGCGTTGAAGGCCGCGCCGCCCGACGAACAAGGTACGCAGCCGCCCGCCGCCATCGTGTTGCTCTCCGACGGGAAGACGACGGTCGGCACGCCCGATTCCGAGGCGGCGCGCATCGCCGCCGAGGCGGGCGTACCGGTCTCGACCATCGCCTTCGGTACCCAGGACGGCCGCATCCGCAGCCCCGAGTCGGGCACGTTCATCTCGGTGCCCGTCGACGAAGAGGCATTGGCCAAGATCGCCGATACCACCGGCGGATCGGCCTTCGGTGCGCAATCGACCGCCGAACTCAAGTCGATCTACGCCGACATCGGCAGCGCCGTCGGCTACGAGAAGGCCCCCCGCGAGATCACTCGTCTCTTCGTCGGGCTCGCCATGCTCGCCGCCTTGATGACCGCGGCCCTGTCACTCACCTGGTTCCAGAGATTGCCCTAGCGCGCCGCGCCACTCAGTCAGAGTTTCTTCCTGCGGCGCCAGCCGCCAGCGCGTTGCGGCGCAGCCGCACCAGCCGCACAACTAGACAGATTGGCGCATGCGTTCGGCGACGAGCTTGGACGATCCGCCCGGTTGCATCGTGACGCCGTAGAGACAATCGGCGGCTTCCATCGTGCGCTTTTGGTGGCTCACGATCAACAGCTGTGCTTCGTTGCGGAACTCGTCGACGAGGCCGAGGAAGCGGTGCAGGTTGACATCGTCGAGGGCCGCCTCGACTTCGTCCATCACATAGAACGGTGACGGACGGCTGCGGAACACCGCGAACAAGAACGCCAACGCGGTCAGTGAACGCTCGCCCCCCGAGAGCAGCGAGAGCTTCTTGACGTTCTTGCCCGAGGGGCGGGCCTCGACCTCGATGCCCGTCTCCAACATGTTGTCGGGATCGGTCAACTTGAGCCGGCCTTGACCACCCGGGAACAAGCTGTCGAAGAGTTGCTCGAAGTTGAGCGAAACGTCGGCGAACGCTGCGGCGAAGACCGAAACGATCTCTTCGTCGACGGCGCGGATGACCTTATTGAGGTCGCGGCGCGTCGAGCGGATATCTTCGAGTTGGGCTTCGAGGAAATCGTGGCGCTCTTGCAGCGCCTGGAACTCTTGCAGCGCCAGCGGATTGATCGGACCCATCAACTTGAGGTCGCGTTCGAGCTCGCGGATGCGGCCTGCGGCGGTCATGCCTGCGGCGAGCTCTGGGCTCTCGGCCGCCATCGCGTGCTCGGGTTCACAGTCGTGCTCGCGGCGCACGGTCTCGACCAGTGCTTCGAGCCGCACGCGCGTCTCGGTTTCTTCCAGTTCGATACGTGACGACAGCTCGCGCAGTTCGGTCAGGCGTTGCTCCGCGCTGTGGCGCTCGCGTCGCGTGCTCTCGAGCTTGGTGCCGATGGCGCGCGCGGCCTCGCTCTGGCGCCGGCGCCGCTCGCGCAGATCGCCGAGCTCGGACTCGACCACGGCCAACCGCTCGCCGACAACGACTGCCAACCGCTCGGTCGCGTCTTGGCGACGGTCGAGGGCGAGGCGACGGTGCTCGGCTTCGGCGCGCTGCTCGGCGTCTTGGGCCAACCGCGCTTCGATCTCGTCGAGCCGCCGCCGCAGCACCTGAC
>JBDSMH010000040.1:0-10075 GCA_039915945.1 Acidimicrobiales bacterium | reverse complement strand
TTGCGCGCAATTTCGGCGGCGTGCGCCGACGCCGGCATCGCGGTGCACGATCTCGACGGCGTGGCGTGTCATCGTGTCGGTGACAGCGTGCAGGCGGCAGTGGTGCTGCAGTCGCTCGGCTTGCGCGATCCGCACTTCTTCGTCGACCAGTTCGGTGGCGGCAGCGCGTCGCACACGGTGGTCGGGCAGGCCGCGATGGCCGTGGCCACCGGAGTTGCCGACTACGTGGTGTGCTGGCGCGCCATCAACGCCCGCAGCGAATGGCGCATGGGTGGCACCGGTCGCCCGCCGCCCGATGTCGTCGAGTACCAGTACCAAACGCCCTACGGCTACGCGACGCCACCGCAGCAGTTCGCAGTGCAAGCGCAGCAATACCTGCACAAGTACGGCGCAACTCGCGAAGACTTCGGCCGCGTCGCGATCATCCAACGCGACAACGCATCACGCAGCCCGCGAGCGATGATGCGCGCGCCGATCACCATGGACGACTATCTCGAGTCGCGGATGATTGTCGAGCCCTTGTGCCTCTTCGACTGCTGCCTCGAAACCGATGCGGCCATAGCAGTGGTCGTCACGTCAGCCGAGCGTGCGCGCGATCTGCGACAACGGCCGGTGTTGATCTCTGGTGCGGTCTGGGGCGGCGGCCAAAACGTCTTCTCCAATCATCACGTCGACCTCACGGCCACTGCGGCGATCGACACATCGGTTCGTCTCTACGAGATGGCCGGTGTCGGCCCGGCCGACATCGACGTGGCCTGCCTCTACGACGCGTTCACGCCGTTGGTGTTGTTGCAGCTCGAAGACTACGGGTTCTGCAAGAAGGGCGAAGCGGGGCCGTTCGTGCGCGACGGCAACACGGTCAAGGGAGGCTCGCTGCCGGTCAACCCGCACGGCGGGCATCTCTCGGAGGGGTACGTGCACGGCCTCAACCACGTCGCCGAAGCGGTGCAGCAATTGCGCGGCAATGCCGATGCACGTCAGGTGCCGGGCGCCGAAGTCGCGCTGAGCACCGGCCAACCGGGTCTGGTTGCGGGCACGATGTCCGCGCTCATACTGCGCCGAGGTGAACAATGAGCACTGATCGTGTGCTGCCGTACCCCGATCGTGATTCCAAACCGTGGTGGCAGTCGATCGCGCGGCATGAGTTCGTGCAGCAGCGGTGTACACAATGCGGGGCGTGGCGGTGGCCGCCTCGCGAGATGTGCGGCGAATGTGCCAGCTTCGAATGGACGTGGCAGCCGGTGAGCGGTCGCGGCACCGTGGTGAGCTTTATCCGCACCCACCACTTCTTCCTGCCGAACATGTCCGAGCCGTTCTTCACGGTCTTCGTGTCGCTCGACGAACAGGCCGACATCGTCATGCCGGGCTCCTGGCATCACAGCGACCCGCCGACGATCGACATGCCTGTGCAAGTGTTCTACGACGACATCGCCACCGACGACGGCAACGTTGCGCTCGTCGGTTGGCAGCCGGCCTGAGAGAGGCGATACCCATGGCACAAGGCATCCGCAGGCCGCACGAAGCGGTCGATTTCGCAGCGATCGAGCGGATGTACCCGCCGCCGCCGGAGTACTTCGAGACTGCGTACTACGAAGACCGCGAGACGATCGAGCGCAAACAATTGGCGCGGCTCATCGACAAAGCGTGGCGCACGTATCAAGTGCCGTTCCACCGTGACCGTTGGGACGCTGCCGGTTTTCATCCCAGCCACATCAAGACGCTCGACGACTTGTGGAAGTGCCCCTTCTACACGATCGACGACATCCGCAAGAGCATCGACGATCATCCACCGTTCGGTGACTATCAAGGCATCACGCCCGAACGCTCCCTGCTCGAGCCGATGCGCGTGTACATGAGCGGCGGTACTACCGGTAAGTCGCGGCCGACCTTCTACACGATGTGGGACCGCATCGCCGGCGCGTCGTTCACCGCGCGAGCGCTCTATCAACTCGGCATCCGTCCCGGGGACACCGTGCTCAACTCGTGGCTCTACGGCACGCACAACGGCGCGTGGTGCTTCGACGAAGCGTTGTGGTACTGGCTCAACTGCACGGTGCTCACGACGAGCACCGGCACGGTCACGTCCACCGAGCGCCAGGTCAAGTTGGCCATCGAGTACGGCGCGACGTCGATCTTGACGACCGGCGACTACTTGTTGCGGCTGGCCGACGTGGCCCGCGAGCTGGGCTATGACCCTGCGAAAGATCTCAAGATCCGGGCACTCCCCAACATCGGTGACCCCGAGTTGCTGACGCACACGTTCGGTCCCGACTACTTCCGCTCGTACGGGTTCCACGAAGTGCAGTGGGTGTCGAGCGAATGCCCGATGCACGACGGCCTGCACATCTACGAAGACGGTTTCATCGTGCAGGTCGTCGATGTCGATACCGGCGAGCCCATGCCCGACGGCGAGCTGGGTTCGCTGTGCGTCACCGAGCTCTACAAGACCGGTTCGCCGCAATTTCGCTACAACATCATGGACCTGTCCTATCTGTACCCCAAGGGTCAGTGCGGGTGTGGTTCGTGGCTGCGCAAGATGGGCCCCTTCACCGGCCGGGGCGACAACATGATCAAGTTGCGGGGCGTCAACGTGTGGCCCGAAGGCATCGGTTCCATTGCCTGCGATGTGCCGGGAACACTGCCCGACTACTTCGTGATCGCGCGGCGCAACGGAGCGCGCGACGAGATGGTCATCTCTGTCGTATCCGACCGCGACCGATCAGAGTTCGAGTCGATCAAGGACGAGATCGAGCGCCGGCTGAAAGCACAGATCGGTGTCGTGATCTTCGCCGAGATCGTGCCGCCGGGCGCGCTCGATGAGCTGACCGAGATCCACACGTCGCCCAAGTCCAAACGCTTCCGTGACGACAGGACGGTGATCCGATGACCGGTGCCATCGACTACCTGTGCAACGCGTTCACGCCCGACCGCGTGCAAGTATGGGACGACGCCATCGCGGCGCAGGGTGTGCCCATCAAGGTGCGCCGTGACCCCACCGACTCGTTCTGCGAGCCCGACGTGATGGTGGCTCGTATGGACGAGCTCGGCGTGGCGACGTGCATCGTCGCCACCAGCGACATGTCGCATCACGGCACGACGTTCGAATACGACCCCGTGGCCAACCGTTTCGACGAGACCGCTGCGCTGGCCAAGAAATATCCCGGACGGTTCGCGGCGTTGTGGGCGGTCAACCCGCAAAAAGGCATGGCCGGTGTGCGGCGCGCCCGCGAAGTGCTCGAGAACGAATGGGTCGCAGGCCTCTGGATACACACGCACAGCTTCGATCGACGCTTCGATCACGCCGACTACTACCCCTACTACGCGCTGGCCGCGGAGTGGGGTGTGCCGGTGGCGATGCAGGCCGGCACGTCCGGCGGTCTGATGCCCAGCGAATGCGGTATGCCCGTGGGCATCGATCGGCCGGCGATCTACTTCCCCGAGGTCAACTTCTTGCTGTCGCACACGGGCTGGCCGTGGGTTGCCGAGACCGTTGCCATGGCGCTCAAGTTCTCGAACGTGTATCTCGGCACTTGTGCGTATCCGCCCAAGCATTGGGAGCCCGCCGTGCACGCGTTCTTGCGGGGCCCGGGCAAGCGCAAGGTGATTTTCGGCACCAACTTTCCGACGGTCGGCCACCGCGGTTCACTGGCGCAGGTCGCCGACCTCGATCTCACCGACCAAGTGCGGGCGAACCTGTTGCACGACAACGCGCTGCGCATCTTCACTCGACTGCGCAAATAGGGGGACACATATGAGCGAAGTCACGTTCAACCACTTCGAGGCGGTGCCGTGGGTCGACGAGACCAAGAAGAAGGCCGTACCGGCCGAGGTGATCGCCGAAGCATCCAAGGCCGGAGCGCGGCGCAAGATGCTCGCGCAGGGCGAGACCGGTATCTACGTGCAGTACAGCGAACTGCCGCCCAACTTCCGCATCGATGCGCATGCACACAGCCACGACGAGGTCATCACGTTGCTGTCGGGCAGCTGCACCGTCGACGGTGGCACCACGATGGCCGCCAATGATGCGGTGTGCATCAAGGGCGGCACGGTCTACGGCTTCACCGCCGGCCCCGACGGCATGGTGTTTCTCACCATTCGTGGTGGCGACTCCGTAACCAACTACGCCAACTGACGCCGTGGCTTCGAGGCTGACGGGTCAATCGATCGAGCGTGTCGAAGACGCCCGGTTGCTCACTGGGCAAGGCCGCTTCGTCGGCGGCCTCGATCGTGTAGGGCTGTTGCACGCGGCATTCGTGCGCAGTCCCGTTGCGCACGCGCGGCTCGTGTCGGTCGACGCGTCGCGGGCGCGGCAGGCGCTGGGTGTGGTGGCGGTATTCGACGGTGACGACATCGCCGCCACGATGACTGGGCCGATGGCGGTCATGGGCCCGCCCGCGCTCAAGACCGCGCCATACTGGCCGCTGGCGCGGGGCAAGGTGCGTGTCGTCGGTGACCCGGTTGCGATCGTCATCGCCGATACCAAGGCGCACGCGGTCGACGCGGCCGACATGGTCGACGTGACCTACGACGCGCTCGCGCCGGTCATCACCTTCGAGCAGGCCCGTGATCCTTCACGACCCGCACTGTGGGACGAGACCGGCACCAACGTCATCTACGAGGACAACACGACCTACGGCAAGCCCTTCGCCGAGGTCGCCGCCGGCGCGGCGCACTTGGTGCGACGGCGCTACACGCAGCACCGCTACGCGCACGTGCCCATCGAGGGGCGAGGTGCCATCGCGGACTATTCGAAGTTCGCGCAGTCGCTCCACTACGACATGGCCAACAAGCGACCACACTCGCTCAAGATGTCGCTGTCGACGATGTTGGGCATCCCGTATCCCAACGTGCACGCGCGCTCGGGCGACATCGGTGGCGCATTCGGGTCCAAGGGCCAGACCACGCGCGAAGACGTCGCGCTCGGTGCGGCGGCCAAACTGCTGGGCCGGGCGGTGAAGTGGATCGAAGATCGCGGCGAAAACCTGCAAGCGGCCGGCCATGCGCGCGAAGAGAACGTCGACATCGAAGCCGCCGTCGCGGCCGACGGTCGGGTGCTCGGATTGCGCGTCGCGATGGAGATCGACGTCGGTGCGTATCCGATGTTGCCGTTCCCCGCGTCGATGTTCGCCGGCATGGTGCGGGCGTTGTTGCCCAACGCGTTGCGCCTCGAGTCCTACGAGTTCTCCACGACGACGCTGATGACGAACAAGGGGTCCTACATCGCGTACCGCGCGCCGTGGACCATCGAGACCGTGGTGCGCGAGCGTTTGCTCGACGAGATCGCGCGTGAGGTCGGCCTCGATGTGATCGACATCCGGCGGGTCAACCTCGTGCGGGCCGAAGATCAGCCGACGCGCATGATCACCGGCGTCAGCATGACCGGTGTGACGATCCAAGAGTGCCTCGAGCACGCCGTCGGGCTGGCTGGCCTCGACGAGTTCCGCGTCGCGCAAAACAAGGCGCGCAGCAACGGCCACTACCTCGGTATCGGCTTCTCGTCGTTCGTAGAGATCGCTCCGGGCCCGCCCGACTTCGCCAAGTCGCTGGGCTTCGATCTGCCGAGCGAGACGGCGTGGGCGCGTGTCGAACCGACCGGTGACGTGGTCATCCAGACCTGGCAGGTCAACCACGGCCAAGGTCACGAGACGACACTGGGGCAGGTGGTCGCCGACGAGATGGGCGTGCCGTTGGCCCGCGTGCGCATCGATTGGGGTTCGAGCGACAACACGCCGTTCAACACCATGTCGACAGGCGGTTCTCGTTCGGCGACGATGGGCGCCGGTGCGGCCAAGATGGCGACGCGTGCTGTCAAGCAAAAGGTGTTGCAGATCGCCGCGCAACTGCTCGAAGCCAACGCCGACGACCTCGAAATCGTCGATGGCGCGATCAGCGTGCGGGGCACCCCGGCCAAAGCCGTCACCATGGCCGACGTCGCCCGGCTGGCGTGGTTCGCCCCGTCGTCGCTGCCCGAGGGCATGACGCAGGGGCTCGAGGCGTCCGTCGATTTCAAGGTCCCGCCCAACGGCGGTTGGGTCAGCGCGTGCCACGTGTGTTGGGTCGATATCGATGTCGAAACCGGACAAATCGACATTCCCCGCTATCTCGTCGTCGAGGACTGCGGCGACCTGATCAACCCGGCGATCGTCGACGGTCAGATTCGCGGTGGCGTCATCCAAGGCATCGCGTCGGTGCTCCACGAAAAGCACATCTACGACGACGAGGGACAGCTGTTGACCTCGTCACTGGCCGACTACCTCGTGCCGGCGGCGTGCGACGTGCCCGTGATCGACATAGCGCATCTCCATTCGCCGCCCCAACACGAGGTCAACTCGCGCGGTGTCGGCGAAGGTGGTCTGCTCGGCGCGCCGGCCGCGGTGCTCAATGCCGTCGCCGACGCGCTGGCCCCGTTCGGCGTGTCGATCACCGAGACCCACCTCCCGCCCCAACGCGTCCGCCAACTCATCGAAAACGCCACCCGCGCCTAACGGTTCCATCCGTTCTGGCAGCACAACGTGGGACAGAGATCGACGTTGTGCTGCGAGAACGAGCGGTTTGTGGTGTCGGCCGGGTCAGAGGACGGGGTCGCCGGCGATGGTGCAGCGCTGCATGACGCGGCGCTCGCCGGTGTAGTCGGGCACGGCGTAGTGCTGGGCCCAGCGGTTGTCCCAGAAGGCGATGCTGCCTGGCCGCCAGCTGAAGCGACACTGGAACATCGGGTCGCGCTGGTGGTCGAACAAGAACGGCTTGAGCACCTCGTTCTCGCGTTCGCTCAGACCTTCGATGCGGCTGACCCAGTTGCGGCTGACGAACAACGCCTTGCGTCCGGTGACGGGATTGGTGCGCACGACCGGATGGCGCTGTGGCGGATACTGCCGCTGCATCTCATCGATGCCTTCGGTGGCCTGGCCGTTGGTGCGGGCGATGGTGAGCATGCGCGTGAGGTCGTGCACGGCGGTGAGCCCGTCGAGGAAGCTGCGCATGGTGGGCGAGAATGCTTCGTAGGCCGCGTACATGTTGGCCCACAGCGTGTCGCCGCCGATCGCCGGCAGTTGCACGGCGCGAAGGATCGAGCCGAGGGGCGGCTTGGGGAGATACGTGTTGTCGGTGTGCCACGCGTCGGCGCCTTCGCCCTTGGGCGTTTTCTGGTCGAGCACGGACATCTCCGGGTAGTCCGGGTGCTTGGGCCCGAACGGGTTGATCGTGATCTCGCCGAACTTGCGGGCGAATCGCAGATGATCGGCGGTCTCGATCTGCTGGTCACGAAAGAAGATCACGAGGTGTGCGTCGAGCGCGGCGCGGATCTCGGCGATCGTCGCGTCGTCGACGTCGTCACGGAGGTCGACACCGTGAATCTCGGCACCGATCACGCCGGTCAATGGGCAAACTTCGATCACAGCCACCTCAGCTCATCACGATCACACTGCGGGCAACGGTACCGGCCTCGGCCGCGGCAAACGCTTCGTGCACACGGTCGAGCGGCAGCCGCTGTGAGATCAACGTGTCGATCGGCAGCTTGCCCGCTTGATAGAGCGCCACGATGCGGGGGATGTCACGGCCCGGCACATTGCTGCCGCCGATGGTACCCAGCAGCCGTCGCTCGTTGAACAGCGAGCGACCGTCGATCGGGATCTTGGTGCCGGTCGGGGGCGAACCCACCATGACGCATGTGCCGCCGGGCCTGGTGAGCTCGAATGTTTGCGCGACGAGCTCCGCGTTGCCGACGACCTCGAATGCGAAGTCGACGCCGCCGGGGGAGAGCGCCAACACGGCGTCGTGCATGGCCTGCGCGCTCGAGTCGACACAGTCGGTCGCCCCCGCGTTGGCCGCCATGTCGAGCTTGGTGGTGTTGGTGTCGATGGCGATGATGCGCGCCGCGCCCGCCAGCCTGGACGCCATGACCACGTTGAGCCCCACGCCGCCACAACCGACCACGGCCACCGTCGAGCCCGGCGTGACCTTGGCCGTGTTGAGCACCGCGCCGACACCGGTGGTGACGCCGCAACCGGCGAGGCAGATCACGTCGAGCGGGATGTCCTTGGGGATACGCACGACCTGCGCGCTGCGCACGACGCAGTACTCGGCCAGTGTGCCGGTGCCCACCATC
The DNA here is from genome assembly GCA_039915945.1 of Acidimicrobiales bacterium. Taxonomy (GTDB): domain Bacteria; phylum Actinomycetota; class Acidimicrobiia; order Acidimicrobiales; family WLNW01; genus DATLFA01. Next base: position 1,971 of record JBDSMH010000040.1, on the reverse strand, counting down.
GGATTGATCTGCGTGCCGTTCTGGCGCAACGCGGTCGTGCCGTCGCCGCGAGTGCCGAAGATGTTCTTGATGCGCTCGTTGCCGTTGCAGTTCACGAAGTCGGCGCTGCGGCAGTTGTGGCACTGCCCGCACGGACCGTAGAGGGCGACGACGACGTGGTCACCGACCGCGACGTCGGTGACGGCCGAGCCGACCCATTCGATGACGCCGGCGCCCTCGTGGCCGACGACCATCGGCAGGTTGGCGGCGACGCTACGACCGTGCAATAGGTGCATGTCGCTGCCGCACACTCCCGACGCGGCGATCTTGACGACGACCTCGTCGGGTCGGGGATCGACGATCTCGACTTCTTCGACGTTGGCCCCCTTCTCGTAGTCGTGAATCACCACTGCGCGCATCGCATCCCCCTGAAGTTCGACGGGTCGACACTAGTACTGTCGCTCGGATGGACATCACCGACGACGCCGGGCGGCTCGCCGATCCGGTCGCCGACTCGCCCGAGCGGGCCGAATTGCGGGCAGCGCTGCGGGCGTTGATCGCGCGAGAGGCGCCGCCGGCCCGCATCCGCCAACTCGACGAGGCCGAGGAGTTCGACGACCACCTCTACGCGACGCTCGACGAGCTGGGCGTGTTGGGCATCGATGCGCCGGCGGCTCTCGGCGGCGCCGGTGATGTGCGCGACCAACTGGTCGTGATCGAAGAACTCGCGGCCGGACCCACCTCGATGGCCGCGTTCATGATCGTGCAGTACATGATCATCCAGGTACTCGGCGCCTTTGCGTCGACCGATGAGCAACGAGCGATCCTGGCCGACCTCGTCGCGGCGCGGACCAAAGTCTCCTTCTCGCTCAGCGAGCCCGACGGCGGCACCGACATCGCCCGCATCATGAAGACCCGCGCCGAGCGCGACGGGGCCGGGGGATGGCGGCTCAACGGCCACAAGATGTGGACGTCGGGCGCGACACGGGCACAGTGGTTGATCGTGCTCGCCCGCACCGGCGAAGCCACCCGCTCGGCCATCGACGGCGTGTCGATGTTGCTCGTGCCGACCGATGCCAAGGGTGTCGAGATCCGCCCCATCGACACGCTCGGCATTCACGGGCTATCGACGTGCGAGGTGTTCTTCGACGACGTCGCGCTCGGCGGCGATGCGCTGATCGGCGCCGAAAACGCCGGATTCCGGCAGGCATTTCGCACGTTGAACCGCGAGGGGATCATCGCGTGCGCGGCGAGCCTCGGTGTCGGCAGGGGGGCGCTCGAGTTCCTCACCGACTACACGCGTGAGCGGCAGGTCTTCGGCAAGGCCATCGGGTCGTTTCAGGTGCCGCAACATTGGATGGTCGACGCCGCGGTCCATCTCGAGGCGGCCCGCAGCCTGATGGTGCGGGCGGCCGAGGTCGAGTTGGGTGGAGGGCGCGCCGACATGCTGGCGCTGATGGCCAAGCTGATGGCGTCCGAAGCGGCGCAGGACATCACGCTCAAGGGCATGCAACTGATGGGCGGGTTCGGCTACAGCCGCGAGTTGCCGATGCAGCGATGGTTCCGCGACGTGCGCCTGTGGAGCTTCGCCCCGCTCAACAACGAGATGGTGCGCAACCGCATCGGCGAGCGCCTGCTCGGGTTGCCCCGGTCGTATTGAGATGGTGAGCCCGCGACGTGAGCCCGAAAAAACAAGCAAAGCCGACTTCGCGTTCTCGCATCGACTGCGCGTGCGGTGGGCCGAGGTCGACCGGCAGGGCATCGTGTTCAACGCGCACTACCTGACCTACTTCGACGTCGGGATGACCGAGTATCTGCGCGCCATCGGCATCCCGTACCCCGACGGGTTGCTGGTTTACGACGGCGATTTGTTCCTCGCGAAGGCAACCGTCGAATACAAGTCACCGGCGCTCTACGACGACGAGCTCGATTGCCATGTGCGCATCGGCCGCATCGGCACGTCGAGCATGCAGTTCTTGTTCGCGCTCTACC
>JBDSMH010000220.1:0-17033 GCA_039915945.1 Acidimicrobiales bacterium | reverse complement strand
GCGGCCTCGGTGACGGGTCGCGCCACGCGTTGCGCGGCGCGCCGCAACTTGGCCGGGTGCAACTCGCCAGTGCGGGCCAACAAGTCGGCGAACGCATCGGGGGCCAGTCGGTCGCGCAACTCGGCCAACACCGTGACATGCGCCATCGACGCGGTCCCTGCGGCGAGCGCGTCGGCCACCCCGGGTAGTGACCCGTCGAACAGTGCGACGGCGATCTTGGTGCGCCGCTGCGCCTCATGGGGCGAGACCCACGAGCCGAACATCGCCTCCGGCGCCCGGCCCCGGCGGACCAGCTCGGCCAACACCAGCATCTGGCCCGAATCGACCCAACAACGATCCCGTTCGGTCGCCGGCAACGCGGCTGCGAGCGCGGCGTCGGACCAACAGTCGAGCCCACCGGCCTCGATCCGCTCCAACACGCCGCTCGGGAACATGTGTTCGATTATACGAAAGGGGTGTGACAGTGAACGAAGGCCGGCGCCCGGTTGCAATGTAGTCACATAATCTTTTAATGTGACCACATGGACGTTGGTGTCAGGGATCTCAAAGCCCACCTGTCGCAGTACCTCGAGCGGGCGGCCGGCGGCGAGGTCATCACGGTGACGGATCGTGGGCGGCCGATCGCGCTACTGGCGCCGATTCCGGGTCGAGTGCCACTCGATCAGGGAATCAAAGAGGGTTGGATCTGCGCGCCGTCGCTCCGCGGGCTGCGACCAGCGCGGCCCGTTACATCGTCGAGAAACGTGCTCGATGTACTCGAGGAAGACCGGGGCGAATGACGCTTTACGTCGATTCGAGCGCACTCCTCAAGCGCTACGTAGCGGAACACGACTCTGCCCGAGCCGACGAGCTCTTGCGCTCGGATCCAGATCTCGTCACGGCTCGGCACACCGTGATCGAAGTTCGGCGCAACCTCGCCCGCCTACTCGAAGGCCGAGCGCTCACGGAGAGTCGGGCGGCCTTCGCCGAGGACGCTCGCGTGTTCGCATTGGTGGAGCTCGACGCGGCGACCGTTGAACTCTCGGCGAAGATTGCGGAGCTGACCGGGGCGCGAACGCTCGATGCGCTGCATCTCGGTGCGGCGCAGCGTGTCGGCGGACCGGCACTCACGTTCCTCACTTTCGATCTGCGACAGGCCCAGATCGCACGAACGCTGGGTTTCACCGTCATCGGGGCGTGAGGTCGGCCGAAGCGGATCGTCAGACGTGGATGACCTGGAGCCCTGGCAGTTCGAGGTAGTCGTCGTCCTGTGTAACGACGGCAATGCCGAGCGATATCGCGGTCGCCGCGATCCACGAATCATTGACCGGCATGCGCCTCCCGAGATCACGCAAGATCACGCGCAGACGCGCCCAGGCTTCGGCCACGCTCTGGTCGATGGGGATCGGATCGAGCGCAAGCGCGTTCGTCAGGGTTGCCAGACGGCGATCGCGCGTCATTGTGTCGGACGCGGCGAGGACTCCCGCGCGAAGTTCGCCAATGGTGATCACCGACACGGCGAGCGCATCGGGGAGGGCGCTCGTGCGCAAGGGCCGGTCATTCTCGGACGCGATGAAGATGCTCGTGTCGGCGAGGCCCTGGCTCATCGTTCGAAACGCTGATCGAGCGGAAGATCGTCGGTGAAATCGGGCACGAGTGCCCGCAACTCGTCGCGCAGCCCCGCATCGGCTCGATGTGCCCCGATCGTCTGGACGAATTCGGCGCGCGCCATCCATCGTGGACGACCACCCGCTGGATGGAGCTCGGCAACCGCACGGCCGTTGACGGTAATCGTGATCAGTTCTCCCGCCGCGACGCGGTCGAGGAGCGCGCGCGTGTTGTTGCGCAGTTCTCTCGATGCGACTTCGGCCATTGGCGCAGTGTAGCGACGTGTAGCAATTTTGCGACGAACGTAGCACTCCTCCGACCGACGGCAGCAAAGTAGGGTTCGGCCACCGTGGGGCCGACTCAGAAGCCGATGCGCCTGTTCGACACCGCTCGCCGAGCAGTGGTCGATTTCAGCCCCGGCCCCGTCGTGTCGCTCTACACGTGCGGCATCACGCCCTACGACGCCACGCACCTCGGGCACGCGGCGGTGTTCACCACGTACGACGTACTCCAGCGCCGCCTGCGCGATCGCGGCCACGACACGCACTGTGTCCGCAATATCACCGACGTCGACGACGACATCCTGCGAGCGGCCCGCAAGCGTGACATGCACTACCTGGATCTCGGCACGGCGGAGATCCGCCGCTTCGACGACGACATGGCCGCGCTCGGCATGCTCGAAGTGTGGAGCGAGCCGCGCGCGACGTCGGCGATCCCGGATATCCGCGGCTTCATCGGCATGGTGCTCGATCGTGAGCACGCGTACGTCACCGATGGCGGCGTGTACTTCGACGTGTCGTCGTATCGCGACTTCGGCTCGCTCAGTGGACTCGATCGTGACGCGATGCTCGACGCGGGGCGCGCCCACGGTGAAGATCCCGATGATCCCTACAAACGCGATCCGCTCGACTTCGTGCTGTGGCGGCGCAGTTTGCCCGGCGAGCCCGAATGGGAGTCGCTGTGGGGTCACGGACGCCCGGGGTGGCACATCGAATGTTCGGCGCTGGCGTTGCGCGAGCTCGGATGGACCATCGACTTGCACGGCGGCGGCGCCGACTTGATCTATCCGCATCACGAATGCGAACGCGCACAATCCGAATGCGCGACGGGTGAGCCGTTCGCTCGTCATTGGATGCACCAAGGACTCGTGCATCTCGACGGCGAAAAGATGTCGAAGTCGCGCGGCAACCTCGTGTTCGTTGGCGACTTGCGCGAACGCCTCGATGCGCGAGCGATCCGCCTCGCGTTGGTAGCACACCACTATCGCCGGCCGTGGACGTTCCACGATCGCGAGCTCGACGCCGCCCTCAATCGGCTGCAACGGTGGTGCACGGCGGGCGAGGGCGAAGGCGCGCTCGACGAGGTGCGAGCGGCGCTCGACGACGACCTCGATACGGCCGAGGCGGTCGTCGCCATCGACGCCGCCGCGAAACGGGGCGCAGGTGTCAGCCGTGCGGCCGCGCTCTTGGGTGTCGACACCGTGAAGAGCTGAGGCCGTGCTAGCTACTACGATCCAGGCGCATGATGACTCTCGCCCGCATCAATGACGGTCCCTACAAGGTCGTCCTGCTGCTGCACATCCTGTGCGCCATAGTCGGCTTCGGCGGCGTCATGCTCAACGGAATCTATGCGGTCGCGAGTCGCAAGGCGATCGGCCACGGCGCGCTGGCCCTCGTCCGGGCCAACGCCAAGGCCACGAAGATCGCCGAGCTCTTCATCTACGCCGTGCCGATTTTCGGCTTAGCCCTCATCGGCATGTCCGACGACGGGTGGGCCTTCGACCAGACGTGGGTCTGGCTCGCGGTCGTCCTCTACGCCATCGCGCTCGCCGTCGCGGTCGGGTTGCTCTTGCCGTCGGCGCGCCAGTACGAACGAGTCGTGGCGCAGATCGAGTCCGCGGCGGCGGCGCCGACCCCAGAGGCCGAGTCAACGCTCGACGGTCTGCTCAAGAAACAGGGTGCACTCGGAGGTTCTCTCCACGTGCTCACCGTGGTGCTGCTCTATCTCATGATCTGGAAGCCCGGCGCGTAAAGCGAACCGACCGGCGATGAACACACCACGATGAACGGGCGGGAGACGGGGCAAGGTGCAAACCGTCGCCCGGGTCGTGTTGCGCCCACTCTTACGCACGACTTGGCGAATCAAGGCGCGCGGCCTCGAGCACATTTGCAGTTCCGGCCCCCATCCTCCGCCCGAACCACATCTCCGTGCTCGATTCGCTCTTCGTGCCGGCCATGTTGCCGAGGCATATCACCTACGTCGGTAAGGCCGAGTACCTCGATGACCGAAGACGCGCTGGCTCTTTCCGGCCCTCGGGATGATTCCCATCGACCGCACGGGGGGACGCCGCGCAAGCAGCGCTCGATCTCGCGGCAGGGGTGCTCGAGCGGGCGAGCTGTTCGGCCTCTACCCCGAGGGCACCCGGTCACGCGATAGCCTGCTGCACAAGGGTCGCACCGGGGCCGCCCGTCTGGCTTTGCGAACCGGAGCCCCGATTATCTCCGTCGGCATCCTGGCACCGACGCCATCTTGCCACCGGTCGCCGCTTACCTCGTCTGTGGCGCCGGGCATCGATCGCTTTCGGCGCGCCGATCAACCCCAGTCACTACGCTGCTGCCCCGATGAGCGTTTGGTGTTGCGACAATTCGCCGACGACGTCATGTTCGGGATCCGCGAACTGTCCAGTCAGACGTACGTGAACATGTACGCGACCGCTGGGCCTACTGAGAAGGACCCCGACGGTACTCGAGGCCTGTCGCGCTGAAGCCGACCCCCGCCTCAACCCCGTTGCTGCAGGTCACCGCTGTGCGGTCTAACGAGCCGGTCACCGGGCCAGATGGCTCCCTGCCAGTCGTCCCATCTCGGCTCACTCGATTGAGGGCGCCGCGCTAAGCCTTTCACCCCATTTCGCCGGTCGCCCCCATGTCGTATTGTTTCTTCTTACGTCTTCAGCCAAACTGATACTTATTGATATGGGAGGATACTCAACGGTCATTATCGACCTTTGAGCTGTTTAACGATGGCACTAAAGCGCCGTAGAGACATTTCTAACGTATCTCAATTGGCAATCGTTGACCCTCCTCTGGGAGTCGACCGAGCAGCGCTACTGGGCGACGTGCTGTCCGCAAACGGCGATGTCACGTCCGAAGTCATCGAGGCAGCGCTGCTCGAAAAAAACGGTGTTCGCATCGGCGAGCATCTCGTCGCCAAGGGTTTGGCGACCGAAGACGCCGTCGCGTGGGCTTTGGCCAATCAGCACGGCCTGCCGTTCGTCGATCTGACACTGGAGGCCCCAGAGGCCGGCGCGCTTGCGTTGATTACTCCCGCCACTGCACACGACCTGCAGATCGTGCCCATCCGCATCCACCCCAACGGCACTCTCGATGTTGTCGTCGGCGACCCACGAGACCCGCGGTTGTCACCGGTCCTGGAACGCCTTCCCGTCACGCGCGTGCGAGTCGGGATGGCCCCGCCATCGCAAATGAGGGCCGTGCTGAGCCAGCACTACTCGGCCTGGTCCGATGTGCAAAAGCTGGCAACCGCCGCGGGGATTGACGACGTAGTCGATGTACGCGACGCCGCAGCTGATTTAGCAGGCGATGACGCACCGGTCATCCAGATCGTAAATCAGCTGGTTAGCCAAGCGCTTCGCGACCGAGCGTCGGACGTACACATCGAACCAAACGCTGATCGAGTGCGTGTTCGATTCCGTATCGATGGTTCGCTGAAAGAAGTGGTGTCGCTGCCCGCCAATCTCGCACGACCACTGGTGAGCCGCATCAAAATAATGGCGGACATGAACATCGTCGAGCGGCGTCGGCCGCAAGACGGTCAGTTCGCTATGGACGTCGACGGGCGCGGTCTCGACGTGCGTGTGTCGACGACTGCCACGATCTGGGGCGAGAAGGCCGTGCTCCGGTTGCTTGACCGCAGCCGCTCGCTCTACAGCTTCGCCGATCTCGGCATGCCACCAGGGCCCGGTGACATCTATTCACGAATTGTCCGGTCGCCGTTCGGAATGGTGATTGTGAGCGGACCGACCGGTAGCGGGAAGACCACCACGCTTTACGCCACGTTGTCGGAGATCAACCGGCCCGACATCAACATTATGACCATCGAGGATCCCGTCGAGTACGTGTTTCCGTCGGTCAACCAGATCCAGATCAGCGAGCAGGCCGGCCTCAGCTTCGCTACCGGTTTGAAGTCGATCCTGCGTCAGGACCCTGACGTCATCCTTGTCGGCGAGGTTCGTGATGTCGAGACCGCGCGCATCGCGGTCCAGTCCGCACTCACCGGCCACCTGGTGCTCTCGTCGGTACACGCCATCGACTCGGTGTCCGCGCTGTATCGCTTGCTCGACATGGGAATCGAGTCCTTTCTCATCACCTCGGCCATCGTCGGCGTTGTCGCACAGCGGCTGGTGCGTCGGATCTGCCGGGCGTGTGCCGAGAGGTACGAACCCTCCCTGCAAGACCTTGCCGTGTATCGCAAACTCGGCGGCGTCGAAAAGGACGAGTGGTTCCGCGGTCGAGGCTGCAACCTCTGCTTGGACACCGGTTTCTACGACCGGGTCGGCGTGTACGAAGTGCTCGGCATCACCGACGAGATTCGCCAATGCGTGGTCAATGGCCAACCCCCTCGTGTCGCGCGTGACCTCGCCATACAGAACGGCCTGAGCACTCTGCAGCACGAAGCCATCCGGCTCGTCGAACAAGACATCACCACCATAGGTGAGGTCATCAAGAACGTGTTCGTGTCGGAGGACTTCTCATGACCGGAACGATGACGCAACCCCCCGGGATGGTGCCGCCGGCACCGCCACGGCACGAAGGTGCCCGGCAATCGAACAAGAAGCCCTTTTACAAGCGCGAATTTTACATCGGCCGTGCGGTCGACGCCGAAGAGGTCATGAACTTCTCGCGGCAAGCCGCTTCGTTCCTCCGCGCCGGCATTCCGATCCTCGATGCGCTCGCGATCGTCGGTGAGGAAAGCGCCTCGAAGAAGATGGTCGAGGTACTCGAGGAGATCCGTGCTCGAGTGCGCGGTGGCGAGTCCCTCGGCGACGCGATAGCAGTCCATCCGAAGGTCTTCCCGGGCTACTACATCGCAATGGTGCGGTCGGCCGAACTCACCGGCCAGCTCGACGAAGTTCTCGATCAGCTGTCGGGCTACATGGAGCGTGACATCGCTGCGCGGCGCCAGGTGAAGAGCGCCCTGACGTACCCGATGGTGGTGATGGGCCTCGCGATCGTCGCAGTGATTGTGATGGCCACGTTCATCCTGCCGAAGTTCAAGAGTCTGTATGAGACCCTAGACGCCGACCTGCCGCTGCCGACTCGCATGTTGCTTGGTTTCACCGACTTCATCACGAACTGGTGGCCGGTGATCCTTGGCACGATTGCCGCGATCTTTCTCATCGGCGTTGCGGTGATCGGCGGCAAGCAGGGTAAGGGCCGTCGCGACCGGCTGAAGCTCCGCCTGCCCGCGATTGGCGCGCTTTTGCACCTCGTCGCAGTGGAACGTTTCTGTCGAGTTCTCGCGGCGTTGGTGAATGCCGGCGTCTCCCTTCCCGATGCGGTTCAGGTATCTGCCGACAGCACCAACAATCGGGTGTTCCAGGAGAAGTTGCGCATCGTGCGAGAAGCGATGATGCGAGGCGAAGGGCTTGCTCGCCCAGTGACCGCTTCCGAGTTGTTCCCGGCGGCAGCGCGTCAGATGATTCGTGTCGGTGAGGCTACCGGCACGCTTGACCAGCAGCTCAAGACCGCCGCCCTCTTCTACGAGCGTGAGCTCACATACCGCTTGAAGAAGGCCACAGATTTGTTTGAACCCGCCGTGATCATCGGCGTCGGCTGCACTGTCGGCTTCGTCGCTGTCGCGCAGGTGTCGGCGATGTACTCGGTGTTCAAGCAAGTAAAGCCCGGAAGCTGAAGCTGCCGGAACCCGCCAGGCAATGCAAACCAACCCATACCAACAAACAGAAAGTAACTGATTCAAATGGAAATGCAATTGGAGCAGAAGCAAGAGCGGGATGCGGGCTTCACCCTCATCGAGCTCCTGATCGCCATCGTCGTTGTCGGCATCCTCACCGCCGTGGCGATCGTCGGCATCAGCAGCCTCGTCGATAGCGGCGAAGGCGCAGCGTGTCAGGCGTCGCGCGACGCGGTGTCCGCCGCAGAGGCGGTCTACTACGCAAACAACAACGGGACCGCGCCAGCGAGCCTCTTTGTGATGGTCGGCGATGAGCTTGTTCTGTCGGGTGGGGTCACTGTCGTGGCCGGCACGCCCAACCTGATGACGGGTCAGGGCTGGACTTCGACGTACACCCCGGCGGCGGGAACCACGCCCTCGGCGTGGACAGCTGCTTGTCCGTAATGCAGTACGCCCGGGGCGGCGTACGCCGCCCCGGGCCCCAACCAACGCACACTGAAGGGAGGTCCCGTGCAGCACGATCGAGAAGCCGGCGTCGGCTTGATCGAAATCATCATGGCCATGCTCGTGCTGGGCGGGGCCATCGCGGCCCTTTTGGCCGCAATCACAACCGCGGTCTACAGCTCGAACACTCACCGCAACCTGGTTCGCACGGACACCGTGATGCGGAACTACGCCGAAGCGACGAAGCAGGCCGTGCGCGACGGATGCGATGGCGGCACGAGCGGCGGTAGCTACTCCGTTACCTACTCGGCGACCGACTTCTCATTCATGACCTATCGCGGCCTTGCTCTCGACGACGCAACGTGCCCGAGCGCGGGAGTGCCGGTACCACTGAGACTGTCGGTTACGGGCCCGGCTGGAACGAAGGAAATGCAGATCATGGTGCGACGTCCATGAACCCGCGTACGAGCCTTCACCGAACCCGCCACAATCCCGAGCGCGGGGCGGCCCTCATCCTCGCCGTCGGCGTCATGCTCCTGGTTGGTCTCATCAGCGGCAGCCTGTTGGCATACATCGCGACGAGTGTGAAAGGCCGCTCCGACCTCGACGCGATTCGCAATCGGCAGTATGCAGCAGATGCCGCGATCGAATATGCGGTCGATCAAGTGCGGGCGCTCGGTGACCCCGCCTTGTCCAATTGCGGCGGACCGTACTCTTCGACGCTCAACGGGTCCACGATTCACGTTATCTGCGATGAGAACCCAACCACCGCACTCAACGCGGGCAACCCGCCGACCTTCTACCTTCAACGCAACGTGGTCTTCACCGCGTGCGCTACCACCGATACGCCCTGCCCCGAGGACGAGATCGTCATACGAGCTCAGGTGAACTACGAGGTTCCGCCTGGCTCGGTAACCCCGATTCGTACCTACGTACAGTCATGGAGCGTAAACCGATGAATATCTCGAAGTCGCCACGGCCACACCGGCGTCGTAGCGACGCTGGGTTCACGTTGATCGAGGTGATCATCGCGGTAGTCATCCTCGCGGGCATAACTGGCGCGACGGTCACCGCGCTGTTGGTGTCGCTCAAAGCACAGTCGAGCACACACCAGCGGGTTGCCGAGTCGAACGATGCGCAGTTCATATCCGGTTACCTCGTCCGTGATGGTCAAGCGGCAGGCGGATCGCGTCCAGAGTTCGGCACTCTCGACTCCACTCTCGGGGTGTCCCTCACCGATCCGGCGGAATGCGCGGTCTCTTCGGCCGACCTCCTTGTCCGCTTCAAATGGAAGGACCGGTCAGTGGCGCCCGGAACGCCTCCGACGTCGGTCGTGGCGACGCACGTCGCCAACTACTTTTATGTGCCTGCCACCAACGAGCTGGTTCGTCGCACGTGTGTGGACGGCATCGTGCAGGGCACCTTCGTGCTCGGTCGCAACATTGCCAGCGACCCCGCACCTTCGGCATCGTGTTTTCCGGCCGGAGGATGCCCGGGAATGCCGGACACGGTTTCCATCTCCGTGACCGAAACCAACAACCCGGTGAACGCGCCGGCCCCGTACCAGTTCTCGCTGACTGCTTCTATTCGTCCCGAGGCGCAGATCCGACCGACTGGCGGCACGGCGCAGACGGTTCCGCTGCTCGCCCTCGGGTCAGGCACGTGCGCTCCCGGTGGAAGTTCCGGCATAAGTCTCACCGGCACGACGGACCTTCATATCACCGTGGGTGGCGCGATCGTCAATGGCGACGACGCGTCGTCGAGCTGCCCGTCGATGTACATAAACGGGAACGCGAATTACACCGCCGACACTACCGCGATCCTTGCCGGCGGTACCTGCGACGTAAGTGGATCTGGGAGTTGCCCGCCGTATACGACGATGGCCAACCCGTTGAGCGATCCGCTCGCTTGGCTAAGCCCGCCGCCAGGCGCGGGCGCATGCGTCGCAGGAGGCTCGAACCCCTCCGGTGGCCCCGCCTACGTCGCCGGAGTATACAACCAGCCCGTCAGCGTGAACGGGAGCGCGACGTTCGCGCCTGGCATCTACATCTTCTGTCGGGGCCTCAGCATTGGTGGTAGTGGAACAATTGTCGGCACTGGTGTGCACTTCTACTTCGCCGGCGGCACGCTTTCGATGACGGGCACTCCCGAGATCCAGCTGGCCGCTCCGACCTCGGGCGACTACCAAGGTATACTGATGTGGCTACCGAGGACGAATCCCGAGCAGCAGTTGACGATGCTCGGGGGCGCAGGCCTCAACAGCTATCAAGGCATTGTGTATGCACCAGTGGCGCAGGTCCATGTGGTCGGCAACGCCGCAACCTCTATCGGCTCCATCGTCGCCCAAACGGTCTGGTTCTCGGGAACGAGCGACATCGAGCTCGGTCCCGAGCCACCGCTCGCGGTGAGCACCGCGACGCTGCCGAATGCCGCGGTTGGCGTTCCGTATTCAGTGAATCTCGTCGCCGCCAACGGGACCACTCCGCGTTCATGGACAGCGCCTGCGGGCCTGCCGGCTTGGCTCAGCCTGAACACGACGGGAACGCTCAGCGGTACGCCTACCGCGGTAGGCACCACCGCCCCCTTCACCGTGACGGTGACGGACAGCGCAGCACCTGCCGCAACCGCGTCGCGCTCGTTCACGATCACGGTGAACGCGCCGCCGCTGAGCCTGACACCGCCAGCTGGCTTGCCGACGTCGCGGCCTCGCAACACGGCGTACACCTCGGGCGCGTTCACCATCGCAAACGGCACAGCGCCATACACCTGCTCCGTGGCCATCGTCCGGACTGCTGGCGGGGGACCGGCGAATCCGACGTTCCTCAGCTGTACGCCGAGTCCGACCAGCGGAACAACCGTGACGCTCACGGGCACGCTTCCGAACGCCGCCCGCACGTACCAGGTGACGGTCACGGTCGTGGACAATCTCGGTGCCTCGGTGAGCTATCAGTACACGCTCACGACAACCTGACGCAGCGAACCGCCGCTTGTCTGTTCATACGCGCACTCGAGGGGCATGGCGAACAGAATGTCTGTGTCGCGCTGCACGGACACTCCCAACGGCGCAATCACCACTCAGGATGGCGATCTACGCCGGCGACCATACCGGGGCAGACCCTGACGCCGCTCGCTGAAATTCCCCGGAGTTGCTCGGCGGGTTCCAGCGGTCGTCGCTACGCGGACTGTTGTCTGAGGCTAGCGAACAAGGCGTTTGGGGTGTGCCAACCGAGGGTCTTGCGTGGGCGCCGGCTGAGCTCGTCAGCGACACGGGCGAGGTCCTCGGGCGTGTGCACACTGAGGTCGGTACCTTTGGGGAAGTAGTTGCGCAGAAGCCCGTTGGTGTTCTCGTTGGAGGGTCGTTGCCACGGTCGGCCTACGTGGCAGAAGAACACCGGCATCCGAACCCGCGGCGGCGATCGAGTGGTGATGGCACATCTCTGAGCCCTGATCCCACGTCAGCGATTGCCGCAACGACTCGGGCAGATCATCGAAGATGACCTCGAGTTGCTCCCGCAAACACTCCGAGCGCGAGGTGCCGTCCAGATGCACCAGGATCGTGTATCTCGTTGTTCGTTCGACGAGCGTGCCGATAGCGGAGCGGTTGAACGCGCCGACGATGAGGTCTCCCCCCAGTGGCCGGCGACGCGGCGGTCGTTGGCTTCCACCGGTCGCTGTTCGATCATGGTGATCGGCACGATGAACCGAGGACGTCGCTGATCCCCCCGGCGCCGAGGACGCCGATGTGGCCGCTCTGTTCGCAAGACACCGCTGGCATCTCGCTCTACGACACGATGTGAGCTGTAGAGCGCTTGATAGATGGTCTCGACCGCAAGGCGACGACCGTGCGCTGCGCCGAGTTCGTGGACGACTTGCTCGGGGCTCCAACGCTGATCGAGATAGCACTGCACGAGAACCCGAAGCTCTCCGTCGCGCTCGAGAAGCCGAGGCTTCGGGCGCGGTCGGCGGGCCTGCATCATCGCCTGCACGGCGTGCGGCCGATAGCCCTCCGCGCACGCGCTGCGTTGCAGCTCCCGGCTCACCGTTGACACCGCGCGGCCCAACTCAGCCGCCATCATGCGCGCCGACTTCCCGGCGTGCACCCCGTCGGTGACCTTCACTCGGTCGCTCTCGCTCAGGTATCGGCCCGACTCCGCCCGAGCCGGCTGTCGGTCGATGATCGGCTCGATCACACGGGTCACGCGGTTGCGCGTAAACGACCCGCCGTTCTTCCGCCAATGGCCAGTCTTGCGGTCGATCCTGAGTTGTCGACACGCTTCCGAGTTCGACACCCCCTGGCGGATCAAGCGCGCGTACTGCTTGCGCTTGTCCGTCATCGGCTGCCGACCCGGACGACCCCTGGAAACAGGTCTCATGACCACCTGCTTATCTCAGCCGTAGCGACGATCACTGGAACCGCCGAGCAACACCGGGGAATTTCGGTGAGCGGCGTCACAAGTCCCCAGCAACCTCGCACCCGACACCGCGAGTCACCATCGTGCCGCGGCGAGACGAAGGCCTGCTCGTCATGCACGCCAACGCCAAATTGTCTTTGCGATGAAGAGCGAGTCTGGCGTTGTGTGGGAAGAATCTGTGTGCGCGGTTATCGAGTCGTCAGGCGACGGCTGCTGTAGGGCGGGTGACTTCCTGCGGAACGAAGGCGTGTGCCACGGCACTCTCATACGAAACGACATTTGCTGCGACCAAGCGGTTGAGATCCATTTCCAGGGTCTGGTTACCATCTGCGATTCCCATCTGCATCGCATTGCGGAGCTGTCGGGTCTTACCCTCGCGGACGAGGTTGCTCACTGCCTGCGTTGCCACGAGCACCTCGAATGCCGCGACGCGGCCGCTACCGCTCTTGTGAGGAACCAACCGTTGCGCTACGACCCCGCGCAATACGCTCGCCAGCTGCAGGCGGATCTGTCCTTGCCGCTCAGCGGAGAATGAGTCAACGATGCGGTCGAGTGTCTGCGATGCGTCGTTGGTGTGCAGGGACGACAGGACCAAGTGCCCCGTTTCGGCAAGCGTGAGGGTGATTGCGATGCTCTCTGGATCGCGCATCTCGCCCACGAGCACCACATCGGGATCTTCACGGAGCGCGGATCGTAGGGCTCGCTCGAAAGAAAGTGCATCGAGGCCGATCTCGCGCTGGTTGACCACCGCCATGTTGTTGGCGTGCACGTATTCGATCGGGTCTTCGATGGTGATGATGTGACAGCGTCGCGTTGCGTTGATCGAGGCGATCATCGCAGCCATGCTCGTGGACTTACCCGAGCCAGTGGGCCCGGTGAACAACACGAGCCCCTGCTGCAGCGTGCTGAATTCGCGCACTTTGCTGTTGAGGCCGAGCTCGTCAAAACTGGGTATCTCGCGGGGGATGATGCGCAGTGCGATAGATGGCAGCCCACGTTGCCGGAACGCGTTGCCGCGCAGTCGGGCGACGTCGTGCCATGTCAATGCGAAGTCGACATCGAGATCGCGCTCGTATCGTGCGAGCTGATCGGGGTTGAGCAGCTGAGCGATGATCGATTGCATGTGGGACTCGTCGATCGTCGTCTCGGCGGCGATAGGGCGGAGGTCGCCATCGAAACGACCCATCGCCGGCACATCGACCGAAAGGTGGAGGTCGGTGCCCTTCCCTTGCCACAAGAGGCGGAGAAACTGCTCGATGCTGCCCTGAAGTTCACTCACGCGAACGAGAGTAACAGTGCGCCAGCGCCGCACGGCATAGGTCGGGCGGCCCTCCGCACTACCTCGGGCGCGCCGTGCGCAGGCGGCCGTTTGGCAATTGCGCTCAAGTTCGACTGCGAGTTGCCGCATTAGTGGTGAGGATGCTGATCGATGGATGTGTGGGTGATAACAGTCGTCGGGCTGATTGGCCTATTGGTCGGCTCTTTCCTCAACGTGGTCATTTATCGGGTGCCTCGGGGCGAGTCGATCGTTTCACCGGGATCGCGCTGCACGAACTGCGGCCACGAGTTGACGTGGTTCGAAAACGTTCCGGTGATCGCGTGGATTGCGCTGCGCGCGCGATGCCGTTCGTGTAAATCGGCAATCAGCGTCCGTTATCCGTTGGTCGAGATCGCCACCGGCGCGTTGTTCGCGCTCGCCGCGGCGCGCATCGATCGGTGGGTCGAACTGGCTGCCTATCTCGTCGCCTTCGCGGGATTGTTGGCATTGTCTGCCATCGATATCGACGTACAACGAGTGCCGGTAGCGGTGTTGTATCCGACGCTTGGCGCCACTGCGGCGTTGTTGGCGATCGCCGCCGGCGTCGACGATGGTTGGGACGATGGGGCCCGGGCAATCGTGGGTGCGGCGATCGGCTTCGCGCTGCTACGCCTCGTCCACCTCGCATCGCCCCGCGGTATGGGCTACGGCGACGTGCGTCTCGCCATTCTCTGCGGAGCGGTGCTCGGATGGCACGGACTCACCTATGTGATAGTTGGCCTCTATAGCGCGTTCGTTCTCGGCGCCGTCGTCGGTGTCATCCTCATCGCAGTCGGACGAGGAAGATTCGGTAAGGCGATTCCGTTCGCTCCGTATCTCGCGGTCGCTGCGATCTACGTCTCGCTGTACGGCGAGCCGCTCGCACGCGCGACGCGGAAGCTCTGGGGAGACTGAGCGCCCGTCGCCGCTCTATTGGCGCGCGCGACGTCAGTAGCGATTCGGGTGCTTCTGGTGGGTGGGGTGCTTGCCGTCGGGCGGATGATGCGGGCTCGGCTGCGTCTTGGGCTTGCGGTGCTCCGCCGGCTTGGGCGCGTTGTACACGTGTTGTTTGTGCACCGTCGACGGATGCGGGTGCTGCGGCGGGCGCGGCTGGTACCCGTCGTCGCCCGGCACCGGTTGGCCCGAACTGTCGTACTTGGTGATGGTGCCGTCGGGGTCGGTCACGTCGTGGGTCGCATCGGCGTAGGTGCGGTGCACCGTGCCGTCGCTCGCCTGCGTCGTCCACGTGCCGTCGGGGGCAGTCGTGGTGTGATACCCGTCGGTGCCGCTCGTCTGGTAGCTGCCGTCGATACCCACGATCGTCGTCGAGCCATCGGGCCCGGTTGTCGTCATGGTCCCGTCGGTGGCGAAGGTGACCGTGGTGCCGTCGGGCGACCACACGCTGATGGCGCCGTCGATTTGCGTGACCGTTTGCCCGCCGTCGGGGGTCGTCGTCGTCATCGAACCGTCGGGCCCCGTATAGGTCGCATGCCCGTCGGGATCTTGGTAGTGCGTCGACCCGTCGTTGCCGAGATAGGTCACGCCACCATCGGGGTCTTGGTGCGAGTACGTCCCGTCCTCGGCCGTGGTAGTCACCGATCCATCGGACATCATCGTCGTCAGCATGCCGCTCGCCGTTGACATCGACGTCGAGCCGTCGTCGTTCGTCGAGCTCAGCGAGCCGTCGCCGTTGTCGACGAGGCCAACGATGATTTCTTCCTCCGGCTGGAAGTCGCTCATGGCGTCCCCTCTCGTCGAGTGCGGGGATGTTAATTCACCGGGAGCGAGCGTGCCCGGGCCGACGTAGTCGGCAATCAAAAGGACTCCCTCGACGGTGTTAGTTTTCGCCAGGCAGCGGGGGTGGGGGATGGACGACACCATGTCGCGGGTGGCAGTGGTATCGCCGCGACGGTCTTCATCGCGGTCGGTGCGGGATTGTTGGGCTCGGCACCGAAGTCGAACGACCTGGCCGCCAAGGCGCTCGAATTCACCAGTGAGCATCGCCGCCGGCTGCTCGTATCGATGTGGCTACTGGGGTTCGGGTTCGCGCTGGCACTCGTCTTCATCATCGGCCTCACGGCGTGGCCCGTCGATCGTCGCGCACCCCCGAGCATTGGCCGACGATTGCATTGAGCTTCGGCATCGCGACCTTCACGCTGGCCGCGGCGGCACTTGCCTGTGTGTCGAGCGCCGCGTATCGCAGCGACGCCATCGAGGCCGATTCGGTGCGGTTGCTGTGGGACCTCTTCACCGCGATCACGAACATGTCCAACATCATGACGATCTTCTCGTCGGTGGCGATCGGCATCATGATTCTCACGGGCGATGCCTTACCGCGTTGGATCGGCTGGACGAGCTTCTTCGTCGCCGCCGCGCATCTCGTCGCCAGCGTCTCGTTGGCGCGAGACGGCGCGTGGTCGCCGACCGGCGCCGGCGGACAGAGCGCCGGCTTCATCTACCTCGCGTGGATGCTTGCGGCATCGGTGGCGCTGGTGCGCAAATGGCGCTGACCCACCGGCTCGCGACGAGTGACGACATTGCCGCGCTGCGGGGCCTGATGGATGCAGCCATCGGCACGCTGCAAAAGGGCTTCCTCGACGACGCACAGATCGAGTCGAGCCGAGCGATCATGGGCCTCGACGCGCAGTTGATCGACGACGGCACGTACTTCGTCGTCGAGATCGACGGTGCGCTTGCGGGGTGCGGGGGATGGAGCAGGCGCGCCACGCTCTACGGCGGCAGTCATTCGCCGGGCCGAGACGCAGCGTTGCTCGATCCTGCGACCGAACCGGCGAGGGTGCGCGCCATGTACACCAACCCGGCGTTCGCGCGCCAAGGCGTGGGCCGTCTCATACTCTCGCAGTGCGAAGCCGCGGCTGCGGCCGAAGGGTTCACGCGGCTCGAGCTCATGGCGACGCTGTCGGGCCGGCCGCTCTACGAGACGTTCGGCTTTGCAGCGATCGAAGACGTCGCCGATGCATCAGGCGGCGTGTCGGTGCCACTGCTGCGAATGGGCAAGGACATCACGCCCTCGCGATAAACCGTTCTCGCGAACTCCTACTGCCGTCGCCTTACAGCGAACAGTCCTCCGCATCCGACCCACTCTGCTCGCGGGCCGTGCACGGGCTGTGGGTCGGGTGGGAGCGAGGGCGGTAGAAGGGACCGGCGCATGGCGGCAGAGCGCAACTTCCGTAGCCCGTCTTCGACGCGGTTGAGCCTCAGCTGGGCCCTTAGCTTACTTGCCCCGGAAATAGTGGGTGTTGAGGTCGCTGGTGGTCGGTGTGGGCGGGTGTGCTCCGTTCACGTTGGTGGCAGCGGTCGTGTCGGTGTTCGCCTGTGGCGTGTCGGGCGCGCTTGTCGAT
>JBDSMH010000197.1:0-19971 GCA_039915945.1 Acidimicrobiales bacterium | reverse complement strand
TCCACCACCTCCACCACCGAGAAAACGGCGGTGTCAACAGCCCCTGCAACTGCTGTCTGTTATGCAAATACCATCACCACCGAGCGGCGCACGACCCGAAGATCCGCATGGTCATGGAACCCAACGGCACCCTGCACATCACCTACGCCGACGGCACCACCGAAACCACCATCCCCCCAATCCGACAACCCGGATTCAAATGGGCGAGCTGAAGTTGGGCAATGGAGATGATGGCTCAGCGGGCGCGCAACACCGCGACACCGTCGCCTTCGCACTCGTCGAGGCCGGCCGCGCGTCCGCCCATGGCGAGTAGCAGCGACAACGCCGGCACTCGCACCTCGGGCCCTTCGCCTTCGGCCCAGTCGATATCGGTCGCGACGAAGCGCAATCCCTGCGAGCGCTTCTTGGCCTTGAGCGGGCCGGTGTCCTTGCGCAGTGTGCTGAGGGAGTACTTCATCCGTTCGACGGGCACCACGTGGGGTGCCAGGCCGACGGCGCGCCAGATGTCCTCGTGGTGGATGGTCACGTCGGGAATCAACTTGGAGTAGCCGATGACCTTGGCGAAACCCGAGAGTTCGGTGGGCGACTCGATGGCCGCCATCAACTGCTCGACGGGGCGATCCCCGAACTCACGGCCGCCCTTTGCCGAGGCCTTGTTGATGTTGAACCCGGCACGCGCCGTCTTGACCATCACGGCGGGCATCGACATCTCGAAGCCGGTGACCATGTGGCCCGCGACGTCACGTACCCGCCAGCCCTCACACTTCCATCGTGCCTCCCGGCGTCCAATCCCTGGCCACGCCCTATTCGGAGCGCATCGTCGCGCGGATCTGTCGCTGTGGCAGGTGATGCTTTCCTCGCCGCCAGGAAGGGCGAAACCTCGGTGTATCGTCGGATATACGCCGACTGCGCGGGGGTATGCGATGGCGTCGATCACGCCGACAGAAGAAGAGCTGCCGTGGATCATCTCGGTCGACGACCACGTGCTCGAGCCGCGTGAGCTGTGGCAGCGCGAACTTCCGGCGTCGATGCGTGACCGAGGCCCCAAGGTCGTGCGCGAAAAGATCGGGCTCGGCTTCAAAGGCGGCAGCCTGCACCTCGAGCGAGATGCCGACGACGGCCACTGGTGCGACCTCTGGTTGTTCGACGATCTCATTTCGCCCACCGGTCTGCGCCACGCGCCGGCGGGCCTGCCGCGCGACCAGCACGACAACCGCGCCGCGGTCTACGAAGACTTTCGCATCGGCGTCTACGACCAAAAGGCGCGCCTCGCCGACATGGACCTCAACCATGTCGAGGTGTCGATCAACTATCCCAACACCTTCCCCCGATTCGCCGGGCAAGGGTTCGCCGAGCGCGCCGACAAACAGCTCGCGCTGGCCTGTCTGCAGATCTACAACGACTGGATGATCGACGAATGGTGCGGCGGTGACGCCAAGGGGCGCCTCGTGCCGTTGACGCTCGTGCCGCTGTGGGATGCCCACCTGGCCGCGGCCGAAGTGCGGCGCTGCGCGGCCAAGGGCAGCTACGCCATCGCGTTCACCGAGAACCCGTCCAAGCTCGGCTTCTCCTCGATGTACACCGGTGACTGGGACGTCCTGTGGGACGCCTGCCAAGAGACCGACACCATCGTCAACATGCACATCGGTTCGTCGTCATCGATGCCGACCACGTCCGCCGACGCGCCGCTAGCAGTGTCGATGTCGCTCAACGCGCAGAACGCACAAGGGTCGGTCAACGACTGGGTGTGGTCCAAGTCGCTCGAGCGCTTCCCCACGATCAAGCTCGCCTACGCCGAAAGCCAAGTCGGTTGGATGCCGTTCCAACTCGAACGCATGGACACGGTCTGGCACGAAGGCGACGTGGGCGTCGAGCTCGCCAATCCGCCCAGCACCTACGTCAAGGGTCGCGTCTTCGGCTGCATCTTCGACGACCTGCACGGGTTGAAATGCCGCGACATCATCGGGCTCGACAACATCTTGTTCGAGGTCGACTATCCACACAGCAACGGCTCGTGGCCCAACTCACGCGCCATCGCCTCCGATCTGTTCGCCAAGGCCGGCATGAACGCGCACGAGTGCTATCGCCTCGTGCGCGGCAACGCCATCGACTGCTACGGCTTGCAACGTTTCGGCATCACGCACTGACAAACGAGGAGAAGGCACATGCTCGATCATCTCATCCGCGGCGCATCCATCGTCGACGGCACCGGCGCCCCTGCGACGACCGGCGATGTCGGTATCCGTGACGGCAAGGTCGTCGCTATCGGCAAAGTCGAGGAGTCCGCGCGAGAGACGATCGACGCCGGCGGGCTCGTGCTCACGCCTGGCTTCATCGACCCGCACACGCACTACGACGCGCAGCTGTGGTGGGATCCCTACGCGTCGCCATCCAACGTGCACGGGGTCACGACTGTCCTCGCCGGCAATTGTGGCTTCACGCTGGCGCCGACGAAGCCGGCCGACATCGACTACATGTGCTCGATGTTGTCCAAGGTCGAAGGCATGTCGCTCGCCGCGCTCAAAGCCGGTATCGATTGGAAGTGGGAGACCTTCGGCGAGTTCCTCGATGGCCTCGACGGCGGCCTTGGTGTCAACGCCGGCTTCCTCGTGGGTCACTGCGCGATCCGCCACTACGTGATGGGCGACGCCGCGCTCGAACGCGACGCCTCGCCCGACGAGATGGCCGCGATGCTCAAGGTGCTCAAGCAGTCGATCGAGGCCGGCGGTCTCGGGTTCTCGACCACCCGGTCGCCAACGCACTCCGACACCGACAACCGTCCGGTCGCGTCGCGTGTCGGACCCGACTCAGAGGTCATCGAGTTGTGCCGCGCGGTGGGCGAGCACCCTGGCACCACGCTCGAAGCCATCGTCGAAGGATGCAACTACGGCTTCAGCGACCTCGAGATCGACACGCTGCTCGCGATGTCCGCCGCGGCGCGCCGGCCCATCAACTGGAACGTGCTGACGGTCGACTCCAAAGCGCGCGAGCGCGCCATGCGCCAACTCGAGCCCTCGCGGCGCAGCGCGGCCGCCGGCGCCCGCGTGGTTGCCCTGACCATGCCGACGCTCGTGCCCATGAACATGAGCTTGCGCAACTTCTGCGCAATCCACCAGCTGCCCCAGTGGTCGACCATCTTCAACCTGCCGATCCCCGAGCGCATCGAAAAGCTGCGTGACCCGTCGGTGCGGTCGTGGCTGCTGGCGCAATCCAAGCTGCCCGAAGCGGGTGTGTTCGCCCGGCTGGCCGACTTCGGCAATTACATCGTTGGCGACACCTTCTCCGAGGCCAATGCCGGGCGCAAAGGCCGCGTCGTTGCGGACATCGCGCGCGAGCAGGGCAAAGATCCGTTCGACATGTTCGTCGAGATCGGGCTCAACGACGACCTCAAGACAGTGTGGTGGCCGACGCCGACCGATGACGACGCCGCGAGCTGGGAGCTGCGCCGCCAGATCTGGGAAACTGAGGGAACGCTCATCGGTGGATCCGACGCCGGCGCGCATCTCGATCGCATGTGCGGCTCGCAATACACGACTGCGTTCTTGGCCGACACGTTGCGCGGACGCAAGCTGCTCTCGCTAGAGCGGGCGGTGCAACTCATCACCGATGCGCCGGCGCGACTGTTCGGCTTGCGCGGTCGCGGCCGTATCGCCGAAGGCTGGCAGGCCGACCTGGTGCTGCTCGACCCGGCGACCGTAGACGCGCAGCAGGCCTACCTCGCCCACGACCTACCGGCCGGCGCGTTGCGGCTCAAGGCCGAAGCAACCGGCATCGAGCGGGTGTTCGTCAACGGCGTCGAGACGGTGCGAGCCGGCGCGACGAGCGGCAACTTGCCCGGCATCGTGTTGCGCTCTGGCCGCGACACCGACACCGTCGCCACGGCCTGACCTATGGACGGACCGATGCGCGGGGTCCGCGTGGTCGAGCTCGCGCAATGGATCTCCGCGCCTGCCACTGCGGCCATCATGGCCGACTGGGGTGCAGAGATCTTGAAGGTCGAGCCGATCAACGGAGACCCCTTCCGGTGGATCTTCACGACGGGCACGTCGGACAGCGTCAACGTGTTGTTCGAGTTGGACAACCGGGGCAAGCGCAGCCTTGCCATCGACGTCAGCCGCGACGAAGGTCGCGAGTTGTTGATCGAGTTGATCAAGGACGCCGACGTTTTTCTCACCAACATGCGGCCGCAGTGGCTCGAGAAATGTCGCATCGACTACGAGACACTGGCGGCCGATTGCCCGCGCCTCATCTACGCGTCGATCACCGGCTACGGCAGTCACGGCGAACAGCGCGATCGCCAGAGCTACGACATCGGCGGATTCTGGGCCCGTTCGGGGTTGGCGTTCGCGCACACCGTCGAGGGCCAAGCGCCACCGACGTTGCGCGGCGCCTGCGGTGACCACACGACAGGGATGACGCTGACGGCCGGCGTCGCCGCGGCGCTCTACGAGCGAGAGCGCACCGGCAAGGGCCAGCACGTCACCACGTCGCTGATGCGCACCGGGATGTACATCCTCGGTCAGGACATCACGATGTCGCTGCGCCTCGGCGGGTCATTGCCGATGGGCGGTGCCCGCGAAGATGCGGGCAATCCGATGATGAACAGTTACTGCGATCGTGACGGCCGGTGGTTCTGGCTGTTGGGCCTGCAGCCCGATCGCATGTGGCCGTCCGCGGTGCGGGCCGTCGATCGTCCCGAGTGGCTCGAGGACGAGCGGTTCAACTCGTTGCCATCGCGACGTCAGCACGCACGCGAATTGGTGCAACTGCTCGACGAGATCTTCGCGACCAAGACGCGCGACGAGTGGGCCGAGATCTTCACCCGTGAAGATGTGTGGTGGGAGCCGGTGATGTCACCGCACGAGGTCGTGGCTGATCCGCAAGTCGCCGCCGCGGGTGCGTGGATACAGGCACCGGCGGCCGAGGGCGTCGTCACGATGCTCAATACGCCGGTCGACTTCTCGGATAGTGCCGTGGAGCCTGCGCTACCGTGCCCGCAGTTGGGCGAGCACACCGACGAAGTGTTGCTCGAACGGGGTTACGACTGGGATCGCATCGTCGAGCTCAAAGTCGCCGGAGTCGTGTTGTAAACGCGCCAGAAACAAAAGTTCTGGAAGGAGAATCGTATGAAGACAGCACAGAGGGTCATCTCCGCCGATTCGCACACGATGGAGCCCGTCGACCTGTGGACGGCGCGGGTCGATCGCGACCTGCGCGACATTGCGCCGCGCGTGTTGAAGAACGAAGACCGGCCGGGCTATTCGTTCCACATTCCCGGCATGTTGCCTTCGGTCGTGTCGGGCGCATGGGGCGCGGGCAAGAGCGGCGAAGAGCTCAAGAAGCACCTCGAGACCGCGGGCTACGAATCAGCGCGTCCGTCGGGCTGGGATCCAGCCGAACGCATCAAGGACATGGAGATCGATGGCGTCGAGGCCGAAGTGCTCTACGGCACTCTCGGCATGCGCTTGTTCCCCATGCGCGACGGCGTCCTGCAGCACGCATTCTTCAAGGCCTACAACGACTGGCTCGCGGAGTATTGCGCCTATGACCCCAAGCGGCTGCACG
Source organism: Acidimicrobiales bacterium (assembly GCA_039915945.1). Taxonomy (GTDB): domain Bacteria; phylum Actinomycetota; class Acidimicrobiia; order Acidimicrobiales; family WLNW01; genus DATLFA01. The sequence continues at coordinate 14,406 of JBDSMH010000197.1, read as the reverse complement.
GCCTCGGCTGCGTGTCGCTGTGGGATGTCGAGCAAGGCGTCAAAGAGCTGCAACGCTGCGCCGAGCTCGGTTTCAAGGGCGCGATGATCTGGGGCTATCCGCCGCCCGATCGCCAGTACCACTCCAAGGTCTACGACCCGCTGTGGGCGGCCGCGCAAGACCTGCAGTTGCCACTGTCACTGCACATCGTGACGGGCATGGGCGACGAGAGTCGGGTCGATTTCACCGATGCGCCGATTCGCTACATGCACATGATCCACGAGATCCAACGCTCGATCTCGAGCCTCGTGCTCGGCGGCGTACTCGAACGTTTCCCCGAGTTGATGATCGTTGCCGCCGAGAGCGAGATCGGGTGGTTGCCGCACTGGATGCAGCGCATGGACCACGCCAACATGAAGTTCGGCGCCATGATGGACACCAAGCTCTCGATGCAGCCGAGCGACTACGTGCGTCGCCAGATCTGGCTGACCTTCATGGATGACGCCGTGGGTGCCGCCAGCTACGAGGTCATCGGTCGCGACAGCTTCATGTGGGGATCCGATTTCCCCCACACCGATTCGACGTGGCCCAACTCGCGCACCGTCATCGAAAAGAACTTCGCCGGCGTGCCCGACGACGTGGCGCAGAGCATCCTGTTCGACAACGCGGCGCGGCTGTACCACATCGACATCTGACCGCTTCCTTGCCCCGTTCTCGCAGCACAACGTCGAACATTGTTCGACGTTGTGCTGCGAGAACGAGGGTTCAGGGTTGCGATTCGTGCTGCGACTGCTGTTCTTGTACGAGGCGGCGGATCTCGACGACGGTCGGCACGGGAAATCCGCCGAGGCCGGGTCGCCAGCCGGCGTCGATCTTGTCCATGGCGGGGCCGCCGTCGCGCCATACATGGCAGGTGTTGCGCATGAACGGCGTCACGACGATGTCGCGAGGCGCGGCGCCAGAGGTGATGCGCTCGTATCCCTTGGCCGACTGCGCGGCTTGAACCACCGCGGGCCCGAGCGCACGCGCCATGAATTCGAGGTGGGTACAACCGGCAATGCCGATGAACCGCTCTTGCACCGCACGGTTGTAACCACGGGCGATGCTGACACCGACGAGTTCACCGAACTTGGGTGTGATGTCGGGGCATTCGGTGTGGGGAAACCGCACCATGCGGGCCTCGGCCCGAGTGATCACGAGGTCGGCCTTGCGCACATCGACCTCGAGTTCCATCTGGTGCACGACGTGGTGCTCGCTGGCGGCCCACGGGCGTTCGTCGAGGAAATAGCAAACGAGCTCGAGATGCTCGGGCGCGTCGAACGCCTCGATGTCGATCGTTCGGCGATGGATCGGCACGCGGCGCGTCGGCGCGGGATCGGCTTGGCTCATCTGGTCAGGGTAGGTTCGGGACGCCCACGGCGTCGCTTTGGGCCGCGGGCGCCGGCGACCTACGATCCGCCGGACGAGTAGGGGAGGATCCATGCAAGCAGCGGTTCTGCGTTCGAGTCCCGGGCGCCTCGAGATCGAAGACGTGGCGGTCGACAAACCGACGTCACGCGAAGTCCTGGTACGCACCGCGCACGCCGGGCTTTGCCACAGCGACCTGCACTTCATGGACGGCGTGTGGAAGGTCGGTGGCCCGACGATCATGGGGCACGAAGGCGCCGGCATCGTCGAAGCAGTCGGCGACGACGTCACGCACGTGAAGCCCGGCGACCATGTCATCACGTGTACGTCGATCTTCTGCGGCCAGTGCAAGTACTGCCTCAGCGGCCGGCCCCACTTGTGCTCGGGCCGCAGCCAGATCGTGGCCCGCGACAATCCGACGCTGCGTGACGGCAAGGGCGAGGCATTGTCGCCGTTCGCCTCGCTCGGATGTTTCGCCGAGCAGATGCTCGTGCACGAGCACGGCATCGTGAAGATCCGCGAGGACATGCCGCTCGACATCGCGGCGCTGATCGGGTGCGGCGTGACGACCGGTCTCGGTGCCGTGATCCGTACCGCCGCGGTCAAGCCTGGTTCGTCGGTGGCGGTCATCGGTTGCGGTGGCATCGGCCTCGCCGCGGTGCAAGGCGCACGACTGATGAGCGCGGCGCCGATCATCGCGGTCGACGTGTCCGCCGAGAAGCTCGAGAACGCACAACGTCTCGGCGCGACGCACGCGGTCAACGCACTCGAAGTCGACGCGGTGCAGGCCGTCAAAGATCTGACGGGTGGGGGCGTCGACTATTCGTTCGAAGCCATCGGCACCAAGAAGACATCCGAGCAGGCGTTCGCCATGCTGGCCCGCGGCGGCACCGCCACGGTGATCGGCATGGTGCCCCTCGGCGTGACCCTCGATATTCCCGGTTCCGATCTGTTCATGTCGGAGAAGCGCATCCAGGGTTCGTTGATGGGATCCAACCAGTTCCGCACCGACATGCCCTGGTTCATCGAGTTGTATCTCGACGGGCGGCTCAAGCTCGACGAGATGGTCAGCGCGCACCGTCCGCTCGGCGAGATCAACGAGGGCTACGACGCCATGCGCGGAGGCATCGGTACGCGTACCGTCATCGACTTCGAGCGGTGACGAAGACCGACTGGAATCCGGTACTGCGGGCCGAGTTGGCCAAGCCGTACTGGGAACCATTGCAAAGGTTTGTTGCCGACGAACGCCTACAACACACCGTGTATCCGCCGCCGGACGAAGTGTTCTCGGCGCTCTATCTCACGCCGTTCGCCGATGTGAAGGTGTTGATCCTCGGTCAAGACCCATACCACGGCCCGCGCCAGGCGCACGGGCTGTGCTTCTCCGTGCGTCCCGGCATCGAACGGCCGCCGTCGCTGGTCAACATCTTCAAGGAGTTGCACGAGGATCTCGGGCTGCGCGCGCCGAATCACGGTTGCCTCGAAGGGTGGGCGCAACAGGGTGTGCTGTTGTTGAACGCAGTGCTGACGGTGCGGGCCAACAACGCCAATTCGCATCAGGGCAAGGGGTGGGAACTCTTCACCGACGAGATCATTCGCACGGTCAACGACAAGAGCGACACGGTCGTGTTCATCTTGTGGGGCGCATATGCGCGCAAGAAGAAGGCGTTGATCGATACCGCACGCCACGTCGTCATCGAGTCCGCACATCCGTCACCGTTGTCGGCCCACAGCGGCTTCTTCGGCAGCCACCCGTTCTCGCGCGCGAACACGGCGCTCATCGAAGCCGGTCGTGATCCCGTCGACTGGTTCCTGCCCGACCGCTGAGCGGCCGCCGCGGCTCGCGCCGCCGGTCAGCCGTGGTGTAATGGTGGGATGTTGCTGCGTCGCGCGGCTCGGGGCGTGGGAATCGTCATGGCGGGTTGCGCCTTCGCGATGGCGGGCTGCTCCACGGGAACAGACCGTCAGACGGCGTCACCGCCGGCCGTCGCAGGCCCGGAAACCGTTGTCGGTTCGTGGGTCTTGCGTTTGGGCGACCGCGACGACGCGGAAGAGTTCAGCCTCGATGTGAGTCTCGACGGAACGGTGGCGGCGGCCGATCGATGCAACTTCATCAAATCGAATTGGGTGCCGACGGCCGACCCGTCCAAGATCACGTTCGCCGCGACAACGCTCACCCAGCGGCTCTGCGCCGATCGCCGCGACTTCATCGGGTTCCTCACCTCCGCGCGCCGCGACGAGAAGGATCATTTGTTGGTGACCGCATCGGGCCGAGAGTGGACCTACGAGCGCCGGCAGATTTGAGCGACTACAGGCGGCCGACCGCCGTGCGGGCGAGGTTGTTCAGCGGCGTGTTGTACGGATCGGGATCGTCGAGCCGCACGAGGTGAAGGGCCAGCCACGTGGTGCCCTTGCGGGTGAAGATCGTGAACTCTTCGAGGTACGCCTCGTCGCCGACGCCGGACACCTTGGTGAATGTGTGGCCGAGCTGCACGTCGACGTCGTAGTACTTCTTGGCGCCGTCGCCGGCGAAGATCTCGATCTGCGCGGTGGGGCCGTTGGGCAGGCCCGAGTACGTGCAACTGGGTCCTCGCCCTCGACGAGCACCCCAGCCTGCAAGGTCGTGCGCGCCAGCGTCTCGGCCTCATCCCGCGTGACGAGTTTGCACGGGTCGATCCTGCCCTTCGGTCCTGCAACCGTCGTGGTGACGGCGCCGGCCCGGGTGGTCGCCCCGGGCAGCGTGGGTGCCGCTGGATCGTGCCGTGGTGGGCAGCGCGGGGAGCGTGACGCCCGAGGAGGCATCACCCTTGGTGGAGCCGCAGCCCGCGGCGGTCAACACGACCAGTGCGAACGCGGTGACGAGTCGGACGCGATCTGGTGACCGCATCCGCACGACATTACTGACCGGCAAAGCCCGGAGGTATGGCAAAGCCACCGAGCCCGCGCTCGGTCAGCACGGTGTCGATTCGCGACGCGACGTCGAGGGCGAGACGGTCGTTGCCCCACGCCGCGATGACCTGCATGCCGACGGGTAGCCCGTCGCCGGCGCGACCGACGGGGATCACGACCGACGGCAGCCCGAGCACGTTGATCGGGCCGGTCCAACCGATCGTCTCGGTGCCGGCAACGTCGACGCCGTTGATGGTGATGCGGCGCTCGGCAATCGGTCGTGCGTCGTGGCGGGGTGCGGTGGTCGGGGAGACGGGCCACAGCATCACGTCGTGGTGTTCGAACCACGCGGCCCACGCATCGTGCAATGCAACCCGCTCGGGGGCGGCGTACGCATCGGGGCCACGGAGACCGTGCGCGATGACCGGACCGACGAGTGCCCGCGCGTCGCGCAGGCTCGAGGCCGGGCGCGACGAGTTCATTCGCGCACCGGCGTCGGTGGTGGCATCGGCGGCCCGTTGCAAACGGTCGAGCACCGGCGCGTCGACGGGGCAGGCGTCGTCGTCCAACCACGCGCCGACGCGGTAGTCCGCGAGCGACGAGCGCGGCTCGGCGCCGCGGCCGGGATGGAACGCGATGATCCCGAAGGCGGTTGCGAGATCTTGGACGCTGCGCGCAATCGGACCGAAATGATTGGCGTCGACGTCGTATTGCGCTTCGCCGACGCGATCCACATAGCCGCGTTGCGGTACGGCGCCGAAGGTGGGCTTGAAACCGTAGACACCACAGAAGTGGGCGGGCAGTCGGATCGAGCCGCCGAGATCGGTACCGATCTCGAGCGAACTGAAACCCGCACTGATGGCCGCCGCCGCACCACCGGATGATCCGCCGGGCACGTGGTGGGGTTGCCAGGGGTTGCCCGTGGTGCCGAAGACCTCGTTGGTGGTGACGTAGTCGAGCGACCATTTGGGCACGTTGGTCTTGCCGAAGACGATCGCTCCCGCGTTGCGCAACCGTGCCACAGCGGGAGCGGAGCGCGCGGGCACGTAGTCGTGCAACTCGACTGCACCACCGGTGCTGCGGACACCGGCAACGGCAAGCGCGTCTTTGATCGTGATCGGCAGTCCGTGGAGTGGACCCCACGACACTCCGCGCGCGGTGGCGTCGTCGGCCGCTTGCGCACGACGACGACCGCGGTCGACATCGAGCGTGACGACCGCGTTGACCGAAGGATTGAGCCGTTCGATGCGCTCGAGATACGCGTCGAGCAGTTCACGGCTGGATACCTGCTTCGCGCGGAGCAGCACCGCTTGTTCGGCGGCCGACTGGAACGCAAGCGGTCGGGTCACAGAATCCATCCCGGCGCGCCCATCGCCGGTAGGTGATCGACGAGCGTGAATTCGAAACCGGCGCGTTTGGCGTAGAGCTCGTCGACGATGGTGTCACCGATGTGGTGGTAGCGCACGCACTCGAACTGCGCACGGATCTCGTGGAGGTGGTGCTTGTGGCTGACGAAGTCGACCTTGATGTTGTTGTTATCCCACAGCTGCTGTTGGTCACGGCGGGTGCGGTCGGACGCACTGCCGATGACGTAACCCAGCTCTCTGGCGCGGTGCACCATCTCGAAAGTGACGGGGCCCGGTGGGTCTCCGACTTCGAGTGTGCCGTCGATATCGAAGCTCACAAGGATCATGCCCGCGCGACCATACCGGTGCCTTCCGCTTGCCGACAACGCTGTTCGGACCGTGCTACAACAGCGCCCGCAGACGTTCGAGGGGAGCTCGTGTGCCCGACAAGCCAGCGCTGGTCTATCCGCCGACGTTCTGGGCCCTCATAGAGCAGGTGGCGGCGACGGAGCCCGAGGGGGTCATCCTGACCGACGACCGCGGCCGCCGGCTGACCAATCGTGCATTCCGCGACGCCTGCGACGCGACCGCCGCTGCGCTGGTGGGGTTGGGGGTCGGGCCGGACACCGCGGTCAGCTGGCAGTTGCCCACCGTGCTCGAGTCACTGGTGGTCGAAGGCGCGTTGGCCCGCCTCGGGGCGCGGCAGAACCCCATCATCCCGATCCTGCGCCGCCGCGAGGTCACGTTCATGACCAACCAGACCAAGGCCGAGTTGCTGATCGTGCCGGGCGTCTGGCGGGGTTTCGACTACACGGCGATGGCCGAGGAGATCGCCGCCGAAGTCGGCTTTGCCGTGCTGAGCCTGCGCGCCGACGATCCGCTCAACGACTTCGGATTGGCCTTACCGGTGGGCGACCCGGCCACGCTGCCGCCGCCGCCCCCTCATCTCGCGGCCGCCGATCTGCCCGACCGCTGGATCTACTACTCGTCGGGCACGACGTCTGACCCGAAGGGCGGCCGCCACACCGACCAGAGCGTCATGGCGGGCGCCAGCGGCATGCTGGGCAGCATGGGCATACGGCCCGACGACGTCATCCCGGTGTTGTTCCCGATCGCGCACATCGGCGGCATCTCGATGCTCACCACTGTGTTGATGGCGCGCTGCACGGTCGTGCTGGTCGAAGTCTTCGACGCCGAGCGCACGCCGTTGTTGGTTTCAGAACGCGGCGGCACGTTGTTGGGGTCGGCGGTGCCGTTCTTCCACGCCTATCTGGCGGCGCAACGCAAGCACGGGCCCGAGCGGCTGTATCCGCATGTCCGCGCGTTCATCAGCGGTGGCGCGCCCAAGCCGCCCGAGTTGCACTACGAGCTTCAACGTGAGCTCGGTGGTCGGGGCATCGTGTCGAGTTGGGGTCTCACCGAGTTCCCCATTGCGTCGTACTGCACATTCGACGACAGCGACGAGATGCTGGCGATGACCGAAGGGCGGGCATCGCCCGGCGTCGACATCCGCGTCATCGATCTCGACGGCCGCGAGTGCGGTCCCGGCGAAGAAGGTGAATTGCGGCTGAGTGGTGCCCAGATGATTCGCGGCTATGTCGACGCAACGCTCGACGCGGACGCCTTCGACGCGCAGGGCTACTTCCGTACCGGCGATCTCGGCGTGGTCGAACCATCGGGACACGTCCGCATCACGGGCCGATTGAAGGACGTCATCATCCGCAATGCCGAGAACATCTCCGCGCAGGAAATCGAGAACGTGCTCTACACCCACGCCGGCATCGCCGACGTCACGGTGATCGGCTTACCCGATGCTCGCACCGGAGAGCGCTGTTGCGCGGTCGTCGTCCTCGCCGACGGCGCACCGTCACTGACATTGGTAGAGCTCGCGCAGCATTGCGCCGAGAACGGTCTCGCCAAGCAAAAGGTGCCGGAGCAGATCGAGTTCGTAGACGCGCTGCCGCGCAACGCGATGGGAAAGATCCTCAAACAAGAACTACGCGCGCGCTACCGCAGCACGCGCTGAACGACAAACGGGAGCCGACGATGGGTCAATTCGACGGTAAGGTCGCAATCGTTACGGGCGCGTCCTCGGGCATTGGTCGAGCTTCGGTCAAGTTGTTCGCGCAACACGGTGCGGCGGTCATCGCGAGTGACGTCGACGACGCGGGCGGCGAAGCGACCGTCGCGCAAGCACGTGGCGCGGGCGGAGAGGCCACGTTCGTGCACACCGACGTGTCGTCGCCCGAGCAAGTCGAAGCGATGGTGACCGCGGCGATCCGCAACTACGGGCGCCTCGACTTCGCCCACAACAACGCCGGCATCCCGGGCGCGGGGGCAACGGTGCCCGACACGTCGATCGACGATTGGCGACGCGCCATCGACGTGATGCTCACCGGCGTTTTCCTCGGAATGAAATACCAGATCCCGCGGATTCTCGAGCACGGTCAAGGCGGCGCGATCGTCAACACCGCGTCGGGCGCAGGTTTGATCGGCTTCCCCGGGATGTGCGGCTACGTCGCGTCCAAGCACGGCGTCATCGGTCTCACCAAGACCGCCGCGCTCGAATTCGGTGCGCAGGGCATCCGCATCAACTGCATCTGTCCCGGCACGGCCCGCACCGGCATGGTCGAAGCGTGGATGGGCGACGACGCCTCGCTCGAGGCACAGGTGGTCGCCTTGCACCCGATCGGACGCATCGCCGAGCCCATCGAGATCGCGCAGGCGGCGATCTGGTTGTGTAGCGACGCCGCCAGCTTCATGATCGGCGCAGTGATCCCCGTCGACGGTGGCTATACCGCGCAGTGAGACGAGCTTCGCACGAAAACCGAACGCCGGTCTGATGAGCGCTTGCGCGAAGAACGGGCAAGCTACTTCATGATGTAGACGGGCTCACCGTAGGTGATCATCGACGGGAAGTATTCGGCGATGTGCATCGGGATGCGGACGCAACCGTGGGAGGCACCGACGTCGGGCACGCTGGGGCTGCCGTGGATGGCATAGGCCGGCCAGAAGTACACCGAGTTGTACATTGCGCCGAGGGGGCCCTCTTCCCAGCCGTCGATCTTCATGATGGCGGTGAAGTCACCGATGGGTGTCACTGCGTCACCGCAGACACCGTTCTCGCAGAATGCGATCTCTGAGCCGGAGGAGACGTGCGTGACGAGGGCCGGTACGCCGTCTTTGTAGAGGACGAGCAGCTTGCGGCTGATGCTCACCTCGACGCGGTTGGGCGGACCTTCGGGACGCATCGGCTTGATCTTCTTGGGGTGGTCGAACGCGGCCATTGTGAGCGGCCCGACGACGCCGTCGCCGTCGAGGTCGTTGACGCGCTGGAACGCGCGCACTGCTGCTTGCACGGCCGGCCCGTACTTGCCGTCGATCTCGCCCGGGTCGTAGCCGCCGTCCTTGAGCATCTGTTGCACGCGCTCGACGAGTAGGCCCCGGTCGCCCGGCTCGATGAGCGTCTTGGTCTCCTTGACCGTCGGCACCGTCGTCGTCGGCGCGGTCGGTGTAGTCGGCGTCGACGTCGTGGGCGCGATGAACGTGCGCACGGTCGTGGTCGACGCAACGGCGGAGGTCGTGGACGCAGGTGTCGTGGTAGTGGGCGTCGTGGTGGGTGCGGGAGACGACGCGTGGTTGGCGTCGCTCGGCCCGCACGAGGCCAACCCGACGCCCAGCACGAGGCCGAGACCGAGCGTCGCAGCGACCGACGTGACTTTGCGCACTAGAACCTCAGGGGCGGGGGTTGGAGTACAAGGGGCGGGAGTCGGAGTACAGGGGAGAAGTGTGGGGTTGCGAGCGGCGAATCGCAACCCCAGTGGTAGTTGGACGTATCGTTCCGGCGATTCGTTCCCGAATTGTTGGTAGATATTTTCGGTGCGGATGAGGAGAAACACAAAATGGCGTCCGACCTGCGCAGCCGTCCGGCGAACCTGGACATCTACGACCCTGATCGCTACGTCGCGGGCGTGCCCCACGATGTGTTCGACTACCTGCGGGAACACCAGCCGGTCTTCTGGCAGGAGATGCCCGATGAGCCCGGCTACTGGGCGGTACTCAAGCACGCCGACGTCATCGAGGTGGCCCGCCAGCCCAACCTGTACTCGGCCAGCGAGGGTGGGGTCGTGCTCGAAGACCTGGCACCCGCCCAGCTGTCGATGATGCGCGACATGTTGCTGGCGATGGACCCGCCCCGGCACACGGGCTACCGCCAGCCGTTGGCGGCGAGCTTCAAGGCGCGGGTGATCGGCCGGCTCGAGTTGCGGGTGCGTGAGATCGTGGCCACCCTCCTCGATCAGGCGCAGCAGGCAGGCGAGGTCGAGCTCGTCCACGACGTGACGTCGTTCCTCCCGTCGCAGATCGTCGGTGAGTTGATGGGCCTGCCCAAGGAGGATCTGCCGCAGATCAACCGGTGGGCCGAGATGAACACCAGCGGCCAGGACCCCGATCTCAATCCCGAGAGTTACGCCAACCCGCAGAACGCGTCGCGTGACATGGCGGTCTACGCGATGGGATGGGCGGCGCGGCGACGCCAAGAAGCGCCGCGCGAAGACCTGACATCGCTCATCCTCGGCAGCGAGTTCAACGGCCGCTACATGACCGACGCCGACTTCGGCAGTTTCTTCGTGCAACTGGTCACGGCCGGCAACGACACGACCAAGACGATGCTGTCTTCGGGATTGCAGGCGTTGCTCGAGCATCCGGATCAAATCGACGCGCTGCGCCGCGATCGTTCGCTCATCGCCAGCGCGGTCGAAGAGATCTTGCGCTACGCGAACCCGTTGCATTACTTCCGGCGCACCGCCACGGAGGACGTGACGTTGCGCGGCGTCGACATCAAAGCCGGGGACAAGGTAGCGATGTACTACTCGTCGGCCAACCGCGACGAAGAAGTCTTCGCCGATCCCCATCGATTCGACATACGCCGCCAGCCGAACCCGCACCTCTCGTTCGGTATCGCGACGCATTTCTGTCTCGGCGTGCATCTCGCCCGGCTCGAAGGAAGGGTGTTCTTCGAAGAGCTGCTGGCCCGGTTCTCCACGATCGAGATGACCGCCGCGCCGGTGCGCACCCGTTCGAACCTCAACAACGCACTCAAGTCGATGCCAGTGCGGCTCATCGCGCGATGACAGAACATCCCGTACTCGTCGAACGGATGCGGCGCTTCGGCAACACCATCTTCGGTGAGATGTCTGCGTTGGCCGCCGCCACCGGATCGATCAATCTGGGTCAGGGTTTCCCCGATACCGATGGTCCGGCAGAGATTTTGGAGGCCGCCGTCGCGGCCATGCGCGCCGGCCACAACCAGTATCCGCCCGCGACGGGCATCGAGCCGTTGCGCCGAGCCATCGCGGATCATCAGCAGCGCTTCTACGGGCTGTCCTATGACGCCGATACCGAGGTGCTCGTGACGGCCGGCGCGACCGAAGCCATCGCGTCGACGGTGCTCGCGCTCTGCGAAACCGGCGACGAGGTGATCGCGTTCGAGCCGATGTATGACTCGTACAGCGCGTGTATCGCGATGGCCGGTGCGGTCGTGCGCCCCGTCACGTTGCGACCGCCCGTCGATGCGGACGGCCACGGTGAGCGAGCGCGATTCAGCTTCGACGTCGACGAGTTGCGGGCGGCCATCACGCCGCGCACCAAGTTGATGTTGCTCAACTCGCCGCACAATCCGACCGGCAAGGTATTCACCCTCGCCGAGTTGCAGTCCATCGCGGCTCTGGCCATCGAGCACGATCTGATAGTGATGACCGACGAGGTCTACGAGCACCTCACGTTCGATGTCCAACACGTCCCGTTGGCGACGCTGCCGGGGATGCGAGAGCGCACGATCGTTGTCTCGTCGTCGGGTAAGACGTTTTCCTTCACCGGATGGAAGATCGGTTGGATCTGCGCGCCGGCGAGGTTGGTGCAAGCGGTGCGCACGGTGAAGCAATTCCTGACCTACGTCAATGGCGCGCCCTTCCAGCACGCGGTTGCGACGGCGCTGGCCATGGACGACACCTACTTCAAAGGCTTTGCGCAAGATCTTCAGAACAAACGCGATCTGTTGCTCGGTGGTCTACGCGACGCGGGATTCACCGCGTACGTCCCCGACGGGACGTACTTCATCACGACCGACATCACCGCGTTCGGCGAGTCCGACGGCATGGCGTTTTGCCGTTCGTTGCCCCAGCGGGCCGGCGTCGTCGCGATCCCCAACGTGGTGTTCTACGAGAACCCGGCGGGGGGACAATCACTGGTCCGTTTCGCATTCTGCAAACGCGACGAAGTGCTCATCGAGGCGTCGGCGCGGCTGCGCAAACTAAGGGCCTGAACGGCCCCGGTCGCGAGATCAGGCAGTGGTGAAGTAGCCCGCGACGTCGATCAGCACATGCGTCGGCGCGCCGAACGCGAACACGCTCGATTGCCCGGTGCCGCCGAGTGTGATGAACGAGAGATTGGCGCGGTCTTGGTTGATCTCGAAGTTGACCGTCGACGTGTCGGGTTGCGCGCCCCCGGTCGGGAAGGCGGTGAGGTAACCGCCACCGGTCGGCGCGACTGCGGCGACGTTGGCGATCACTGCGGTGACCGACGCGTCGTTGGGCACACCACCCAATCCGCGTAACGCAAACGCCCGGGTCTCGCTGGCCGTGAGTTTGGGTGCCTGCGCGATGCGAGTGTCGACAAGACGCGTCGGGGCGATCGCGCGATAGACCGCGCCCGCGGGCGCACCGGGACCCCCGCCGTCGAACCAGCCGAGGAGGTCGACGATGACGTTGGCGCTGCCCGTTTCGAGATAGATGCTGATGCTGCCGTCCGCGCCGATACCAACGACGACGAGGTTGGCCGCGGCTCCGCCCAACGGGAAGTTGACACTCGACGCGTTGGGGCGCGCTTCGCCCTTTGGCCAAACGGTCAGGTAACTCGAGGCGGTCGTCTCGGCGGCGGTGACGTTGACCACGGCGGCCGCGGCGTGGGTTGTGTCGACGGCGCCGCCGGTGAGCTTGAGGTTGACGGTGGTGTTGGGAGTGAGCTTGGTCGAACCGCCGAGACCGGTGCGCGTGTTCATGACGCGCGTCGGAGTGAGCGCGTGATAGGCGCCCTTTTCGACGAATGTGCCGCTGGCGTCGGCGAACCATCCGGCGACGTCGAAGATCACGAACGGCGCACCCGCGCTCGAATACACCTCGATGAGACCGTGGGCCGGCACGGTGATGGTGACCGTGTTGGGGATCACCTGGCCGACGACGTAGTTGATGTTGGAGATCGTCGGCGTTTCCGCAAACGTGTTGACGTCGTAGGGCCGTATCGACAAGAAGCCGGCGCTCGACGGATCGATGACGGTGACGGTGAGGACGACGGCGGCCACCCCGACGTTGGGCACGCCCGCCTCACTGACCAGTGGTGTCTGCGGGAAGGTGAGACCGGCCCCGCCGACGTCGAATCCGGTGACCTTGGCGACGTAGGAGCGCCTGGGCGTGAGCTTCATCGGCCGCACGGTCATGTTGCTCGGCGCCGTAGGGGAATAGGTCGGACCGGGTGGGCCCCAGATGGCGGGAGAATTCGCGAAACGCGTGTCGGCGACGCGCACGGGGCGCGTCAATGAGTGATAGCCGCCGGCCCCTGTCGTGCCCGTGCTGTCGGTCTGCGCCAGGACCGGATGATTGGCGATGTTCCAGTGGTCGACGAGGTAGTTGCCTGCCGTCGGGTTGGTGTGGAAGTAGTCGTCGTGGTTGCAGTCGTAGAGACGGTTGTAGCCGGTGCCCGGCGTGCCCGGTGTCGACGGCCCGGTCGACGTATCGGGAGTGCCGGGGCACTTGCCGTTGGTCTTGTTGGTGTCGTCCATCACGGCGTTGACACCGGTGCGCGGATTGAGTGAACCGTCGGCGTAACACATGATGTCCCACTCATCGATGCAGTGACCGCCGGCGGTGCTGTGGGGCGCGCTCACCTGCACGGCGCCCATGTTGTGCCCGAGTTCGTGCGTCTCGGCGATGCCGAAGCACGGCACGTCGACTCGGGTGAATCGCGGGCCGTAGGTGTTCGTGTTCATCGACGTGGGTGTGTCGAGCGGCGAAAGGTTGCCTACACCGCACACCTGGGCTGCTTCGACCCACATCAAGTAGAGGCGGTCGGAACGGTCGTTGCCCATATTGGCCATCTCGGTGGCATTGGTCGACAAGTTGGGCGACGTCGCGGACGTGAGTGTCACCTGCATGATGTCCAGATCGCAACTGGCGTTCGTCACCCACTTGACGTGGCGCTCGCCGCCGGTCTGCTGGGCGCTGGCGGCCACCTCGGTCTCGACTTGCGCGGCGTACGTCTTGATCTGATCCAGGCGAGCGTTCAACGCACTCGGTGGTGGGGCGGGCCCAGGTGGGAGCACGTAGACCGCCTGCACGCGGATGCCTGACGTGCCGTCGCCGTAGCACTTGATACCGGGCGTCGCCTGCGGCGTGAGTGCGCTGGCGTCGTACTGGGGGTACGACTCGAGGGGAAGGCCGAGAGTGAGATCAGCGGGCACGTCGGGGCCGTGGTCACACAGGTCGATGGCCGTGCCGTTTTGTCGTTGCACCGAATAGCAGTCGACCCCGGGGGGTGGCGACGCCGACGGGGGAGCCTCGTCGGCCACGGGAACGTCGGGGACCGTGGTGTCGGCCTCCGTGGGTGCGATCCCCATGCCCACCGAAATGAGCGCGCCAACCACCAGGGCAATTACCGACCGGCGCACGGAGACCCCTCCTCGAAGTTCATATGCAGAGTAACGGAGCAAGCCCGCGATCGGAAATACCGCTTA
>JBDSMH010000196.1:0-68698 GCA_039915945.1 Acidimicrobiales bacterium | reverse complement strand
ACGAGCGAACTCGTCGCGCGCTTGACCGTGACGTCGTCGACCGCCACCGTCACCGGCCGCTCCTCGATCGTGCCGTGGCCGCAGATCTTGCCGTCCGCCGGCGTCGAGGCCTGGTCGGCCTCGTGCTCGGACCGCGCGAACATCCCGACTTCGGAGAAGCTGCCTGCGTCGAGCAGGAGATCCAGGTGCTCGCGCGCCGTGCGCCGGCCCGCTGCGTGCAGCCGCGCGATCTTGTCCGTGCCTCCCATTTCGCGGCGTATGCGAGCACGTTCCTCGCGATACGGCTCGCTCACGCGTCTCGGTCCCAGGTCGTGTCGGCGACTCCGCGGGTGCGCAACTCGAACTTCAAGACCCGCATCGATGTCTGATTTCTCGGCAGGTCATCCATGACGTCGACGTAGCGAGGCAGCATGAACTTGGGCATGCGGGGCTCGAGCCAATCGATGAGCGCCTGTGGCGAGAATTTGTCTCGATCGGTGACGACGCACACCACCATGACTTCGTCCTCGCCGTACTGCGCCGGCACGCCGATGGCGGCGCAGTCGGCCACCAGCGGATGCTCGATGACGAAGTTCTCTACTTCGAAGCTCGAGATGTTCTCGCCTCTGCGGCGGATCGAATCCTTCATGCGATCGACGAAGTAGTACCAACCATCGGCGTCGCGGCGAAACGCGTCGCCCGTGTGGAACCAGCCGTTGCGCCAGGCCTCGGCGGTCTTCTCGGGCATCTTGTAATACCCCACGTTGAGCGCCCACGGCTCGGGCGTACGCAGCATCAACTCGCCGACTTCGCCCATCGGCACTTCTTCGTCGTTGTCGTCGACCAGCCGTACCTCGTGCCACGGATAGTCGGTGCGGGCCTTGCCACAGGTCTGCCACGGTTTCGCCTCGAAGCCGACGCAGAACGAGGCGCCGATCTCGGTCATGCCGTAACACGTGCCGACCTTGAGATCGAAGCGCTTTTCGAAGGCCTCCATCTCGGGGATCATCGGGCCGAGCAACACGTTGCGCAGAGGGTTGTCGGCATCGTCGTCGCGGTTGGGCTGCGCCCACAACAACGCGGTCATCGGGCCGACCAGACCGGCCGACACGCAGTCGGTACGGCGGACGTCGTCCCAGAAATGCGTGGCGCTGAACTTCTCTCGGTAGACGAGCTTGCCGCCGCGCACCACGACACCGTTGAACACCGACTTGCCGCTGACATGGAAGCTGGGGAACGCGCCATAGATCCCTTCGCCGACGCCGAAGGTATCGAGCGGCGCCCACGACCACATGTTCAACATGCCCGCCCACGGGAGGATGACGCCCTTGGACGGCCCCGTCGTGCCCGACGTGTAGATGATCGCCGTGATGTCGCGGTACTCGGGCCCGGCGAGGCCGACGGCCGGTTCGACGCCGTCGAGGAACTCGTGTTGTGTGCAGACCGCGAACGGCAGGGTCGTGATATCGAAGGCGCGCGTGCCGTCGTTGTGCGTCGTCTCGTCGCCATCGGGATCGTCGAGTACGACGACGCGCTCGAGTTGGGGCAACTCGGCCGCGATCGACGCCAGCCGGTCGACGAAGCGGCGATGAACCACGAACACCGTCGAGTCGCTCTGCGACAGCGTGTACTGCAACATCTTGCCGGTGTAGCCGTTGTTGAGCGGTACCTCGACGGCCTGCAGCCACCCCAGCCCGAGCCACGCGATGTAGGCCTCGGCCGAGTTTGGGATCATCGTTGCCACGTGGCTACCGGCGCGGACGCCCAGACGCTGATACGCCGCCGCCCAGCGCAGCACCTGATCGTGCAGGTCGCGGTACGTCAGTGCGGCACCGTTGTCGACGCGCATGACCGCGACCTGGTCGGGCCGGTCTCGCGCCCACTGGGCGATGGCGTGAGGGGCCAGTTGGCTGCGAGGGAGCATGGAACCATCATTGCCGCGGCCCCGCCGGCCCGCAGATTCCCGCCAAACATTGCGAATACGTGACGGCGCGACCACTTCAGGTGGCGCGCTGTCCAACCTTTTGGGGGTTTTTCTCTCAAGTCCCCGGGCTATCCGACGATAGTTATTACAGTTCTGTTACCGCCAGAACCCGAAGTGAACCATGCGCGGGCGGCGCCGAGAGGAATCGCACATGGACACGAACGGCATCCGCGGCCGACTGCGCAATCGGCGAACGTTGGCCATCGCCGCGCTCGGGGCCTTCCTCATCGTGGCCGGCACCGCGAGCATCGGTTCGGCGCAGAACGACGACCGGGGCGCCAAGCTCGTCGAGGTCTCCGCCTCCAAACGCCCGTGGCGCACGACGACCACCACCCAGCGCGCGACCACGACGACTCGCGCAACCACCACCACCAGCGCCACGACCACATCGACCACTCGTCCGACGACCACCACGTCGACCACTCGTCCCACCACCACGACGACAACCACGACGACAACCACCACCACCCGCCCGCCGACGGGTGGCGCGACCTACTACGTCGCCACCAACGGCAACGATGTCGCAGCCGGAACCATCGCCGCGCCATGGCGGTCACTGAGTGGTTCGATCTCTCGTCTCAAGGCGGGCGACACGCTCTACGTACGCGGCGGCAACTACACCGCGGCCCCCAATGAACAGTTCAACATCGAAGGCAAGAACGGCACCGCCAATGCCTGGACCACGATCGCGGCCTACACGGGCGAGCGACCGGTGGTGCAGCTCAACTCCTTTTGGCAGGGCTTCTATGTCTTGAACTCGTCCTACGTCGAAATCCGCGGGCTCGAGATCAAAGGCACGGCATTATCCGACCAGCAGATGACCGACGGCATCGAGGTCAAGACCTCGCACCATGTGAAGGTGATCGGCAACATCGTCCACGACACCGGTGGCTGCGGCATCTGCAGCATCGAGTCGAACCACGTGCGCATCGAAGGCAACG
The DNA here is from genome assembly GCA_039915945.1 of Acidimicrobiales bacterium. Taxonomy (GTDB): domain Bacteria; phylum Actinomycetota; class Acidimicrobiia; order Acidimicrobiales; family WLNW01; genus DATLFA01. Next base: position 65,794 of record JBDSMH010000196.1, on the reverse strand, counting down.
AGGTCTACGGCGCGTCGAAGTGGAATACATACCAGACGTCGGCGATCTCGTTCTTCCTGTCGGCCAACATCGGCGGAGGCAACAACGGCGACGGGTTCTCGATGTACATCTCCGGCAATCGAGTGCACCACAACACCAACACCGCACCTCCCGGGCCCGGGCAGAAGGTCACCGATGGCAACTGCATCATCGTCGACTACAACGACAACAACGGTTACACCGGCTCGACGCTGATCCAGAACAACCTCTGCTATGAGAACGGCGGGCGCGGCGTCCACGTGTTCCACGCGAAGAACGTCCTCGCGATCAACAACACCCTCGTGAACAACCTTCGTCATCCCGACATCGACGGTGGAGAGCTCACCGCCAGCTCCAGCTCCGCCCTCATCTACCGCAACAACCTCACTGTGGCGTCACGTCCGGGTGCAGGCGTAGTGGTGTGGAGCGCGCAGGTCCAACTCGATCACAACGTCTACGTCGGCAGCCAGGCGCCGGCGCAAGTCGGTAGCGGCGACCAAACCACCTCCGTCTCGGTCAACGCCGATTACACGCCGGCGGCGAACAGTCCGGCCATCAACGGCGGCAGCACGGTGTCGGCGCCGGCGACCGACATCCGCGGTGTGCCGCGCGATGCCCGTCCCGACGTGGGGGCCTTCGAAGCGGCATAGTTCGGCGAGCAGCTAACTTGCCGGCCATGAGCCCATCGTCGGCAAGAACGGCACTGGTCACCGGAGCGACGCGCGGCATCGGCAAGCAAGTTGCGTTGGGGTTGGCGCGTCGTGGTTACGACGTCGCGTTCACCGGCCGCACGCAACACGAAGGCGATGCCGCGCGGCGCCCCGAGGCCGAAGCGCTTCCGGAGTTGAAGTTGGTCAGCGGTTCGCTCGACGCAACCGCAGCAGCGATCGAAGCGCTGGGTCAGCGGGCCTTCCCCATCGCCGTCGATCTACTCGATCGCGACCAGGTGTTGGCGTGCGGACCGGCCGCGCTCGATGCGCTCGGCTACGTCGACGTGCTGTGCAACAACGCGATCTACGTCGGGCCGGCGGGCGAGCGGCTCTTCCTCGACACACCGGCCGACGAGATCGAAAAGCGGCTGTACGGCAACGTCGCGGCGCAATTGTTGTTGATGCAACCGATCGTGCGGCACATGGTCGAGCGCGGTGGCGGGGTCGTCGGCAACGTCACCAGCGGTGCGGGCTACGCCAAGCCTCCCGCCCGCATCGGCGAAGGCGGATGGGCCCTCACCTACGGCGTGTCCAAGGCCGGGTTCCATCGCATCGTGGCGCAAGTGCTGGTCGAGCACGAGCGCGACGGCCTTGTCATGTACAACCTTCAGCCCGGAGCGGTCGCCACCGAACGCGTGATGGCCGCGGGGGACAAGCTCGAGTTCGTGCGCCGTCACGCGGCGCCCGTCGAGGTCGTCGGTGACACGATCGCCCACATTCTCGCGGCGCCGCCGGGCGACTTCGCGAACGGCGGCAATCTCCAAGTACAGGACATCGCGCGCGAGATGGGCACGCTGCCCGCCTGAGATGGACGACACCGAGCAGGCGGCGCTCATCGCGTGGCTCGACCGCGCCGGCGTCATGGGTGGGCCCTCCATCGACATCAGCACCATCGTCGCCGGCCGATCGAACATCACGTATCTCGTCAGCGACGGGCGCGATCAGGTGGTGCTCCGTCGCCCCGCCACGGTGGCCCTCGACCGCGCCGACGACGGCATGCGGCGCGAGTTCCGTCTGCTCTCGGCCCTCGAGGGCACGCCGGTCCCCCATCCGTCGCCGATCGCGCTCTGCGACGAACGCGACGTGCTGGGGTGCGTCTTCTACGTGATGTCCTATGTCGACGGCTTCATGCCCACCGAGCCGCTGCCGAGCGACTGGGCGACGCCCGAGTCGCGCCGTGCGATGTCGTTCTCGGCGGTCGATGCCATGGCCGCGCTGCATGCCGTCGACTGGCGCCAACGCGGCCTCGCCGACCTCGGGCGCATCGAGGGCTTTCACAAGCGGCAACGCACGCGCTGGTTGACGCAGTACTACTCGTATCCGTCGCAACTGCTCGATGGCATCGACGATGTCGGTTCGTGGCTCGAGGCAAATCTCCCGGCCGATTGGACACCGACGATCATGCACGGCGACGTCAACGGCAACAACATGCTCGTCGCCCGCACGCACCCACCGATGCTCGCGGCGTTGCTCGACTGGGAGACCGCCACGATCGGCGACCCCTTGCTCGACGTCGCCGGGTTCAAGCGCACCTGGACCGAGCGGCGCAGCGGCGACGGCTGGCCCCGCCCCGACGAACTGCTCGCGCACTACTCCGAGCGGTCAGGACGCGCGCTCGTCGATCTCACGTATTACGACGTGCTGTACCGCTTCAAGTTCGCCGTGCTGACCGAAGGCATCTACCAGCGCTCGCTGTCGGATCCGACCCGGACGACCGCGACCGATCTCCATGAGTTCGCTCGCACCATGATCGAGACCGCCCGCCAATTCGCCAGCCTCGTTCCCCGCTCTGCCGGAGGCCGCTCGGGCCTCTGACTCAGGGGAGGTTGGCGATCGGCACCCAATGCGAGACGTAGACCGGCACGTGTGCTGGCGCGGGCCCATCTTGCCCGCGCTCCTCGAAGAGCCCTTTGAACGGTCGGGTGGGCGACGGGCCCGACGCGCCGATCGAGGACCACATGTCGGTGACTTCGTCGACCTCGTAGTTGCTCTCGAAGAACGCGACGTGTAATCCGGCCTCGACGAGTGGGTCCGCGCTGTAGAAATAGCGCGCGTGCCAGGGCCCGCCGACCTGATCGGCGTCGAGTCCGGTCTCGTTCGCCCACTCGGCCAACGACTGCTGCCGCACCGGGTGATACCAGTCGCTCTGCACCATGGTCATCGAGCGTTGGGGCTGCACGTCGAGGGGTTTGCACGGCGGATCCGACGAGAAGGTCATCGACGCCCAGTCGGCGCTCGGGATGTCGCCGATGCGGCCGGAATCGTGCAGCTCACGCGCCCGGGGCGCGATGTAGTCCCACGCATCCTTGTCGCTCGTCCACTCGCCTTCCCACAACGCCAGCATCGGCGCGTCAGGATTGGAGACGCAGCGATAGCGCCGCAACGCATTGAACGAGCCGTTCGCCAGCGCATCGGGGCCGTGAACCACCTGGTACCAATGATGCAATTCCTCGACACGGTCCGCCGGTGGATTGGCGAACACCATGAAGACGCAACGAGGCGCGTAGCCGAGCATGATCGACCTCCCCGCGAGACACTATCTTGCGTAACGCCTTCCCGACGGAGGCAAGAGGGAGCGCGACGTGAGCAAGTTGGTCGGGGCGCGAGTGCGCCGGGTCGAGGATCCGCGCATTCTCACCGGGCGCGGCACCTACGTCGATGACATGCACGTGCCGGGCATGCTCCACGCGGCGTTCTGTCGCAGCCCCCACGCACACGCCACCCTCGAGTCGATCGACGTCTCGCTTGCGCGCGCGTTGACGGGTGTGGTGGCCGTCATGACCGCTGCCGAGTTCGCCGACCGTGTCGGCGTCATGCAGCCGATCGGACCAAAGGGGCATCACACGCCGCCGTACGGTCCGTTGGCGTCCGATCGCGTGCGCTTCGTCGGTGACCCGGTCGCGATCGTCGTGGCGACCTCGCGTGCGATCGCGGAAGACGCCTGCGAACTGATCGAAGCCACCTACTCGCCACTCGAACCCATTGTGTCGATCGCCGATGCACTCGACGCAGACAAGCCCGCCGTGTTCGAGAGCGCGGCTACCAACAAGTTGTACAACGAGACGTGGGAGTACGGCGCCGTCGACGAGGCGTTCGCTTCCGCGACCCACGTGATCGCGCACACGTTTCGTCTCTCGCGCATGACCAACGCACCGATGGAGTCACGCGCGGCCATCGCCGACTATCGCCCGGCGGCGGGCGAGCTCCTGTTTCATGCCGCGCACCAAAACCCGCACGCGCTGCGCGTACATCTCGCACAGTTGCTGTCGATCGACGCGCACAAGGTGCGGGTGATATGCCGCGATATCGGTGGCTCGTTCGGGCAAAAGGCGTACATCAGCCGCGAGGACGTTGCGGTCGCGGCGGCATCGCTCATTCTCGGCCGACCGGTCAAGTGGATCGAGGACCGCGTCGAGAACTTGATGACCGCGGGCCATGCGCGCGACGAACACCTCGAGGCCGAGATCGCGGTCGACGCCGAGGGCACGATCCTCGGCGCACGGCTTCACATGTTCACCGATCAGGGCTCGTACCAGTTGACCACACTGCCGACGACGGCCTACAGCTCACTCGTGCGCATCGTGTTCCCCAACGCGTATCGCATCCGCAACTACCGCTTCGAGTCCACGGTCGTGGCCACAAACAAGGCAACCGTCGTCGCCTACCGCGGACCGTGGGCCGCCGAGACCTGGGTACGCGAACGGCTGCTGCAACTCGTCGCGCGCGCGGTGGGCGTCGAGCCGCACGTGATCCGCCGGCGCAATCTGCTCACCAAAGCCGACCTCCCCACCGAGATGGTCACCGGCCCGACCATCAGCAACCTGACGGCGTACGAGACGCACGAGCGTGCGCTCGAGTACGTCGACATCGAAGCCTTTCGCGTCGAACAGCAGCGCTTGCGCGGCGAAGGTCGTTACCTCGGCTTCGGCATGGCCACGTTCATGGAGCACGCGCCCGGGCCGCCCAACTTCTCGGCGGCGATGGGAGCCTCGGCGTCGCCCCGGTCGGCGCAACGAGCCGTCGCCCGCCTCGAGCCCGACGGCACGCTCACCGTCTTCACATCGCAGATGCCGCACGGCCAGTCACACCAGACGACCCTGGGGCAGTTGGCCGCCGACCAACTCGGCGTCAGCCTCGACAAGGTGCGCGTCGTCGCCGGCGACACCGCACGCACACCGTTCAATCTCGTCGGCACGGGCGGTAGCCGCGCGGCCCGGCTCGGCAGCGGCGCGGTGATCGGCGCCGCCCGCGAAGTGCGCGACCGCGTGGCGCGCATCTACGCGCACATGAAGGAAGTCGCCGTCGCCGATGTCGTGCTCGCCGACGGCGAAGTGATGGTGCGCGGCGTGCCCGCCAGCGCCGTACCGCTGGCGACGATCGCCGCGACCGGCTACACGGCAACGGGTTCACTGCCGCCCGACATGAGTCCCGGCTTCGAGTGCACCTACGACTTCGGCATTCCCGATGGGGGCTGGGCGCAGGCAACACACTGTTGTTGGGTCGAAGTCGACGTCGCCACCGGCGAGGTGCAGATCTTGCGTTATTTCAGCGCCGAAGACTGTGGCGAGATGATCAATCCCGCCATCGTCGAGGGACAGGTGCGGGGGGGCATCGTGCAGGGCATCGGCAATGTGTTGTTCGAACGCGTCGTCTACGACGCCGACGGTCAATTCCTGACGACCACGTTCATGGACTACCTGATCCCCGGCGCGGTCGAAATGCCGTCGATCGAGTGTGATCACCTCGAGTCGCCCCCCGAAGAGCCGGTCGATCATCGCGGCGTCGGCGAAGGCGGCGCGGTCGGCGCTCCGGCAGCGTTGACCAACGCCATCGAAGACGCGCTCGCACCGTTCGCGGTGACGATCACCGACCAGTACCTGCCGCCGACGCGCATTCTCGAGTTGATCGGCACGATCTGAGACGGTCGCCGCGCCGAGTAGTACGTTCCGCTCGTGCGTACTCCTCGGGCGAGCCAGCTTTTCGCGAGAGCGATCGATGCCACCTGGCGATTCGCCGAACACCACGGCAAGATCTCGCCCACCCATCCCCGCAGCAAACAGTTCGGTTCGTTCGGCAAGGGCGCGGCCATCTGCTTTCCCGCCACGGCGCTCTACGGTGAGCGATGGATGCGCATCGGCGACGGCGCGCTGATCGGTCCCTACGTGTCGATGGCGGTCGGGCTGAGCCCCCAGCAGAGCGAGGCCAACGACCCCACCATCGTCATCGGCGAGGGATGCAGCATCGGCGCGCATAACGGCATCATCGCGCTGGCGGGAATCACCATCGGCGCGCACGTCTACACGGGACCGCGCGTCTATATCACCGACATCAACCACGGCTACGAGAACTTTGACGAGCCGATCGGGCACCAACTGCAAGCGTCGCGGCCGGTATCGATCGGGGCCAACAGTTGGCTCGGCACCAACAGCGTCGTGTTGCCCGGCACCGTGCTCGGCGAACACGTCGTGGTCGCCGCGGGGAGCATCGTCTCGGGACAGGTGCCGGCGCACTGCATCGTCGCCGGTGCGCCCGCCCGTATCATCCGCCGCTTCGACGGCGAGGCGTGGATCTCCGTCGACGAGGCCGTGCCGCGAACCCGCCACGAACGCGGCTCCGTCGACCTCGCCTAGCCGTTCTGTTGGTGTTTTACAGGTGTCGATACCTGTAAAACACCAACAGAATGCGGGTTACGCGAGGTGTTGGCGGAGGAAGCGCACGACCGTGTCGTTGTAACGCGCGGCGTCGGGCATGAGCTTGACCATGTGGTGCGAGCCGTGGATGTGACCCAACGCCCGCTGCATCGTCACGGGTACGCCGGCGGCGACGAGTTTCATGGCGTACTGCTCACCCTCGTCGCGCAGCGGATCGTACTCACATGTCGTGACACACGCGGGCGGCAGGTTCGAGTGGTCGGCGGCGTGCATCGGCGATGCGTACGGATTCGTCCAATCGGCGGGATCGGGCGCGTAGAACGCCCGGCACTCTTCCATGCCCGATTTGGTGAGCATGTAGCCGGTGGCGTTTGCTTCGATCGACGGCGACGCCATCATCAGATCGGTCGCGGGGATGTCGAGCACCTGCGCGCGCAACGACGGGCCACCCCGATCACGGGCCATGAGTGCCACCACGGCGGCGAGGTTGCCACCGGCGCTACCACCCCCGACTGCGATACGCGCCGCGTCGACGCCCAGCGCGTCCGCGTTCATCGACACCCAGAGCAACGCGGCGTAACAATCTTCGGCGGCGGTCGGGAACGCATGCTCCGGTGCGAGCCGGTATCCCACCGACGCGACCACGCACCCGAGATGGTCGGCCATGGCACGGCACGAGCCGTCGTAGATGTCGATGTTGCCGAGCCACCAGCCGCCGCCGTGGATATAGATGTAGCAGGCGAGTTCACCGCCCTGCACGGGTCGATAGGTGCGCACGCGGATCACACCGTCGGCGACCGGGACCTTGTGGGTGAACTCCTCCACCATCGCCGGGCCGGCCTCGCCGACCGACCCGAAGCCGGCCACCGTGAAGTCGTCCATCTGCTTGCGCCGTTGCGCGACGTCGAAGTCGGCGTCGGTCTCCGGGCCAGCGGCGGATTGCGCGGCGGACGTCATTGCGTCGAGCACTGCTTGCACTGCTGGCTGTACCGGCATCGCGCGGCCCCCCACGATCGATCTCGTGTGCTCCGTTGTACTACACGGCCGAGGCTCGGGTGCGGCCAACTACCCACTCGCATACTGTGTCGAGCATGGACCCGAGCTCTCACGAACAACAGATCCGCAACCTGCTGTATCGCTACATGGAGGCCACCGACAACGGCGATTTCGACACACGCGCCGAACTCTTCGAACACGCGGTGGTGTGGTTCCCCGAACCGATCGGTGCGATCAGCGGCGCCGCAGTGGCCGAATCGTTCCGCAGCCGCCAACGCCTCTACGACGGCATTCCCCGCACCGCGCATCTCTGCCTGAACGTCATGATCGACCTCGACGAAACGGCAACCAGCGCCGCGGTGCGCTCGCGCTATCTCGTCATGCAGGAAACGCCCGACTTGCCGCTGCAGCCGATCATCGTGGGCCGCTACCACGATCGCTTCGAACGCGTCGACGACAAATGGCGCTTCGCCGAGCGAAAGTTCATCATCGACCTCGTCGGCGAGATGTCGGCCCATCAAATTGCCGGTGTCCCGCCCGCGACCACGCTGCGCGATCGCCAGAACGCGACCCCATGAGCGAGCGCACCGCACGGAACAAGGGCACCGCCCAAGCCTTCTACGATCTCATGTTCAACGAATGCCGGCCCGCCGACGCAATCGAGCGTTACGCCGGTGCCGAGTATCGCCAGCACAATCCGGGCGTGGGCGACGGCAAGCAACCATTCATCGACTACTTCGAGCGTATGGCGGTCGAGTATCCAGGCAAGCGCGTCGAGTTCAAACGGGCCATCGCCGAAGACGACTACGTCGTGTTGCATTGCTTTCAGCACTGGCCCGGCGATCACGACTACGCGGGCATCGACATCTTCCGCTTCGACGACGACGGCAAGATCGTCGAGCACTGGGATGTGCTCCAAGTGATCCCCGCGGCGTCGGCCAACGACAACACGATGTTCTGAGCCGGCCTCAATCGAGGAGGATCATCGGCGCACGACCAGATTCGTCTTGTAGCCGGCGTCGCCGAACGCTTCTGACGCAACGAGCTCGACGGTGGCGCGAAACGTGAGTCGCTGCCTGATCGCGTCGGCGATGCGCGCCGCCAGATCGGCCGGCGGCGCCGCGCCGGCCACTTCGACCTGCACCGCCACCGGTGGGTCGACCGCGACGGCGCCCACCGGCAACACGACGCGGGCCCGCCCACTCACGTACGGATGGAACTCCCCCACCACGGCCACGATCGCCGACGGATACACATTGACCCCGCGCACGATGAACATGTCGTCGGCGCGGGCGAGGCACCGCGCGCGGAAGCTGGTGCGACCGCATTCGCACGATGCGCCCAGGATCTCGAGGATGTCGCCCGAGCGGAACCGTACGAGGGGCATCGCTTCTCGCTGCAAGGTCGTGTACACGACCTCACCCACGACGCCCGTCTCGATCGCGAGCGGCTCGTTCGTCGCGGGGTCGATCAGTTCGGGCCAGACGAAGCCCTGCCCGCAGAAGTGCATGCCCGCCTTCGCCTCGCATTCGCCGTAGAGCGACGGCGCGATATCACCTAGGCCCATCGCTTCGGTCACGTCGCAGTCGAACGACGCCTCGATGCGGGCCCGGGTCGACGCGATGCCCCCGCCGGGTTCGCCCCCGCTCACGACATGGCGAATGCCCAAGCGCGGCGCGTCGATGCCATCGCGGGCACACCGATCGGCGAGATGCAACGCAAAGCTCGGCGTCGCCACGATCGTGTCGAACAACCCGGCGGCCGCCGCGTCGAGCACGCGCGCGGTATCACCCGGCGCCACCGGCACCCTACGGGCACCCGTGCGATCGACCGAGCCGTGCGTGTGCCCGGCCACGAACGGCCCGGCGCCCAACGACACCAGGACCGAGTCGTGCGGATACATGCCCGTCGCCCGATACGAGCGGGCGCCGATCGTCCACCACATCTCGGCGTCGGCGCGGGTCAAGGCGATGCGGCAGGGCCGACCGGTGGTGCCACTCGTCTGGTAGACGAGCTTGACCTCGGCGTCGTCGACCCCGAGGTGGTCACCGAAGGGCGGAAATCGATCCTGGGCATCGCGCAGATCGGCCTTCGAACACAACGGCAGTCGCGGCAGATCGTCGACGGAGGCGACCGCCGCCAGGTCGGCACTCGCTGCCGCGAGATGACGGCGCACGAACCCCGACCGATCGGCCAAGGCTTCGCGCAAGCGACGCCAGGCACCGTCGGCGCGAGCCTGAGCTTCGGCGCGGGGCGCGGTCTCGACGGCGCGGTCCATGATCCAATCGATGTCCCGGCGGCGCTCTTCTCCGCCCGGTTGCCACGGCTTGACGCCCACACGTGCTCCTCGTCTCTGGTGTAGCACAGCGGGCCATCGCGAGCGCCGACCTGGGCCGTTTGGCCCATTGCCCTGCACGGAGGGCGCTGACAGTGCAAGATATGGGTTCAACTATGCAGCCCGAACTCGACGAGCTCCTGAGTGGCCTTCGCCATCTACGCCGCCGTGCGGCGCGGGGTGATCTGGCGTGGATCGACACGCGATTCGCCGACGGCCGGCTGACCTGGCTGCAAAAGCTGCTGCCCGCGGGCGGCTACGAGCGCCTCGGCCGAGATCTCGTCACCGGCAACGTGGCGTCCGTGCGGCGGGCGTTGGCTGACATCGACGACACGACGGTGGGCGAACGCCTCGGCTATCGCAATGCCACTCGGCGCGTCGGCGCATACACGCCCGACGACGAGCCGTTGCTCGTATCCATCGAGCCCGATGCCGCGTACGCCGCGCAACTGAACACCGCACCCCATCATCCGCTCGACGAATTCGTCATCGATCCCGAACCACTCGACACACAGTTCGCGTTCGGTGCCGTCGACGATTCGTTCTTCGCCGACGATTACACCTTCGACGATCGTTTCGAGGCGGCACTCGGTTCGGGCTACGACGACGGGGGCTACGACACACGCGTCGGATACGACAACGACGGCGATCGCATCGTCATCGTCGACGACGCCGCCTCCGGAACGGCAACGGCCCTTCGCCGTTCGCGCACACGTCCCGTCGGCTACCCGCCCAACGGCACCTACGGCGATAACGAGCGGCGCGCCAATCCGTTGACATGGCTCTTCGTTCTCGCCGGTCTGGTGCTCGTGTTCGCGCTCGTGTTCTCTCAGTGCGGCGACGGCGGCAACAAGAACCTCGCCACCGCGACGACCACCACCGTCGCCCAATCCACGCCGACCGCGGCGGCCGGCGCGTCAGCCACCGTTGCCGCATCGTCGGGGGCAACGACACCCGTCGCGCCGACGGCGCCCGTGACAACTGCAGGGGGCGCGGTCAGCGGGGTGCGTACAGCGACGACGTGGGTGATCTACTTCGCCGTCAACAGCACGACCATCGATTCGGCCGCGCAGCAAGTCATCACGCAGGTTGCCGAACGGTTGCGCACGTCGGGCGTGGGCGCGCCGGTGGGGATCACCGGTTACTCCGATACGAGCGGCAATCCGACCACGAATCAGCAGCTTTCGCTGGCGCGCGCATCGGTGGTCCGTGACGCGATACAGGCCGCAGTTCCGCAGGCCGCCGCAAAGTTCTCGGTCGAGAGCAAAGGCGACACGCAACCCGAAGCCGACCCGGCCAAGAGCCGGCGCGTGACGATCACGGTGAGCTGACGACCGACTGGTGTCGCGTCGACCGGCTTCGCGTCAACCGGCTTCGATCACGCCGTAGTTGCCATCACGGCGCACGTACATGACGTTGCCCCGGCCGCTCGCCGACAGGAAGAACACGAACGGCTCATGGCCGACGTCGAGTCGCTCGCGCGAGTCGAGTTCGGTCATGTGAATGGCGGCGATCGGTCGCAATCGAAGTGGTATCGAGAGCGCCGACACATCGGGCGTGACGTCATCAGGATGCGCAAGCTCGAGGCCGTCCGCGCCGTACGACAACACACAATCGCGCATCGTCGACTGTTCTCGAAACAGATAGAAGTCGTGGGCCAGGGCGTCGAGATCGAACGCAGCCTCTTCGAGTGACAGCGGCTCGAGTGCGAACGACTTGCGGCGCACTACGTCGCGCTCTTCGATCGAGAGAGCGGCGTACTCGGGACGCTGCGCCGGGACCTCGGCATGACGCGACCGCGCCTCGTGGGCCGCAGCGCGGCGCTCGGGCAGGCGATGGCGCCGGTCTTCGAGGCGCTCGATGCGCCGGCGGAGGCGATCGACCACCAGGTCAACGGCTTCGTTGATCGTGGCCGCGGCGACATGCGCTCGCGCCACCTTGCCGTCGATGTCGAGCACCGCTTCGACTTCGGCCGGACGGTCGCGCGCGGGACCGGACTGCATGATCAATCGCACCTGCGCGAGGCGCACGGGCTCACGGCACAACCGAACGAGCCGCGCGACCTTGTCACGCGCCAGATCGCGGTGCGCATCGGAGATCGTGCCTCGCGTGCTCACGTGCACGTCGAGCGCAGCAGCGTCATTCGCCATGGTCGCCTCCGTCTGCAGTGGATGGGCAGTCTGCCACTTTCTCGATGCAATGCCACCGATGTGTGAGCCGAACGGATCACCGTCGCGGAGGGGCTCAACCCATGTCGTTCGAAGGTCGACACAACTGTCGTGACATCACCCGAAAGAATGCCCCCGCTCGCGCCGATCCCGCGCACGCTCGAGGAGCTCGGCCTTCCCGAGACCGTCATCGTCGACCTGATCCTGCGCCGGATTGTCTTCGACGGCCGCACGCTGCTCAGCCGCATGTCGCAAGCGCTGGGGCTGACTGGGCAGCTCACCGAAAGCATCGTGCGCTACCTGCGCGAGGACAAGAAGTACGTCGACTTCGAATCGATGGTCGGACGCGACTGGCTCGTCGGTCTCACCGAGATCGGCAAGAAGCTGGCGAACGACAGCATCGCGCGCATCAGCTACGCCGGTGTCGCTCCCGTCAGCTTGGCGGACTACCGGCGCGTGGTCGCCGCACAGACGCGCCGGCCCGTCGTCAGCCGCGACGCAGTGCGCAGTTCGTTTCACGACCTCGTCGTCAACGATCGGCTCATCGACGAAGTCGGCCCGGCGATGATGGGTGAGGGTGCCATCTTCCTCTACGGCCCGCCGGGCACCGGCAAGTCGTCGGTGGCCGAACGCCTGACCCGACTCCTCGGCGACACCGTCCTCATCCCCCGTGCGATCGAAGTCGACGGCGCCTTCGTCCTCGTCTACGACCCCACGGTGCATCACGCGATCGAGCCACAGCCCGACGACCTCGATCCCCGATGGGTCTTGTGCCAACGCCCGAGCATCGTCGTCGGCGGCGAGCTGACCCGTTCGCAGCTCGACTTGATCTACGACAAGCAGAGCGGGCTACACCTCGCGTCGCTACAGCTGAAAGCCAACAACGGCATCCTGGTGATCGACGACTTCGGACGCCAGCAGATGTCACCCAGCGAGCTCCTCAACCGCTGGATCGTTCCGCTGGATCGCGCCATCGACTATCTCACCTTGGCGTGGGGCGTGCGCTTCGACGTTCCCTTCGACGCGCGCGTCGTGTTCTCGACGAACCTCGATCCCGCGACACTGGGCGACGAAGCATTCTTCCGTCGCCTTCCCAACAAGGTGTACGTCGGTTCGATCGACAACGAACAGTTCGATTGGATCCTCGTGGTGTGCGCGCGCAAGCACGGCCTCGAGCTCGACGCCGACTCGGCAAATCACCTGCGCATGCTGATCCGCACGACCGGCGACGGCGACCTACGTCCTTACGTGCCCAACGTCGCGTGTCAGCTGGCCAAAGCGATCTGCATGTACGAAGGACTCGAGCTGCGCATCACTCGCGGGATCCTCGACCGGGTCGCCTCGTTGTATTTCACCAAGCTCGCGCAGAACCAGTCGGATCCCACCGACGATGAAGCGCTGCATCGCGAGCTGGCGTTGTACAACGCCGCTGCAGTCGAATGCGACGTGACGCAGGAACGCGTCGCGCAATTGAACACCGATGGCATGACGCCCTTTTAGGGCTCAGTGCTTGAGCAACGTCTTTGGCACGATCTGGTCGAGCTCTTCTAGAGACCACGGCGGGTTCGTGCGGTGGTCTCCCCGGAACGCGATCGCGCTCTCGGCGTATGAGTTCCAGACGCCGACGACGCCTCCGTTCGCGTGGAACACGTGCCCACTCACGCCGTCGGCCGCATCGGTGCAGAGCCACGCCACGATCGGCGCGACGTAGTCGGCCGGTGGCGCGTTGAGATAGCTGTCCCAGCCTTCGTCGTCGATCAGCCCACTGGCATGCAGCTCTTCGAATCGAGCGCGGCTGAGGAAATGAAGGCGGGTCGCCGCACCGGGTGCAAGGCAGTTGGCCGTGACGCCCATGCCTTGGTACTCGTGCGCGATCGCTTTGGTCATCGAAATGACGCCGCCCATCGCGCCGGCGAAGATCGGCTTGCCCAGCAACCCGGTGGCGCCATAGGACGTAGTGGTGATCAGTCGGCCCCAGCCCCGCTCGGCCATCGCCGGTACCGCGGCGCGCGCCAGCCAGAACTTTTGCGAGAAGAACAGGTCGATGAAGCGTTGGTACTCGTCGTCGGTGGCGTTGAGGCTGCCCTCGAGCAGTGCCCCGGCGACGCCGACCACGATGTCGAGCTGACCGAACGCCGACACCGCGGCGGCGACCGCGTCGTTGCATCCCGCCGATGTCGCGACCGAACTGTATTCGGCCACCGCGGTGCCGCCGGCTGCGCGGATTTCGGTGACGGTCGTGTCGGCGGCACTCGCGCTCTGACCGACCCCGTACTCACTCGTGCCGAGATCGTTGACGACAACCGACGCGCCGTGCGCCGCGAGCGCGATGGCACACGCTTTGCCGATGCCGTTGCCTGCGCCGGTCACGAGCGCCGTGCGTCCTTCGAGCCTGCCCGTCATGGTTGCCCCCGCTGTTGGTATTGCGCTGCGTTGTCGCCGGCGATACGCCCGTAGACGACGCACCCGGCGATCGAATTGCCGCTCGCAATGTACATGTCACCCACCACGTTGCCCGTGGTCTCACCGGCGGCGAACCACCCGGGAATCGGCTCGCCCGCCTCGTCGAGTACGCGCGCCTCGACGTCGATGGTCAGCCCGCACGCGGTGAGCGCCACCACGCCGGGTGTGATGCGCACCGCGTAGAAGGGCGCGTCACGCAGCGCGTGCTGTGGCGAGGCGCGCGCGATGGTCCCGCGCAAGACACGCGGCGAAGCACCGATGGCCTCGGCCAGCGCGTCGACATCGTCCGCGCGCACCGCTTCGGCCGACCATGCGGCCATGCGTTCGTCGCTGACATCGTGATCGCCCAGGAGATCGCCGAACGAACCGTCGAGTGGCGCTCGGCGGCGCGTGGTCTCGTCGAAGATGGCGAAGCAATGGCCCCCTTCGGCACGGATCGCGAGGCTGAGCACCGAGTAGTACGACGACTCGTCGATGAAGCGACGGCCTTCGCGGTTGACGAGCATCGCCCATCCGCCTGGCTCGATCTGCCCGTGGGCAATCGACGCGCAGGGGATCAAGAGGCCGGTGTCGTGCCCGGTGACGATGGCACCGTACGCGGCCGCCATCGTGATGCCGTCACCTCGAGAGCCCGGCGCCGACATCGACGAATGCTTGTCCCCGGCGGTCGGATAACAGCGGCGCATCATGTCGCGGTTCTGACCGAAACCGCCCGTAGCGATGACGAGTGCGTTTGCCGTGGCAGTATCGCCGCGGGCCACCATACCGTCGGGCAGTAACCGCTCGACGCGGTTGCCGAGGGCAACGTCGATCGGTCGCGATCGGACCGCGCGCTCGAGCATCTCCGCGATCTCGGCGCCGCGCCCGACGGGTTGATGGCCGCGCGCAATGGTCTCCATCCCCGATCGCTTGAGGCTCTTGACCGGAAAGTCAACGCCCAGCGAGACGAGCCACTCGAGCGCGGCACCCGCCTCTTCACATAGCCGGCGCACGACCGGCGCATCGATGCGCCATTGGTTCACCTGCGCGTAGTAGTCGAACATGGACTGCGTCGTGTCGTCGTCGATGCCGGCCGCTCGTTGCACACTTGTCCCGGCGGCGAAGAACCATCCACCCGACAGCGCAGTCGACCCACCCAGCGTCGTCTCGCTCTCGCACAACAGCACACGCGCACCGCGATCGTGCGCAGTGATCGCGGCGGACATGCCGGCGGCGCCCCCACCGACGACGATGACGTCGTAATCGGTCATCGGTGGACCCTATCTCGGCCGCATGCAAGGATCGGGTTCGGGTCTGCACCAACGGGGGTTCGACAATGGCCGACATACGAATGCATCGCGTGACCGAAGCGGGGCCGGTGCATGACGAGCGTGAGATCGAAGCCGTGCTCGAGGTGTTGCGTTCGGGCCTGCTCGATCTCGGACTGCGCGTGGCCGAGTTCGAGCGGCGCGGCGCGGAACTCTTGGCCAAGGAACACGGCGTGATGGTCAACTCCGGCACCTCCGCGCTGTGGTTGGCCGTCGACCTCTTGGGTTGCGAGCCCGGTGACGAGGTCATCACGTCGCCGTTGACCTTTTCGAGCGACGTTGCGCCGCTGGTGCGCAACGGCATCATTCCGGTTTTTGTCGATGTCGAGCCCGACACGTACCAGATCGATGTGACCGCGATCGAGGAAATGATCGGGCCCCGCACCAAGGCCATTCTCACTCCCAATCTCGTCGGCAACTGTCCCGACTGGGACCGCATCCGAGCCATCGCGGACAAGCACGGTTTGTTGGTCGTCGAGGACTCGTGCGATGTGCTGGACTCCAAGTTGCGGGGCACGCGGACGGGCTTGCGCGCCGACATCGTGGTGACCAGTTTCGCTCGCACGCACTCGATGACCGCGGCCGGCAACGGCGGACTGATCGCGGTGAACGACCCTGACTGGCACGACCAGACGTTGATGCGGCGGCGCTGGGGACGCCGGTCCGAGACGTATCTATTCGGTAGTCGCAAGGGCAGCGACGACCGCTTCGGTCCGTTGAGCGACGGCACGCCGTACGACTTGATCTTCGTCTTCGACGACATGGGCTACAACTTCGAGCCCTCCGAGATCATGGCGGCCTACGGCCTCGTGCAGATGGACAAGCTCCCCGACTTCAACGCACGGCGCCAGCAGACCAAGCGGGCACTCGACGAAGCGATCGCGCCGCATGCCGACAAGGTCATCGCGCCACGCACGACCGAAGGTGTCGACACAACATGGATGCGCTACCCGTTCATCCTCGACGACGGGATCGACCGCACCGAGGCGCAAGAGTTCTTCCTCGAACGCAACATCCCGACGCGCATGGTCTGGACCGGCAACATCTTGCGTCAACCGGGCTTTGCCAACATCGCGCACCGCCAACCTGCGGACGGCTTGCCCAACTGTGATCGTGTGATGGACCGGGCACTATCGCTGCCGTTGCACCACGGCCTCACCAGCGACGACGTCGGGCACCTCGTCGATTCGATCAACGGATGGCTCGGGTCGCTGTGACATCGGTGCACGGCAAACGCATCCTCGTCACCGGCGCGGCGCGTGGCGTCGGCGAGGAGATCGCACGCCAGTTGATCGCGGGCGGCGCTCGGGTGACACTCGTCGACATACGCGACGAACAGGGTCACGCCGTCGCGGAGTCACTCGGCGAGGGCGCGCAGTATGTGCACCTCGACGTGTCGCGCGAGGCCGACTGGGCCGCGGCGCTGCCGCAGATCACCGATCACCTCGGCGGCCTCGATGGCCTTGTCAACAACGCCGCGATCTTGCACATGGGCACGCTCGAAGAGATCCCCCTCGATGACGCGCACCGCTTGCTCGACGTGAATCTATTCGGCGTGTTCCTCGGCATCCGTTTCTGCGCGCCGTTGCTGCGAGAAGCGGGCGGCGGATCGATCGTCAATATCGGTTCGATCGACGGCATGCACGGTATGAACAGCATCACCATGTACTCCGCCAGCAAATGGGGCGTGCGTGGCCTGGCCAAGTCGGCAGCGATCGAACTCGGACGCCATGCGATTCGCGTGAACACCATCCACCCGTCGCTCGGCAGTCCCGAGATGTTCGCGCCGTTCAGCCCGCGCCTCGACTGGGAGCGCTACCAGCGCACTGCGCCGCCGCCAAAGCTGTATCGCGACGGAGTGCCGTACGACGTCACGACGACCGACACAGCGAAGATGGCGCTCTTCTTGTTGTCCGACGACAGCGGCGGCTGCACCGGTGGTGATTTTCCGGTCGACGGCGGTTTCACCGCCGGCTTGTACTGTGACGGTTTACCCGGTTTCTGAATCTCGGCCCCGGCCTCAACCGACGTACAACCCGCCATGCCACGCGGAGGCAATCTGCACCTCGAGGAAAGTCAGCGAGAGGATTAAGACCACCAGTGTGAGTCGCTGGCGGCCGCGCAACTTGTCCGCGATGAGGATCGCTGCGGGCAGCGCGCACGAGAACCGAGCGCGCAGCGAGTAGGCACCCATCGCGAGAACGACGACCATGCACAGCCAATCGGCGAGGATCACGCCATTGAACAGTCGGAGCACGAACATCTCTTGGAGGCGTTCAACGAGCGGCGTGATGGGCAGCGAGTTGTGGCGGCCCCAGAGCGCGCTCACCTTGGGATAGGCGAATGGGTCGCCGGCTTGCCGCCACTGCGCGGCCATCACCACGAGTAGGCCGACGACTGGGACGAACGCGGTGGCGGTGGTGCAATCGACTCGCCGCCGCTCGGCGCGAGGTCGACGCTCGGCCTGCGCGAGGAGTAGCGGCACCACGATCAACACGCCGAGCGGTCGACACATCGCGACACCGGCACCCAGCGCCGCGGCGAGCAACGGTCGTCGCGATTCGGCGGCGAGCAGCGCGCCGGCGGACAGCGCGATGTAGATGCCTTCGCTGAAGAACAGCCATAGGAAGATCGAGCCGGGCGACCCCAATAGCACGGCCACCGCCAACAGTGCGGTCGCCTCGTCGCGGTACCGGCGAGCGATCGTATAGATGAGCAACACCGCGGCCAGAGATGCCGCCGACACGACGATGTGTACGGCGACGGTTTCGGAGCGAACCAGTGCCTGCACCACGCGCGTCGTCCACGGGAGCAATGGGAAGAACTCCGTCTGTTGGAACGCGCCGTACGCCGGGAACGGGCGATAGCCCTGGCGTAGGATCGTCAGGTAATAGCCGTCGTCCCATCGCGCCGCGCCGACGATCGGCTTGCCGCCCACGGCGACGAAGATGCAAAACGACAGCAACCGCCAAAGGGCCCGGATGGCGAGCGGTCGAACCCACCATCGGGTGATCATCTCCGCATGCGTTCGAGGCCGTGCGCGATGTCGAGCACACCTCTACATCGGCGCCGCGAAGATGCATGTGAGACTGGCGGGCACACGGATAGGGCCATCGACCTGTTGTCGGAAGATCTACCGGGTGAACGGCGTCGATAGGTCGATAGACAATGACGAACCGAGGAGCGACCGTGCGACGAAACCTGTGGCCTCTGGCCATGGTCTTGCTGGCTGCCTGCGGGCGCGACGTCGATGGAGGGGCCGGCGCGACCCCGACCACAGGTGCGTCACCCACTAGCTGTACTCGGCCGCGTCGGCCACATCGATTGCCCTCGCGACGACTACGCCTCCGACGACGATGCCCAACGCGCCGGCGTTGCGGCCCGCTGAATCACCTTCGCCGACCGGGCCCTGTGATGGCTTCGAGATACGGCGCGCGGTCTTCGTGGTGGTCGGCGGCGCGCTGCGTGCGTCCACCAGTCGCTGTACCAAGATCGCGCCCTCCCAAGAACTGCTGCTCGCAAACAATTCGAGAGAGACCGTCGAGGTGGTCCTGGGCACGCGCCGCTTCCAAGTGCCGGTGACGGACCGTGAGTACCTGAATGCGGGTCGGGCGGGCGACCTCTTGGCGCCGGGCCTCCACACGCTGGGCGAGCGTCAGTACTGGCTCGTAGCCGAACCGCCGACGCGTGTATACACCGCGTCGCTCGAGATGGGTCACTACGGCCCACTCGCGTTGGGCGTGACGGTGCGAGACGCGCAGGCAACACTCGGGGGCGAACTGGTCATCGACCCTCGCTTCAGCGAATGGGACGGTCATCCGATCCCCGCGACAACCAGATCCATCGCGCCGAACGCCCACGCGTACTTCGCAACCTACGACGCCTCGATGCCCATACTTTCGCTCAGGGCAAGTGGCCTCGATGCTCTCGACGCCGTCATCATCTGGGTCAGTCCACCGCGGCGTGGTACCCGCGGCCGTTCGCGTCGGATGGACCGAGGCACAGGTCCGCGCGGTGTACGGCGAACGACTCGTGACACCCACAAGTCTCACGTGCCCGGCAAGCAATCAAGTGATACTCGCCGTCCATGACGGAGCAACGACAAGTGGTACGCGCCGCGTATGGTTCGTGTTCGAAAATGGACTGTTGGCTGCCGCATCGACGTCATCGGTGACGCTCGGTGAAACGGGCGTCATGGACTGCTGAGGCCGCGTCCACGGCACACCGAATTCCGGCAGGATGGTCTTGGACTGCGAAGGATCAGTCCTTGGCGAAGCGGAGCAATCAATGGGCGAAGCGAATGACACGATCGTGTGGATCAGCGGCGCGACGTCGGGGATAGGCGCCGCCCTCGCACGGAACTGTCCGTACGACGGGGCCCGAATCATCAACATCTCGCGCAGGGTGCACGACGAGTTCGAGTCCGTCGTGATGGATCTCACAGATCCCGCTTCGTGGTCCGCGGCCACCACGTCGTTCACCGAACAGCTCGCACGCTTCACGGGGAGCCGCGCCATCTTCATACACAACGCCTTTCACCATCACCGCAGCTTCGCCGGAGAGGGCGAGCCGCTCGAGCAGTTCGCGGAGGTCATGGCCAACGTGGCGGCGCCGATCGTGCTCGGTGACGCGTTCTTGCGGGCGGCCCGGTCGGCGGTCGAGCGCGGCGTCGAGGTGGGCTTGGTCCAGATGTCATCGGGCGCGGCGCGCCTGCCCTATCCGGCGCTGGCCGTGTACGGCGCGGGCAAGGCCGCCATGGAGCAGTGGGTGCGATCGGTGCGCGCCGAACGCGATCACCGCGGTGTCGGGCCCTGGGTCGTGGCCGTGCGCCCTGGCTTCGTCGACACGCCTGCTGCGCGCAAGGACGCGTTGCTGCCCGCAGACGACTTCCCGGCGGCGCCGGCCGTCGCCGACGCGCTCGCTACCGGCATCGGTGTGCTCGACGCCGACGCCGCCGCGCGCGACATCTGGGCGGCGCTTCCCCCGACCGGTGGTCGTTCGGTCTTGTTCTTCGGAGTGGCCATCGGCGCCGCCGGTTCCTGAGTGGGCCGAGACCGCAACGCACGCTCTGTCATACAGACTACATTGAGTGTATGACAATGCTGAGTTTTCGCGTCGACGACGCTGAGGCAGAAGAGGCCCAACGCTGGGCCGATCGCCTTGGGGTCGACAAATCCGAGCTATTACGCGAGGCGTTGCACCGCCACCTCGCAAGACTCGCCTCCGAGATCGACGTGGAACGGTGGGCCCTGTCACCGCTGAGCGACGGCGAGTCGGCCTTGGCGGCGGTCGCCGACTGGGGCCCCGCGGAGGACTGGTCGGATTGGGCCGATGCAGCGCGGTGAGATCTGGTTCGCGGCGACGCCGGGCGGGGACCGTCCAGTACTGGTACTTACCCGCGACCCCGTCGCGGAACGAATCGGGGCCGTCGTTGTTGCCGCGTTGACTCGCACTCGCCGCGGGCTTGTTTCCGAACTCGAGCTCACCGTTGCCGGCGACGGGGTCCCCAGCGATTGCGTTGTGAACTTCGACAACATTCACACCATCGGGCGGGAAACTTTTCGCCGACCCATCGTTCAGCTCAAACCAGATCGGCTTGCACAAGCGTGTCAACGCCTACGAGACGCCACCGGCTGCTAAGCCCGCGAGAGTCAGCGTGCCCGGGGCGGATTCGAACCCGCAAGCCCTTGCGGACCAAGGGGTTTAAGACGGCACCTATGGGTCCGTACGATCCAGTCGCGTCCCCCGCGTGGTCCCCAGGCGGCGGATTCGCGAAAGCGTCGTCCAGCGCGTGTTTGCTCGAAATGGCTTGTTTCGACGCGTTCGTTAGCAATCCGTTAGCACGAAGAGTTGCGCATCGATGACGACGCGCTAGTCGACCAAGCCGCTCTCAGGCAGATGAATAACCGACACACGCACCACCCTCGAACGAGATTGTCGTCGACACCCGACTGCGCTGCGTCCCCGCTGCACTACCCAAAGCCGAACAGCGCCTTGCCACATCGAACAACTCTCCGAGTGTATTGGCGCACGCAAACCGCCAGAAGGCCCGCCCGAGGCAACCGAACCTAAACCCGACGTGCGATGACACCCACACCCAGGACGATCAACCCGACACCACACAGCACGACACTCGCCAGCCTGTTGAAGCGGGTGGTCAATGCCTCGTACCGCTTCCGCCGATCACGATCTCTCACCGCGATCAGCCGCGGCCGAACGGAACTAGCTAGCGCCCCAAAACTGAGCAGGAGACAGACCCCACCGATCACCGCAAACGCATCGGGTTCACTCGAGGACGCGGCGAGAACCGCCGATAATCGCCACATCCGAACAGAATACGCGAACCGCACAATCGGGTGGTCACTCGGTGTTCAATACCCATCACCCGCCGGAGCCACGACGGCAACTGCTCGGCGCAGTACACACGCGCGTTGAGGCATTTGAGCGTTGTCACACGCGCCGTCATCGCAGCAGATACGTCATGCCGCAAGCAGTGCACCCGTCTGGAGTTGAAGTCGAGCGAAGCGATCATCGAGCACAAGAACACGCGGGTGCGAGTTGATGCGCGTGATTCGAGCAAGAAGGGCATGCGTGCACGATGACGTGAACGCGAGCCGTTGGGAATATCGATCCGACACAAGGGGACACGCATGAGTGTCAGAAGTATTCGGACACCGCACCGCACGCCACCGCCGTCCGAGAAATGCGGACGCTCTCCCGAGGCGGTGCGTCGTCCTTTCTGCGTCGACGCGCCGAACCCCACAATCTCGACGCTTATCGCGTTGGCCGACGCGCTCTTGCCCCGACCGAGACGACCTTCGATGCCCAAACGGAAACGCAGCTAAGGAAGCAGCTCGAACGCGTCGACGTGGGTAGGGCGCACGACGGCGAGATCGCGACGGTTCAACGTCGCAACGGTGGTGATGCCAAGCCGCTCCGCAACCGCGACGATCGATGCATCGACAGTGCCGAGTCCCATGTCCGCGTAACGCTCCACGAGCTCGATGATGCGTTGATAGTCCGCAGCG
Source organism: Acidimicrobiales bacterium (assembly GCA_039915945.1). Taxonomy (GTDB): domain Bacteria; phylum Actinomycetota; class Acidimicrobiia; order Acidimicrobiales; family WLNW01; genus DATLFA01. The sequence goes on along the minus strand of JBDSMH010000196.1, from coordinate 43,118 downwards.
GTCAGCTCGACGATGACGAACGCGGGGCTCGTGACAAGTCGCAAGAACCGAGCCTCGGCCGCGGGACCGAGACGACTCTCGATCATCCATGCGGCTTCAGGGATCACGGCTCCAGTCACCGTTAACTCACGACCGCCTCGCAACAGCGCGGCGCAGGCGCCGTGGCGGGGCTCGTCTCGATCTGCGGCCGACACGAAGACCCCGGTATCAACGAGCACCTCGGCTCAGACGCCTTCGGCGTGTTTCTTCGCGGCGAGCTCGGCGCGTTCGTGGTGGATGTCGAACGGCTCGGTACGTCCTGACGCGCCGCAGCCGATGAAGGCCTCGAGCGGATCTTCCGCCGGGAGTCGGGCTGCGAGCTCGGCGATGACGACATCGATACTGACGCCGCGCCGCGCTGCTTCGGCGCGCAACCGCGCCAGAGCGTCTTCAGGCAATTCGACGGTCACCGACATAGAGCACAGTGTAGAAAGTGGCGCCCTACGCCGCACCGGCAGATTTTGGACCGCCAGCGCCGCGGCCACCGAAGATCTTTGCGGCAACGACGTTTGCCGCCTCGATGTCGAGCCCGGGCATCACATGGCTGTAGGTGTCGAGCGTGATCGAGATCGTCGAGTGGCCGAGTCGTTCGGACACGACCTTGGGATGAATGCCGGCCTGGAGCGCGAGCGTGGCCCAAGTGTGGCGTAGACCGTGCGGACCCCGCAGACCAGTCAACCCAGCGGCGCGGGCTTGGCGCTTGAACTCCTTGGTGAACCAATCGGGATGCAACGGATGGCCGTCGGGCTCTCGAAAGACGAGATCGGGCTCACGCTGCCACCCCGGGCCGGCGGTCAGACGCTCCTCGTTCTGTCGTCGCTTGTGGTCACGCAACGCGGTGACCGTCTCGGGGTCGAGGGCAATGCGTCGGCGACTGCGCGCTGTCTTCGTCGCGCCGAGAATGAGTTTGCTGTCGACAGTGGTAAGGGTCTGCTCGATCGACAGCCAGCCGGCATTGAGTTTCACATCCGACCATCGCAACCCGAACACTTCGCCTCGGCGCATGCCGGTGGTCGCCAGCAACAAATACGCGGCAAACAACCGATCGTCGTTTACGTAGTTGAGGAACCCGCGCAGCTCTTCGGCGGTCCAGGTTTCGATCTCGGGCCGGTGATAGGTCGGTGGCTTCGCTAGGCGGGCAGGGTTGCGTACTACGAGCCCGAGGCGCTCTGCGTCGCCCAACGCCCGTCGGAGCGCGGTGTGAATGTTCTTGACCGACTTCGGCGACAGCGGGCGCCCGGCGCGCCCTTTCGCAAGGAGCTGCGTATACGCCGTCTCGATCTGCAGCGGCGTCAGATCCTGCAGCCGGACCTGGCCGAGCTTGTCGGTGATGTTGGCGACGTCGCGGCGATAGCCGGCCCAAGTGGTGGGGCGCAGGTTGGGCCGCACGTTGTCGAGTCACCGCTCGAGATAGTCGGCGAGCGTGGTCGGCGAAGCCCGCACGGCGGTGCCGTTCTCGAAGCCACGCAGCGCTTCGCGCATCGCCGTTTCGGCCGCGCTCTTGGAGACGAATCCGCTGCGAGTGTGCTGGATTCGGCGATTTGTGACCTGGTCACGGCCCGCGTCGATCCAGTACGCCCAGGCACTTCCCCGCTTGCGAACGTGACCTCTCATGGGGACGGGCGCGTAACGCGTTCGTTAGCAATCCGTTCGCGCGGCGCCCTGAACGGGCTCACCACATCAGTTCCGAGAAGATAAATCCGCAGGTCAGCGCCGTGCCCGGGGCGGGATTCGAACCCGCAAGCCCTTGCGGACCAAGGGGTTTAAGCCCTCTGCGTCTACCAGTTCCGCCACCCGGGCGCGCACGGTCGGCGCGCCCACCGTAGTAGTTGGAGCGTGGGGTCAGGCGCTACGGCGGCGACGAGCGTTGAGCTCAACCGCAGTACCGAGCAACACGAGCATCACGCCACCGAGGATCAGCGGCATGGCGTTGGTGCCGGTGCGGGCCAGAACGACGCCCTGAACCGCGGTACCGACCGTCGCCGGCGGTGCCGTCGTCGGTGCGGTCTGGACGACACCCTGCACGCTCACCGCGATCGTGGTGGGGGCAGCGGTCGTGGGGGCAGCGGTCGTGGGGGCAGCCGTCGTCGAAGTCGCGGTCGTGGTCGGCGCCACAGTGGTCGTGGGCGCGATGGTGGTGGTCGTCGCGGGCAAGCAGGGCTGCGGCACGGTCACTTGGGCCGAGCGAGACTGCGGCCCGATCGGGATGATGATGTCGTTGTTGGGGCCCCACGAGCTATCGGTCGTGGCGGTCGCCGTGTAGGTCTTGCCGTCGGCCGGGACCTGGATCTTTTGCGTGAAGGCAAAGTTGTTGGCCTTGTTGAACGCATTGTTGAACGTCTGGTTGTAGCCGGTCGCGGTGACGGTCAAAACGACGTCGTTGGTGCGGTGGTCATCGCCCTGGTCGGTGTTCCACGAGTGCACGTCGATGGTGATCAGTGCCTGGTCGGTCGGAACGATGCACTCGGCCTTGGCCGAGATCTCGGGATTGTGCGCATCACCGACGCCCTGGAAGATGATGAAGCCCAAAGTAACCAGCGCCCCGAACGCTGCGAACTTTGCTCGCCAATTCTTGCCTAACACGGGAGCTCCTTTGAGGAACGTTGTCGCACGAAGCGCAAGGACCCAACATCACCTCGTCTGCCTACGCAGGATTGGCTGCACCTAGATGCCGGGTCAACGACGATACCTTTCGGTAACGTCGCCCTACTCCGTATTCCTTACGGTTGTCGAATGTCCGCATGCTATCCCTCGCGGTGCACAGGTGTGAGGGTCCATTTGGCCTAGATATGCCCGCAGAAACGCTATAAAACACTATGAAACGCTGCGACGAGCAGCCAAAGGCCCTCGTAGGAGTCGACCGGGCAGCGCGCCGGTGTGCTCGTTGTCGCGCATCAGCACGCTGCCGTTCACGACCAGGGCCAACATGCCGGTGGCTTTTTGCTTGAGTCGCTTGGCCCCGCCGGGAAGGTCGACGGCCGACGTCGGCAGACCGGGGCTGATGCGCTGCGGGTCGAACACCGCGAGATCGGCCCGGAAGCCTTCGCGCAAGAGGCCGCGGTCGGAGAACCCCCAGAGGCGGGCCGGATCGAAGGTCAACATGCGCACGGCCTGCTCCCAGGTGAAGGCGCCCTGCTGACGGGTCCAATACGCAAGGACGTGCGTGGGGATGGAGGCGTCGATGATCTGGGAGACGTGCGCGCCCGAATCGGACACGGCGATGACTGTCGACGGGTGCCGCATCAACTCGAGCACGGCGTCGAGATCGTGGTTGGCGAAGGGCTGCATGAAGTACAGCTCGAAGTCGTGGGCCAACGACATGTCGATGATGACGTCGACGGGCGTGGTGTTCTGCTCGGCGGCGACCTGGGCCACGGAACGATAGGGCGGCAGGTCGGTCTCGGCGAGGAACATCATGTCCCACACGGGGGGCCGCACTTCGGAACCGATGCCGTCGCGGTAGGGACCGTGCATCGCCTCGTCGACGAGAGTGCGCCGCGACGCGGGATCGAGCAGCGACGCGCGCTGCTGATCGAGGGGCTTGCGGCGCATCGACTGCCATGTCGGCAGCCGGTCGAAGGGCAGGCCCACCTTGAACCCCATGATCGACATGAACTGGCGGGCGTGCACTTGCGCGAACATGCGCCCACCCTTGGCGACGGTGTCTTCGACAACGCCGATCATCTGGCGCCACACCGACGAGTCAGGACCGGCGGCGCCCACGACGAAGGTCGTCGGGCGGCCTGACTCGATGGTGAGCGCCTGCAGTCGCTCGTAGTACTCGCGTCGCGGCTCGGCATCGGTGTAGTGCTCTTGCGCCAACTCGAAAACGCCCGTGCCCAACTCGCCCATGGTGTTGACGAGCATGCGTACCTCGTCCCACGACGCGAGCCGCGACGCGACCGGCTTGTCGTCGGAGGTGGCGTGGTTGTGCGAACGCGATGTCGAGAACCCGATGGCGCCCGCATGCAACGCGCTGCGCAACTCTGCTTGCATCGCGGCGAGGTCGTCGTCGTTGCCCGCCTGCTCGAACGAGCGCTCACCCATGACGTAGGAGCGCAACGCGGAGTGGCCGATGTAGCCCGAGTAGTTGATGCCCTTGGGCAGCGCGTCGACCACGTCGAGGTACTGCGAGAAGGTCTCCCATCGCCAGTCGATACCGGCCTCCATGGCGGCACCCGAGATGTCTTCGGCGCGCTCGAGGCTGCGGATGGCGAGGTACTTTTCGGAACTGCGACACGGCGCGACCGTGAAGCCGCAGTTGCCCATGACGACCGTGCTCACCCCGTGCCACGACGAGCAGGTGCCCAGAGGGTCCCAGCACACCTGTGCGTCCATATGGGTGTGCCCGTCGATGAAGCCCGGCGCGACGATGTGACCCTCGGCGTCGACCTCGTCGGCGCCGCGCTCACGAATGCGTCCGATGGCAGCGATGGTGTCACCGATGACACCCACGTCGGCCCGGTATGCCGGTGCACCCGAACCGTCGATCACCGTGCCGTTGCGGACTACCAAGTCGTACGCCATCGCGCTCCCCTCGTGTGGTCGTGAGGTTAGCGACATCACGCGGCGACCGAATCGGACTCGAGCGCGGACCACAACGCGTGGCGCAACTCGTCGGCGGGGGCGCCCTGCAACGCGTTGACGACGACGACCCCCTCGATCATGTCGGCGAGCACTGCCGGCCACGGCCGCTGACGCAATTGCACGGCGACAGTCGACGCCCCGATCGCCCGGCGGGTGAGCGACCGCTGGACCCCCTGCAGTCGGGGAGGACTACGGAACAAGGGCATGTCGAGACCGCGCTGTTGCACGACGAGGCGCATCGCTCGGGCGGCGTGCGAAAAACGGATCGAGGTCGCTTCCATCGATGTACATCATGCAGCGACGGTGTGACAGTCACGCTGCGCGCGAGATGCACTACACGAGGTGACGTTCTCTTCCGGCGTCGAGCGAGGGGAACCGTCCGCGTACCCCCACCGCGGTCGCCACCAAGAACAGGGCGCCCGCCGCGCCGGCAACCGTTCGACGCGCCCCCACACTGTCGACCATCACGCCCATCGCCATCGCTCCGATCGGCGTGCCCGCGTTGACGGTCATCAGGTAGACCGACGTCACCTTGCCCCGCCACGCGTCGTCGACATCGAGTTGGATCACGGAGTTGATCGTGGCATTCGCGGCGATGTGCGACGCGCCGATCGCCAAGAGCGCGGCGCCGCCGGCGACGATCCACGGGACGGACGCGAGGAGCACCATGGCGCAGAAGTAGCACACGATCGCGTTGCGCACCCGAATGCTCGGACGTACTCGATCGGTCCTCGCCGTGAGGATCGGTGCGACGAGTACCGCGCCCGTCCCGATCGCGGCCGCGAGCAGGCTCGTTCGCGCGCCACTCGTGTGGTACACCCGGCGGGCGAACGGCACGACCATCATCGCCAACGGGTTTCCGACGAGACCGAGTACGCCGCCGAGCAACATCGCGGTAGTGAGTCCTCTGCTCGCACGCACGTAGCGCAGCGTCGACCGAAATTCACGCATCACCCGGGGGCGCGTCGTGGAGGGCAGCGCGGCACTCGTTGCGGGACGGCGCCATAGCGTCGTCAGAACCGCCGAGTACGAGATCGTGTTGAACGCGAACACCCATCCGGGCCCACTCAACGCGAGGATCACCGCACCGACCGACGGGCCGAATGCACGCGCCGCGTTGAACGACGCCGAATTCAAGGTCACCGCGTTCGCGAGCTCGTCACGCGGCACCATCTCGGTGACGATCGACTGCCACGACGGGAGACCCAATCCCGAAATCGAGCCGGCCATTCCCATCAACGCGACGTACATCCAGGGCGAGCGCACCCCGGTGGCCCACGCGACCGCGAGCATGACGGAGACAACCGTCGCGGCAGCCTGCGTGCACAGCAGTACCGACCTTCGTGAATGGCGGTCGGCCAGCGATCCGGCGATCGGGCCGACGAAAACCGTGGGCAACGTGCTCGCCAACGTGCCGAAGCCGACCCATGTCGCCTTGCCGGTCAGCGAATCGAGCACGATCGGTACGGCCACCGTCTGCGCCATCGTCCCCGTGTTCGACAACAGCGAACTGAGCCACCACACGCGAAACTCGCGATAGCGAAAGACCGACATCGCCCGCCGTTCGGCCGGCGCCCCAACAGACACGGCCGTACGTTACCGAAGGACTACCGTGGCAGACGTGTCCGACACCGAGAGCAGCGATCTCACTTCGGTGACTGCCGACCTTGCGTCGATGAACGCTGCGCAACGTGACGTCGTCGATCAACTCGGCGCTCGTCGCGGGGGCCGCCCGCAGTTCGATGCCGAGCTACGCCACGATTTGTTGCACATGCTCGAAAGCCGACTCGGTCCCATCCTCTCCGACCTCGAACCGGACACCACCTACTTCGTCTCCAAACGCAAGCTGTCGATGGCGCACGGATGCGAGGCTCGCTACCTCTCGAAGGACGAGTTTGCGTGGTCCGTGCCGGTCGCCCGCGGCATCGTCGCCCACAAGGCCATCGAGACGTCGATCCATTGGCGACGAGAACTCACTCCTCTCGTCCTCGTCGACGAATCGATCGCGCGCCTCGAGGAAGGGACCGACGAATTCGCCCGGTGGTTGCAGGGATGCCGCGAGATCGAGCGAGCCGAGTTGCGCGCCGAAGCCAACGAGCAACTCACCAAGTTCTTCGAATGTTGGCCACGGCTGTCGCCACGGTGGCGCCCCGTCATGGAAAGCCGCGTGCGCTACGACCTGTTCAACGAGCGCGTGACGCTGCAAGGCAAGGTCGACCTGCAACTCGGGCAGCCCGAAGGCACGATGGCGGGCAAGGTCCTCATCGATTTCAAGACGGGTCGATTCTCCCCCATGCACCTCGAAGACCTGCGCTTCTACGCGTTGATCGAGACGCTGCGCATCGGCACGCCGCCGCGCCGCGTCGCCAGCTACTACCTCGATCAAGGCCGCTTCGTGCCCGAAGACGTCACGGTCGCGCAACTCGAGACGACGGTGATGCGCGTCGTTGCCGGCATCGAAAAGATGGTGATCCTCACCGACACCGAACGCGTACCGCGCAAGATCACCGGCCCCGCGTGTAGATGGTGTCCATTGCTCGACGACTGCAACGAAGGCAAGTCGTCGCTCGCGACAACCGACGACGATGACGGCAGCCCGAGCGCTCTACGACAGGTCGGTGAACTCGATCCGCTCGACGATTGGTAGTGGCAGACTACGCGCATGCCCTACGTGCTCGTCAGCGTCTCCGAACGCGTCGCGACAATCACCCTCAACGATCCCGCACGACGCAATGCGATCAACCTGGTGCTCAACGACGAACTGATCGCTGCCATCGACGAAATCGAGAGCCGCGATGATGTCGGTGCCATCGTCCTCACGGGCGCGCCACCCGCATTCTGCGCGGGCGCGGATCTCGAAGATCTGAAGAACAGCCGGCACCGAGAATCGTTGGGCAAGATCTACGCCGGCTTCCTGCGCCTCGCGCACACATCGCTGCCGACCGTCGCCGCCGTCAATGGTGCGGCAGTCGGCGCCGGCATGAACATGGCGCTCGCCTGCGACGTCATCCTCGCGGCGCGCAGTGCCCGCTTCGACACGCGATTCATGCAGATCGGCATCCATCCGGGTGGCGGCCACACATGGCGGCTTCGCCGCATCACCGACCATCAGACCGTCATGGCCATGGTGTTGTTCGGAGAGGCAGTCGATGGTGAGCGCGCGGCAGAGATCGGCCTCGCATGGCGCTGCATCGACGATGCCGACCTGCTCGCCGCCGCGACGTCATTGGCCGCGCGCGCGGCGACGTTCCCGCGCGAGCTGACCAGTCGCACCAAAGCCACCATTCAGCAACTCCAGGGGCTCGACACTTCCGAGGCAGCCGTTGCCCACGAACTCGATCCGCAAGCGTGGTCGATGGATCAACCACCGTTCATGGAGCTCGTCACCAAGCTGCAACAGCAGATCTCGCGCGACAAGAATTGACCGACGTCAGCTGACCCAGTTGCCGAGCAGTTCGTCGCGGCGAATCCACCACTCTTCGCTCGTCACCGCGAACCTCATGTGGTCTTCCCAGGCGCCGTTGATCTCGAGGTAGCGCACCGCGACGCCCTCGCAGCGGATGTCGAGCTTTTCGACGACCCGGCGGCTCGCCGAGTTGCGCGGGATAATCGATATCTGTAGCCGGTGGAGACGGATGGTCTCGAACGCGAACTGCGCAGCAACGACGAGTGCTTCGGGCGTATAGCCACAGCCCGCACGGGCCGAGTCGATCCAGTAGCCGACGTACGCGTTCTGGAACGGGCCGCGCTGCACGGACGAGAGATTCATCTCGCCTGAGAACATGTCGTCGACGAAAACTCCGAACGCGTAGCCGGCGCCGAGTTGCCGTTCGCGCTGACGCGCGCCGCAACGAGCGAAAAACGCCGCGGAATCTTCGATGATGTCAGGTTGACCCGGAGGTCGTGTCGGCTCCCATTGAGTGAGCCACGCGCAATTGCGGCGACGCACCTCGCGCCACGCATCGAAGTCGTTCGGAGTGAGCGGCCGCAGCGTGACGCGTCGGCCGTACAACGTCGTCACGTCGCGCACCTTACGCGTTCGGCGTCAGGCGTGCTCGGCGCCCGTCTGCCCGCCAAGATTGCGAGCTCAGACCGTGCAAGCTCAGCCCTCGAGTAGCTCGCGAAGGGCGCCGAGCAACATGGTGACGTTGCGGGGTCGCGCGGTGTGTCCCATGCAACCGATGCGCCACACTCTGCCCGCGACCGGGCCCAGCCCTCCACCGATCTCGATGCCATAGCGTTGGAGCAACGTGCGCCGCAGCGCGGCTTCGTCGGTGCCCGCCGGCAGTGTCTCGGGGATCCAGACGGTCGTGAGCTCGGGCAGCCGGTGCCCCTCTTGCGCGAACAGTTTCATGCCCATCGCTTCGAGACCGCGCTGCAACAGCTCGCCGCACTCGGCGTGACGTGCCCAGGAATTCTCGAGGCCTTCTTCGAGTATGACGCCGAGGCCGGCATGGATGGCGTAGATCATCGAGATCTGCGCCGTGTGGTGGTAGGCCCTGGCCCCTTCACCGGTGACGTATTTCTTGATCATGTTGAGGTCGAGGTACCACGACTGCGGAGTCGCCACGACCCGATCCAGCGCACGCGCGCTCACGGTCAGCGGCGACAGGCCCGGCGGGACGCCGAGACACTTTTGCGTGCCGCTGTACGCGATGTCGATCCCCCACTCGTCGATCTCGAGCGGGATGCCGCCCAACGACGTCACGCAGTCGACGAGCAGCAGCGCGTCACCTTTGTTGGCGCCGAGCTCGGCGACGTCGTTGCGCACACCGGTCGACGTCTCGGCGTGCACGGTCGCGATGATCGTCGGGTTGCGGTGCGCGTCGAGCAACTGTTGCGGATCGATGGCGCGGCCCCATTCGACATCGACGCGAACGACCTCTGCCCGGCAGCGCGCTGCCACTTCGCACATGCGCTGACCGAACACGCCGTTGACACCGATGACGACCGTGTCGCCGGGCTCGACGAAATTGACGAACGCGGCCTCCATGCCGGCCGAACCGGTGGCGCTGATCGGGAACGTCAACGCGTTCTTGGTACGGAACACTTGGCGAAGGCGTTCGTTGGTCTCGTCGAGCAGTGCAATGAAGTCAGGGTCGAGGTGACCGAGCACCGGTCGAGCGAAGGCTTCGATCACTTCGGGATACGGGTTGCACGGGCCGGGGCCCATCAAAATGCGATCGCGGTGAATCATCGGCAAAAGCCTACAGCCCGCTCTGAAGGAGGCCGCTCGGGCCTTGGTTCCGCAGGCTCATCACCAACCCGTCGAGGATGTCGCTTTCCGAGACGAGACACCGGTCGAGATCGAGTTGGCGCATTATCTGCACGAGTACGCACAGACCGCCGACGATCACGTCGGCCCTGCCCACCTCGAGACCCGGGTTACCCAATCGTTCTGCACGATTCTCGGTGGCGAGCGTGCGAAACACGTCCTCGACGGCGTCCCGCGTCAACTCGAAGTGGTGGATGCGGTCGCGGTCGTATACGGCCAAGCCCAGCTCGACTGCCGCGGTGGTCGAGACCGTGCCGGCCAAACCCACGAAGCGCGGCGCATCCGACAAGGCGGGGAACTCACGGGCGATGTCGTCGACGTATGTTTCGACGAGCGACAGGCACGCGAGCAACTCTTCGGGCCGAGGCGGGTCATGGCTGATGTACTTCTCGGTGAGGCGCACGCAACCGATGTCGACCGATCGTGCGTACTCGCACTCGGTGAGCCCGTACGAGAACTCGGTCGAGCCTCCCCCGATGTCGACGACGAGGAATGGGCCGTCGTCCGGCGAGAGCTCGGCTGTCGCACCCATGAACGACAGCCGTCCCTCTTCGTCGCCCGACAACAGCTCGGCCTCGACACCGACGATCTCGCGTGCGGCGACGAAGAACTCGTCGCGATTCGCCGCATCGCGCGCCGCCGACGTCGCCGTCATGCGCGTCTTGGTCACGCCATGGCGACCGAGCACGACGCGATACTCCCGCAGCACCGCGAGGGTGCGTTCGATCGCTTCGGGCGCCAGCTGTCCGGTGGCGTCGACACCCTGGCCGAGGCGGGTGATGCTCATCAGCCGCTCGACCGTACGCGTGCCGTCGTGTACGAGCAGCCGCGTCGAGTTGGTACCGCAATCAATGGCTGCGTAACTCACGTGAGCTCGCCTTCACCACCGAGGTGGGCCGCCACCCATCGGCCAACCGGGTCGTCACCGCCGGCGAGGAACCAGGCGTAGTGCGCGTGTAGGCACTTGACCCCGACGCGGGTCCCGCCGACCCCACCCGACGGCCGCGGGCCGACGTGATCGATGGGCAGGTGCGCGTCGCGCTCGCGGGCGTAGCGATCATGGGCATCGGCGAGCACAACCGGGTCGATGGCCCGCTCGGCGGCGCGCACGCCGCCGACCGTCTCCAATCGACTCACTGCAATTCGTTCGTTCTTGCCGACGAGCCAAAAGCGCGTCGGCATCGGTGTGCCGTCGCGCATCACCGGCATGTTGCGGATCACCGTCGGGTTACCGCCGGCATCGCGGGCGACGACCACGTAGTCGCAATCTGGTGGACGGCCCAACAGGGTCGCCACCGCGGCGTGATCGTCGGCAGCAGTCACTTGTTGCGGCGGCGGCGGAACCGGCGGAGCAGCAGCGAAAGACCGACCACTGCGCCGAGAACCGGCGCGAGGCGCTTGAGTACGGGCGAGCCAGTGGTGGCGATGAGATCGACCGGCTTCGCTTCGGGCGAATCGATCTTGCGCACGCCCGTCGACGGTGCGGCTGACGTAGCGGTAGCCGCGGGCGCAGCAATGGTGTCGTCGGCCTTGGCCGCCGGCGCCGGTTGGCCTTCCATGAGCGTTTCGAGGTTGTCGGCGAACTGCGTCATGAGCTTGGCCGACACGTCGGCCATGACACCCCGGCCGAACTGCGCGACCTTGCCGGTCACAGTGAGATCGGTGCTGACGGACACCTTGGTGCGATCGCCCACCGCTTGCAGTTGCGCGGTGATCATTGCCGACGCGTTGCCGGCGCCGCGGGTGTCGCGACCGTCGGCCTTCAGCACCGCACGATGGTTGGCGTCGTCCTTTTCGACAAAGGTGGCCGCACCTTTGTATTGCGCCGTGATCGGGCCGACCTTGACCTTGACGATGCCGCGATATTCGTCGCCCTCGACCTCTTGTAGCTGCGCGCCGGGCAAGCACGGCGCGATCTTCTCGACATCGGTCAGGACTGCCCACGCCTTTTCGATTGGCGCGTTTACCTCGAAATCGTTGTTCAACTCCACGACGGCAGATCCTCCAGGGTGTCGATATCGAGCCCGTGCCCAGGGCACGCTATCTCGCGGAGTAGGTCGGGCCTACCTCGGATCAGCACTCGGGCACCTTCGTCGCCGGCGGTGGGTAGCAACGGCCACAAATCCTTGTCGATACGCATCGGGGGGCTGCGGTGACCGTCCAGCACCGCGGACACGAGCGGACCGTCACTGTCCGCGATGGTCCGCCAGGTGGCTGACGGGACCAGTGGCTGATCGCCGAGACCGACGACGATCGCGTCGTAGCCGGCGCGCCACGCGTGGCGGATTGCGGTTTGCAATGACGTTGCCTGCCCTTCGTGCCACTGCGGGTTGTGGAGCACGGTGACCCCCGCGGGCAGGACATGGCGAATGTCGACGGCACCGGTGACGACGACCAAATCGTCGAGTTGCGCCGCGGCTGCGTTTTCGACGGCCCACTGCACGACCGGCTTGCCGCGGAAATCGGCGAGCAACTTGTGCGTGGGTCCGGCAAAGCGGGTGCCGCCGCCGGCCGCCAACAAGACGGCGGCGATCGTCACTGGTGGAGCGAGTGGATCGAGCCGCTCGAGTCGCGCAACGAGGGCGCGTGCCGGCCGGTGCGCATCGCGATGATCTCGGCCACGATCGACACCGCGGTCTCTTCGGGCGTGCGGGCGCCGATGTCGAGCCCGATCGGCGACATGAGCCGAGCCAGCCCGGCATCGTCGACACCAGCTTCGCGCAGCCGCTCGGTGCGCTTGTCGTGCGTCTTGCGCGAACCCATCACACCGATGTAACCCACTTGACTGGCGAGCGCACCGACAACCGCCGGCACATCGAACTTTGCGTCGTGCGTAAGCACGCAGACGGCATCGCGCGGCCCCAAGGTGTGGCCCACCGCGTCGAGCAGGCGATTGGGCCAGTCGACGACGACCTCGTCGGCAAAGGGGAATCGGGCCTTGGTCGCGAACACCTCGCGGGCATCGCAGACGGTGACGCGGTAGCCAAGGATCTTCGCGACGCGGGTCAATGCTGCGGTGAAATCGACCGCACCGAAGATGAGCATGCGCGGCGGCGAAGCGAACGACTCGATGAACACGCCAACGGTCTCTTCGCGCGCTTCGCCATGTTCGCCATAGTGGCGAACGAGCGAACGGCCGGCTTCGAGTTCGCCCAGCGCGTCACGGGCAACGACACGATCGAGATCGTCGTTGCCGAGTGAGCCACTGGGCGCTTCGTCGCGGTGCACCAACAGCTTGCGGCCGATGCCGGGGCCGTCGATCACTGTCGCCAACGCGACGGGTCGTTCGGCGCGAATCGATGCGCGGAGTTGATCGAAGATCGGCGTCGCCATCGACTACCAGTCGAGCGGTTCGATGAACAGGTGGATGGTGCCCCCGCAGGTGAGACCGACCGAGAAGGCCTCGTCATCGCTGTAGCCGAACGTCACCACGCGACGATCACCCTTTTCGAGCACGCTCAATGCCTCGACGACGACGGCGCCTTCGACGCAGCCCCCCGACACCGAACCCGAGACCTCGCCGTCCTCGGCGACCGCCATGGCAGCACCGGGCAGCCGGGGCCCCGAACCCTCGAGGTCGACCACACGGGCGATCGCCACCCGTTTGCCCTGCCGCTGCCACCGTTCGAGATCGTTCAAGATTTCCTTCATGACTCTCCGCTCCGAAGGGCCGCTCGGGCCCGTTGCATTCTGCCGTATTCAGGCCGCGATCAGCGCGGCGAGTTGCTCGAGCGATTCGACCGAGTGCCCCTCGACGAACTCGTCGATGTACGGCATCGCCGCCGCCATGCCCTGCGCCAGCGGGGCATACCCCGGGGAGGCCTTGAGCGGGTTCACCCAGATCACGCGGAAGGCCACGCGCTGCAGGCGCTGCATCTGCTCGGCCATGACCTCGGGCTCGCCCCGATCCCAGCCGTCGGAGAGGATGACCACCACCGCGCCGCGGGCCATGCCCCGCACGCCCCATTCGTCGTTGAACTCGCGAAGGCCGTCGCCGAGACGGGTGCCGCCCGACCAGTCGGCGACTGCCGCGGCAGTGCGGTCGAGCGCGTCGTCGGGATCGCGCGACGACAGTTCACGGGTGATGCGAGTGAGCCGCGTGCCCAACGTGAAGGCCTCGACCTTGGTGCGACCGACCACCGCGGCGTGGACGAAGCGAATCAATGCACGGGCGTAGGACTCCATCGAACCCGACACGTCGAGCAACAGCACCAGACGCCGCGGCCGCTCGCCGGTCTCGACGAACGCGCGCTTGATGGGCTCGCCTTCCGCCCGCAACGCGTACCGCACCGTGCGGCGCAGATCAGGACGACCGCGCATGCGTTTGGACCGCACCATGCGCCGGGACCGTCGCGGCGAACCAACCACTCGCATCTGCGCCATGAGACGGCGCGCCTCGGCCAACTCGTCGTCGCTACATTCGGCGAAGTCCTTGTTGCGCAAGATCTCGGACGCGCTGTAGCGCACGGTGATGGTGGGATTGTCGTCCTGATCGCCCCCCTCGGGCGGCGGCGCTCCCGACTCGTCGTCGATGGCCAGCGTGACGTGTTCGACCGGTGTGTCGGGCCGCAATTCGAAGCCGCTCTGCTTCCAATACGCGGTGAAGACACGGTCATAGAGATCGATGTCTTCGGGCCGATGGATCAACGTCGCGCGGCCAGCCCAATAGCCCCGCTCGATCCCGAGCGCTTCCAACGCGCCGACGTATTCGATTGCCGAATGCAAGGGCACCACAAGGCCCGCGGTGCGCAGGGCCCACACGAACCCAGTCGCTGCCCGCGTGATCGCCGTACCGTCGAGCGCGGTCTCTTCGGCCGCACCCTCGGGGGCGTCGGTCACGACGCAGTGGCGGGCGGCTGTGCCGCGCGCAGGATCATCTCGATGCCGTGGCTCATGACGCGAGCGTGGTCTTCGCGATACTTGAGCAACGTGCCCAGTGTGGCCGCGGTCGACGCGACATCGAGTTGATCGACGCCGAGCACCGAGAGCGCAGCCGCCCAATCGAGCGTCTCGGCAACGCCCGGCGGCTTGTAGAGGCCGAGCGCGCGGATCTGCTGGGTCGCCGACGCGACCTGCCGCGCCAACGACTGCGCGACGTGGGGCAGGCGCAGCTGGATGATCGCGACCTCGCGCTCGAAGTTCGGATGCTCGACCCAGTGATAGAGACAGCGCCGTTTGAGCGCGTCGTGCACGTCGCGTGTGCGATTGGACGTGACGATGACGATCGGTGGCGTCGCCGCGCGAAACGTGCCGAGCTCGGGCACAGTCACCGAGTACTCGGCAAGCACTTCGAGCAGGAACGCCTCGAACTCGTCATCGGCCCGGTCGACCTCGTCGATGAGCAAGATGGGCGGCGGACCTTCGCGATGATCGATCGCCCGCAGCAGCGCGCGCTTCACGAGAAAGCGTTCGCTGTACAGCTCGTTTTCGATTTTGTCGATGTCACCCGGACCGGCGCCACCCTCGACGATCTCGACGGCTCGCAGATGCAGCAACTGACGCGAGTAATCCCACTCGTAGACAGCCTGTGTGATGTCGATGCCTTCGTAGCACTGCAGGCGGATCAGCTCGCCGCCGGTCCACGCCGAGAGCACCTTCGCGACCTCGGTCTTACCGACGCCGGCTTCTCCTTCGAGCAGCAGCGGCCGATGCAACCGCAAGGCAAGGAAAATGGCTGTTGCCAGGCCTTCGTCGGCAAGGTAATCGTTGTCGCGAAGGCCGGCGACGACTGACTCGACCGTCAATGGGCGTTGCATTCCCCCCAGGCTACTTGCCGGCCTCTTCGAGGGCGCGCCGCACGAGCACCTTGGCGAGATGGCGGCGGTACTCGACGCTGGCGTTGAGATCGGCCGGTGGCTCGGTGCCGGCATCGGCCGACGCTGCGGCGTCGGACGCGTTGGCGCCGCCCGCGATGGCGGCCTCGACCGCCGACGCACGAACCGGTCGCGAGTCCATGTTGACCAACCCGACACCGGCCTTGTTGCCGTCGACGACGACGGCACAACCGACGATCGCCCAGTCCATCGCCCGGCGATTGAACTTTTGGAACGACCACTTGGCGCCGCCGTTCATCTTGGGCACCTTGATCTCGGTCAGGAGTTCGTCGGGCCCGAGTGCGGTTTCGAGGAAGCCTTGGAAGAAGTCGTCGCTCGACACCTCGCGGGTGCCGTTGGCGCCTTGGATCACGAGCGTCGCGCCGAGCGCGATCGCGACCGCGGGAAGATCAGATGCCGGATCGCCGTGCGAGAGCGACCCGCCGATGGTGCCGCGGTGGCGGACCTGAGGATCACCGACGTGCGATGCCGCGTTGGACAGCAACGGCGCGTGCTGCTGCAGCAACGGATTGATCTCGATGTCGCGATGACGGGTCAGGGCGCCGATGCGCAGATTGGCGCCGTCCTCTTTGACGTAGCTGAGATCGGAAAGCCGGCCGATGTCGACGATCACCGCGGGCGATGCCAAGCGGTACTTCATCAGCGGGATGAGTGAATGGCCACCCGCCAGCAACTTGGCGTCGTCGCCGTGTTGCTGCAACAACGAGATGGCCTGCTCCGCCGAGTCGGCCCTGACGTACTCGAACGCCGCGGGGATCACTGGCCACCACCTTGGCCGGCTGCCTGCAAGACGGCCTTGACGATGTTGTGGTAACCGGTGCAACGGCACAGGTTGCCCTCGAGCCCGACGCGAACTTCGCGCTCGGTCGGATTGGGCACCTCACGCAGCAGTGAGACCGAGGCCATCACCATGCCCGGCGTGCAGTAGCCGCACTGGAGCGCGTGGCACTCGTGGAACGCCTGCTGCATGGGATGCAACTTGTCGCCGTCGGCCAGACCCTCGATGGTGAGGATGTCGGCACCGTCGGCTTGCGCCGCGAACACCGTGCAGCTCTTGACCGATTCGCCGTTGATGTGAATCGTGCACGCGCCGCACGACGACGAGTCGCAGCCGATGTTGGTGCCCGTGAGCCCGGCGTTCTCGCGAATGAAATGCACGAGCAACGTTCGCGGCTCGACATCGTGGGACACCGTCGCCCCGTTGATCTTCATCGATACCTGCACGGATCCTCCCGTAGGTCGCATGGCCGAGCGGAAGGGGGCCGTCCCCCACAGCTGGCCGGGCGGAGAATAGCCCCTTAGGGACCCAGCTTGCGCAGTCCTCTGGCCGCCAAAGCGCCGAGCACGCCAATCATCGCGGCGAGCGCGACCAAGCCGGGCCACGTGTCGTGCCATGTGACTCCCTGCTCGAGGAAACCCTGGCGGGTCATGCGCAACACGTTGGTGAGCGGATTCACCCTCGATACTGCGTGCAACCACCCTGTTTGGAAGGACAGCGGCACTTGTCCGATCGACAGGAACGACGAGGAGAACACCAAGGTCTGAGCGATGGCCATCGCTCGCTGGCTGCGCAGCTTGTACACCAACGCAAGCCCGAGCACGCCATAGACGATGGCGATGCCGAGACAGCCGACGTAGAGCATCACGAGGCCCAACACCGGATCCTGCAGGCGCGCGTGCAGCAACAGCGCGACGAGCAGCACCAATGTGGTCGGGAGTATTGCCCGTGCCAGCGAATACAGCAGCGGGCCGAGCATGAGGTTGATGCGCCGGCACGGTGCGAGGAGCAGGCGGTCGAAGAAGCCGTTCTCGAGGTCGGCCGCGGTCGCGCCGGCCGCGCCCACCCCGGCGAACGAGCAGCCTTGAATGGCCGCGTAGGGGGCCATCCAGTTGACCATTCGATCGGTGCCGAATCCCTCGAGCCGGCTGAGGCCGTTGAAGGTGCCCGAGAAGGCGACGACGAAGAACACCGGCATCACGGTGGCAGGGATGAGCAACGAGGGCCGGCGGACGAGGCGGGTCAACCCGCGGAGGGTCATCCGCTGGAGGATGGGCAAGCTGGGCGAGTGCATCATCGGGCCCTCAGCCGGCGGCGCTGCGCCGCGAATGCCAACGCGATGGCGGCGACGGCGAACGCGGCGCTGATGCCCAACGCCTGCCCGGCGTCGGACCAACTGAACCCCTCGATCACCAGCCGGCGGGTGGCGTCGATGATCCACGTGACCGGATTCCACAGCGCGAGTTGCTTGTACCAACCCTTCATCGTCGACGTAGGGAAGAACGCCGAACTGATGAAGAGCATGACGAAGATGAGCGGGAACGTGGCCATCACCGCTTCCTGCGAACCCGTCTTCATCGCGAGTGTGACCGCAAGCCCGCCGATCGCGAGAGCCAAGAGCACCGAGACACCGATGACCACCAACACCCCACCAAAGCCGCCTTTCACCTCGGCCCCGAATGCGAGAAAGATCGCCAGCAGCACTACTGCTTGCACCAACGCGAACGCGGCTGCACCGGCGAGGCGCCCGACGATGATCGACACCCGTGATACCGGCGACGCGATCAGCCGGTCGTAGAAGCCCGTCTCGATGTCGAGCGCGAGGTCGGACCCGCCGTTCGTCGCGTTGAAGGCCACCGCCTGCAGGATCGCCGCCGGCAGCAAGAAATCGAGGAACGAATCGACCGGGGGAAATCCGGGTTGGCTGATGGCACGGCCGAACTGCGCGCTGTAGACCGCGCTCAACAGCAGCGGGAAGATCAACGCCGGTGCCCAGGTCTGCGGTTGGCGGATCAACGCCACCACCGACCGCCGCGACAATTCGACCGCCTGATCGAACGCGATCATTTACTCGCCCTCGAGCCGGCGGCCGGTTGCGTCGGCGAACACGTCATCGAGGCTCGGGGCGTCGAGTTCGATGTGGCGCACCGCGATGCCGGCTTCGTCGAGCGCACGTACGACATCGGTCATTTGCGCCGCGCCCTCGTGCAGACCGATGGCGAGATGACCAGGGCGCGCCGGGCGTTCCGAACCGAAGCGGCTGAGCGTCACGCGCGCCGCATCGCGATGCGCCTCGTCGACATCGATCTCGAGCGTCGGACCCCCTACCGCCGCCTTGAGTTGCGCGGGCACCCCTTCGCACACGATCCGCCCGTGATCGATGATCGCAATGCGGCCCGCGAGTTGGTCTGCCTCTTCGAGATACTGCGTCGTGAGGAACACGGTGGTGCCGTGTTCGTCGTTGAGCCGGCGCACCTCGTCCCACACGGCGACGCGTGAGGTGGGATCGAGCCCGGTCGTGGGTTCGTCGAGGAACAGCACCTGCGGTTCGTGTACCAACGCGAGCGCGAGGTCGAGACGGCGGCGCATGCCGCCCGAGTACGTGCCGACCAGACGATCGGCGGCGCCGGTGAGCCCGACCCGTTCGAGCAACTCGAGACCGCGCGTGGCCGTCTGCCGTTTGGACAAGCCGTGCAGCACTGCTTGCAGTCGCACGAGTTCGCGGCCGGTCATCAACGGATCGATGGCGGCGTCTTGCAACGCAACACCGATGGCGCGGCGCACGAGATGCGATTCGCGCACCACGTCGTGACCGGCGACAAATGCCCGGCCTGCCGTGGGCCGCAACAGCGTCACGAGCATGCGCACGATCGTCGTCTTACCCGCGCCGTTGGGGCCGAGAAATCCAAAGATCTCGCCGGCCTCGACGCGCAGATCGACACCATCGACCGCGCGGATATCCCCGAATTCGCGGATCAATCCGTTGGCTTCGATGACTGCGGCCATCGTGGTGGGCGACAGCTCAGGCGCGGTGCGAGAGCGCGGCCCACACCTTTTCGGAGGTGACCGGAATGTCGATGTGGCGCACGCCGAATTGCGACAGCGCGTCGCACACCGCGCTCTGCAGCGCCGGCGTCGAGCCGATCGCGCCCGACTCACCGATGCCCTTCGCGCCAAGTGGGTTGTTCGGCGTGGGCGTCTCGAGCGCGATCAGTTCGTAGCTCGGCAATTCGGCGGCAGAAATGATGGCGTAGTCGGTGAAGTTGCCGGTGACCGGATTGCCGTCGGTGTCGTAGCGCACCTCTTCCATCAACGCCTGCGCGATGCCCTGCGCGATGCCGCCATGGCGCTGGCCCTCGACGAGGTTCGGGTTGAGGATCGTGCCGCAGTCGTCGCACGTGACGATGCGCGTCACCTCGATGGCACCCGTTTCGGTATCGAGTTCGACCACCACCAGATGCGTGCCGAATGGGAACGACGAGCCGGCTTGCACGTCGTCGGTCGTGGCCGAGAGGCCGTCGGCGCCCGCCGCTTGCGCGACTTCGGCCCAACCGACGGTCTTGGCCGGGGTGCCCTGCACGTGGAAGTACGCACCGACCTTGTCGAGCACGACATCGTCGACGCCGGCCTCGAGGAGATCGGCCGCGAGCTGGCGCGCCTGGTCGACGACTTTGGCCGCGCTCACGTACACGGCGGAACCGCCGGCTTGTAGCGACTTGGAGGCGTTGGTGCCCGACCCCTTGGGGACGCGCGCCGTATCACCTTGCACGAGATCGATCTTGTCCATCGGGATGCCGGTCTGCTCGGTCACCAACATCGCGAACGCGGTGGCGTGACTCTGACCGTGCGACAACGAGCCCGAAAAGATCGTCGCACTGCCATCGGGGTTGATCTCGACCTTGCCCCACTCTTTGGTACCCGGAGCGGGACCCGACGTGATCTCGACGTAGACCGAAACACCGATGCCGAGTTGCTTGACATCGCCGCGCTCACGCCTGTCCTTTTGTTCGGCGCGCAGCGCGCGATAGTCGGCGGCTTCGAGCACGAGGTCGAGCGAGCGCTCGTAATCACCGGTGTCGTACACCGTGCCCACCGCGGTCGTCGCGGGGAACGCATCGCTCTTGATGAGGTTCTTGCGGCGCACGTCGACCGGATCCATGCCGATCTCCGCGGCGAAGAGATCGATGGCCCGCTCGATGGCCGCCGTCGCCTCGGGACGACCGGCACCGCGATACGCGACGGTGGGCGTCGTGTTGGTGACCACGCCGCGCGCCGCGGTTTCGATCTTGGGAATGTCGTAGACGCCGCTCGCCATGACATGGGTGAAGAACGGGAGGAAACCGCCGAGCATGCAATACGCGCCGGCATTGCCGAGCACCTCGATGCGGTACGCCTGCACCGTGCCGTCGCGGCTACCCCCGATGGCGAGGTATTGGATCTGGTCGCGCCCGTGACCCATCGCCGTCATGTTCTCGGTGCGGGTCTCGACGAAGCGCACCGGTCGACCGACCTGTTTCGCCAACCACGGCAGCAGGATCTCTTCGGGGGTGCCTTCCATCTTGGGACCGAAGCCGCCACCGACATCGGGCACGATCACACGGCACATGGCCGGGTCCAGCCCGTAGACCTTTTGCAGCGTCCCCCAGATCGAGTGCGGCGACTGGTTGCTCATCCAATACGTGAGCGACTCGCCATCCCACGAGGCGGCCGCGGCGCGCCCTTCGAGCGGGCACGCGGCAACGCGGTTGTTGATCACGCGCTGGCGCACCACGACATCGCAGCCGTCGAAGAACGAGTCGTCGGTGACGCCCTTCATCATCTGGAAGGCGACGAAGTCGACCGCCACGTTGGTGCCGAGCTCTGGATACAACTTGTCGTCGCCCGAGAGGGCGGTCTCCATGTCGACCACGGCGGGCAAGGGGTCGTAGTCGACGCTCACGGCCTCGGCCGCATCCTCGCCTTGGTATGCGTGCTCGGTCACGATTGCCACCATGGGCTCACCGACGAAGCGCACGGTCTCGTTCGACAACCACGGCCTTGTCATCATCGGCGGCGGGAACAGCGGCACCATGGCCGTCAGCGGTGCCAACTCCGCGACATCGGCGGCGGTGAATACACCGAGCACTCCGGGCATCGACCGCGCCGCACTGACGTCGATGCCACTCACCGTCGCGTGGGCGACCGTGGCCCGCACGTAGGTGACGTACGCGGCGTTTGCCAGCCGGGCGTCGTCGAGATCGGCAACATAGGTCGCACCCGAGGTGAGGAACTTCGGGTCTTCCTTTCGCAGCACGCGGTTACCGAGAATGCTCATTGCGATCTCCAAGACATCGGGGATGGCAACCCGCCACCCGAATCGTGCTTGCTTGCGGCAGGGATTATCGGCTGACCGGCGTCAGAATGGCCATACCGACGGCACGCGCGCCACCACGCCGGGCGGGACGACCACCACGTAGTTCTCTTCGTACGGTCGCACGTAGCCGTGCTCCTCGCGAGCGATCTGTTCGATCGCTTCGGCAGTGCCCAGCGACTGGATGCGCTCGGTCAGCTTTGCGTTCTCGCCTTGGAGGTAGTGCAACTCGCTGCTCAACTCGGCGCTCTGGTTGCGCTGATCGAGATACTGGCGGGTCGGGAAGACGCCGACAGCCATGACGACGAGGATCGTCACGGCCCCTAGGGTCGTCCACAACAGGCGCCGCATCCGCTTTGTCATGGCACCGGCCTCAGTTGCCGCCGCGCGAACCGGCGAAGGCGGCGCGGCCCCGGAAGGCGGCGGTTTCGTCGAGTTGCTCTTCGATACGCAGCAACTGGTTGTACTTGGCGACGCGGTCGGAACGGGCTGGTGCGCCGGTCTTGATCTGGCCGCAGTTGGTCGCGACAGCGAGATCGGCGATGGTCGTGTCTTCGCTCTCGCCCGAGCGGTGGGACATGACCGCCGTGTACCCCGCGCGGTGCGCCATGTCGACCGCTTCGAGAGTCTCGGTGAGCGTGCCGATCTGATTCACCTTGACGAGGATCGAGTTGGCGACGTTCGTCGTGATGCCGCGCCAGAGGCGCTCGGTGTTGGTGACGAAGAGGTCGTCGCCGACGAGTTGCACGCGGCTGCCGAGGGCCTGCGTCAACGCCGCCCAACCGTCCCAGTCTTCTTCGGCCACGCCGTCTTCGATGGACACGATGGGGTACTTGTCGCACCACGACGCCAGCAGGTCGACCATCTGCAGGGATGACAACGTGCGGCCCTCACCGTCGAGGCGATACGCGCCGTCCTTGAAGAACTCGGTGGACGCGGTGTCGAGGGCCAAGGCGATGTCGTCGCCCGGACGGAAACCGGCGACCTCGATCGCCTCGATCAACAACTGGATCGCTTCTTCGTTCGACTTGAGATTTGGCGCAAAACCGCCTTCGTCGCCGACCATCGTCGACAGCTTTCGCTCGTGCAGCACCTTCTTCAAGGTGTGGTAGCACTGCGTGCCCCACTGCAGCGCTTCGCGAAACGAGACGGCACCGACCGGCACGTACATGAACTCTTGCATGTCGACGTTGTTATCCGCGTGCGCGCCGCCGTTGAGCACGTTCATCATCGGCACGGGCAATACGTGTGCGTTGGAACCACCGACGTAACGGTAGAGCGGGAGGTCGAGCTCGTCGGCCGCGGCCTTTGCGATCGCCAGCGACGTGCCGAGAATCGCGTTGGCACCGAGCCGCGCTTTGTTGTCGGTACCGTCGAGATCACAGAGGATGCGGTCGATCATGCGCTGCTCGAGCGCCTCGACCCCTTCGACCGCATCGGCGATCTCTCCGTTGACGTTGTTGATAGCGCGCTGCACACCTTTGCCCATGTAGCGAGCATCGCCGTCCCGCAACTCGACGGCTTCGAACTGACCCGTCGACGCGCCCGAGGGCACGATGGCCCGCCCGGTCGCACCCGACTCGAGTACCACCTCGACCTCGACGGTCGGATTGCCGCGCGAATCGAGCACCTCGCGGCCGATGATGAACTCGATGATGCTCACGCCAATCCTCGTTGCAGATGTTGCTGTTGTGATGTGAGGGGAAAACGTACACGTTCATCCCCCGTCTCTCTGGCGTTCCCGAAGCGTTCTGTTGGTGTTCGGCACTCATATATAGGTAGAGAACACCAAGAGAACTGAACTACACCGACATGCGCTCGTAGATCTGGAAACGGTCACGGTAGGCATCGGCGGCGCGGCGCAGCGCATCCTCGGGGTCGATGTCGCTGGCCCGTGCCAAGGCCACGGCGTTGAAGAGGATGCCGGCCACCGTGTCGGCCGCCGACGCGCCCGCGACAGCGTCATCCGGCGTCGCCGGACCCTCGGTATAACCCGCACCTTCGGCCTTCTTTTGCACTTTGAGCGCGTACAGCAACGCCGGCAAGGCGCGGGGAATACCGTCCATCACCGAGTCGCGGTTCTTCTCGACCCGCTTGAGTTCTTCCCAAGTCGCGAGCACGTCATCGCTCGACTCGGCGATGACATCGCCGAAGACGTGCGGGTGGCGAGAACGCAACTTGTGGTCGATGCCGCGGACGACATCGACGACGCTGAACTGACCGTTCTCCGACGCAATCACCGAGTGGAAGAAGACCTGGAACAACAGGTCGCCGAGCTCTTCTTCGAGATGGGCATAGCCCGCGGCGCTTTCGTCGGCGTCATCGGGCCCGGCGACGGCATCGAGCGCGTCGAGCACTTCGTAGCACTCTTCGATGAGGTGGCGCCGTAGCGACTCATGGGTCTGCTCACGATCCCAGGGGCACCGCGCGCGCAACGTGCGCACCAACTCGTCGAACTCGACGAAGGCCCGGGCATCGGTGGCGTGGGCCGCCTCGAAGAAGATCGATGTGAGGTGATCAGGCTCGAACGATCGGTCGAGTTCGCTCCAGGGCGTAGTGAAGATGTGCTCGCCGGCGGTGCCGAGCCGGCACAGGACGGTCACCGATTCACAGGGTGCCTCGTCGAACGCGAGCTTGATCTGCGACAGCACTTCGCGCGAGTCGCACTGGGCCACCAACAGCGCGCCGGAACGCCCCGCGCCCTCGGTCGCGAACCGCTGCCCGTCGACCACGGACACGCCCCGCGCAATCGGGTCGACCCGCAACCGCGCCCACGCAAGGTCGAGAAACGACATCGCCGGCACGATCTCGACCGTAACCCGTGCATCGCTCGACAAGAGATCGACCGTGCGCTCCGCCACCACCGGTGAACCGGGTACGGCGTAGAGCACGGTGCCCCCTGCAGTGGCGGCGAGCACGAGGCGCTCGACGATCGTGCGGTAGACCTCTTCGAGATCCGCGCTCTGCTCGTACACATCGTCGAACGAAACGGCGTCGCCGACGATGCCCGCTGACGGATGCCGGGTGGTGCGCACGAACCTTCGCTCGATCGACGCCACCGCATCAAGGGTGGCCGCGCTGACCAGCCCGCTATCGCCGGGGCCCAGCCCGACGACGATCACCCGGGCGGGACCGCCGGAAGTCACTTCTGGGTCGGATCGGCGGGCGGAGTGACCGAGGTGGTGTCATTGCTCCACGAGCCGTACTTCTTGTTGACCTTGATCTTGGAGCTGTACACCTTCCACGACAGCCAACCGTCTTGGTTGCCCAAGGTGGTCGCAATCGATTCGCGCACCGTGTCGAACGGCTGGAGGCCGAGCGCCTGGTCGACGCGGATGACGTGATAGCCGTACTCGGTCTTGATCGGGCCGAGTGTGTCGCCGGTGCGCGCGTCCAACACTGCATCTTCGAACTCGGTGACGAACGAGCCCTTCTGGTTGCAGCCGAGATCGCCCCCCTGGTCGCCGCTCGACGCGTCGGTCGAACGATCTTTCGCAAGCTGGGCGAAATCGCCGCCGTTCTTCAGCAGGCCGACGATCTCGGTGGCGTCGGCTTCGGCGTCGACGAGGATGTGGTGGGTGCAGTAGTTGACGTACTTGGTGTCCTTGACGAAGTCGTAATAGCTGCGCACATCGCCATCGGTGAACCACGGTTTGGTCGTATCGGTGATGCGAGCGATGAGTACGTCTTGCTGCGCTTGCACGCGGGCGGCGTAGGCGATGAACGACTTGCTGATGGCCTCGGTCGCCTCACCGGCCTCGGCGCGCTGTTTGAGGTCATCCTCGATCGCCACCCGATTGGCCTCGACGTTCGCTTCGTCGACCGTGAGACCGAGCCGCTTGATGTCGTCGGCGATCAGCAGCGCGATGATGGTCTGCGTCAGCAGATCTGAGCTCTGCTCGTTGGTGATCGCGTTGGCGTCAGCTCCATTGAGCTTGGCGAGCTGCGAGAGCTGATCGAGGAACTCGCCGCGATCGACACCAGTGCCATTGACCGTCGCCGGGGACGTCGACGAGCCACATCCGGTGACAAACGCCGCGGCGAGGACAAGGACGAGGACACCGGCGAGTCGTTTCACGAGGATTCACCCTACCGGCGTGGACTCGACCTCGGGAAGCAGGTCGACCAGCGCGGCGAGCAATTGCCCGGCGACATCGGGCTTCTTCGCCAGCGCCAACAGCAACAGCTTGGGCTCCGTGCGATACGTCGAACCCTTGTACAAGCGCTCGAGGCGCACCACCTTGCTCGCCGGCAGCTGCACGGGGCCGATCTTGACCATCCAGGCCGGGCCACCGAACCCTGTCCCCTTTGTGACAGAGATCTCGCTGATACCCGCCGCGATGCAGCGCGCCCGCAGGCGCGCGACGACGAGCAGGGCCTCGGCGCGCGGCGGTACCGGACCGTAACGGTCCTCCCATTCGGTGCGAATGTCCTCGACCTCGGTCATCGAGTTCACGGCAGCCAAGCGGCGGTAGGCCTCGAGGCGTAGATCTTCGCGGGCGATGTAGTCGACGGGAATGTTCGCGTCGACCGGAAGATCGAGGGCGATCTCGGGGGGCGCCTCGGGCTCGACACCGTTGAGCTCTGCGATCGCCTCGTTGACCATCTGGCAATACAAGTCGTAGCCGACCGCCGCGATGTGACCCGACTGGATGGGGCCCAACAAGTTGCCGGCGCCGCGGATCTCGAGATCGCGCATCGCGATCTTGAATCCGCTGCCGAGCTCGGTCGATTCGCCGATCGTTTTCAACCGCTCGTAGGCCTCTTCGGTGAGCTCTCGACCCTGCGGATAGAAGAGGTAGGCGTAGGCGCGCTGGCCGGCGCGACCGACGCGGCCCCTCAGCTGATGTAGCTGCCCCAAGCCGAGCAGGTCGGCGCGATCGACCACGAGAGTGTTGACCGTCGGCATGTCGATGCCCGACTCGATGATGGTCGTGCACACCAAGACGTCGTACTCGCCGTCCCAAAAATCGAGCACCACGCGTTCGAGCGAGCTCTCGTCCATCTGCCCGTGCGCCACGGCCACGCGCGCTTCGGGCACCAGCGTTCGGATATCACCCGCAACCACATCGATGTCCTGCACACGGTTGTGCACGAAGAAGACCTGACCCTCGCGCAGCAACTCGCGTCGAATGGACTCGCCGACCGCGCGCTCGTCGTACTCGCCGACGTAGGTCAGGATGGGCTGACGATCGGCCGGCGGTGTGTTGATGAGCGACAGATCGCGGATGCCGGTGAGGCTCATCTCCAACGTGCGCGGGATCGGTGTGGCGGTCAACGTCAAGACGTCGACGCCGGTTTGGAGCTTCTTGATCATCTCCTTGTGCGTGACGCCGAAGCGCTGTTCTTCATCGACGACGAGCAGCCCCAACCGTTTGAATCGCAGGTCTTCGGACAAGAGGCGATGCGTGCCGATGACGAGATCGACCTCGCCCGACGCGACACCGGCGATGACTTTCTTCGCTTGCCCGGCGGTGAGGAAACGTGACAGCACTTCGACCCTGATGGGATAGCCGGCGAAGCGCTCGCTGAAGGTCTGATGGTGCTGCTGCGCCAGCAACGTGGTCGGTACGAGGATCGCGACCTGCTTGCCGTCCTGGATCGCCTTGAACGCGGCGCGCAGTGCGACTTCGGTCTTGCCGAAGCCGACATCACCGACCAGCAGGCGATCCATCGGTTGCGGCTTTTCCATATCGGACTTGACGTCGTCGATGGCATGGCGTTGGTCGGGCGTCTCCTCGTAGGGGAACGCGGCCTCGAACTCGCGCTGCCACGGCGTATCGACCATGAACGCGTGGCCGGGCGTCGCGAGACGCCGCTGATACAACACGACGAGTTCTTGCGCGATCTCGCGTACCGCCGACTTGACCCGGGCTCGGGTGCGGTGCCAATCGGCGCCGCCCATCTTGGACAGCGCCGGCGAATCGCCGCCGGTGTAGTGACGGACGACGTCGATCTGATCGGTCGGTACGTAGAGTTTGTCGGCGCCGCGGTACGCCAACAGCAGGTAGTCGCGCTGCACGCCGCCGATCGCGCGCGTGACCATGCCTTCGTACTTGGCGACCCCGTGCGTCGCGTGCACGACATAGTCGCCCGCTTTGAGGTCTTCGAAGATGCTGGTGGTCGCCCGGCGCCGCACCCGCGCCCGACGATGAAGGCGGCGCCGACCCGTCACGTCGGTCTCGGCCGCAATCGCCAGCTTGTGATGCGGCAACACGACGCCGCGCCGGATGGGTGCGACGACGATGCGCAACCCGGTCTGTTTGAGTCCGCGTTCGGAGAGCTCGACGATGGGGGCTTGCAACCCGTGCTCGACGAGTAGCGAATGCACCCGCTCGGCCGAGCCCGCACCTTCGGCGCCGATGATCACCCGGTAGCCGGTGTCGAGCATCTGCTTGATCTGGGTGACGAGTCGCGAACCGTCGCCGACCACGGGGTCGAAACCGGCGGCCGCCATGCTGGGCGTATCGGGACCGTCGGGCGCGTTGGTGACGGTGAGTACCGGCGCGTCGCATCGAGCCAGCAGTCGCTCGAACCCCACGTGCAAACGCGGCAATCCTTCGTCGCCGTCGCCAACCTCGACATCCCATGTACGGGCGAGCGACGCCGCGAGATCGGCTTCTTCATTGATGATGTCGGCCGCACGGTCACGCAGCCGTTGCGGCTCGACGAGCACGATGAGCGCGTCGCCCGCGACGCGGTCGAACAGCACCTCTTCGTCGTCGACGAGCCAAGGCAGCCACGACTCCATACCGTCGAACTGCGCGCCGTTGGCGAGACGCTCCCACTGCTCGCGTCCCCACGGCTCTTTGCCCATCAACTCTTCGGCCCGTGCGCGCACTTCCTCGTCAGGGAGCAACTCGCGACACGGGAAGATGAGTACTTCGCTGATGCCGATCGTCGACCGCTGATCGTCGATGGCGAACTCGCTCAGGCGGTCGACCTCATCGCCCCACAAGTCGATACGCACGGGGGCGTCGGCCGTCGAGGGGAACACGTCGATGATCGAACCGCGCACCGCGAATTCGCCGCGGTGCTCGACTTGATACTCACGGCGATAGCCGATGGCGCCGAGCCGCTCGACGAGCGCGGTCGAATCGATTTGGTCACCCGGACCAACCACGATCGGATCGATGTCACCGGCGCCTGGGCCGAGTCGCTGCACCAGTGCTCGAGCGGGGGCGACGATGAACAACTTGTCGGAGCGCTCTCCCCCTTCGCGCAGATGCCACAACGTGCGCAAGCGGCTGCCCATCGTCTCCACGCTCGGGCTCACGCGCTCGAAGGGCAGCGTCTCCCACGCCGGGAACACGTCGACGTGTTGCTCACCGACGAATATCGCGAGGTCGTGCGCCAATCGTTCGGCATCGGCCGAGGTCGGTACCGCCACGACGATCGGCCGTCGATCGGACGTCTCTGCCAGCGCGGCCAACGCGATCGCGCGCGCCGGTTCGGGGATGGCGACGATGCCGGCACGTCGCCCTGCGATCGAAACCAGCGCGTCGTCGTCGATGACAAGGTCGATGAGGCGCGCGAGAGGCGCGTTCACGCCGCACCGTTGAATGCGGTCATCGCGGCGGCGGGCCCGTCGTGCAGGATGGCTTCGACCGCGTCCGCGGCGCGCGCCACGATCGCATCGAGTTCAGCGCGTTCGGTCTTGCTGGGGCGGCGCAGCACGTAGTCGGCACCACTGGCCGCCGAGGGAGGTTTGCCGACGCCGATACGCACGCGTACGAAGTCGTCCGTATGCAGATGCGCCTTGATCGACTTCAAACCATTGTGCCCGGCAAGGCCGCCGCCGACTTTGATCCGGAGCGCTCCGACGGGCAGATCGAGCTCGTCGTGCACGATGACGACGTGATGGAGATCTTCGATGCCGTGACGGCGCACCAACAGTCCCACGGCTTGGCCGCTTTCGTTCATGTAGGTCTGCGGAAATGCGAGGACGACGCGTTTCGTATCGATGCGAGTGTCCGCAACCAACGACTTGTCCCGGGTCTTCTTGAACGAACCGCCGTGGCGCTGTGCCAGCAGCTCGACGACCGCGACACCGACGTTGTGGCGCGTACCGGCGTACTCGGTGCCGGGGTTGCCCAAACCGACGACCAATAGATCGGCCATCGGCGATCGGGAACGACGGAGAATCAGCTCTCGGCTGATTCGGTCGGGGTGGCCTCGCCGGTTTCGCCCTCGGTGTCGGCGGAGGCGCCGGCGCTCGTGATGAGGCCCTGCGCCACGACCTCGTCGGGGTCGGTTTCGGTTGTAACACCGGCCGGCAATACGAGATCGCGCACCCGGAGATCGCCATCGAGGGTCATCTCGGAGACGTCGAGCTCGAGCGAGTTGGGGATGTTGTCCGGCCGGGTCGAGACAATCAGCGAGTGGAGGAGCTGCTGCACGATGCCACCGGCGCGCGTGACGCCTTCGGCTTCGCCGACGAGCTCGATGGTCACTTCGACGTCGAGGGTCTTCTTGGGATCGACCCGCAGGAAGTCGACGTGGATGACGTCGCGGCGCACCGGGTGGCGTTGGATCTCTTTGACGAGCGTCGCTTGGCGCTGCCCGTCGACCTCGAGGTGGATGAATGCGTTGACGCCGGCGTCGGTGGTGAGCACGCGACGCAACTCACGCCAGGCCACGGCGATGGTCTCGGCATCTTTGCCGAGCCCGTAGAGAGTGGCGGGCACATTGCCCTCGCGGCGAATGCGGCGGCTCGGTCGAGTGCCGGTCTCACGCCCGGTCTCCGCGACGAGAACGAGGTCTTCACTCATGGCAATTGCTCCCTGGCACGGCGGCACCGCCGATCGATCACGCCAACAATTGGCGGCCCGCCAGTGTACCCGGCTGAGCCGGGGAGACAATCAGCGGAGCGGGGAGACGATCTCGTCGGCGAAGCGGTTGATCGAATCCCGGTAGATCTCGGCGGATTGGCCGGGGGCGCTCTGGATGCCGGCCCACGGCTTGCACAAGGTGCCGGTGACCCCCAACTCGTCGGCGGCCCGGCGATACAGATCGAGGCTGGGCTGGGCATAGAAGCCGATGATGATCTCGAACGGGTCGTTCTCCCGCCCGAAGTCCCGCAGATACCCCTTCAGCTTGCCGATGTAGTGCACCGCCTGGTCCCACGGATACGCGTTGCCGATCCAGCCGTCGCAATCGCGCGCCGCCCGCTTGAGGGCCGCGTCGCTGTGGCCCCCGCAGTAGATCGGTACGGGTGCGGTGGGCGCGGGGCCGAGCATCATCGACGGGATGTCGTAGTAGTCGCCGTGCCACTCGACCCAACCGGGCTTCAACAGCTCGCGCAGTGCCCTGATCATCTCGTTGAGGCGCTTGCCGCGGTTGTCCCAGTCCTGCCCGTTGAGGTCGAACTCCTCGCGCATCCAGCCCGCACCGACCCCGAACTCCACGCGGTTGCGCGACAGCACCGCGGCGGTGCCGACCTGTTTCGCCACCACCAACAGCGGACGATTGCCGGCGATGTACACGCTGTTCGAGAAGTGCAGGTTCTTCGTCGCACCGATCATCGCGCCGATCATCACCCACGTATCCGGCCACGACACCTCGGGCTCCCAGATCGGTCGGCCGTCCTCGTGCGGTGAGTACGGGTACGGCGACTTGAGCTCACGCGGGTAACACACGTGATCGCTCACGGTGACGCCGTGGTAGCCGGCTTCGTCGAGTAGACGAGACAGATCGATCAACTCGTCGCTGTGCATGAACGCCGTCGACGCCCAGAACTTCATCGGTACCTTCTTGTGCGGCTCCGCCGCAACGGACTGGTGCGGCTTCGCCACACGGGATTTGGAACGAGACCCACGATATCCCTCCGCGGCGCAGCCGCCGAGCGTTGCGGCGCAGCCGCACCAGGTAGACGCCTAGTGTTGCGGCGCAGCCGCACCAGACAATGCGGCTTTGACCGCGGGGTGCACGATGATCCCGCCGCGCACGTTGATGCCGGAGGCCAACTCGGGTCGGCGCTCGATGGCACCGTCGACTCCGCGGTCGGCGAGCACATGTACGAACGGAAGCGTCACGTTGGTGAGCGCTATGGTCGACGTGCGCGGTACCGCGCCGGGGATGTTGCCGACGGCGTAGTGCAAGACGCCATCGACGGTGTACACGGGATCGCTGTGCTTGGTTTCGTGCGAGGTCTCGAAGCAGCCACCCTGATCGATAGAGATGTCGACCATCACCGCGCCTTGCTTCATGCGCCCGACCAACTCGCGCGTGACGACCTTCGGCGCGAGACCGCCCGGCACCAGCACCGCGCCGATCACGAGATCGGCGTTGACCACCTCGGTCGCGACGTCGAGCAGGTTGCTCATACGCGTCTTGATCGCGCCGCGGTGGATCGAATCGATGAAGCGCAACTTGTCGAGGTTGGTGTCGAAGATCGTGACGTCGGCCTCGAGGCCCCGGGCGATGAGCGCGGCGTTTTGTCCGGCCATGCCGGCGCCGATGACCACGACTTTGCCCCGCTCGACACCGGGGGCACCGCCGAGCAGCAACCCTCTACCGCCGTTGCTGCGCTCGAGGAAGTACGCGCCCACTTGCGGCGCGACACGCCCGGCAATCTCACTCATCGGGGCGAGCAATGGCAGCCGGCCCTGGTCGTCTTGCACCGTCTCGTACGCGATGGCGGTGCAGCCCGACCGCTCGAGCGCGGTGGCGACCGCCGGGTACGCGGCGAGATGGAGGTAGGTGAACAACACGAGATCGGGGCGCAGGAAGCCGAGCTCGCTCTCTTGTGGCTCTTTCACCTTGCAGACGATGTGTGCGCCCCACGCGTCGGCCGCCGTGGGCACGATGGTGGCGCCGGCGGCGCGGTAGTCGTCGTCGGTGAACGCCGAGCCGAGGCCGGCGCCGGCCTCGACGAGCACCGTGTGCCCGCTGAGGGTGAGTTCGTGTACGCCTGCCGGCGTGATGGCAATACGGTTCTCGTCGGTCTTGATCTCGGTGGGAACGCCGACGACGGCCATCAGCTCAGGTTGTTGCCATCGAAGATCTCGCTCACGCTCTCGTCGCGGAAGACGGCGTCGATGGCCCGTCCGATGATCGGCGCCACGGAGAGTTGCTCGATCTTGTCGATCTGCTTTTCGGGCTCGAGCGGAAGCGTGTTCGTGCACACGACCCGCTCGATCACCGAGTTCTTGATGCGATCGATAGCCGGACCGGAGAAGACACCATGCGTGCAGGCGGCGATGACCCGCTCGGCACCGCGCTCCGCGAGCAGTTCGGCGGCGGCGACGATGGTGCCGCCGGTGTCGATCATGTCGTCGATCAGCACGCAGGTGCGGCCTTTGACGTCACCGATGACCTCTTTGGCCTCGACGACGTTCTTTTGATCTTTGCGACGAGCCTTGTAGACGAACGCGAGGTCGCAGTGCAGCGCTTGTGCGTACTTCTCGGCGACCTTCACTCGACCGGTGTCGGGCGAGACCATCACGATGTCCTCGCCGTATTCGGCGAGCGTGTCGAGGATGACGGGCATTGCGGTGAGGTGATCGACGGGCCCGTTGAAGAAGCCCTGGATCTGGCCCGAGTGCAGGTCGACGCTGACCATCCGCTTGGCGCCAGCAGCTTCGAACATGTCGGCGAGCAGCCGCGCGGTGATCGGCTCACGGCCCGAAGCCTTGCGGTCTTGGCGGGCGTAGCCGTAGAAGGGACAGATCACCGTGATGCGCTTGGCCGAGGCGCGCTTCGCGGCGTCGACCATGATCAGTTGTTCCCAGATCGCGTCGTTGATCGATCGTCCCTCGGCCGCAGCGTGGGTCTGCACGATGAACACGTCGGTGCCGCGTATCGATTCGTTGAAGCGACAATTGATCTCGCCGTTGGCGAACTCGCCGAGGTTGGGTTCGCCGAGCGTGACATCGAGCTCGTACGCGATCTCCTCGGCGAGCGGGCGCGACACGCGACCGGATACCAGGTACAGGTGCTTGCGCGTCACTATTTCCATGCGTGCCCTCGCTCTCGCGCCCCTACCTGGGCGTCATGCAGTGTAGAACGGTCCGGTTACTTGTCCCGCGATCAGGTGAGCACCCGGCGCCAAGGACGCGTAGGGCCCGACTTGGGCGTCGTCGCCCACCTCGGCCAGGCGGCCCACAGCGTTCTCGATACGGCAACGGCGGCCGACCACGCAGTCGACGAGCCGGGCGTCGGGGCCGATCTCGCTGCCCTCACCGATGACGGTGCGGCCCTGCAGCAAGGTGCCGGGGAACAGGGTGACATCCGCGCCGATGTGGACAGTGGTGTCGATGTAGGTGCGATCAGGATCGATCATCGTCACACCGCGGCGCAACCAGCGCAGGTTGGTGCGGCGGCGCAGCTCGGCCTCGGCCTGCGCGAGTTGCACCCTGTCGTTGACGCCCATGACCTCGGTCGGGTCATCGGCCTCGAGGGTCGCCACCAAGTGGCCGGTCTCGGCCAACACCGCGACCACGTCGGAGAGGTAGCGCTCGCCGGTGCGACTACGCGCCGCGACGCGACGCAGCGCCGGGGCGAGCAGGCTGCGGCGAAAGCAATACACACCGGTGGAGACTTCGGTGATCGCACGCTCGTCATCGGTGGCTTCGTCGTGATCGACGAGTGACGCGACGCGATCTTTGACCCGGCGCACCCGCGCGAACCCGTCGGGTAGCGCAGGACGGGCAGTGAGGATGGTTACCGCCGCGCCGAGCCGATCGTGTTCTTCGGCAAGTGCTGCCACCGTGGATGCCTGCAACAACGGTGTGTCGCCGGGCAGGACGAGTACATCGGGATCGTCGAGGTCGTCGTCACCGGCAAAGGCCGACAATGCAGTGGCCGCTGCGTCGCCGGTGCCGAGGGCACGAGCCTGTTCGACGTACTCGATGTAGTGAACCGAGTTTTGTTCGCGCAGTTTCTTTTCGACTTGATCACCCGTGCTGCCGACGACGACCACGACGCGCTCGAGCTTGCACTCGGACAACGAGTCGAGGACGTAGTGCAACATGGTCTTGCCGCACAACACATGCAGCGGCTTTGGACGCGTGGAGCGCATGCGTCTGCCGTCACCGGCAGCGAGCACGATGGCGGAGAGAGGGGCGGAGCGCATGACACGCTTTCTAGCGCCTCATTTCGTGAATCGCCCCGCTATTCACAAAGACGCAACTATTAGGCCAAGGTTTAATCGCCAGCCTAAAATCCGCCGATGGCTGAGCCCCGGCCGCTAGCCGGCATCCGAGTGCTCGATCTGTCCGAGGTCGTGGCCGGGCCCATCGTCGGGCGCATGCTGGCCGATCTGGGTGCCGATGTCGTCAAGGTCGAACGACCCTCGGGCGATACGACCCGCATCGTCACCCCCGAAGTCGGCGGTCAATCCGTGTATTTCACGCAGTTGAACGCGGGCAAGCGCAACGTCTGCCTCGACCTCCGCGATCCCACTGCCGCGGCGCTGGTGGCCCGGCTGGCCGAGCGCGTCGACGTGCTCATCGAGAATTTTCGTCCCGGCGTGCTCGACAAGCGTGGTTTGGGCGCTCGCGAGCTACGCGAGCGCAACAATCGATTGATCTACTGCTCGATCAGCGGATGGGGACAAAGTGGTCCGTGGGCACATCGGCGGGCATACGCGCCATTGATCCACGCCGAAACCGGACTGCTCGAACTGTCGGCACGGCTGCGCCGACGCGCCCCCGAACAAGAAGTGCACGTGCACGCCGATCTCAACACCGGGTTCTTCGCGTTGTCGGCCATTCTCGCCGCGCTCTACCAACGCAGCGTCAGTGGTCATGGTCAACACCTCGATGTCGCGATGGCCGAGGTGTCTGCCTACACCGACGATTGGGCCGCCGTCGACAGCGTCGGCAGCGACGACGATCGCCTCTTCGACATCTGGAACCACCCGGTGGTGCAGTTGGCCGACGGCAGCTACGCGACACTCGTCGGCAACCGATCGCGCATGTTCGAACGGTTCATCGACGCAATGGGTGGTGACGCAACCGCGACGCACGACGACGAGCGCCTCGCGGACTACCAATCTCGCGAGACGAATCGAGCGCTCGTCGACGAAGCCCTTCAGCAACAGGCGTCGACAGTGGCCGACTACGCGACGCTCGAAGCGCGATTCGAGGCTGCCGGCATCATGACCGCGCCGCTTCGATCGATCCGCGACTTGTCGACGACGGCCTGGGCCACCGAACGCGACGCGTTCCACGAAGTCGAGGCCGGTGTACGCGTACCAACCGCTCCTTGGCGCAGTGACGGCGCCACGATCGGTGTGCGGGGTACGGCCGCACGACGCGGCAGCGACACCGAGGCGGTGCTGCGCGAGATGCTCGGTCTCGACGATGACGAGATCGAACAGCTACGCGCCGCTCACATCTGCGAGTAGCCCGAGCCGATCGAATCGATGCCCGTCCCGCGGCCGCCGTCGAGCCACCCGAATTCACGCAAGATCTGCTGGCTGTAGCAGACGCGCCCGGTGACACGGTCGAGCGGCTCGCTCGCCAGCAACACGACGGCCTGGGCCATCAACTCGGGCGCCTCGGTCTGCGCTTCGTCGCGATCGAACACCGCCTCGTGGAACAGGACACCGGCCGTCAAGACCACCTGCGACGGTGAAAGCGCGGCGACGGTGACGCCGTGCGGGTAGAGCTCTTCGGCAAGGCCTTGGCTGAATCGTTCGAGCGCGGCCTTCTCGGTGCCGTACAGCACGCCGTCGCGCAGTATCGGCGGTGTCGGATAGGGCCCGCGGCCCGGGCCGCGCGCCGAACCCGACGAGATGTTGACGATCGTCCCCGACCCTCGCGGGATCATGTCGGCGAGGACGGCGCGCGAAAGCACCATCGGCGCGTGCACATTGATGGCGAACGAGCGCAGCCACTGGTCGACGGGAAACTCGGCGACGGGAGCGAACCATGTCCACGCCGCGTTGTTGACGAGAATGTCGATCGGGCCCAACGCCGCGCGCGCTTCGTCGACAACCTGCGCGCAGGCATCGAGATCGCGCAAATCGGCAACGAGCGGCACCGCCTCACCCCCCGCCGCCTCGATGGCGGCGACGGTTGCCTGCAGCGAGCCGGCCACGCGTTTGTCGCCTTCGTTGCGCGTGCGGGCCACGCACGCGACGCGTGCGCCGTCGGCCGCGAGCCCTCGCGCGATCGCTTCGCCGATGCCGCGGCTGGCGCCAGTGACGATGGCCGTCTTGCCCCGCAACCGGTCGGTCATGACTGCGGCGCCCACTGCTGTTGGTTGTACTCGTCGCGCAACTTGAACTTGAGGATCTTGAACGTGGGATTGCGCGGCAACTGTTCGACGACTTCGAGTTGCTCGGGGATCTTCTGCGTCATCAGACCGGCGTCCCTGCACCAGGCGACCATTTCCGCGAACGTGAGGGCCGACTGTCCCGGCGCGGTCTCGACGACCGCACACACGCGTTCGCCGCGTTCGCGATCGACGAGGCCGATCACCGCGCAGTCACCGACCTTGGGGTGCGTGTAGAGGATGTCCTCGACTTCTTTCGCGCTGATGTTCTCGCCCTTGCGGATGATGACGTCTTTCAGGCGCCCGGTGAGCGTGATGTAGCCGTCGGGCCGCAAGAAGCCGATGTCGCCCGTACGGAAGCGTCCGTCGGCGTCGAACGCATCGGCATCGAGCGCGCTGTCGCGGTAGCCCCTCAACAACATCGGCCCTGCGAGGCGGACCTCACCGAGCTCGTTCGGCGCCGCCGAGGAGCCGTCTTCGCGGACGATGGAGATGACGCATCCTTCGACGGGTCCGCCCTCGCTGTACATCAATTGGTCATCGGTGTCGCGTGGGCCCCCCTGCGCGATCATCGGGCACTCGGTCATTCCGTAGCCGTGGCACAGCTTGGCCCCGATCTCGGTTTCGACCTCGAGGAACAGCTCGGGTGGTTTGGGCGCGCCGCCGCCCGACAGGATGCGCAACGTGGGAATGATCTTGTCGCCGGGTTGCTTGCGCTGCTCGTTGATGAACGAGATGTAGAACGCCGTCGACCCACCGGCCATGGTCACGTCGTGGCGTTTGTAGATCTCGACTGCTTCGGCCGGCACGAACGCTTCGAGCAATACGGCGGGCATGCCGTGGGTCAACATCATCACCACGTAGTTCGGGCCGCCGATGTGTGAGTACGGGAACGCGATCGAACCGACATCGCTCGGCTGCATGTCGAGCTTCAACGCCAAGCCGATGCCGCCCGCGAGCAGCGTGCCGTCGGTGTGTTGCGCACCTTTCGGATCAGACGTGGTACCCGACGTGTAGTACACCCACTTGATCGGTGCATCGGCCGCACTACT
Source organism: Acidimicrobiales bacterium (assembly GCA_039915945.1). Classification (GTDB taxonomy): domain Bacteria; phylum Actinomycetota; class Acidimicrobiia; order Acidimicrobiales; family WLNW01; genus DATLFA01. The sequence continues at coordinate 4,981 of JBDSMH010000196.1, read as the reverse complement.
GGGCGGCACCGCCGGAGGCGGTGGCCATATTTCTGGCACCGCCGGAGGCGGTGGCAAGGTCGAGGGGTCGCCCTCGGGCAACGAGTCGTACGCCACGATGATCTTCGGCGGCGACGCCAGATCGGCCGAGAGCCGTTCGACCATGGCCACATAGTCGAAATTGCGCCACATGCCGGGAACGAGCACGAATTCACTGCGCATCTGCGCGAGAGCGAAACCGACTTCACGATCACGGTAGATCTGGATGATCGGGTTCTGGATCGCGCCGAGGCGGGACAACGCGAACGACGCGACGAGCGTCTCGATGCGCGTCGGCAGCTGCCACGTGACCACCGAGTTCTCGCCGATGCCCATGGCCTGGAAGCCCGCGGCCGCGCGCTCGGCCCACGCTTTGAACTCCGCAAAAGTGACCCGACGATCGGCGGCATCGATCAACATCGGTCGGTCGGGGGTCGCGGCGACACGCTTTTCGAGCAACTCCCAGAACGAGCGCACGTCGTAGATAGGTTCGGTCATGGTTCGTAGGGTCGCATGCCCGGGGTGGTCGTGCCAATCATCGGCGCTCAGCCGAGGGGCCCGCCCTTGGCGAACGGCGGACCCTGCTTGATCCGCACCTTCGTGGTCTCCCAGTCGGACACCATCCGCGCGATCTCCATGCGGCCCGCGGGCGGCTCGAAGACCGTCGTGTGCGTGACGAAGGCGTCACCGGTCCACCAATGCAGCTGCAGCATCGGCGGCTCGGTCGCCATCACCGGCTCGTGATCGGGATGCAGGTTGCAGACCGTCTGGTGCGTGGTGCTGGGCGCCGTCGACACGACGGTGCTGCCCCAGTTCGTCGTGATGGGCCGATGCAGGTGCCCGGCCAACACGAGGCGCACGTTGGGATGGCGCAGCACGATCGACTCGAGCTTGCGGGCGCCGCCGAGGCCGATGCAGTCCATCCACCAGATGCCGGTGGTGAACGGCGGGTGGTGCAAGAACACGACGGTCGGTTCGTCAGGGCGTTGCGCGAGGGTGCGATCGAGCCATTGCAGCCGCTCGTCGTCGAGCTCACCGTCGTGGTGATCAACGCGCGTCGAGTCGAGTGCGATCAGTCGCACGTCGTAGTCGTCGATCACGTACTGAATCGGGCCCTGCGCCGGGAGATACGGATGCGTCGCCGCGAACGCCGCGCGGAATGGCTCGAGCTCGTCGTGGTTGCCCGGTATCAGCAACAACGGAATGTCGAGCTCGGCGAGGATCGCGGCGAGCAGTTCGTACTGCACGGGTCGTCCGTGGTCCGTGAGATCGCCCGTCGCGAGCACGACGTCGGGTCGCATCTGCATGGCGTTGAGATAGTCGACCGCCGCCGCCAACTTGGCGTTCGCGTCGACGAACTGGCGCATGTAGTTGTCGGCCTCGGCTACGTGAAGATCCGAGATCTGGGCGATCAGCACATAGGCAGACTACTCGTGGAGCCGACGACCATCATGTGGGCCGTCGCCGCCATCAGCGCGGGCTCGCAGAGTACACCGTGTTTCAGACCGTCGATGAGCGACGCAAATCGAGAAATTCCGACCGCGACAACAACGCCGCCGGGTTTCGCAACCCTGATCGCTTCGGCGAAGGCCTGCAATCGGTCGCCGCGTTCGGTCAGGTGGTAGAGCGGTCCGAGGAGCAATACGGCGTCGTATCCGGTGCCACACGAGGCGAGGTCTCTGGCGTCTCCCATCCGCGCCGTCATCTGGGCGAGGTTTCGCTCGCGTGCGATATGCGTAGCGCGATCGACGTGGTGCTCGACGGGATCAACCACTTGCACGCTGTAGCCACGCTCGCACCGCGCCGCCGCATAGACACCCGTGCCTCCCGGGATCGATCACGGAGTCATTCTGGCTCGGGCCTTGCCCAGGCGAGCCAGCGGCCGTCGCGCCGCTCGAGTTCGAGCGACAACTCGAAGCAGGCCGACAGCGTCTCGACGTTCATGCACTCCTCGATGGGCCCCTTGGCCAACGTCTGCCCATGGCTCAGCAGCAGCGCGTGCGTGAACGACGGAGGGATCTCTTCGACGTGATGCGTCACGAGCACGATGGGAGGGGTGGTCGAATCGGCAGCCAGCGCGTCGAGGTTCGCGACGAGTTGCTCGCGGCCGGCAAGGTCGAGCGCGGCTGTCGGCTCGTCGAGCAGGATCACCCCCGGCTCGGTGAACAGGGTGCGCGCGAGCAGCACGCGTTGGCGTTCGCCGGACGACAGCGTGGCGAACACGTGCTCGGCGAGTGATTCACATCCGACACGACCGAGCATCTCGACGGCGCGCTCGCGATCGGCGTCCTCGTAGACATGCCACCACGGCTCGAGAGCCGCGAACTTCGCGGTCATCACCACATCGCGCACGCTGAGCGCGGGACGCAGAAGGTCGGCGAACGCCGCCGCCGAATAGCCGATGCGCCGGCGCAACTGGCGCACGTCGGTACGCCCCAGTTCCTCGCCCAACACGCGCACCGTGCCGCTCGACGGGTGCAGATACAGCGACGCGATACGCAGCAGAGTCGACTTGCCGCTGCCGTTGCGTCCGAGCACGATCCAACGTTCGTCGGGCGCGACCGTCCAATCGAGATCGGCCAGGATCGCTCGGCCGTCTTCGATCCGCGTCACGCCGATCATCTCGATGGCCACTTGCTGCGATGTCATGCGCAGCCCGTCAGGCGAGGCGGAAGGTGCACCACACGGAGCGTTCGCCGTTGCTCTCGGCGACACCCCAGCGATCGCAGAGCCGGCCCACGAGCGGTGGGCCACCGTTGCTGGGCGCCAACTGATCGTTGCCGCCGGCGCGGGGCGCCGAGCGGTCGCTGACTTCGACCCGCACGTGATCGGCCAACGTCTCGACCCGCACTCGCACGGTCGTATTCGTGTGTTGCACCGCATTGTTGACGAGCTCGCTCGTCACGAGTGCCGCGGCTCCGACGATGTCTTGCCCCGAGAGGCTTTCGTTGAGCCGGGCGGCGACGAAGCGGCGCGCGATGCGGGGGCTCCAACTGGTGGCGGGGAGACGCATCTCGATACCGGCGTCTTCACCTCGGAGGCTCACGGGGCGTCATCTTTGCCGTGCGAAGCCTGTTCGGACAAACCCGCGCCCATGGACAAGACTGCGACCGATGCGCGGTCGTCTCCTATGGCTCGGGCTGTTTGCTCTCGTAGCCCTCGCTGCCGGGGCACTCACGCTGGTCATGACCCGTGACCCCGGACCCCGCTCGGGCATCGACCATGCGTTCGTCGTGCCGGCGGGCACAGGCTCGACGCTCGACGCCGGCGGCTCGGTCGAGATCTTGCCGCGTGATCTCGAAGTGCGGGTCGGTGACCGCATCGTCGTGTTGAACGAGGACACGCGGAATCACGAAGTCGGCCCGTGGACTGTGCCTGCCGGCGACACGTTCACGTTCCGTTTCAAAACGGTCGGCCGCTACGACAGCCACTGCTCGCTGCACCGCGGCGGCGGCCGCTTCTTCATCGACGTGCTGCCGGCGCTGGCCTGACCGCCTTCTTGGCCGCCGCCTTCGCCGCCGGTGCCTTCTTTGCCGCAGTCGCCGGTGCCTTCGTTGCCGCAGCTTTGGCCACGGGCGCGGCCGCGGCCTTGGCTACGGGCGCATCGACGACGACCGCCGGCGCTTTGTGCCGCGCCGGCACGATCTGCAGCACGCCACCGACGAGGTGCTTCATCTTGACGCCGTAGCCGTCGATCGCCCGCTCGGCGTGCTCGCGGGCAAGCCCGACGTAGGAGTCGAGGTGCAACCGGGCGTTTAATCGACCGGACACCCGATCGAACAGGACGACCGGCACGCCGAAGGCCACGAGCGCGGCGTCCTTGGCATTGGTCTTCGTGGCTTCGAAAATTTGTGACATGCCGCGAGCGTAGCGACGAGTGCTCACTTTTGCACGCATTCGCTCGCGTCAGTATCACACCGGTGTTGCAAAGGCGTTGGTGTCAGACAGGCGCTTCGAGCTGCAGTTTCGAGGATCGCGCCGGCGGTTGGTGGGCGCGAAGGTCGGCCAAGAGGTCATCCCGCGACGCCCGGCATGTCGGGTCGTTCCACCGGTTGGTCTGTTGGCGCGGGTCGTCGGCCAACGAGTAAAGCTCCCCCTCACTGCCGTCGTGCAGCGTGCCGGGCCCGTACGAGGTGCACACCCAGCCGTCGCGCACGATCGTGCGCACGTGTACGTCGACGCCGAACAATTCGCTGTCCCACGACGTGAGTACGCGTTCGAAGCCACGGGCCGACGCATCGCCATCATCGACGGGGAGCGCCCGACCCTGCATCCAATGCGGCGCGGCGACATCGGCGATGGCACAGAAGGTGGGCGCAAGATCGACCAGGCCGACCGGTTTCGTCACGGCCGCGGCGGGCGCGCCGACGACAGGGGCCTGCGCCCAAATGAGCGGCACGCGCATCAACGCGTCGACGTGATACGGCCCTTTGAACATCAAACCGAAGTCGCCCTGGAGCTCGCCGTGATCAGACGTGAACACGATGTCGCAATCGTTGGTCCAACCTCGTTCGTCGACACGACGCAATACGCGGCCGAGCGCTTCGTCGATGAGCTCGACTTCAATGTGGTTGAGCGCGTTGATCTCGCGCACTTGATCCGCCGTGAGCGACGCCGGTACCCACTGGCGCGGCGCTTCGTAGTTGGACACGAGCGCGCCGTCGTACCAGAGACGCCAATGGCGCGGTTTGTCGTCGAGAATGCGTTCGCGATCCGCCGCATCGGTCGGATAGCCGTCGGGCAGATCGAGTTCGCGCCAGTCGACGCGATGCAATTCGGAGCTGGGCGGATCCCACGGGTGATGCGGGTCGGGAAAGCTCATCCAGCAGAACCAGTCCGCGTCGTCGGCGAGTGAGTCGAGCCATGCGATCGTGCGATCAGCCACCCAATCCGTGTGGTACCACTCGCGCGGGATCGTGTTGTGCTTTATCTGTGGGCCGCCGGTGTCACCACCGCCCGCGGC
>JBDSMH010000186.1:0-3200 GCA_039915945.1 Acidimicrobiales bacterium | reverse complement strand
GGGAGGCTGCGTCACGCTATCGCCTGTGCCACCACCCGCGGTCGGGGGTTTCGTCGGGTTCCACCACGACCACCCGTGTTCGGTCGACCGCGGGGTCGGCCGAGAACACCTTGCGGGCGAACGAGCCACTGATCGCGGGGATCTCCCCTGGCTCGAACCAACCGACCTCGGCGATCTCGAGCGACACGGCACGCGCATCGTCGGGGCTGACATCGGGCGCGAGCCGCGCCTGGTAGACGAAATCGAACATGCGCTGCTTGGGATTGACCATCACCACGGGCTCGCCGATGACCTCGCAGCGCAGACCGGTCTCCTCGAGCAACTCGCGCCGCATGCAGTCGATCGGGCTCTCGCCCCGCTCGGACACGCCGCCGGGCAGCGTCCACACGGTGCGATAGCTCGGCTTGACGAGCAAGACACGCCCGTCGTCGCGCTCGACGCGGCACATCGCACCCATCACGTAGGACGGCGTCGTGCGCCGCACTGCGAAATCGCGAATCGGCGTCGGCACGGCGCGCAGGATCCGTCCGATCCATCGGCGCTTGCGGTTGCTCACGCGAACTTCCGTCGCGCCAGCAGCAACTCGTCGAGCAAGGCTCGATCGCCCGCGGCGACCGGCGTGCGCCTGACCCCGTGATCGAGCGGCGCCAACGCGCGCTCGTGCATGTCGATCACATCGGCACCCGCCTCGACGCACACGAGCGTGCCGCCGAGGTAGTCCCACTCGGCGACTTCGTCGGTGACGCAGTGGACATAGCCGTCGAGGCGCCCGTCGGCGACCGCGCACAAGTCCAGAGCGATCGAGCCGTACGCGCGGAACTGGCTCCACCCGAAGTGAAACGGCGGCCAACCACCCAAGCCGATGATCGAATCGCGCAACGGCGGCGTCGCCGGACGCAGGATGCGCTCGTCGTTGTGAAACGCGCCGCCCCCGCGCACCGCGTGCCACCGCTCACCCGTCACCTGATCCGCGACCAACGCCACCCACGGCCCGTCGTCGTCGACGGCACACACACTGGTCGACCACCACGGCAACCCCCGCGACGCGTTGGTCGAGCCGTCGATCGGATCGATCACCACGGTGAGGCCAACCGAGCCAACCTGCACGCCGGATTCTTCGGACAAGATGGTCACCCCGGACGGCTCGAGCACCTCGAGCGCGGCAGCATCCGCCGCCAGATCGTGGTGGTACTGCCCGCGGCGGGTGCCGGCGAGACCCCACTCACGATGCTGGTGCATGGCCATGGTCACCGCGTCGGCCGTCGAGCGCAGCAACTCCAACATGTCCTCGGCATCCACTGCGAGAGCATCGCACAGCGGTGGGTTTGGCCCGGGGACGTGGCAGGCTTTCGCCCGTGGCCGTCATCGATGTCGCTGGATTCGTCGCCGATCTCAAGGACCACGCCGTCGAACACGGCTTCCACGTCCACGACGAGCGTCATTTCGTCGAGACGTACTCCATGCGCCAGGCGTGGGAGGTCGACCTGCATCCCGAGGACGCCTGCGGTGGCCCGCTCGACCTGCACCTCGCCATCGAAGTCGAGCCCCGCACCCTGCTGGCGTTCGAAGACGAGGTGCTCGCACTGCCTGACGAGGGCGAACCGTCCGACACGCTCAAGATCCCGCTCGTGTTCAACTGGTCGATGCCCCCGCTGCTCAAAGGCCCCGATCTCTTGGTGCTCGCCACCGAGCTCGCCGGCATCGGTGGGCTCGACCTGCCGCTCGAAGTGTCCGCGGTCGACTCGCTGCCGGCCGTCACCGACACGACGCAACGCACGCTCAACATCGTCGCTCGGGTCGAGATCTCGCTCGGCAAGATCTACCTCGGCCAAGAACATCTCTGCGACGTGTTGGAGCGCTGCCGCGCCGTCAGCGAATACCTCGTCGACCGCGCGCCCGTCTGGCTCGACGAGCTCTAACTCGATCGCGACATCGTGGAGACAACTGGGCTGACGCGCGGTCAGCAAGCGGTCCTGTTCGCCATGTCGGCCTCGGCGCTGCTGTCCAACGCCGCCATCGCGCCCGCTATACCGGACATCCGGGACCACTTCGGGCTCTCCGATTCGGCGAGCGTGTTCATCCTCATGTCGGCTCACGCGCCGGGCCTGTTCATGGCGTCGATCATCGGCGTCGCCGCGGATCGCTACGGCCGGCGAACGGTGATCGTGCCGTGCCTCGTGATCTTCGGCATCGGCGGGCTGCTGTCGATGGCCGCAGTGAACTTCACGATGTTGATCGCCGCGCGGTTGCTACAGGGCATCGGCTCGGCGGCGTTCGTCAACCTCGCCGTCGTCATCATCGGCGACAACTACACCGGCGTCGAGCGCACGCGCGTCCTCGGTCGCAACTCGATGGCCATCACCGCCGGCATTGCGATCATCCCCGCAGTCGGCGGATTTCTCGACGAGGCATTCGGGTGGCGCGGTCCCTTCGTGCTCACTGCCCTCCCCCTGTTCGTCGCCGTCGCCGCAGCCAAGGTGTTGCGCAACGACCGACCAACGATCACGTCGTCGTTTCGCAAGCAGATGAGCGCCGCCCGCGGACAAGTTCGCCGTCCTGAGGTCAAGTTTCTTCTGCTGATCGCGTTCATGGGCTACGTCATGTTCTTCGGCGCGTCGGTCACGGCGCTGCCGCTGCACCTCGAGAAGCGTTACGACGCCGGTCCGTCGATTCGCGGGCTGATCCTCGCATCGCCGGCCGCCGGATCGGTGTGCATGGCACTGCTGCTCGGCCGCATTGCGAGCCGGTTGACGACCGGCTTTCTCACCGCGTGCGGGTTTGCGATCTACGCCGGTTTGATCGTGGCCTGCGGACTGGCACCGACACTGTTGCTGGCAGCTCTCCCGGTGTTCTTCATCGGCTTCGGCGAGGTACTCATCACCGTGCCGCTGCAGAGCCACACCGCTGCCATCTCACCGCCCGATCAACGTGGCGCGATGGTTGCCGCGTGGGCGACGTCGGTGCGGCTCGGACAACTCACTGCGCCTTTGTTTGCCGCGATCATCCTCAGCGTCGCGGACACGCGGGTACTGCTGGTGAGCTTTGGCGGATGGGCCGCGCTGATCTGCGCGATTGTGATTGCCCGCAAGCCGCTACTCGATGATTGAGAAACCCATCAGGCCCGCCTTGGCGAACTCGTAGCACACCGGCGTGACCGGCTCGACAATGCCGTACGCGACCTCGCCGTCGCACTCGAAACG
>JBDSMH010000179.1:0-4081 GCA_039915945.1 Acidimicrobiales bacterium | reverse complement strand
GCCGACTTGGCGTGACCGTGGGGCCCGCTCGCTGCGTCCGGCTGGGGGTCGCCCCGCTTAGGGTGTTCAGGCATGCGGGGGCAGAATGTACGTCATCGCGCCCGGGTCGGCTCAACACCAGACCATGGAGGCTCGATGAAAATGGGGCGGTGAGCGTGTCGGACTGGAACTTGGCGGGGCTCTGGGAGACGGTGGCCGACCGCCTCCCCGATGCGCCGGCGCTCGTGCACAGCGCCCAGCGCCGCCGTTGGCGGGAGTTCGACCGCAACGCGGACGGTATCGCCCGCACGTTGCTCGACCACGGCCTTCGTGAGCAGGACAAGGTCGCGCAATACCTCTACAACGGGGTCGAGTACCTCGAATCGATGTTCGCCGCCTTCAAGGCCGGGTTGGTGCCCGTCAACACCAACTATCGCTACGGCGAGGATGAGCTGCTCTACCTGTTCGACAACTCCGATTCGGCAGCGGTCGTATTTCACAGCACGTTCGTCGACCGCATCGACGCGATTCGAGCCCGGTTGCCCAAGGTGCGGTGCTGGCTGTGGGTCGACGACGGGTCAGGCCCTTGCCCCGACTGGGCGCTGCCGTATAGCGACGCGATCACGGCCAGCGCCGACCGTGTCGTCGCCCCTTGGGGCCGCAGCGCGGACCATCTCTTCTTCCTCTACACGGGCGGCACCACCGGCATGCCCAAAGGCGTCATGTGGCGCCAGGACGATCTGTTCTCGATCCTGAATCGCAGCGCCACCCGCCGCTATCGCGAGGATGGCGACCTCGACGATGTCCGGGCCGCGCTCGATTCGCCGGGATTCGTCCATCTGTGTGCGTGTCCCCTGATGCACGGCACCGGTGTGGTGTCGTCGATCAGTGCGTTGAACCAAGGAGGCGCGGTCGTCACGCTGCCGAGTCGCACGTTCCACGCCGAAGAGTTGCTCGACGTCGTCGATCGTGAGCGCGCGCAGTCGATGGCGATCGTCGGCGACGCGTTCGGGCGACCGATCGCCGATGCGCTCGACGCGAATCCCACGCGTTGGGACATCTCGAGTCTCGTGTTCATCATGTCGTCAGGTGTTCGATGGAGCGACGCAGTCAAGGACACGTTGTTGCGTCACCATCCCAAGGTCATGCTCGTCGATACGCTCGGTTCATCCGAAGCGCTGTCCGTCGGTCGCTCGGTCAAGAAGAGTGGCGGAGACGGGCAAAGCGGCCGCTTCTCGCTCGGCCCTCGCACTCGCGTCATAAACGACGACGGGCGTGACGTAGTAGCGGGATCGGGCGAGATCGGTCTCGTCGCGAACATCGGGCGCGGGCCCATCGGTTACTACAAAGATCCCGAGAAGTCGGAGCGCACGTTCCCGCTCATCGACGGCAAGCGCGCCACGATCCTCGGCGACTTCGCGACCGTCGAAGCCGACGGCACTGTCACGCTGCTCGGACGCGGGTCCGCCTGCATAAACACGGCCGGCGAAAAAGTGTTCCCCGAAGAAGTCGAAGACGTGATCCGCACGCATCCGTCGGTCAACGATGTTGCCGTCGTGGGCGTTGCCGACCCGAAATACGGCGAGATGGTGTGCGCGCTCGTCGAGGCCCGGCCCGGTGCCAGCATCGACGAGTCGACGATCGTCGCGCACGTCAAGGCCAGCCTCGCCGGCTACAAGGCACCCAAGCACGTGCTACCGGTCGAGTCGGTCACTCGTGGTCCAAACGGCAAGCTCGACTATCGCGCGCTCAAAGAACGAGCTGCGCAACTACTGAGCGTCGCGGGGCAGCCCTAATACGCGCTCGCCAACGATGTTGCGTTGGATCTGAGCGGTACCGCCCCAGACCGTTTCGCTGCGGGAGAAGAAGAACGACGATTGCAGTGTCGATGCCGGATAGTCGGCGGCGGCGACGCGCCGCCCGTAGCCGGGCACCATCTCTTCTTGCTCGGAGCCGGTGAGGATCTGCCCTGCCGGACCCATCACGTCGACCGCCAACTCCATCACCTCTTGGTGATATTCCGACCAGAACATCTTGTTCAGCGCGCTGAGCGCCGAGAGTCCACGGCGTTGCTCTTCGGACAGCGACTTGCCTTTCAAAACGCCGGTGAGTGAACGCAATCCGTTGATGCGCATGATCTGCACCTTGGACCACGCGTCGGCGATGCGTTGCCGCGTCAGCGGATCGCGCGCCCGGCCGTTGGCCGTTGCGGCCGCGATGATCTCGTCGAGCTCTTTCGCGAACCGGCGATAGCCGGTCGTGGCGGAGGTGCCGCGCTCGAAGCCGAGCGTGGTCATCGCGACTTTCCACCCTTCGTTGACCGCGCCGACGACGTTGTCGCGGGGGCAGCGGGCATTGGTGAAGAACACTTCGCAGAACTCCGCGCCACCGTCGATCTGTTTGATGCGCCGCACTTCGACGCCGGGCTGGTGCATGGGGCACAACAGATACGAGATCGCCTTGTGGCGCGGCGCATCGGGGTCGGTGCGACACAACAAGAACGCGTAGTCGGCCTGGAAGCCCTGCGTCGTCCAGATCTTCTGGCCGTTGATGACCCACTCGTCGCCGTCGAGGATGGCGGTGCAGCGCAAGGACGCGAGATCGCTGCCCGAGTCGGGCTCACTGAACCCTTGGCACCATGCGACTTCACCGCGCATGATCTTCGGGATGAACTCGGTCTTCAGCGCTTCGGACCCCCATTGCAGGATGGTGGGCCCGACCAAGGTGTCACCGAAGAAGTCGCCCCGCATCGGCGCGCCGGCACGGTTGAACTCCTCTGCGAGCACGACGGCTTCCATCGTGGTGAGCCCGCGCCCGCCGTACTCCTGGGGCCAGGTCGCGCACAACCAGCCGCCGTCGACGAGTTTGCGATTCCACGGGCGCAGCCACGCAGCGCGGTCGTCGGGGCTTTGCGCGAAGCCCGGCTCGAACCAACCCGGCGGCAGGTTGTCCTCGAGCCAAGATCGGACCGTGCCGCGGAAAGCCTCGGCCTCAGGGGGATAGGTCAGGTCCATCGCCGTACAGTAAAGACCCTTGCGGGCTGACCGTGCACCCGCAGATCGAGAGGGGCGGCGACGATGGCCAATGACGTAGTGATCGTGGAGGCCGTTCGGGCCCCGGTGGGGCGGCGCAACGGGGGCCTCTCGGGTGTGCATTCGACCGATCTCTTGGGTGCGGTTCAGAGCGCGTTGATCGAGCGGGCGGGCATCGACCCGCTCGAAGTCGGCCAGGTGGTCGGCGGGTGCGTCAGTCAAGTCGGCATGCAGTCCGCCAACATCACGCGCAACGCGTGGCTTGCCGCCGGTTTGCCCCTCGAGGCCGCTGCGTCGACCGTCAATGCGCAGTGCGGATCATCGCAGCAGGCGACCAACCTCGCGGTGGCCATTGTCGCGGCAGGGGTTGTCGACATGGCGGTCGGCTGCGGTGTCGAGAGCATGAGCCAGGTGCCGATGGGATCGTCGGTGGCCAAGGATGGCAGCACCGGCAAACCGATCACCAAGAAGTACTGGGCTCACTTCGAGAACACCACGCAGTTCGAAGGCGCCGAGCGCATCGCCGAAAAATGGGGACTGACCCGAGACGAGATCGACGCGTTCGGCAAGCAGTCGCAAGATCGCGCCATCGCGGCATGGGCCGAAGGCCGCTTCGACACACAGATCGTGGCGATCGATGCGCGCGTTGTCGACGAGAACGGCACAGTCACGGGTACGCAATCGATCCGCCGTGACGAAGGCCTACGCGAGACGACGCTCGAAAAACTGGCCACGCTCAAGCCGGTCCTCAATCGCACGCCGGCATTTCACACGGCGGGGACGGCGTCGCAGATCAGCGACGGCGCCGGCGCAGTGCTGCTGGCGACCGAGGCCAACGCCAACCGTCTCGGCCTCACCGCGCGCGCCCGCGTCGTCGATACCTGCCTCGTCGGCAGCGATCCCGAGTTGATGCTCACCGGCCCGATCCCTGCGACGCAACGCCTGCTCGCCCGCAATGGCTTGACCATCGACGACATCGACGTCTTCGAGATCAACGAAGCGTTCGCGTCGGTCGTGCTCGCGTGGCAACGCGAACTCGGCGCCGACCCCGCGCGGGTCAACCCCAACGG
>JBDSMH010000113.1:0-27784 GCA_039915945.1 Acidimicrobiales bacterium | reverse complement strand
AATCATCAGCGCGGAGGAGATCTGGTGTCAGATGTTCTCCGAGCCGGGTGCCGGCAGCGACGTCGCGTCGCTGCAGACGCGCGCCGAACTCGACGGCGACGAGTGGATCATCAACGGGCAAAAGGTGTGGACGTCGGGCGCGCAGTTCTGCGACTACGGCCTATGCCTCGCCCGCACGTCGGTCGACGTGCCGAAGCATGAAGGCATCTCGATGTTCATCATCGACATGCGCGGAGCGGACGTCGACATCCGCCCGTTGCGCCAGATCACCGGCGACGCCGATTTCAACGAGATCTTCTTCACCGACGCACGCATCCCGAAGAGTTCACTCGTCGGCGAACTCAACCGCGGCTGGAACGTCGCCGTCGCAATGTTGATGTACGAACGAGTTGCGCTCGGCGCGGGAGGTTCCGGACCGATGGCGTCGCGGCGCTTCGATCGCCTCGTCGAGATCGCCCGGAACCACTCGCTCACGCACGATGCGCCGACGCGCCAAGCGCTCGCCGACTTCTACATCCGCGAGACCATCTTGCGCTACGTCGGCCTGCGCATGCGCGACGCGCTACGGGCCGGGCGCGCGCCCGGTCCCGAAGGCTCGATTGCCAAGTTGGCGAGTGCGCAATTGGCCGTGCTCGGCGCAGATGTGGCCGCCCGCATGGCCGGCGCCTCCGCCATTGCCTGGCCCGCCGACGCCGTCGGAGGCGATCAGATCGCGCGCGGCGTACTCGGCGCTCCGGCGATCGGCATCGCCGGCGGCACGAACGAGGTCCAGCGCAACATCATCGGCGAGCGAGTGCTCGGCCTGCCCAAAGAGCCGTCGGCGGACAAGGGCGTGGCGTTCAAGGATCTGCTCGTAGGGACGCAGCGCCGTGGATGACGCCGAGCTGGAGAGCGCAGCCGAGCACGAGTTCCGCGAGCACGTGCGGTCGTTCCTCGCGCAGCATTGCGTGCGCCGCGTCGAGAGCCGCGATACGCCGATGCTCGACGACCGCAGCGCGGCAATGACGTTCCAGCGCCACCTGTACGACTCCGGACTGGCCGGCATCACCGTCCCCCGCGACTACGGCGGGCAGGGCCTGACCCGCCGCCACCTCGAGATCTTCAACGAGGAAGCCGTCGACTTCTACCTGCCGATCGGCCTCTACACGATCACGATCGGCATGTGCGTGCCCGTGCTGCTCGAACACGGCACCGACGAACAACGGCGCCGGCACATCCCCAACATGTTGGCCGGCCACGAGATCTGGTGTCAGATGTTCTCCGAGCCCAACGCGGGTAGTGACGTCGCGTCGCTGCAGATGCGGGCCGAGCGCGACGGTGACGAATGGATCATCAACGGTCAAAAGGTGTGGACGTCATCGGCTCACTACGCGTCGTACGGCATGTGCGTGACGCGCACCGACGTGAACGTTCCCAAGCATCAAGGCCTCACGATGATCATCGTGCCGATGGACGCGCCAGGTGTCGTCGTGCGCCCGCTCATCCAAGCGACCGGCGATCACGGATTCAACGAAGTCTTCTGCGACGATGTGCGCGTACCGCTCGCCAACATCGTCGGCGAGATCAACACCGGTTGGCGCGTCGCGCTGTCGATGCTCATGAACGAACGCGTCGCACTCGGCGCGTCGGGCAACTCGCTCGTGTCGGGACGCGCCGACGTGTTGATCGAAGCGGCCAAGGCGCTCGGCGCCACGACCGATCCGGTGCTGCGTCAGGCATTGATCGACGTATACATCCGCGAACAAGTGCTGCGTTACGTCGCGATGCGCGTTCGCGCCGCGGTCGAGTCGGGTCGTGCGCCGGGTGCCGAAGGCTCGATTGCCAAGCTCGCCGGATCCGAACTCGTACGCCGGGCGGCGAGCGTGCACATCCAGTTGCTCCAGATGCGCGGCATCGCGTGGCGCGAGGGTGACGAGGACGCGCGCAAGGCGGTTCGCACCTTCATCCACGCGCCCTCGTTTTCGATCGCCGGCGGCACGACCGAAGTGCAACGAAATATCATCGGCGAACGTGTGCTCGGGCTGCCGAAGGACCTCGAAGCCGACCGGGGTGTGCCGTTCAAAGACGTGCTCGTGAACCGGTAGCGGGCCCTCGCCTCGTGGGTTCTCACCCGCGCTCGAACTTCCCTGAGATGGATGACAAACCGATGACGAAGTGGTAAACCTCGTACATGGACAAGCTTGTCGAAACAGCCTTTGGCCCGGTCATCGGAACCTCCGGTGACCGGGTTCTTTCGTTTTTGGGCATCCCTTACGCGGCCCCTCCGTCGGGGGCGTTGCGGTGGCAGCCACCGCAGCCGCCCGAGCCGTGGACGAACGCGCGCCAATGCACTCGCTTCGGCCACGCGCCATGGCAATCGCAGACCGGTCCGCTCGATGGCATCGTCCCGGGCAATCGCGTGACCAACATGGGCAGCGACTGCCTCAACCTCAATGTGTGGACGCCGTCGACCGATGGACAACGCCCCGTGATGGTGTGGATCCACGGCGGTGCATTCCAACTCGGCGCGTCGTCACTCGGCGCGTACAACGGCGAAAAGTTGGCGCGTCGCGGTGATGTCGTCGTGGTCACGATCAACTACCGATTGGGCGCGTTGGGCTTCATGGTCATCGATCATCCCGATGCCACCGCCAACTGCGGTTTGCTCGATCAGGTGGCGGCGCTCGAGTGGGTGCGCGACAACATCGCCGCGTTCGGCGGCGATCCGTCGCGGGTCACGCTGTTCGGCGTGTCGGCCGGTGGCGGCAGCGCGCTGTCGTTGATGTCGATGCCGCAGACCGAAGGATTGTTCCACCGTGCCATCGTGCAGAGTGGCGCGACCGCACTGGCACCGACGCGCGAAACCGCGCTCACCATCACCGAAGCCGTCGCCGCGGCCGCGGGTATCGATCCCCGCAATCTGCTGGCGTTCCAGGCGTTGCCCACCGACGCGTTGTTGAAGGCGCAAGCCGAGGCCGCCGACGAGTTGAGCAGGTCGATCGGCATGATGCCGTTCCATCCGGTCATCGACGGCACGGTGATGACCCATTCGTGGTTGGACGCCCGCGTCGCCGGCATGCATTCCGACGTCAGCCTCATCATCGGCACCACACACGACGAGATGGGTTTGTTCCGGTCGCTCGATCCGCAGCTCAAGACCATGGACGACGACTTGTTGCTTCATCGGTGCTCGAGCGATCCCAATCACGAAGCGTTGCTCGCCAGCTATCGCAGCGTCTATCCCGACGTGTCGCCCTCGCATTTGTGGACGGCGATCACCAGCGATCAGGCCATGTGGCTGCCGGCGCTGCGCATCGCGGAAGCGCATCAAGCGCACCAACCCGCCACGTACATGTACCGCTTCGATTGGCCCGCGGCCGACGACGACATGGGTTCGCCGCACGGCATCGACATCCCGTTCCCCTTCGACACCATCGATGTCGAGGGTTGGGACGAGTTCATCGATGGGCCCGAGCGCGCCCACCTCTTGGCCAAGGCCATGCAGCACGCGTGGGCGGCCTTTGCCTACGCGGGCGATCCGACCTCACCCAACCTCCCAACGTGGGACCGTTTCGATCCCGACGGCCGGGCGACGATGATTCTCGGCCCGCGTTCGCGGCTCGTACACGATCCTCGCGGACCCATACGACAAGCCTGGATGGCAGGCGCCACGGCATGACCGTCGTCTACGCTCGGCCCGTACTACCGGGGGTAGCGTATGCACGTCGATCTTTCACCTGACCAAAAGGCGCTCCAGCGCGAGTTGCGGGATTACTTCACCAACCTCATGACACCCGAGGTCAAGGCGAAGATCCGCTCGTCGGAAGAGACCGAGAACAAGGAATACAAGGCCCTCATCCGCCAAGTCGGGGCCGACGGTTGGCTGGGCACGGGATGGCCCAAGGAATACGGCGGCAAGGGCTTCACGCCCATCGAGAACTACATCTTCTTGAACGAGGCGCAGTCGGCCGGATGTCCGATTCCGTTCCTCACGCTCAACACCGTCGGACCGACCATCCGCGCGTTCGGCACGACCGAACAAAAAGACTTCTTCCTGCCGAAGATTCTCAAGGGCGATCTGCATTTCTCGATCGGCTACAGCGAACCCGAGGCCGGCACCGACCTCGCCGCGCTCAAGACCCGTGCGGTCCGCGACGGTGACGAATGGGTCATCAACGGGCAAAAACTCTTCACGAGCCTCGCCTACAACGCCGACTACGTGTGGCTCGCGGCCCGCACCGATCCCGATGCGCCCGCACACAAGGGCATCACGATCTTCGCCGTGCCCGCCACCGATCCCGGGTTCAAGATCCAGCCCTACATCACGATGGGCGCCGGCCACACCACGGCCACCTTCTACGACAACGTGCGCGTGCCGCTCAACGCAGTCATCGGCGAAGTCAACGGTGGCTGGAACCTCATCACCAACCAGCTCAACCACGAGCGCGTCTCGTTGCTCTCGTCGGGCGGCATGATCAATCTCGTCGATCAGGCCATCGCGTGGGCCAAGAGCGAGCACCTCTCCGACGGTCGCCGCGTGATCGACCAAGAGTGGGTACAGATCAAGCTGGCCGAGTGCAAGGCCCGCGTGCGTTTCCTCGACCTCTTCAACTGGAAGGTTGCCTACAACCTCACCAACAAGAAGGCGCTCAACCCGGCAGAAGCATCGGCTATCAAGGTGTTCGGCTCCGAGTCGTTCCGGCTGATCTACAAACTGCTCACCGAAGTCTTCGGCGCCACGGGCCATCTGCGCCCCGGCTCCCCCGGTGCCATCCTCGCCGGGCGTGTCGAAGAGAGCTACCGCGGCTGCTGGGTGCTCACCTTCGGCGGCGGCACCAACGAAATTCAGCGAGACATCATCGGTATGGCCGGCCTCGGTCTGCCCCGCGAACGACGCCGCAAAGACTAGAGGGCAACCGACTCATGGACTTCAATCTCGACGAGACACAACAAGAGATCGCGGATCTTGCGCTTCGTATCCTCGAAGACCGTGTCGACCACAACCGGCTCAAAGAAGTCGAGGCCGGCCCGCATTGGTTCGACCGCGAAACCTACGCCGAACTCGCAAAAGCGGGCCTCGTCGGTATCGCGCTGCGCGAAGACGTCGGCGGTGGCGCGATGACGCTCATCGAGGCCGGGCTCGTCGTCGAACAGCAAGGCCGCACGGTTGCGCCGATGCCATTGCTGCCGACCATCGTCGCCGCGCTTGCCATCGACGAGTTCGCAACCACTGCGCAACGCCAGCAATACCTGCCCGGTGTATGCGACGGCACGCACGTGCTGTCGGTCGCCCTGCAGGAATACCTCAACGACAACCCGCTCGCTCCGACTGCGACCGCCAAAGAGTCGGGCTCGTCGTGGACGATCACCGGGCAAAAGGTGATGGTCGAGGGACTCGAACACGCGCATCGAGTACTCGTCGCGGCCAAGGCCGGCGACGGCGTCGGCGTCTTCCTCGTCGATCCGGCAGCACCGGGCGTCACGTTGGTCCGCGGCGTCACGAGCCGCAAGGAGCCCGTGCACGAACTCCATCTCGACGGCGTTGTCGCCACCGACATCATCGGGTCGTCGGCCAACGGGGCAGAGATCCTGTCGTTCGTCTACCAACGCGCATTGGCACTCTTGTGTGCGACACAAGCCGGTGTCACCGATCGCCAGTTGCGCATCACGGCAAAGTACGCAACCGAGCGCCATCAGTTCGGCAAGCCCATCGCCACCTTTCAAGCAGTCACGCAGCGCTTGGCCAATTGCTACATCGACGTCGAAGCCGTGAAGCTGACGACCTACAACGCGCTCTGGCGTCTCGCGAATGGGTTCGACGCCACCGAAGACCTCCGCATCGCCAAGTGGTTCGCCTCCGATCAGGCGCATCTCGTGGCCCATGCGTGTCAGCACATCCATGGCGGCGCCGGTGTCGACGTCGAAAACCCGCAGCATCGCTACACCCTCTGGAACAAGCATCTCGAGGGATCGTTGGGCGCGGGCACCGCATCGTTGCGATCGTTGGGACAACTGCTCGCGGGCTAGTGGCCACGTCGCCACCATTGCGGAGACCAACCTGACTGTGCAGCACTTCGATCTCGTCATCATCGGCGCCGGTTCGGGCAACACGATGCTCACACCGTTCTTCGACAACGCGAAGGTGGCGATCATCGAGCGCGACTTGTTCGGTGGCACCTGCATGAACCGTGGCTGCATCCCATCGAAGATGTACGTGTATGCCGCCGACGTGGCCGACCTTGCTCGGCACGGGCCCCGGTTGGGCGTCAACACGCGTTTCGACGGCGCCGACTGGCCTGCGATTCGCGATCGCGTCTTCGATCGCATCGACCCCATCGCGGTCGCCGGCGAAAAGTACCGGTTGAGCCAGCCCAACGTGACGGTCTTCAAGACCACGACCACATTCGTCGGGCACAAGCAGTTGGCGGTTGGCGACGAGATCATCACGGGCGACCACATCGTCATTGCTGCAGGCTCCCGCTCGCGCCTACCCATCGCCGACGGGTTCGACCGTTTGCAGTTTCACACCTCCGACACGATCATGCGTCTCGACCGGTTGCCCGAGCACTTGATCGTCATGGGCGGCGGCTACATCGCGGCCGAGATGGCGCACGTGTTCGGATCACTCGGCAGCCGGGTGACGATCGTCCATCGCTCCCCCGTGATGTTGCGCAACGAGGACGACTCCATCGCAATGCGTTTCACCGAGGTCTACGGGCGCCGGTTCGAAGTGTTGACGTCGACGCAAGTCCTCGCCGCGCGCGAGTCCGGCGGCGTGACCGAGCTCGACGTATCCGTCGACGGCGATCACCGCACGCTCCGCGGCGACTGCCTGTTGGTGGCCGTCGGTCGCATACCGAATGGCGACGAATTGATGGTGACCGCAAGCGGAGTGACCCTCAACGGTTCCGGCTTCGTCGAGACCGATGAACAACTGCGCACCACCGTCGACGGCATCTGGGCTCTGGGCGACATCACCAACCCCGCCATGCTCAAACACACAGCCAATGCCGAAGCCAAACTCATCGCGCACAACATCGAGCATCCTGACGCGATGCAATCGATCGAACGGCGCTTCGTACCCCATGCCGTGTTCGGCCATCCGCAAGTGGCCAGCGTCGGATCCTCCGAACGTGATCTCCGCGATCGCGGCGTTCCCTACATCGTCTCGCAGCGCAACTACTCCGAGACCGCGTACGGCTGGGCGATGGAAGACACCACCAGCTTCTGCAAGGTCCTCGCGCATCGCGACACGCGACAGCTACTCGGTGCGCACATCATCGGCCCGCAGGCTTCGATCCTGCTGCAGCAACTCGTGCAAGGAATGCGTTTCGGTCAAACTGTCGACGAGATGGCGTACGAACAGCTCTATACCCACCCGGCGCTGAACGAAGTCGTCGAGCAGGCTCTGCTCGGCTTGTGCGAAAGGTAGCAACCATGCGCGACCTCCAGGGTAAGACCGCCGTGATCACAGGGGCCGCCAGTGGCATGGGTCGAGCGTTCACCGATCGTCTGGCCCTCGCCGGCATGCGTGTCGTGCTCGCCGATATCGAACAGGCCGCGCTGCAGAACGCCGTTGCCGAACTCGAGGCACAAGGCGCGAGTGCGATCGGCGTGGTGGCCGACGTGTCGAACGAGCACAACATGAACTCGCTGCGCGAGCGCGCACTCGAACAATTCGGTTCGGTCGACGTCGTGTGTCTCAACGCGGGAGTCGCGGGCGGCACGGGTCCGATGGAGTCACTCACCGTCGGTGATTGGCAATGGACATTGGGCGTCAACCTCTGGGGCATCATTCACGGCGTGCACACGTTCGTGCCCGACCTCAAGCGACAAAATTCTGGGCACGTCGTGATCACCGCGTCGATTGCCGGTTTGACGTCGTTCCCGAACATGGGGCCCTACAACGTCACCAAGCACAGCGCGGTCGCGATAGCCGAAACGCTGTTCTCCGAACTACGCGATCAAGGCTCCGCGGTAGGTGTGAGCTGTCTCTGTCCCGGCGTCGTGCACACGAACATCATCACCTCCGAACGCAATCGTCCGGAGGCGCTCCGGCGTCCCCTCATCGAGCCCGAACGCACCGACGACGATCTCGACCGCGGACGGGCGTCCTACGAGATCTTCATGAACGCCAAGCCACCACACGAAGTGGCCGAACTTGTGCACGACGCCATCGTCGAGGAACGGTTCTGGATCCTCACCGACGACGTCTTCACGCCCGAGATCAATCGCCGACTCGACGCCATTCGCAACCGCACCGACCCCACGGCACGAGGCACGTTGCTCGATGTCTACTTCAAGTAGAGGTCGAGAGTTCGACACTCGACCATTGGTTGAGGGTCCTATCTGGGGCGTCGTTTACGCCGCCGGCACGGGCCGGCGCTTCGGTGGACTCAAGCAATTCGAACGTATTGGCGGGGCCCGTCTGGTCGATCGCTGTCTCGCCGCGCTGGCGCCGGTTTGCGATCACCTCGTGGTCGTCCTGCCCGCGGCCGTCGAATGGGACGGCCCTGTGGTCGCTGCCGCCGTCACCGGAGGCGCGACCAACCCAGAATCCGTTCGTGCCGGTGTCGCCGCGGTCGCCGCCGATGCGCGCGTGATCGTGTTGCACTCACCAAGCCATCCCCTCGCGTCGACGACACTCGTGCGGCGGGTCGTCGATCACCTAGCAACTGGTGTCGATGCCGCGTGCGCGATCGCACCGTTACACGACGCACTCCGACGCCTCGATGACAAAGGCAACGTCGTCGAGGCGTTGCCTAAGACGAACGTCGTGTCGATTCAGATGCCGTTGGCGTTTCGCGCCGACGTATTGCGCGCGGCCCTCGCGTCGGACACCTCAGGCAGCGACGCGCAGAGCATCGTCGAGCGCCACGGTGGACGATGCGGAACAATCATCGGTGAGGCAACCAACATCCATGTCACGACGCGCGACGAACTCGAGATGGCGCGATGCCTCGCGCCGATACTCCACTCGGTGGATTGATCGTCACGTCACACAATCAACCGCGCCGCCGTCGACCCTCAAATGCAAACCGTTCAAGTGCCATCCCGCCTCGCTCACCACGAACGCGATCACACGTCCGATGTCTTCGGTCGTCGGCACCCTCCCCGTCGGATTCGGCATCGACTCGACCATGAGCGCCTGCAACGACGCCCAGTCGGTGAGCGCGCCCCTGCGCTCGGCGCGCTCACGAAACGACGCAATGACCTCGTCGGTCGCGATGATGCCGGGGCTGACCGTGTTCACCGTGATGCCGGTCCCGGCGAGCTCCTTCATCAGGCTCACCGTCGTGCCCGGCAGCGCGGTCTTCGCCGAGTAGTACGCGGGCAGATTCGCCCGAGGTCGAGTGGCGCCGATCGTCGAGAGGAAGACGACGCGTCCCCATCCCCGCTCGCGCATGCCGGGCACGAAGCGCTGCACCATGCGAAATGCGGAGACCACGTTCTTGTCGAATTGTTCGTGCCAACTCTGCGCGGTGTCATCGAACCAACCCGCGCCTTCGGCCACGCCGTAGTTGTTGATCAACACGTCGACGTCGAGGCCCAGCATTCGCACTGCCTCGGCCACCACATCGGCGCCGGCATCGGTGCAGATGTCGCCCACGAGCGGCTCGGCCCGGCCACCGCGAGACCGTATGTCGGCCACCACCGCCTCGGTGGGGGCGGCCACGAAACCGTGAACCAACACCGTCGCGCCCTCGCCGGCCAAGACGCGAGCCGTACCGGCGCCCGTTCCCCGGCTCGCGCCGGTGATCAACACCACTCGCCCGCTCAACCCCAGATCCACCGTGCCCCCAATAACTCGATGATCGACTGTTTGCGGCCCTATGCTCGCCGCATCGGCTCGTCGCCCGCCAGCTTGCGGGCGCTCGTACTCGCCGGCACCACATGACCAGCACCTTCGGCACGATCTTTCGCATCTCCACATTCGGTGAGTCTCATGGTGGAGGCGTAGGCGTCGTCATCGACGGTTGCCCGCCCCGCCTGTCACTCTCCGTCGACGAGATCCAACGCGACCTCGACCGCCGCCGGCCCGGCCAGAGCCGCCTGGTGACGCAACGAGACGAAGCCGACCGAGTGGAGATCCTGTCGGGCCTCTTCGACGGCGTCACGCTCGGCACCGCCATCGGGTTGCTCGTGCGCAACACCGACGCCCGGTCGGGCGCGTACGAGGACATGCGTGACGTCTACCGGCCGTCGCACGCCGACTACACCTATGAGGCCAAGTACGGCATACGCAACTGGCAGGGCGGCGGGCGCGCCAGCGCGCGCGAAACCATTGGCCGTGTGGCTGCCGGAGCGATCGCCCGCAAACTCCTCGCGACCGCCGCGGGCATCGAAGTGCTCGCGTGGGTCAGTCAGGTGCACGACATCGATGCGGTCGTCGACCCGGCGACGGTCACGCTCGACGACGTCGAGGCCGGCCCGACGCGCTGCCCCTCTCCCGAGCATGCGGCGCGCATGATCGAGGCCATCGAACAAGCCCGCAGAGATGGCGATTCGCTCGGTGGTGTCGTCGAATGCGTCATCCGCAACGCTCCCGCCGGTCTCGGCGAGCCCGTCTTCGACAAGATCGACGCAGACCTTGCCAAAGCGATGATCTCGCTGCCCGCCGCGAAGGGCTTCGAAATCGGCAGCGGCTTTGCCGGCACGCGGCTCACGGGACGCGCGCACAACGATGCATTCGAGACGGGCGGCGACGGTCGTCCGCACACGGTCACCAATCGGTCGGGTGGCGTCCAGGGTGGCATCACCAACGGCGAGCCGATCGTCATGCGCGTCGCTTTCAAACCCACGGCCACCATCGCGTCGGCACAAAAGACCGTCAACCGAGCCGGTGATGCGGTAACGCTCGAAGCCAAAGGCCGTCACGACCCGTGCGTGTTACCTCGTGCCGTACCCATGGTCGAGGCAATGGCATGTCTCGTGCTCGCCGATCATTGGTTGCGTCAGCGCGCGGTCGACGTGCTGCGCTGACCGGCCCATCTTCAGGTTTCAAGCCCCGGCCGAACGGATAACAAATAGCAACGGTAGAAGCCCTCTTCGCGCAGGTCGGGGGTTTCTTCCGTTTTTATGCTGTTTTAGGCCGATTTTCGCAGCCATTGCGATCTGTAACCTGATTGTCGGTTTCGCGTGCGGCGCCCCTCGGGTACTGACATCACAGCGTCGGCGAACGCCGACTTTGGAGGCGAAATCATGTTGGGATTCATCATCGTTATGCTCATCGTGGGTGCGATCGCGGGCTTTCTCGCTCGCTTGCTCGTGCCCGGGCGTGATTCCATGGGCGTAGGCGCGACGATCCTTCTGGGTATCGTCGGTTCGTTCATCGGCGGGTTCCTCGGTTGGGCGATATTCGGCAAGGACCTCGACGAGGGCGCGCTGCAGGCGTCAGGCATTATCGGCTCGATCATCGGCGCCGTCGTCGCGCTGTTGGTCTACAACGCAGTGACGCACCGTTCGGGTGGCCGCAAACACTTGCACGTCTAAGTCACAACGTCATCAGCAAAAGAGGGACCCTCTCGCGAGGGTCCCTCTTCGCGTTCATGGCGAGACGCAGCCCGACCTAGGCTGCGCACCGCCGAACGGAGCACGCGTGCCGCAGCCATTGTTCTCGTTGTTCATCCCGCAGATGCGCATGCCGTTCGAGACGATCCTCGAGCGCATCCGCGCCGCCGAGGCCAACGGGTTCGACGGTGTCGCGTTGATGGATCACCTGGCGCCCCCGGCGTTGCCGGCGAGCGACGTGTACGACTGCTTCATCACTGCCGCGGCCGCGGCAACCGCGACGACGACCGTCAGCATCACCTCGCTCGTCGCCTGCGCGTCGTTTCGCCACCCCGCCGTGCTCGCGAAGATCGCGGTGTCGCTCGATCACCTCAGCACCGGACGCTTCGAGCTCGGCATCGGGTGGGGTTCGGTGCCGGCGGAGCTCGGCGTCTACGGCGTGCACGACGAGCCTCCGGCGGTGCGGTCGGCGCGTTTGGCCGAACAGCTGGCGATTCTCGAACAGCTCTTCACCGGCGAGCCCTTCGACCACGACGGGCGCTTCTACCAGATGAGGGGTGCACAACAACGTCCTCGCCCGCTCAACGGCCGCATCCCGATACTGATCGGGGGCGCCGGACCCAAGCTCACGATGCCACTCGTGGCGCGCTACGCCGATTGGTGGAACGTGCCGTCGACCGATGTGCACCGAGTCGACGAGATGCGCTCGCTCGCCGGGACGGCGCGTGTCTCGACTCAGCACGTGATCGGTCTCGCCGCTTCGAGCGCCGCATTGCCTGACGTCGACGCGATCACCCGCAAACGATTCGGCAACTGGCGCGGCGTGATCATCGGGACCCCCGACCAAGTGGCAGACCAACTCATCGCTGTCGGTCGTAGTGGCGTCGAGCGCTTCTTCGTCCCGTTCAGCGACTTCGCTCCGCCCGAAACACTCGCGCTCTTCGCGACCGAGGTCATCCCCGCCGTGCGCGCGGCGTTGGCGAGTTAGCGCACCCGCACACTCATCTCGTCGGACGCGCCGCGGCGCAGGCTCTCGAGGAAGCCGTCGATCGGTGCGGGCGCCGCAACGTCGGCCTCGAGATCGACAGCGCTATCCCAGAACTCGTCCCACGAGGGCCAGAACTGTTCCCATCCCCCGTCGTAGGGTTCGCGTCCGGGCCAACGCATCTTGCGCCGGCCGATCGGCGGCTGATTGAGGTCGGTCGCGTACCAGTACAACGGCAACCGACGACGGAAGTACCACCGACCGTCGATGCGCTCGTAGCGATCCCAGTACATCATCGTCATGATCACCCACTCACGACCGGTCTCGTGCTCGTTGCGCGAATACACGATGCCGCGTGCGTGGTCGGCATCATCGAACTCGATGATGTGATTGCCCGTCACGTGGGCAGTGCCGTCGAACTGCTCGCGCAGAGTCGAGTCGAACCACCGCCGCAGCTCCTTGCGCCCCTGCAAACCGCGGCCCACACGGACGTCCTCGGGGAAGAGTCCTGCCATTGCGTCGAGGGCCCGCATGTCGAGGGCGAGGCAGTACTTGGCGACGAGCTGTCGGATCTCGTCGAGCGAAGTCAGGCGATCTAGTCTCGCGGCAAGGGTCTCGACAGTTGCATTCTCACTTGCGTCGGTCATGGCGCGAAACGTAGCCGTTTGATGGAGTCGATATGGACGAACTGCGCTTCGACGGACAAGTCGCCATAGTCACCGGTGCGGGCGGAGGCCTCGGCGCCGCCCACGCCAAGCTGTTGGCGGCGCGCGGTGCACGCGTCGTCGTCAACGACTACGGCGGTACCACCCACGGCACCGGTTCGAGCATCGAGCCCGCCGACGCGATCGTGGCCGAGATCAAGGCCGGTGGCGGCGAAGCCATCGCGTCGTACGACTCGGTCGTCACTGCGGCCGCCGGTCTCGCCATCGTGCGCACAGCGCTCGACACGTTCGGACGCATCGACATCATCGTGGCCAACGCCGGCATCTCCGGGGGCGGCCGCTTCGGCGAGATACCGTCCGAGTCGGTCGAGCGTATGGTCGACACGCATCTGATGGGCGCGTTCAACGTGGTGCAGCCGGCGTGGCCCCACATGGCGGCACAGAGCTACGGGCGCATCGTGCTGACGTCGTCAGGCTCCGTCTTCGGCACCGCATCGGCACCGTACGTGTCGGCCAAGGCCGGGGTGTTCGGCCTCGCCCGCTCGCTGTCGTCGGAGGGACGCGCCCAAGGCATCAAGGTCAACGCCATCATGCCGGTCGCGTACAGCCGCATGACCGCGCAGATACCCGACGACGACTTCCGCACATGGATCGAGCGCAACTTCCCGCCGCACAAGGTGTCGCCCCTCGTGGCGTTACTCGCGCACGAGGCCGCGCCGTGCACCGGCGAAACGTTCAGTGTCGGTGGCGGAAGAGTCGCGCGCGTGGTGCTGGGTGTAGGGCCGGGTTGGCATACGCCCGATCCGTCGCCCGAGGCGTTTCTCGAACACTTCGACAACGTGATGGCGATCGAACCCCTCGCCCTCCCCCGCAGCGGCGAACACGAGGTCACGTACTACGGGGCGGCGATCGGCGACGCGTGGGCACCGTGACTATCACGAGACGACGTTCCAGCCGAGTTGCTTGGCTACTGCCAGCTTCGGGCTCTCGTTGGGAATCCAGACCTTGCTGATGCTGCCCGCCGGCGCCTTGAAGCACGTGTAGTTGGGTTCGTCGATCGGCACCTCGACGGTCGCGTCTTCGATCTGCACGATCGGGCGGTATTTGCCAATGGTCGCGCGGCCACCCGCCACCACTTGCCCTTCGAACCCCTCCGCGCAGATCTTGAGGAAATCGAGTCGATCCAATGCTTCCCACGCGAACAACTCGTCGAGGGTCAAGGTCAACGTAGAGATACCTTCGGCATCTTCGTCGTTCTTGGCCAACGAGAACATGACCGGTTTGCGGTTGTTCATCCACATCAAATCGGACGATTTGCGGTCGCCCACGCAGAAGAGGCGCAACCGCACGTTATTGAATCCGTTGGCGCGCACACTGCGATGCAAAATCGACAGCACCTCGGGATTCGGCTCGATGGCGATGACCACGCCGCGTTCGCCGCCATAGTGCTTGGCGACCTTGATC
This sequence comes from Acidimicrobiales bacterium, assembly GCA_039915945.1. Taxonomy (GTDB): domain Bacteria; phylum Actinomycetota; class Acidimicrobiia; order Acidimicrobiales; family WLNW01; genus DATLFA01. The sequence continues at coordinate 13,180 of JBDSMH010000113.1, read as the reverse complement.
GAATGCTTGCCGGTGTTCGCGCCGACCTCGATGTAGACACCGGTGTCGTCCAACAACGCATCGAGATGCTCGAACTCCGGCTCGTAGCGGTCGCCGTATACGTACACCGCGCGTCCGCCGAAACCGGCACGGTTGCGACCGTAGACCACAGCGCCGTTTGCCAGCTTCGCCTTCAGCATTGTGTTGCGCGGCGTCACGGCGACGCGAAGCTGCTTGGCGAGCACCTTGAGGTTGGGCCGAGGAAATGTCCGATTGTCTCCCCATCGAAAAAGCAAGGACAATCTCTCGCTGATCTGCGGACGAGACGATCTACTTCCCACTACTTCGCACTCCTCGAATTTGGGTCGACAGGGCTCGTGCCCGGTCAGCGATTTTCGGCAATCTAGTGGGCGCTCGGCAAAATTGGCGTCGACGCGCTATCCACCGGCGGCAAAGTGTTGATAGTCGTACGAACCGGGCCAATAACCGCCCCAGCCCCAGCCGATCGCGGCGAACGCCCGCACAACGACATCGTCGGCGTAGATCGCCCCTTTCCAGGGCTTGGTGCGATCGGCATACTGCGCGGCTTCCGGCGGCTCGACCTTGCCGGAATGCACCCACGGATTGATCAGCGGGTTCACGTCGATTGCGGTGCCCAATGCATGTTGCGACAACACGCCGGGACTACCGGCGACCTCGCGACAATTGAAGGCGCTCGTGTTGTTGGCCACCATCGAACGGTCGTCGTTGCCGTCGTAGACGTCGACGAGTTCCATGCGCTCGATCGGGAACCGCGCGTCGAAGAGCTGCGCGAACACCGACACGATCTTCTCGGCGTGACGCGCGCTGACGACCAACTCGCCCTGATGAGCGCGATCGTCGAAACCCCAGTAGGTCAACTGCACGAGGCGCAGATCACGCGGCGCCACCGGACAGCCCGGACGCCAGGAGTGGGTCAGGCGCGCTTGGGAGATCTCGGTGATCGCCGCTGTAAACGCCGGCACCGTTGTAGTTGGCACGGTCGGGGTCGGCACGGTCGAGGCGATCGACGCAGGCGGGACCGTCGGGATCGGCGCAGTGGCCGCCGCCGGCTGGACCGACGCAAGGTGCTCGGCCGCCACGGTCGGCGGGCGGTCATTACCGCAGCCCGCCAGAAGGGCACACAACATCAGAAGGACGAGTAGACGCACCCGCCAAGTGTGCCCGGCAGTAGCGCCTACGCCGCCGTTTGGTGGAGCAGATAGGCCTCGAGCTCTAGCTCTTGGGCCCGGCGACGGTACGCGGACGCCAGCGGTACGGGAAGGCGGTCGGCCTGCGCCAATAGGCTGCGGGCGCGGGATTGGCAGACCCGTTCGGCGGCGGTCGGGGCTTCTAGTTCTTCGAGAACGATGGTCGTGGTCATGGCGATGGCCTCCTGCGGGGGTTCGGTACCCGTCCCCTCAAAGGGTGAAACACCGCCACCCACCGAACCCATCCCATCGCCCGGTGTGACGTCAGTGACGGTAAAACGGCGGGTCAACCACGGTCGCGGCGATCGCCGTGCCCCGAACATCAATCGTGACCGCTTCACCCACCGCCACATCGGGTCGGAGGAACGCCAGCGCAATCCCCTGTTCGAGCAACGGCGAGAAATTGCCGCTCGTGATCACGCCGACCTGTTCGTCGCCGCGGAGTACGGGCTGATCACTGCGCGGCGGGCGGCGACCGTCGACGGCCAGCCCTCGCAGTATCCGTGTGAGTCCCTGCGCCCGCTGACGTTCGAGGGCGTCGCGCCCGCGGAATGGCCCTTTGGTCCAGCTGACGACCCATCCCAGATTGGCCTCGAGCGTCGTGATGCCGTCGCCGAGCTCGTGTCCGTGCAGCGGAAGCCCCGCCTCGAGGCGCAGCGTGTCGCGCGCTCCCAAACCAGCGGGCAGGACACCCTCCGCGAGCACCGCGTCCCAGAAGGCACCGGCGATCGACCGCGGGACGGCGCACTCGACGCCGTCCTCCCCCGTATAGCCCGTGCCGGCCACGGTGATCTCGACGTCGTGCCAACGCACGGTGCCGACGCGGAACCGGCCGATCTCGGCGGCTGCGGCACTCACCTGGCGCAACTTGTCGCGAGCGTGCGGGCCTTGGATCGCAAGGATGGCTCGACTCTCGGTGACCTCATCGACCTCGACGCCACTCGCATGCACCTCGGCGAGCGCGCCCGTGACACGATCGGTATTGGATGCGTTGGGCATGACGTCGAAGGTGACCTCATCGATCCACCACACGATGATGTCGTCGATCACCGATGCGTCGCGCGCTTCGAGGAGATGCGTGTACTGCGCGCGGCCCGGCGCGATCTTGCCGAGATCGTTGGTGAACGTGGCCTGCAACATGGCAAAGGCGCCGTCACCGCGCACGCGCACGGTACCGAGATGGCTCACATCGAACACCACGGCATCGCTACGACACGCACGATGTTCGGCCAGCGTGCCCGTCTCGTATTGCAGCGGCATATCCCAGCCGCCGAACGGGACCAACTTCGCGCCGAGCGCTCGATGGCGGGCATCGAGTGGCGAATGTTTCAGCATCGAGCGATGGTAGCCAGGGTCGCTCGGGCCCGTCGCCGTTGGCGAAACGGTCAGGCTTGCGCCGCCGTGGAGCCGGCGGGCGCGACCGGATAGAGATCGATGATGGCCGCGTCGACCTCGTCTTTGACGGTACCGAGGGGCAAGATGTTGAGCACGCCCTGGCCCCGCTTGAGCAGGTCGATCAGTTCTTCGCCGGTATGCACGAGCACCGAGCGGTTGCCGCTGATGACGAGGTTGACGGTGGTGACGTCTTCGCCGAGGTGATCGCGCAGGTAGCCGAACGCATCGCGTACCGACTCGAGTTTGATGCCAGCATCGAGCAGGTTTTTGATGGCCTTGAGCTCGAGGAGATCACGGTAGGAGTAGCTGCGCCGAGAGCCGCTGCCCTGCGCGTCGGCCAGCGACGGGCGCACCAGATCGGTGCGAGCCCAGTAGTCGAGTTGGCGATAGGTGATGCCGACGATCGCCGCCGCGGCCTTGCCGCTGTAACCGGTGGTGTCGTCGCTGCCGTTGGTCGCCATCTGCTGGCCTCCGAGTGGGGACGTATCACACGAGGGGAATTACGTCGATGTAGGCAGGCTACGACAGCCCGAACCAGCCCGTCAACATAGCGTGGCCAAGTTCGCGCGCTGAGCGCGAACCCCCGCTCTGAAGGCCGCTCGGGCCCGGGATCCCGCTCTGAAGGCCGCTCGGGCCTACACGAAGTCTTCGGGGTTCACCTGTTCGATGAACTCGCGGAACTGCTCGACGACCTCTTCCTGGTTGTCGTCGTCGCCGTCGTCGAGGATCACGCCCGCCTCGTCCAAGACTTGCTCGGCGGCGAAGATCGGAGCGGCAACCCGCACCGCGAGGGCAATGGCGTCGGACGGGCGGCTCGACACGACCACCACGCTCTTGTCCTTGCCGGCGCTGGCCAAATGCAGCTCGGCGTAGAACGTCTTGTCCTGGAGCTCGGTCACGACCACCCGCTCGAGGCTGACCCCGAGCTCGTCGAGCACGTTGCGGAACAGATCGTGCGTCATCGGCCGGGGCGTCTCGTGATGTTGCATGGCCAGCGCGATGGCCGTCGCTTCGCTCGCGCCAATGTAGATCGGGAGGATGCGGCCCGTGCCCGGCTCTCTCAGTAGTACGACCGGCACGTTGTGGGGAGGCTCCACCCGCACATCGAGCAGCTCCATCTCGATCATGGACGTGACACTACCCCAGCGACGTCGCCGAGCGGCAGGGGATCTGCCCGACCGACTCAGCGAAACGGGCGGCTCGCCCGAGCGAGCAACACATCGCGCAGCTCGTCACCCAGCTGGATCAGCTCGTGGAGCGTGGCGTCGACTTGATGCGCCCGCTGCGGATCGCGGTCGCGCATCATCGGCACGAGCACTTGCTCGAACACGCTCATCTCACGCTCGACCGACATCTTGTACATGCGCAGATGCCGAGCATCGATGCCGAAGCTGGCAAAGGCGGCGGCGACTCTCGTCACTTGCACGGCGTCGCCGTCGAAGAACATGTCGTTGCCGACGAGACTTCCGGTGATCAGCCCGTAACGCTCGAGCTCGATGATGAACGCCTCGCTGAGATCGAGGCTGCGCGCGAGTTCGGCCGCGACCATCGGTGCATGTTTTTCGACAAGATCATGGTCCGTGCGCTTGCGGGTGGGCTTGGGGCGTGACGCCCGGGCGCGCTCGGGCTTGGCCCCGCGCGCGGCGGTCGCGCCAGTCGCGCCGGATGGGTCGTCGGCGCCCGCGACTGCGGTCATGCGATCGGCGAACAGCGTCGGCTCGGGAAGCACGACACGCGCCGCGGTCGATGTGGTCGATTCGAGGTCGGCGGCGACGTCTTCGTCGGACATCTCCTGCAAACGCTCTTTGATCACCTTGAGCGGCAGGAAGTTTTCGCGTTGCTGGCGCAGGACCCAACGTAGGCGCGCGACATCGCGCGGGTAGAAGCGTCGATAGCCCGACGGTGTTCGTTCGGGATCGATCAGACCTTGCGCTTCGAGGAAGCGGATCTTGGAGATCGTGACGTCGGCGAACTCTTCTTTGAGGAGCGAGAGCACTTCGCCGATCGACCGATGGCCGCGTTCGAGCACTACCTCGGGGACCGACAGGAGTCGCGGGGTTTCGGCGTTCACAATGTCGGGCTCATCAACCGGTCGCCTGGCGGCGCGTTCCATGGAAGAACGCTAGCTTGAACATGCCGATCTGCAGCTCATCGCCATCGTGCAACTCGACATCGTCGACCTGCTTGCGGTTCACATAGGTGCCATTGAGCGACCCGACATCGCGCACAAAGTACTTGGGGCCACGCCGATAGACCTCGGCATGGCGGCGGGAGACCGTGACGTCGTCGAGGAAAATGTCACTGCGCGTGTCGCGCCCGGCCGTGATCACCGAGCCGTCGAGGGCGTAGCGGGAGCCGCCTTTGGGCCCGCGCGTGATGATCAGTAGCCCCGTCTCCGGCGGGAACTGCGCTCGATCGACCGCAACCTCGGGCACTGCCGCCGTGATGATGTCGAGATTCAGCGTCGCGGTGTCGGTCTCTTGGGCGTCGAGGTTGGTGCCGCAGTTGGTGCAGACTCGCGCGGATGCGTCGTTGGCCGTCCCGCAGGCTCCACAGACGGCACGCACGCTCGCTCCTCAGGACTCGATCAACGCAGAGTATGCGCTGGCATCGAGCAGAAGGTCGAGCTGTGCCGGATCGTCGGGCTCGATAAGACAGATCCAGCCTTCGCCGTAGGGGTCTTCGTTGAGCTTCTCCGGCGCATCGGTCAACATGTCGTTGATCTCGACCACCGTGCCCCCGAGCGGCGCAAAGAGGTCGGACACCGACTTGGTCGATTCGACCTCGCCGAACGTGTCGCCCGAGGCGAGGACGGTGCCGGTCGCCGGCAACTCCACGAAGACCACATCGCCCAACGCGTCTTGTGCGTAGTCGGTGATGCCGACCCGCACGCGGCCTGATGCCTCGAGACGGGTCCACTCGTGGTCCTTCGAATAGCGCAGCTCCGCCGGCACGTTCATGGGGTCAAACGCTACAAGATCAAACCGGTCCATGGGACGGGGCCTTTTGGTCCCGTCGGCTGTCGAGCGCGGCGCGGGCCAACGGCGCGTAGCCCGCCGCGGCGTAGTAGCTGAGGATCAGGCTGGGCACGCCGATCAGCCACGCCACTACCCGACCGGGGGCATGAAAGAAGATGTCGCTCTTCCCCGCGAGAAACAGCGGATAGGCCAACAGCAGGCCGAGTGTGGCGCACTTGCCGATGTAGGTGACATCGATGCGGCGGGCGCCCAACGCCGCCAGCACCAGTGCCACGATCGCCACGAACCCCTCCCGCACGAGGGTGGCGATACCGAACCACATCGGGACCGATCCGTCGATCAACAGAGCCACCGCGCCGACGAGGAAGACGAGTCGGTCTGCCGTGGGGTCGAGCACTTTGCCGAAGGTCGACACCTGATGGAGGCGCCGCGCCAGATAGCCGTCGAGCCAGTCGGTGGCGCCGATGGCGGCCAGCAACCACGCCGCCGAACTGCGGTCGTCGCGGCCGAAGAGCAAGTACACGAACACCGGCAGGCCGGCGAGGCGGATGAGCGTGATGGCGTTCGGGATCGTGAACAGCCCGAGCCCCGCCCGGTCGACCGTCGCTGCCTGCTCGTCGTCGATGCTCACGGTCAGGAGACTAGTTTTCCTGCCCGGGCGTACGATGCGTAGGTGGCTTCCATCTTCACCCGCATCATCGACGGCGAGATACCTGGTCGCTTCGTGTGGCGCGACGCGACCGCGGTCGCATGGATCGACATCCGTCCGTTGACCGCCGGCCACACCCTCGTCGTGCCCATCGTCGAGGTCGATCGGTGGACCGATCTCCCCGTCGAGACCGCCATGCATGCGATGCAGGTTGCGCACGCCATCGCGAACGCACAGCTCACGATCTGGCCGGCGTCGCGCGCCGGCTTGATGATCGCCGGGTTCGAGGTACCGCACGTGCACTTGCATGTGTTCCCCACCGACGGCATGCACAACTTTGACTTCCGCACCGCCAATTCCAACGCGGCGCCCGGCGATCTCGACGCCGACATGCACAAGCTCCGCGAGGCCCTGCGTCGGCTGGGCCACGGCGACAACGTTCCCGACTGAGCGCGGGCACGAGCTACAGCGGCAACTGCCCCGCCTCGACGGCGTCGGTCATCGCCACGATGAGCTCGGGGCCCTTGTTGCGAACGTGATTGACGGCCGTCGTGATCGGATACAGCGTCAGCAACGACGCCGGCGCGGGGACCAAGAACTCGGCGAGTGCATCGGTGTCCTGCATGTCCGGGTCGAGCCACTGCGCCCACTTGTCCGGCGGCAGTATCACCGGCATCCGGTTGTGCACCGGTGCCATCGTCTCGTTGGCGGTCGTCGTGATGATCGTGCAGGTGCGCAGGGGCTCGTCGTTGCGGTCGGGTCCGCGCCACGTTTCCCACAAGCCCGCGAACGCGAGCGGCTCACCGTCGACGCGATGGATGTACATCGGCTGCTTGCGTTTTTGTCCTTCGACGACTTTCCATTCGAAGAAGCCATCCGCCGGAATGATGCAGCGCTGCTTGCGGAAAGCGTGACGGTACGCATTCTTCGTCGCGATGCCTTCCGCGCGGGCGTTGATCATCTTGCTGCCGATCGCCAGATCCTTTGCCCACAGCGGCACGAGGCCCCACCGCAGATGTTCGAGTCGGCGCTCGTCGTCGTGCTCGACTACGGCATAGACCTCGTTGGTGGGCGCGACGTTGTAGCTCGGCTCGAGCACCGTCTCGGTCGGCGCCGCGGCGAAGTACTTCGCGATCTCACTGGGTGGCGCTGCCGCCACATACCGCCCGCACATCGCTCGTCGTCCGTTACTTCAGCGTGCAACGACCGATGGTGGGCGTGGTCGCGCCTTTGGGAGTGACATCGAAGGACACCACGTCACCGGTCTTGCCGCCAAACATCGGTACTTCTTCGGCTTTTCCGGCGCGGACCTCGATGGTGCCCCTGAGTGACAACGTCTCGTACCCGGGCCGGATGGCGAACGACGCGATACGCACGCCGCCGATCGAGGCGACGCCGCCTTCTTCGAGTTCGACCTGGCCTTGCGGGAACTGCACGTCGAGCATGATGGCCGTGTCGCCCGTACAACCCAACGTGACGGCGCGACCGGCGACGTTGCCCGGACACGACCTGGCACCGGCGTTGTAGACCGCGGTGTCGAACGGTCGCAGGTTGATGGTCACCGCGGACACCTGGAAGCACGCCGCGTTCAAGAAGCCCGCCGGCCCGACGATGACGACCTGGCCCTGACCGCCGTAGCGAAAGAGCGTGGCCGACACAGCCGCGGGCGGGAACGGCAACAGATCGGCGTTCACATCGGGATCGATGCGGTCGGTGGCGTTGCCCGAACCTTCGCGCACGGCGACCGGTCGCTCGATCCGCGCCAACAGATTTTCGTTGACGATCGGCGCCTCGCCGAGGAACCGGTCGGGACCTTCGGCGGTGGGCGACGTGCTGCCGAACGAGATCTTGCCCACCGGCAACGTTTCTTCGTCGGGCCGCAGGAAGATCGCCGCCGCGGCCACCAGCCCGAGCGTGATCACAACCGCGAGGGTCATCACTGCCGTGCGTCGCCGCGCCGAGCGCAACGCGGCGTCGACTGTCGGTGGTTCTTCGGTGCGGCGCCGCCCGAAGCCCAACGAGTCGCGGTCGCCGCCGAGTGCGGTGCGCCACCGTTCGACCATCGCCGGGGGCATGCGCGTGTAGAGACGGTGCATCACCGCTTCTTCGCGAGGACCGATCAACAACAGCAAGCTGTTTGCTTCGGCGTAGGCCAGCGCGTCGGGATCTTCGATCGACGCTCGGCCCTCGGCCAACGCGTCGAGCATGCGCCGCAATACGGCATTCGCTTCGTCGTCGGACCACTCGGGACCGGCCTCGACCTGAAACCCCGCAAGCGGGTCGACATACGCCTTGTCGCCCGTGGGAGAACGAAAGAAACTGTGCGTGTCGGAGAACAACCGTTGCGCGTCGCGACGACGGGTGACGGTCGGATCCTGCCTGGGGGGTGGCGCAGTATCCATCGCCTCAGAGCTTAGGTGGAGCGGAGCTGCTCCGGGGGCGTGTACTTGAGGCTCACGGGAGTGTCGAGTTCGAACGGGTCGTGGAGGCCGAGCTCGTCACCCATCTCTCGCAGCGCAGGGATGACCTCTTTGCCGGTGAGCTCGATGCAGCGCAGCGATGCCTCGTGCGAAATATTGCCGTCATTGCCCCAGAGCATCAGGATCGACGGGCGGCAGGTCTCGAGCACCACTCGCAACTCACGAATGACGGTCTCGGGGCTACCCGCGACGATCTCGCGTGTACGCAGTTGGTCTTCATACGGGGCCGCGCGGGATTTAAAGACGCCGGCATTCGCAAACTTTGCGTAGTCGAGCCGTTTGGACGGCGAGCTGTACCCGGACGGGTTCACCCAATAGGGGTGGCCGACGCCCGTGAACTGACCCTGCATCCACATGAACTCGCGCGCATTCTCCTGTGCCTGCTCATCGGTGTCGGCAACGTGCACGCGCAAGAGGTAGCCGCGATTTTCGGGACCGGGCTCGTACCCGACGCGGCGCGCGGCGTCGTCATACACCTGCCACAACTGTCCGGTGAGATGCAACGGCGTGTTGAGCGAGATGTAGGGATAGCGATGCTCTGCCGCCCACTCGATGGTCTCGTTGGAGAACACGCCGGGCACCCAGATGCGGGGATGTGGCTGTTGCAATACGCGGGCCCACGGGTTCACGACGCGGTACTGGAAGTGTTCGCCTTCCCAATGAAACGGCCCGTCTTCGGTGAAGATCTTGATCAACAGGTCGTGCGCTTCGTTGAAGCGTTCACGGTTGTAGGCGGGGTTCGCGTTGAGACAGATCGTCTCTTGACCCGCACCGCGCACGATGCCCGACACCAATCGTCCCTGCGAGATCATGTCGATCATCGCGATCTCTTCGGCGAACATGAGCGGGCTGTCGTAGGTCGGTAGCGGGTTGCCGAGTTGCACGATCTTGACCCGTTTGGTGACTGCGGCGAGGATCGAACTCCACACCGTGACGCGGGGCTGCATGCAGTACGGCGCGTTGTGGTGTTCGTTGACCATGATGCCGTCGTAGCCGACCTCTTCGGCGAGGAGGTATTCCTTGAGGCGCTCTTGATAGAGGCGCGCACCTTCGACCGGATCGAAGTGCTTGTTCGAAAAGAGCACCGAGGTGTAGCCGGCCTTGAGCCCTTCGTCGGCCGGGTACGCGCTCATCGGTTGTTCGGTGAAGTAGGAAAGAAACACGAGTACTCCTAATCAGACCGTGCGGGCAAAACCACGAACGAGCGTCGCCAACTCTGCGGGTCGTTCCATGTCGACGGCGTGACCGCTGCCGGCGACGGTCTCGATGCGGGCATCGGGCAATAGTCGTGCGTATTGCTGCGCGCACTCGAACGGCACGACCGCGTCGTATTCGCCCCAGACCAACAAGGTCGGTACGTGAAGCTCGCTCAGCAACGGCGCCATCTGGCGGTTGTACATGTAGGGCTTCCACGCGACGCGGACGATCATCTCGCGATTCATGTCCCATTGCAGCAAGGTGTCATCCTCGTAGGTGTCGCCGTAGATCGCCACGTACGCGTCGTGGTCGTGGAACGACGCCTTCACATAGTCACCGTGTGCGATGAGCATCTGATCGAGGATGCGACCCTGCTCGGGCAACAATCCGGCGGCGCCGACGAGGACGAGTTGGCGCAGCGCCTCGGGCGCCATCGTCGCCAACTCCGCCGCCAACCATCCGCCGAACCCACAGCCGACGATCGTGACCGCGTCCGGCGTCTGCTTGCGCAGCCAGTAGCCGATCAGCAGCGCGAGGTCGCGGGGATGGCGAGCCCAGTCGGGGCGTTCGGAGCTGCCGAAGCCCGGCAGATGCGGCACCACGACGGTGAAGTCGCGGGCCAGATCGTCATAGAACGGCAGCCAGCCCGGGCTACCGAAGCTGTGGTGCAACACCACCAGCATCGGCCCGTCTCCTTTGCGCTGCGACTGGATCGAGAGGCCGGCGACGGTCGTCTCCAACGCGATCGGAGTGGGCAGCAGAGCAGGCATCGTCAGGCCACGGTCCTCGGGAGATCGGATGCACGGATCGCGGCGGCGAACGGGTAGTGCAACGGCTGTATGAGATCGAATGGCGCGTCGAGCACGATGCGGGCGTCGGTGTGGTGCCCTACCGACGTGCGCACGAGTTGGGTCGCCACACCGACGTCGCCTTCGACGAACACGATGTCCATATCGAGGCCCTCGCGGTTGTGCGACGACAGGCTCGACACACCGTGCACGCCGTGCAGGTTGACGACCCGCGGTGCCCACACGTCGCGGTACCACTGACGGACCTCGTCGCTGCCTTGGCGCTGGATGCACACGATGCCGGTGTGGCCGACGAAGGGCACGTCCTCGGGTGGCAACATGATGGCCGGACTCGACGCGGCCCAGGAAGCACGGAACACGTCGCCTTCGCGCACCATCTTCTTGTCCGCGGGAAAGTTCATGCGGTTCTCGCCGTAGAGCTTGTCGCGCAACGTCGTCATGGTCGCGAAGACCGATTCGGGCGGCTGGCAGAGGGTGTAGATCGTGACGAACGTGCCCCGCCGGCCCGCGAACCCTGACTCGGGCAGCACATGGCGCAGGTCGTGCAACTCGGGCGACGCCACGTAGCGGCGGCCCAGCATCACGCCGGTCATCGACACGTTGGGCGGCACGTGCTCGAGGTCGTACCAACGGTTCCACGCCTCGATCGAATCCGCGTCGCAATCGAGCCCGGCGAAGATGATGCCAGTCGGTTCCACGATCCCCCCTGACCGGCCACAGCGCAGGCCGTCGTGGGCTCTACACTAGGGCCATCGCTGCGGCGCATTCGGCTCCGAACAGCCCGCTGACGACGGTTAAAGGACACAGGAGAATCAGACCGATGGAAGATCTCGGATATCTCGCGTTCGACGCCGACAACCACTACTACGAAGCGCTCGACGCATTCAGCCGCCACCTCGATCCCAAGATGGCGCCGCGTTGCGTGCAGTGGGCCGAGATCGACGGTCGCAAGTACCACGTGGTCGGCGGCAAGGTTTCGCGTGCGGTGATCAACGCCACGTTCAACCCCATCATCAAAGCGGGCGCGTTGCACGACTACTTCCGGGGCAACCCCGACGGCAAGACGATGATGGAGTTCCTCAACGAACGCGAACCCATCCCATCCGAGTATCGCGACCACGACGCTCGGCTCGAGGTCATGGACCGCCAGGGCCTCGAGTCGATGTGGCTGTTCCCCACCCTCGGCATCCTTTACGAAGAGTTGCTCAAGCACGACGTCCCCGCAGTGACGCACACCTTCGGCGCGTTCAACCGCTGGCTCGACGAAGACTGGGGCTTCTCCTACAAGGACCGCATCTTCGCCGCGCCCTACATCGCGCTCGGCGATGTCGACTGGGCCTGTAGCGAACTCGAATGGGCCCTCGCCCGCGATGCCCGCACCATCGTCATGCGCCCCGCGCCGATCTGGACCGCCGACGGCCCGCTGTCGCCCGGCCACCCCAAGTTCGATCCGTTCTGGGCTCGCGTCAACGAGGCCGGCATCACCGTTGTCGTCCACGCCGGCGACAGCGGCTACTCGTCGCAGGGCTACGCCGAAGACGGCTTCGCCGCCTCGTTCGGCGGTGGCTTCCGCCCGACCATCAAAGGGTTCAACATCGAGCGCGCCGCGTTCGACTTCTTGATCACCGTGATTTTCGACCGCCTCTTCGAGCGCTTCCCCAACCTGCGCTTCGCGTCGGTCGAAAACGGCAGCGATTTCTTGCCGCACCTGTTCAAGAAACTGAAGTCGACCGCCACCAAGAGCCCGCGCTACTTCACCGAAGATCCGCTCGAGACCTTCAAGCGCCACGTCTGGATCAACCCGTTCTGGGAGGACGATCCCTACGAGATCGTCGACCTCATGGGCGCCGACCGCGTCATCTTCGGCTCCGACTGGCCCCACATCGAGGGCATGCCCCAGCCACTCGACTATGTGCGCGAAGTCAAAGAACTCGACGCCGAGGACCAGCGCAAGGTGCTGCGCGACAACGTCAGCTTCCTCAACGAGCGCAAGCCCGCGTAGCGAGGCGCCGCGCTAGTCACGCCCGAAAAGTCCACCGAGGCCGCCGCCGATGCCGGCGCCGCTGTTGGGCGTACCGATCGCGGCGGTGATCCAACCGAGCAGTTCGTTGGGATTGCGCGTCTGGGTCAAGACCATGCCGGGGCCGACGAAGTCAAAGACGAGGCCTTCGCCGCTCTTGAAGCTCTGTACGAGACCGCCCGACGCCTTGCGGAAATTGACCTGCACGGTGTCTTCGTAGGCGACCATGTGGCCGGTGTCGACGGTGATGGTTTCGCCCGGCTGCAAGTTCCACCGCTCGAGCGCTCCGTAGCACGACACGACCACGCTCCCCTGGCCCCCGGCGTGCACGAGGAAGCCGCCTTCGGAGCCGAAGAAGTTCTTCCATCCACCCCACTTGGTGTCGAGTTGGATGCTGAGCGCCGATGCCAGCCACGAACCCTTTTGGATGTTGAGACCGACGGC
>JBDSMH010000099.1:0-84109 GCA_039915945.1 Acidimicrobiales bacterium | reverse complement strand
CACCAGGTGTCGGACACGACGCTGCGGGCTCGCCGCGACGAATGGATCGCACCTCGGCACCGCTGGCGCGTCGAGCTGATTCCGGGGTCGGTCAGTCGCCAGGGAACCCGGGGATAACGTGGCCTGCCGTGTAACCGCCGTCAACGACAAGATCGGAACCGGTGCAAAACGAACTGGCGTCCGACGCGAGGAAGACGATGGCGGCGGCGAGTTCTTCGACAGCGCACGCCCGCTTCAGCGCGGAGTCATCGAACGACGGCTGCGGGTCGAAGCCCTCGGGTATCCACGGCGCAACCATCTCTGCGCTTCCGCCGCCCGGGCAGACGGCGTTCACTCGTATCCGAGCGCGGCCGAGATCGAGAGCGACCGCTTTCGTGAGGCCACGCAGACCCCACTTGCTGGAACAGTACGCAGCTCGACCGTTGCCTCCGCCGAGACCATCGGTCGACGACACGTTGATGATGGATCCACCGCCAGCGGCGCGCATTGGGGCGATCAGCGCCTTGATCCCGAGGAAGGCGCCGATCTGGTTGACCCGGAGCACACGTTCGAAGTCATCAAGCGTCGTGTCGTCGATGGATTTCACGACGAGTACACCGGCGTTGTTCACGAGGACGGTGGGGGTCCCGAACAGGCCAATAGTGAAATCGACCGCGGCGGTCCAGTCGGCCTCGCTCGTGACGTCGAGTCGGGTGAAGGCAGCTGCGGCGCCGAGCCCGGCTGCCGTCTTGCTGCCCAGTTCTTCGAGTACGTCACCAATGACGACTTTCGCCCCCTCGGCAACGAATTTCTTGGCCGTCGCCGCGCCCGTTCCACGCGCAGCGCCGGACACGATTGCGACTTTTCCGTCGAGTTGCCCCACCCCAACCACCTTGTCTCTCGTTGCGAGCCGTCTCTTGTTGCGAGCCCGGAGTGAATGGATCAGGGCGCCGGCTCGGGCCAGGCTCTGAACTGCGGCACACCCCATCCGAGCGGTCCGTAACCTGCGGGCAGCGTGTCCGAGGCAACGAGATCGTGTTCTACTGCATACTCGAAGGCCATCACGGTCTTACCTGACCAGTAGAGCGGCGAGCGACACGTCGCGAGGCTCGCTACGGTTTCTGCGGGCGCGGCGAGCGGCACCGCTCCCATGCCTTGGATGTTGAATTTGGCGTATTCGTTGATATAGCGCTCGGTCGCGGTGAGTCCCGGCTCGATGTTCACGACTGCGATGTTGTGTTCGCGCAGCTCCTTCGCCAACCCCGCGGCAGCCCGGTGAAACGCGGCCTTGCTGACCGAGAAGCCCAGCCCCCAACCTCCCTGACCAACAGGGAGCGGTGTCTCCTCCCACGCGCCCATCGCGGTGATGTTGAGAATGCGCCCGCCACCTTGGTCGACCATCGCCTTGGCCGCGCGTTGACAGAGTTCGAGTGGAGAGAGCACGTTGCAACGCATCATCTTTTCGAAGATCTCGATCGGCGTGGCGAGAAACGGGTCCATCACGCCCGCTGCCGTATAGACGGCACTATTCACGAGCACATCGATTCGACCGAACTCGCCCAAGGTGCGATCAACAACCTTCGCGACATCAGAAGTCACGCTGAGGTCGAACTCGACTTCCAGGGCCCGCCGCCCGCGGTCTCGGATTGCGGTCGCTGTCTCGTCGAGGCTGCCAGGAAGCGGACTCGTATCAGAAGCCTGAAGCGTCAGCGAGTGTTCGAAGAATTCGCCCGGCCTGGTCGTCCGGGCGCACAGCACGAGATCAAAGCCACGCTTGGCCAACGCGAGCGCGCTGGCCTTTCCGATGCCTCGACTTGCCCCCGTGATGATCGCGACTTTGTCAGAGTTTGTCATTCCCCCAAGCCCCCCTCGTGCAGTCATTGGTACGATACCCACCGGTTCACGAGTCGGTCAGGGCCGGCCCTCGCACGCTGGAAGACATACGAATGAAAGCCGAAGCAATCGACCGTCTCGACATCATTGAACTACTCGCCCGGTATCACCACGCGGTTGACGCCAAGGACTGGTCCAACTTGCAGGCACTGTTCACCGATAGAGCTGTAGCAGAGTACCGCGGGCTCGACACAACGAAGGACCTCTTCGGGCTCGACAGGCGCATAGAGGGTCGCGACGCGATCGTGCAATGGATCGAAGTCGGACAAGCGCCGTTCCAATACGGCGGCGCCCCGACGCACTTCATGACGAACCACGTGATCGAACAGCTCGATGAGGGAACAGCTCGAACTCGAAGCGCCTTCTTCGACCTCGACATGGTCACCGGGCTTCTCTTCGGTAGCGGCTACTACACGGTCAAGCACGCGCGCACGCCCGAGGGATGGCGCATCGCATCGTTGCTCCTCGAGCAACGTCTCGCCGACAACGCCCTGCAGCGCATTCTCGAGCAACGATCTAACAACGCACCGACGGAGTAAGCCGGCGCCTTCAGTCACCCCAATGATGTCACCGGCCGCCCGATCACCCGCCAATGAGAGGTATCGGTCAGTGCGCCGGCGACAGCGATCGCGGCAGTCCTCGAGCGCGTCGAAGCCGCTCGAACACCGGCTGATCTCACGGCAAGCGCGCACGGTCGACACCCGGGCACGGCGATCGCCACCCTCGATGGCGCGGAACACCACCGCATCGTCGTTGTCTCGTTCGCCGTGATCGCCATGTCGGTCAACGGCTCATCAACGCCGCGAGCAAGAACCCACCCGTATGCCCGCCATCGACGACGATCTCGGTCCCATTCACATCCGACGTCGACGGATGCGCCGCGCGTGCCATCGGCACACCGACCGGCACCTCCGCCTTACCGTCAGAGCTCGCCAGCGCGCCGCTGCGCTCCTTCACGACATCAATCGCGCCACCGGGATAAACCGCGTTGGCCCGCACACCCTTCGGGCCCAGGTGCCCCCATCGCAGCGGTTGCCGCTGTGGTTGAGCATGACAGAAGGTTAGGGATCGATGCGGGTGATCGAGGTCCATGGTGTCGCATAGGGTGCGTCGTCGGTGAGGGGAGGACGCATGGCGAGCGATGTCGTCTTGATTACTGGGTGTTCGAGCGGTATCGGCCGCGCGGCAGCCGAAGGTTTCACTGCGCGCGGTTGGACGGTGTATGCAACTGCCCGCAACGTCGACGCGCTCGAGCCGCTCGTCTCGAAGGGATGTCGCACCTTGGCGCTCGATGTCACCGACGAGCAATCAATGGAACGCGCTGTTCGCTCGATCGAAGCCGAGTACGGTTCCGTCAACGTACTCGTGAACAACGCCGGCTACGGCCAGCAGGGTGCGATCGAGGAGACGTCGATCGAGCGGTTTCGCCGCCAGTTCGAGACAAATGTGTTCGGTGCGGTGCGCATGTGTCAGTTGGTGCTGCCCGCGATGCGCGAACGTGGGCGTGGCCGAATCGTGATGGTGTCCAGCATGGGTGGCCGGTTGACGTTCCCGGGCGGTGGTGCCTATCACGCATCGAAGTATGCGCTCGAGGCCATCAGCGATGTCTTGCGGTTCGAAGTCGCGAAGTTCGGCGTCTCCGTCGTAATAGTCGAGCCCGGTCTGGTGGCGACTCCGTACGGCGACACGGCATTGAGCGGTCTGGCCGGCGACGACTACGCAGGTGCCTACGCGACTTTCACAGAGGGCGTCCGCGGCGCACTCGAGAACAGCTTCTCAGGCGGTGTCGAGGGCACGTCGACCGCCGAGGAGGTGGCAGTGGCGGTCATCTCCGCGGCGACGGATGCCACGCCCAACAGTCGCTACGTCGTGGGCGCCATGGCCGCGCAGCTCATCGCGTTGCGTCAGCAGCTCAGCGATGTCGAATGGGACCAGATGATGACGACGATGTATGTGCAGCCCGAACCCTGATCCGTCGATCACCGCGACGGCAAGGGGGCGCGCCCGCTCGCCAGCCAGTCGGGTTTGGACCAGATGTCGTGGCTTTCGCCCCACGCGACATGTCCATCGCCGGCGGTCCACTCGACGAGATTGAGCACTGCGTAGAGATCGTGGCCGGCGTCGATGGCTTGGCGGTTGACACAACGCCCACGTACGACCAGATGCCGGTCGAGAGCGTCACGCGCATCGATGGTCAACGAGTCGGCGAAGTCACCGATGCGCTCGGTGCGGCGTTCGCCACGCACGATGCGGGCTGCTCGACCATCGTGTTGCCAGTAGCCACTCGTGATCAACTCGCGTCCTGCATCGTCGGGGTTGACGTAGGCGAAGAAGGCCCATCCGTCGAGCGAGGTGCCGTGTGCGTTACCGATACGGATGCCCGGCCGCATCGTACGCGGACCCCACGATCGATCCCGGACTGATGCGCAGTCAACGATGTGCTGCTCGTTACGCAAACGCACTCGTCCGGTCACATGTCCTGGTTGTTCGAGGTGGCCGGCGAACATGCCCGGCGACTCGTGAGGCGAGACCGGATTTGGTTCCATCAAAGCGCGGAACGTGATGTCAACGTCGATCTGTTCACTCTCGTGTCGGATCCGATACGCGACCAGGGGTTCGAGGCATTCGAGACGAAATCCGCTTTCCAACCGCAAGTCCCGCAAATCGCCGGAAGTCGCAAACGGTTCGGTCCACCCGTCGTACGCGACGGCAGTGCCTTCGTCGCGCCACGCGTGGACCGCGCCGCCTTGTTGGTTGTCGTTGGGACGGAACCACACCCGCGCATACACCGATGTGGCGACGTCCGGCAGCCAGAACGGGAACCAGGCGGTCTCGACCCAGGTAGGATCGTCCGACGTCGGCGGATGGAACGAATCGTCAGTCGGCGAGACTGTCAGAGCGGGGTCGTTCCCGATGATGGTCACTCGTCCTCCAGCGGTTGCGGCATCCGCTCCATGAGGGGGCCGAGTAGCGGCGCGAAGAGCATGGCGCGCCGCAGGAGGTGGCGACCGAAGAAGGCGGCGATCTCGCGCTCGCTCGATGCGTCTCCCAAATAGCTGCGCAGCTCCATGAACCCCGAGATCTCGTCCGGGGGACGATGCCCGAGGAGCGTCGCAAGATCGTCGAGCTCGCGTTGCAGATAGTCGCCGCCGAAGCGCATGCGATGGTCGAGGTAGCCGAGCGCGGCCGCCACTTCATTCGCACGATGCGCCGCGAACGAGTCGCTCACCGCAGGGACGACAGTGTCGCGCTGATCGCGCCACACGTGTGCCGTCAGGCGAAGGTCGTCGGTCATCGCACCTTCCACGAGCGGGCCTTCCCCCGGTCGTTCGACGCCGATCGCGTCGCACAGCGCGAGCGCGACGGCGCGCATGAGCAGCGTGCGGAACATCGTGAGCTGCACTCGGTCGACTGCCGCGTCATCGTGTGCGAGACCGAGGCCGATGAGCATCGAGTTTCGCGTGAGTACGAGAATGCGGTACCAGCTCACGCGCGTCAGGTCGACGGGCGCGCCGCTCGCTGCGGCATACTCTGCGTATCGAGTCGGAAGGTGACCGACGGGTGTCGCCATGTCGCGCACGGCGATTGCGGCGAGGTCCTCCATTGCGTCGCCCCAATGTGCGACCTCCCAATCGAGCACGGCGGTAACGCGACCGTGCCGATACAAGAAGTTGCCGGGTCCCATGTCGCTGTGGACGAGCGATGTGCGGTCGACCTGCGTCGGCACGTTGCGTCGCATCCAGGCGAGCGCGAACGAAAACAACGGCGCGATGCGATCTCCGAGCATCGTGGCGATGCCTTCGACCTTGCCCAGCTGCTCGTCTGCATGACAGCTCGCGGGACCCGGCGAGCCCAGGTGCGCAATCGGCAAGGACGATGGTTCCAGAGCATGCAGCTTGGCAGTGACGTGCATGAGATCGCGCGCGGTGGGCTCGCGCTCTTCCTCGTGGTCGACGCTCGGGAAGTCGCTGCGGCCATGGACGCGCTCAAGCAGAACCGCACCCAGTCGTTCGTCGACACCGTACACGAACGGCACCGGGATCGGTGTGGGCATCAGCGCCGCAAGGACTTCACCGTCGCGTAACGAACCCCCGTTGCTACTCAAGCTGTCGCGCAACGTGAACAAGGCGATCGCCGTTCCATTGCGCTCGGCGTCGACCGACCACGCCATACGGCTCGCGCCAACAAGGTGGCGCGTCGCGTGCACGATCGTGGCACCGGTAGTCGACTCGATCCATTCGCGCAGATCGTCCGGGAGCGTGCCGTCGCTCATCCGGCCAACGTCGTGATGACGGTTCGGGCGGCGGCGACGTCGGCCTCATGAGTAACGATCACGGTAGGACTGTTGTCGATGTCCATGAACGTCAACAGGTCGGCCCAATGCGCCTTTCCGGCTTCGGTCATCTGATAGAAGTCGGCAGTCTTCGCGAGGCTCTCCATGTCAGGCCAGTGGTTCTCGGCAATGCCCACGTAGGGCGTGTCCCCAGCGATCATCATCAGCCGATTCTTGGAGATATACGGATGGTCCTTCAGGTCGAATGCCTCCGTGTGCTCAGTCCAGCGCGCGAAGAACGCCTCGTCGGTAAGACCGTCGCGTTTTCGAACCAAAGTAAACGACACGATCATCGAGTGACCCCCAAACTCGGACTGCGCGGCACGTTACTCTTTGGCGCCCACCGAACAAAGGTACGAATATGGCCGACCGTGACTACAACCTGCGCGAGATCCAGGACCGCTGCGCGATCGAAGACCTCTACGACCGCCAACTCGCCGCGGCTGAAGCCTGGGACCTTGCCTCCTATGACACAACCTTCGCCGCCACCGCCGAGATCGACCTGCGCGACTTCGGTCAACCCGTGAGGAAATACGGGCAGTACCGCGACTGGCTGGAGTCACTACGCACGGTAATGGTGAAGGCGCAACGCACCACCGGTGGGCTACGCCTGCATCTCGATGGCGACCGGGCCACGACCCGTGTGCCAGTGGTCTGCTACGTGACGATGGAGATCGACGGAGTACGCAATCTGACCTGTACCGGGTTGTTCTACAACGACACGCTCGGGCGCTCCGCCGACGGATGGCGCATCGTGCAGCGCCACGAGGAGCTCGCTTGGTCGGGCGCACCCGGGCCGCACAACTGACGCCGATCCTTTTGACACTCCTGACGAGCATGACAGCTCGTCGAAACGCAGCCGCAGGCCGCTACGGCGCCGGTGACTCCCTCGCCAAAGTTGCTCGCGCCTTCACCGTCGACGCCGCGACCGTGCGCCGTGAGCTACACCGAGCAGGCGTAGCGATTCGACGTCGGCGTCGCTCGAACTGACCGCGCCAGTCCTTGAATCGCTCACCTCGCGTCTTGAATCGCTCACCTCGTGTAATGAACCTCGATGAGAACTCGAGGAGCTCAGATCGAGCAAATCGAAGCTGTCGCCGGGCAAGCACGCGAGCTTCTGCGCAGTCGCCTTGCGTCTATTCAGCTAATCGGCCGCCACTTTGATCAGCTGCGACAAGATGGCTGCCGTCAGGTTTGTAGCCAGGTCGACTATTTCACCCGACTGAAGCAAGACGGTTCCGGTGTTGGTGTCGGTCGCTGCGACCGGAGTCGTGTCTCGGCACAGCAACCAGCATGTGCGAGGGAAGCCGGCCGAGACCCACTCGGGCCGGGCGATGCCTTCGATGGTCCAGGGTCCGAACAGCTGTGGACAGGAGCAGTTGTGCGATGAACCGAGGTCCCTCGCAGGCTTCCGACGAAGTCGCCCCGGCCTGTGCAGGAACGATGCCCGCGTGGTGCTCGAGGACACGCGCCGCATAGTCGACGTCGTGGTTCACGGCGAGCTCTGTCCACATGCCGGACCAATTCCAGTAGTTGTCGTGGTTGCTCCAGACGTGACCGTTGCCGTGACGGTTCAGGTGGATCGCGTCGAACGACATCCGTACCCCGCTCCCCGGAGGGATGGTGAGACAGTCGTAGGTGCCATCTGCGGGGTGTTCCTCGGTGATCACGACGTCCGGGTTACGCGCGGCGAAACTTGCGGCCACCCCCATGAAAGTGCTTCGACCACACGCGGCGAGATGTCCAGCTGCGGTTCGAAGACCCGCTCGGTCGGATGCAGGTTGGCCCGAATTGGTGCGGTCTGCGCCGGCCAGGTCGGCTGCTCGCCGTCAGGGAGGTAGCGGGTACGAAACCGGTGCGCCCACTGTGCCAGCTCACCATCGCCGAGATCACGGTGGTGTCGGTGTGCAGGGCGGGCGTTTGCTCGCCGAGTAACGCAAATGCAGTGACATCTACTGCTAGGCCGGAGGGCCTCAACCGGCAACGCGATTGATCAACCCGTGTCCGGACGCGTGCGCCTGCGCCGCAACTGGTACGCGCGCCGCGAGCGACCGGACTTACGAACCAGGCCTTGAACTGCGCAAACGTTGTGAATTTGCCACGACTGGTGGACCAACAACGGCTGGAACGCCGGGGCGCCACCTACACCGACGACGACGCGCACGCCCTTGCCTTGGGACTTCGGCCGCGCCGTATCGTCGCGGCGCCCACACAACTTCCGTTGTCATCGGCGTTTGAAAGAAGAGACGAGCTGATTTGAGCGATCGGACACGGAAAGATGCTGTTGACCAGCGGAAACGTTGTTAATTTGACAAGGATCCGTGGACCGTACTGGGCTCGAACCAGTGACCTCACGCGTGTGAAGCGTGCGCTCTAGCCAACTGAGCTAACGGTCCAGGAGCCCGAACTCTAGCGTCCCGCGCCGACCGCGGCCCGGTCGTAAACTCGGGCCAAGCTCATTCCCGCGGCGCAGCCACCATCCGTTGCGGCGGAGCCGCACAAGTCAGCGGTAGCTCTTTAGTTCGACGACGTGGCCGTCGGGATCGGCGACGTACAAGCCCATGCCGTAGCCCTGAGCACCCCAGATGCGCATCGGACCGGCTCGTACCTCGAACTCGCCCGAGGCGACCAGCGCATCGATGTCGACCGACGGGTCGAGCATCAGCGACACGTGATCGACGTTCTTGCCGGATGGCTCGCCCGGCAGCAGGTCGATCACCGCCGTCTCGTTGATCCGCATCGAAGCGAACGGCGTCTCGCCCCGGCGGAACTCCTCGAGCCGGGCCGGCTCCAACCCGAGCTTGTCCTGATACCAGGCGGCGGCGCGCTCGACATCGCGCACGATCAATACGACGTGATCGATACCCAGGATCATCGCCATGGCGTCACCTCTCGAGCAATCGGGCGGCCAGGGCTTCGAGACCGGCGACACGGCTGCCTTTCACCAGGATCGCGTCGTCCGGCCCGACCTCGCCAATGCGTTCGAGTGCCTCGTCGATCGAACCGACATCGGTCGCCCCGTAGGCGGGCGCGGCGACGGCCAGCACCTCGATCCCGAGCGACGTGGCGAGGTCGTACACGGCGCGGTGTTGCGCGTCGCTGACGGCACCGAGCTCGGCCATCACCCCGAGCACGGCCACCCGACGGCGCGCCGGGACGGCCGCCAGCGCTCGCAGCGCGGCCGCCATCGACGTCGGGTTCGCGTTGTACGAATCGTTGATGAGCTGCGCACCGTTTCGGGTTCGATGCAGCTCCATGCGCCACGGCGACGAGCGCGGCGCCCGCAGACCGAGCACCGCCGCGTCGAGCGATACGCCGGCGGCTCCTGCGACTGCGAGCGCCGCGAGTGCGTTGTCGACGTTGTGTGCACCACGCGCACCGAGCACGACGGTCGCATTCCCCCACGGCGTCTCGGCCGTGAAGGTCGACGTGAGATCGTCGTGGATCATCACATCCGTTGCGACCACATCGCCGCCCTCGCCGAACGTCAGCACTCGAGCGCGCGTACGGCGCGCCATCGCGAGAACGCGCGGGTCGGCCGCATTCAACACGGCGACACCATCGTCGGGGAGTGACTCGATGAGCTCGCCCTTACCTTGCGCGACGGCGTCGATCGAACCGAACTGCTCGACGTGCGCGTCGGCGACGGCGGTGACGACGCCGATAGTCGGTCGCGCGACGGCGCAGAGTTGCTCGATGTGGCCGAGACCCCGCGCCCCCATCTCGACGACGACCACCTCCACGTCGTCGGGCGCATTGATCAATGTCAGCGGCACGCCGAGCTCGTTGTTGAACGACTTCTCGCTGGCGAATGTTCGCCGCGATCCCTCGAGCACCGAAGCGATCAAATCTTTCGTGGACGTCTTGCCGACCGAGCCCGTCACGCCGACGACCGCTCCGAATATGCGCCCGCGTGCCGTACGACCGAGCGCGGCGAGCGCATCGGGAGTCGAGTCGACGAGGATCGCAGTCGCCTCGATGCCGGGCCACGCACCGCGCTCGCTCAGGTACGCCGGCGCGCCGGCGGCGACCGCGGCCCCCACGAAGTCGTGGCCGTCGCGGTCGGCCACGATCGCAACGAACAATTGTCCCGCGACCAGCGCACGCGAGTCATTGGTCGCGCCGTCTACGACGACGTCGTCACCGATGACGGCACCGTCGGTCACCGACGCGATCTCTGACGCTCCAAACCTCACCACGGCAGTCTGACAGAATGCTCCTGTGCCCGATGATCGCGTCCACCTGATCGTGCTGTTCGGTGGCCAGTCGGCCGAACACGATGTTTCGCGATCAACCGCGCGCCATGTGCTGGCCGCCATCGATCTGGCGAAGTACCACGTGCAGGCAATCGGCATCACGCGTGAAGGCCGTTGGGTGCAAGCCGACGACGCCATTGCCGCCCTCACCAAAGGCGCCGAGGCGTTGCCCGAACGGCTCTCACCCGACGGCCCCGCGTACGACCTGCTGCCGGCAGTCGACGACGCGACACACGCCGGGCGCACCGTCGTGGTGTTCCCGTTGCTGCACGGGCCGCTCGGCGAAGACGGCACGGTGCAGGGCCTGCTCGAGTTGGCCGGCGTGCCGTATGTCGGCGCGGGTGTGCTCAGCTCGGCGCTGGCGATGGACAAGGCCAAGGCCAAGGAAGTGCTGGCGTTTCACGGCATCCCGCAGGTGCATTCGCGCTCGATCCACGAAAGCGATTTCGGCGAGGACACGTTGGCCGAGCTGATCGAAGTGCTCGGGCTGCCGGCGTTCGTCAAGCCGGCGAATCTCGGGTCGTCGGTCGGCGTCAGCAAAGCCAAAACGCCGGACGAGTTACGTGCCGCGGTTGATCTCGCATTCAGCTACGACGAATGGATCGTCGTCGAAGAAGCCGTCGAAGGGCGCGAGATCGAATGCGCGGTGTTGGGCAATCTGCAACCACGAGCGTCGGTGCCCGGTGAGGTCCGACCGAAGGCCGAGTTCTACGACTATGACGAGAAATACGTCAACGACACCGCTGACCTGTTGGTGCCCGCACCATTGACCCCCGAAGAGGTCGACACCGTGCAGCGATTGTCGATCGACGCCTACAAAGCATTGCGCTGCGAGGGTATGGCCCGCGTCGACTTCTTCTACGAGGAATACGGCCGCGGCTTCCTCGTCAACGAGCTCAATACGATTCCCGGTTTCACGCCGATCTCGATGTATCCCAAGATGTGGGCGGCGTCAGGGCTCCCGTATCCGCAACTCGTCGACGAACTCGTGCAGCTAGCGATCGAGCGTCACGGCCGCCGGCGGCGGCGCACCGATCGGTGACAGCGCGGCGCGCAAGAACGCCAACAACTCGCGCCGCAACTTGGCCAGCGACGAGATCGACACGTCGATGCCCAGCGCGCGCTGCGCCTCGATGTCGGTCGCGACGCCGATCACCATCGAGTAGGTGAACAGCAACACATGCGCCGGGTCCGCCTGGCGCACCGTGCCGGCCCGCATCTCGCGTGCCAGCGCGGCCTGCGCCCGATCGACGAGTGGCCCGAGCCGCGTGCGGAGGTCTGCGGCTCGCCCCTCGCCGAGACGGCTCACCTCGCGCACGAGGCCCAGCAACTCGGGGCGGCGCACGGCGAAGCGAAAGGCGGCGCGCAACACGACTTCGACCCTGTCCTCGGCGAGCGACGCCCGCTCGAGCGAACGGTCGAGCGCCTCCGACAACTCGGCCGCGCCGCGAGCGACCGCGGCGTCGAGCAGCGCCTGCTTGGACGGGAACCAGTAGAGGATCGTCTGTTTGGCCAGGCCCAGCTGCTGGCCGAGGTCGTCGAGCGAGGTCGAGTCGAAGCCCCGGGTGCCGAAGGACCGCGACGCTACGTCGAGAATGCGCTGGTCAGTACGCAGCGTTGCGGTGAGCGTGGCCATCCGCGTAATACTAGACAACCTTGTCTACCATTTGGTAGACACTCTCTACCCCAACCGCGGGCGGGGCCCGAGCGGCCCCGGCTGAGCGGGCAGCACCGAAAGGCGGCATCGGTTGATTCGGCAACGCCTTTCCGGCAAACGCATCGCGATCACGGGTTCCACCGGCTTTCTCGGCACCGCGCTCGTCGAGCGCCTGCTGCGCACGGTGCCCGACTGTGAATTGGTACTCATCGTGCGGACCGGGCGCCGCACCGCCGGCGATCGGGTCGCCCGCGAGGTGTTCCGCAACGATGCGTTCGAACGATTGCGCA
The DNA here is from genome assembly GCA_039915945.1 of Acidimicrobiales bacterium. Lineage (GTDB taxonomy): Bacteria > Actinomycetota > Acidimicrobiia > Acidimicrobiales > WLNW01 > DATLFA01. The sequence continues at coordinate 71,701 of JBDSMH010000099.1, read as the reverse complement.
CCGAACTCGGCGGCGCCAAGGCCTTCAACGAGATGGCGGCCCGGCGCGTCGTCGCGATTTCGGGCGACGTGTCCATCGACGGCCTCGGTCTCGACGACGATGGCCGCGCTGCCGTTGCGTCGTGTGACATCTTCATCCACTCGGCGGCGACGGTCAGCTTCGACTCCCCGCTCGACAGCGCTGTCGAGGTCAACCTGCTCGGCCCGGTACGCATCGTGACGCTGATGAACGATCTCGGCTCGACCGCGCACCTCGTGGCCGTCTCCACTTGTTACGTGGCGGGTAGCCGCCGCGGCGCGGCGCCCGAAGAGCTCATCGACGAGAGTCCGTTCTTCGTCGACGTCGACTGGCGCCAAGAAGTCGACGCGGCGCGGCGAGCGCGGCTCGATGCCGAGACCGCAAGCCGCGCGCCCGATCGTCTGACCAAGTTCCGCAAGAGCGCGCGACACGAGCTGGGCGCGGCCGGCACACCCCTGCTGGCGGAAAAGACCGAATCGCTGCGGGCCAATTGGGTGACCGACCGCATGATCGCCGCGGGCCGCGCCCGCGCGTCGTCGCTCGGCTTTCCCGATGCCTACGCGTTCACCAAAGCCATCGGCGAGCGCGCGCTGGTCGACGCGCGCGGCAATGTGCCCGTTTCGATCCTGCGACCGTCGATCATCGAGTCCGCCATCGCCGAGCCGTTTCCCGGTTGGATTCGCGGCTTTCGCATGGCCGAGCCGGTCATCCTGTCGTACGGGCGCGGACTACTCAGCGAATTCCCCGGTGTTCCCGAAGGGATCGTCGACGTCATCCCGGTCGACCTCGTTGTCGCCGCCATCTGCGCGGTCGCGGCCCGCGGTGCCGCGCCCGACGCCCTACCCGATGTCATTCAGGTCGCGTCGGGCTCGGTCAACCCGCTGCGCTACGGGCGCTTGGTCGATCTCGTGCAGAAGTGGTTCACCGAGCACCCGATCTACGACGATCGAGGCCAGGCCATCGCCGTCGCCGAGTGGGGGTTCCCAGGGCGTGGTCGCGTGCAGAAGCAACTCAATCGGGCCAAGTCGGGCATCGGCCGGGCCGAGCGAGTGCTGTCGTTGTTGCCCGTGCGCGGCAAACAGGCCGAGTTCGGCGCCACACTCGAAGAAAAGCGCGAACTCGTCGATCGCGCGCTCGGCTATGTCGAGCTCTACGGCGCCTACGCCGAATGCGAAGCGGTCTACGGGCTCGATCGACTACTCGCACTGTGGGATTCCCTCGACGAAGACGATCACACCACCTATCCGTTCGACCCACGAGCGATCGAATGGGACACCTACGTGCACGGCATCCACTTGCCGAGCATCGTGGCGCAGGCGCGCGTCAAGACGACGCCCGGCGCGCGGCAGGCGCAACCCCGCAGCGATCGTCTCCGCGCCCAGGTGCTCTCCCCCGACCGTCACCTCGCCGCATTCGATCTCGAAAACACGCTCATCGCGTCCAACGTCGTCGCGTCCTACTCGTGGTTGGCGACGCGGCGCTTGAGCCGTGAGGACCGTGCTCGGTTCGTCGCCAAGCAGATGCTCGAAGGGCCGTCGCTGCTCAAGCTCGATCGTCTCGACCGCAGCGATTTCCTGCGCTTTTTCTACCGCCGCTACGAAGGCGCTCCGGTCGATCAGATCGACGAAGACGCCGCCGAGATGTTCAGCGATCTGATCCTCACCAAGTCGTTCCCCGCCGCGATCCGGCGCGTGCGTGAGCATCGCCGCCTCGGTCATCGCACACTGCTCATCACCGGCGCGCTCGACTTCGTCGTCAAGCCGCTTGCTCCCCTCTTCGACGACATCGTCGCCGCCCGCATGGGCACCACCACCGACCTGCGCCATGGGCTCAGCTACGACGGCCGCCTCACCTACGTGCCACCCACCGGCGAGGCCCGTTACCAAGCGTTGGTCGACTACGCGGACGCCAACGGCCTGTCGCTGAACGAGTCGGTCGCGTATGCCGACTCTGCGTCAGATTTGCCCATGCTCGAAGCCGTGGGCTTCCCGGTGGCCGTAAACCCCGAGACCAAGCTCGCCACCATCGCCCGCAAACGAGGTTGGCTCATCGAAGACTTCCGCAAGTCCGGCGGTGCGCCCCGCAAGTTGATGCCGATCGCCCCAATGCGCGATCAAGCCGAAGATCGCATCTCTGGGTTGCTGTCGAGCGCGCTGAACCGTTCGAGCGATCGGGCGCATCGATGAAGGCGCTCGTGTTCGAACGCAAGATCGCGAAGTTCGCCGCGGCGACCGTCGCCGGTCGCTTCGCGCCGGGGAGCGGCGCCAAGTTCGGCCCACTCAAGCTCAAAGATCTCGACGCCCCCGAAGTGCTCGGTCCTGACTGGGTGCGCTTCAAGCCGCGGCTGTCGGGCATCTGCGGCAGCGACCTCGCCACCATCGACGGCCATTCGTCGCGCTACTTCGAGCCGATCGTGTCGTTCCCGTTCGTACTCGGCCACGAGGTCGTCGGTGACCTGCCCGACGGATCACGCGCGGTGCTCATACCCGTATTGCATTGCGCGATTCGTGGCATCGACCCGGTGTGCCCGGCGTGTGCGGCCGGCAACATCAACCTCTGCGAACGCATCGCATTCGGTCATCTCGAGCCCGGATTGCAATCAGGGTTCTGCAGCGACACCGGCGGCGGATGGTCGATCGCGATGGTCGCGCACCGCGAACAACTGTTCCCGATACCCAGCGATCTCTCCGACGAGAGCGCAGTCATGATCGAGCCAACTGCCTGCGCGGTTCACGCCGCGCGCAAAGTGCACTGCGACACCGCCGTCGTCATCGGCTCGGGCACGCTCGGCCTGCTCACCGTGGCGGCACTGCGCGCCTGCGGCAACGTGCGCACCATCATCGCCACGGCCAAATACCGCGAGCAGCGCAGCCACGCTCGCGCACTCGGTGCCGATGTCGTGGTCGAACCAGCCGAGCTGTCTCGCGCCGTTCGTTCCCACACCAAGTCGATGGTCGTCGGCAGCCAACTCACCGGCGGCGCCGACTGCGTCGTCGACTGCGTCGGCAGCAACGCCTCGCTCACGCAAGCACTCGAGGTGGTCGGCCCCGGCCGTGAAGTGCTCGTCGTCGGCATGCCCGCGCACGTGCATCTCGACCTCACCACGCTGTGGCACCGCGAGACAGCCATCCGTGGTTGCTACGCCTACACCCGCGACGATTTCGACGCCGCGCTCACGCTCGTCCAGCAGGCCAACTTGGGCTCGCTCGTCAGCACCACCTACCCGCTCGACCGTTACGAAGACGCGATCACGCACGCCACCAACGCCGGGCCACGCGGCAGCGTCAAGATCGCATTCGACCTCCGCACCGAGAAGCAACGCAAGGACTACTAATGGCAAAGCATCGACCACCGCGGCCGGGCTTCGTGCTCGACGTCGACAAGTCGACACCGCCCATCTTGTTCCACCACGGTGACGGCTTCCGCCTCGAAAAGCTGCCGGCCGGGCGCTCACGCGTGCTGTATCCCGCCGAGCCACTGGCGGGCCTGCCCGACCCCGAAGGCTCGATCCGCAACGCACTCCTCCACCCGATCGACCAGGATCCTCTACCCACGCTGCTGCGACCCGGTATGAAGCTGACGATCGCGTTCGACGACATCTCGTTGCCGCTGCCCCCCATGCGCAGCCCCGACATCCGTCAACGTGTCATCGAGTGCGTGCTCGACATGGCCGCCGAAGCCGGTGTCGACGACGTGCACATCATCGCCGCGCTGGCCTTGCACCGGCGCATGACCGAAGCCGAGTTGCGTCACGCGGTCGGCGATCGCGTCTACGACGCGTTCGCGCCGCGCGGACTGTTGTACAACCACGACGCCGAAGACCCCGACGGCATGGTCATCCTCGGCGAGACACCGCACGGCGAGACCGTGCAGATGAGCCGGCGCGCGGCCGAGAGCGATCTCATCGTCTATGTCAACATCAACCTCGTCGCCATGGACGGCGGGTGGAAATCGACCGCGACGGGCCTGTCGGGCTATGCCGCACTGAAGCACCACCACAACGTGCACACGATGGTCAACAGCCGCTCGTTCATGGATCAGCACAAGAGCGAGTTGCACAAGTCCAACTGGCGCCAAGGCAAGGTACTGCGCGACGCGGGCGTCAAGATCTTCCAGATCGAGACCACCGTCAACAACAACACGTTCGGCTACGACGGCCCGATGGCATTCCTCCAAAAGCGCGAATGGGAATGGTCGGCGCGCGACCGCGCACAGTTCGTGTCCATGCAGACGGGCCTCAAGCTGCTGTCGAGCCGGGCCAAACGCAAGATCTTCCAAGCGTGGGAAGCACCGTACGAGTTGACCTCGGTGCAAGCGGGCGAGGTCGAGGCGGTCCACAAGATCACGACCGAGCACGTCTACCGCCAGCAGTTGGTTTCGATCGAAGGGCAGTCCGACATCTTGACGATGGGTCTGCCCTACATCTGCCCGTACAACGTCAACTCGATCATGAACCCGATCCTCGTCATGTGCCTCGGCCTCGGGTACTTCTTCAACATGTACCGCAACAAGCCGCTCGTGCGTGAAGGGGGCGTGGTCATCATGACGCATCCGACGCCATGGGAATTCCATCCCGTCCATCACCCGAGTTACATCGACTTCTTCGAGCAGGTACTCGCCGACACGACCGACCCGGCCGAGATCGAGAAGAAGTACGAGAAGCAGTTCGCCGAAGACGAGTGGTACATCCACCTCTATCGCACGTCCTACGCGTACCACGGTGTGCATCCGTTCTACATGTGGTACTGGGGTGCGCACGCCATGCAACACCTCGGCCGCGTCATCATCGTCGGGGGCGATCAACGCGCCGTTCGCCGTTTGGGTTTCATGCCCGCGTCGACGTTGCAAGACGCACTCGAGATGGCATCCGATGTCGTCGGTCGCGATGCGACGATCACGCACTTGCACAATCCGCCAATTGTCATGGCCGACGTGAGCTGACGATGGCCACCAATCCGATCGCGGCCAAACTTCGACGGGTGCAGTTCCCCTTTCGCGCGCCCACGGTGCCGCAAGGCGTCGAGGTCCCCGATCGCGGCCCCAAGCTCGGTGCCGACTACGAAACCGAGTGGGCCCGCTCCCCTGCGGCCCGTCTTGCGCGGGCCGGTCTCATCAACGGCATCATGCGCCCACTCGTGTACGCGCTCGGCACACCCAAGCGCCGTGGTCTCGATCGCCTCAGCGCCATCGAAGGGCCTGTCGTATTCGCGTCGAATCACCACAGCCACGTCGACACGCCGACGTTGCTGACGTCGATTCCCGAGCGGTGGCGCAAGAAGCTCGTCGTGGGCGCGGCGGCCGACTACTTCTTCGGCACGCGCGTCACGTCGGCGCTGTCGGCATTCGTCATCGGCGCCATCCCGATCGAACGCACCAAGGTCGGACGCAAGTCGGCCGACCTCGCACGGGGGCTCATCGACGACGGTTGGAGCCTGTTGATCTTCCCCGAAGGCGGGCGTTCGCCCGACGGATGGGGCCAACCGTTCCGCGGGGGCGCGGCGTTCATCGCGTTGCGGACCGGTGTTCCGGTCGTGCCCATCCACCTCGACGGCACCGGACGCGTGCTGCGCAAGGGTGGCTCGCTTTCGCGCGCGCAGGTCACCGTCACCTTCGGCGATCCACTGAACCCGATCGACGGTGAAGATGCGCGCAAGTACGCAGTTCGCATCGAGGCCGCGGTCGCCGCGCTCGCCGACGAAGCCGCGACCGACTGGTGGACCGCGCGACAACGCTCGTACGCCAAGCAGTCGCCCTCACTGGGCGGTCCCGACGCCGGCGCGTGGCGTCGATCGTGGGCACTCGGCGCGAAGAGCAAGTCGGTGACGCGCCGGCGCCGTCGCTGGCCCGAGATCTGACCTACGTAATCGCCCAGCGCCGCGCTATTCGACCAAGCGCAAACCGCTGGGCGCCATCGACGCCTCGGCGTACGGCAACTCGACCGAAAATTCGGTGAGGTGCCCAGGGAACACGTGCTCGCTGATGAGCACGGGCTTGCTTTCGCGATCGCGCGTGATGCGTTCGCACACGAGCACCGGCGAACCGACGGGGATGGCGAGCAACCGTGCGTCGCTCGCGCTGGCCGCTATCGCGCCGATCGTCTGCGTCGCCCCACCGAGCGGTACGTCGATCAACTCGTACAACGGCGATGCTTCGACCTGTCGGCGCGACAACCGCGCGCCGAGATGTTCGGGACACCACACGGTGACGCGCGCAAACGGATCGCCCGGTGATTTCTTGTCACCGACCGAACGCCGGGCAAGATTCAAGCGCTTGATCTCGAGCACCACATCGACGCCGAGCACTTCTTGCACTCTCGGCGGCGCCGGTACGAACGCGAAGCCGAGGATCTGACGCTCTGACTCGAATCCGAGCGCCGCGAGTTGCGCTTCGATCGTGCCGAGACGACCGAGCGACTGGCGCAGCGGGTCGGTGGCGACGAACCAGCCAAAGCCTTGGCGTGAACTGACCAGACCTTCGGCGCGCAATGCCTCGAGCGCTCTCCGGATGGTGACCCGGCTCGCCTGGTATTGCTGTGAGAGTTCGGCCTCGCTCGGCAACAAACGGCCCGCGAGATACTCGCCCCCCTCGACCCGCGTGCGAAGCTCATCAGCGATGTGTTGATAGCGGATCGTTCGGTCGGCAGGCCGCCGCGCACTTGTCATATACTTGTATCGTACAGAGTTGCGGGGCGCCTCACCGGCACCATTAACCGCAGGGGCACAGGAGGACTTCCGTGGCACTACCAGCCAACACACCGATCGATCTCGTACGTGGCGTGTACGGCACCCTGAGCGAACGGGTTGCCATCGGTCGGCGCCGGCTGGGTCGTTCCCTCACCTTGGCCGAAAAGATCCTGATCAACCACCTCGACGACCCCGAGAACCAAGCAATCGAACGGGGCCGTTCCTACGCCGATCTGCGGCCCGACCGAGTGGCCATGCAAGACGCCACTGCGCAGATGGCGCTCCTGCAGTTCATGACCGCCGGGCTGCCCCAGGTGGCGGTGCCCTCCACGGTGCACTGCGACCATCTCATCTCCGCCCGCGTCGACGCCAACAACGATCTCGCCGTCGCCGAAGACGTCAACCGCGAGGTCTACGACTTCTTGCGCACGGTGTCCGCCAAGTACGGCATCGGCTTTTGGAAGCCGGGTTCGGGCATCATCCATCAGGTCGTGCTCGAGAACTACGCGTTCCCCGGCGGCATGATGGTCGGCACCGACAGCCACACGCCCAACGCCGGCGGTCTCGGCATGATCGCGGTCGGCGTCGGCGGTGCCGATGCCGTCGACGTGATGACCGGCTTCCCGTTCAACGTGCGCTGGCCCAAGCTGATCGGCGTGCACCTCACCGGCACCCTCAGCGGATGGGCCGCACCCAAGGACATCATCCTCAAGGTGGCCGAGATCCTCACCGTCAAGGGTGGCACGGGCGCCATCGTCGAATACTTCGGCCCGGGTGCCAGCAGCATCAGCTGCACCGGTAAAGCCACGATCTGCAACATGGGCGCCGAGATCGGTGCGACGACGTCGTTGTTCGCCTACGACGATGCGATCCGTCGCTACCTCAAGGCCACCGGCCGCGAAGCCATTGCCGACGAAGCCGACAAGGTCGCGCACGATCTGCGGGCAGATGATGATGTCCACGCCAATCCCGACAAGTACTTCGACCAAGTCATCGAAGTCGATCTCTCTTCGCTGCAGCCGCTCATCAACGGCCCGCACACGCCCGATCTCGCCCGCCCCGTGTCCAAGGTCGGCGCGGAGGCCAAGCTCAACGGTTGGCCGCTCGAGGTCTCGGCCGCACTCATCGGGTCATGCACCAACTCGTCCTACGAAGACATCACGCGTGCCGCGTCGATCGCGCGTCAAGCGTTGGCGCACGGCATGACGGCCAAGACCAAGTTGTTGATCTCTCCCGGTAGCGAACAGGTGCGGGCGACGATCGCGCGCGACGGCCTGCTCGCCGACTTCGAAAAGCTGGGCGCAGTCGTGCTGTCCAACTCGTGCGGCCCGTGCATCGGCCAATGGCAACGCGACGACACCGTCGAAGGTGATGTCAACACCATCGTCACGTCGTACAACCGCAACTTCCCGCAACGCAACGACGGTTTGAAGTCGACCTACGCATTCGTGACATCGCCCGACACCGTCGTCGCGATGGCGCTCGCCGGTCGCCTCGATTTCGATCCGGCCACCGACACACTCACTGCTCCTGACGGCACCGAGGTCAAGTTCGCTCCGCCGATCGGTGAAGAGTTGCCGGCGCGTGGCTTCGATCCTGGCGAGTCCGGTTTCATTGCCCCATCGGCCGATAGCGCCTCGGTCGCGGTTGCGGTGTCGCCGACGAGTGACCGTCTGCAATTGCTCGAGCCTTTCGAGGCGTGGGACGGCAACGACTTGCTCGACCTGCCCATCCTCGTCAAGGCCAAGGGCAAGTGCACCACCGACCACATCTCGATGGCCGGCCCGTGGCTCAAGTACCGCGGTCACCTCGAGAACATCTCGGGCAACTTGTATCTCGGCGCGATCAACGCGTTCACCGGTGAAGCCGGGCGAGGCAAAGACCAACTCGACGGACAGACCAAGTCGTTCCCCGAGATCGCCAAGCACTACCACCAAGCCGGTCAGGGTTGGATCGTCATCGGCGACGAAAACCTGGGCGAAGGGTCATCGCGCGAACACGCCGCGATGGAACCTCGCTATCGCGGCGCCAAGGCCGTGATCACGCGCAGCTTCGCTCGCATCCACGAAGCCAACCTCAAGAAGCAGGGCATCCTGCCGCTCACCTTCGCCGACCCGTCCGACTACGACATCATCGGCGAGGACGACCGCGTCTCGATCGTGGGCTTGGCCGACCTCAACCCCAACGATCCGTTGACCGTGCTCGTCACCAAGGCCGACGGCACGACCGAGTCGTTCGTGGCGAATCACACGATGAGCGAAGAGCAAATCGGTTGGTTCCGTGCCGGCAGTGCGCTCAACATCATCCGCCAACAGATGAACCCGAGCTGACGTGTCGAAGTCTCAGCCCAAGATGCGTTGACAGGCGAGCCCGGCCCACATCGAGGTGATGGGCGACTTGTCGTCGGTGTCCTTGGTGAAGCCCTGGATGAACGGGCCGCCTTGGGGCTTGGTCAGATAGATGCCGGCCTCGTCGCTGCTGCGCGCCCGAGTCACCTTTGCTTCGGGATACGCGTGTTTGAGATCGCTGACGGTCGATCCGACGCCGATGCCTTCGGGGGTGACCATGGTGTTCGCCAGCACGCTCGACCCACTGATGTGCCACTGCTGAAAGGTCAGCGAGTCGGGCAACAATCCGTTGGCGCCCTTGGTGAAGACGAGTTCGAGGTCGCCCCATCGCACGCGGCGAGTGGCCGAGCCCTCGCAAGTGTCGTCCTTGCGCCACCCCGTGTCGTGGTCCGCTTCGCCGAGCGCCGCCGTCAATTCGTTGAGGACCAGTGCACTCTCTTCGCCGAACGCATAGACAGAGAACGACGACGTCTTCACATAGACGCCGGTTTCGTAGGGGATGACCTTGCCCGTCGGCTTGGGCACGAATGGCCTCGTCGTCGTGCTCGTCGACGTGGGGCGCGTGCTCGTCGACGTGGTCGACGAGGTCACCGTCGTCGCATCCGAGGTGGTCGAGGTTTGCGTGCCGCCGTCGATCGTGCTCGACGGCACGACCAACGGTTCGTCGTCGCTTGCGGCCGCAAACGCAATCGCGGCGACGAGGACCGCCGCAAGGACGCCCACGAGCACGACGATGTTGCGGACCCGCGTCAATCTCACTGCGCCACCGCCGTCGGCAACGCGCGATCCAGGTCGAAAATCGCTACCGCCGGCGCCATGGGATCGACGCTACCGCGCCGAAACCGTCGGATTCGGCGCGTCGCGTTGCACTTCGGTGGCAGACGGATGACCATGCGCCAAAACGGGAAGAAGCCGGTGGGGGGACCGGCTTCTTCCTACGCCCTGATTCCGACGGGGGGATGTCGTCCTCGGGCCTCGCCGGTGAGCCTGGGGGGAGGCTTCGTTCCCGGCGGTATGTGATGCCTATTGTGAACGCACGCACAAGATCTGTCAAGTAAATCCCAGCGATATGTGGCATCATTGCCAGCGATGGATCTTCGACAGCTTCGAGCCTTGGTCGCAGTGGCCGACCATGCCAGCTTTTCGGCCGCCGCGCGCTCACTGCACACGGTGCAATCCAACGTCTCCACCCACGTCGCCCGGCTCGAGCGTGAGCTCGGAGTGATCCTCGTCGAACGCAGCACCGGCAAGCTCACCGTCGAAGGCGAGGCCGTGGTCGAGCGAGCCCGCCGCATCGAGGCCGAACTCCAGGCCATCGACGCCGACCTCGCCTCCAACGCCGGCGAGATCCGGGGTGTGGTGCGCATGGGGGTCATCGGCACGACGGCCCGCTGGCTCGTGCCGGCGCTGCTTCGTGAACTCACCGAGCGCTATCCCCGCGTCCAGCTCATCGTCATCGACGCCACCACGACATCGCTGCTGCCGCAGGTCACGAGTGGTCGGCTCGACAGTGCCGTCGTCAATCTGCCCATCAACGATCCCGATATCGACACCGAGATGCTCTTCGACGAGGACCGCATCGTCCTCGCACCACCCGACCATCCGCTGGCCGCGTTCGACGAGGTCGATCTGCAGACGTTGTCCGAGCACGCCATCATGCTCACCCCTCGGGGCACGACCTTTCGCGACTCGGTCGATCAAGAGGCCGAGAGCGCGGGCGTGCGCCTCAAAATCCACGCCGAGGTCGACGGCATGTTGTTGTTGGCGTCGCTCGCCTACGAAGGCTTCGGGCCGGCTCTGCTGCCCGCCAGCGCCGCTCCCAGCTGGGCCACCGGTGCCTGGAAAACCGTGCGGGTCCGCGGCCTGACGCGGCGCACGGTGGGCCTCGCCACATACCGGCGCAGTGCTCCGGCCGCGCCGGCCCGCGCCGTCCGCGAGAGCCTGCGCGCCGTGATCCCGATCGTCGCCACCCGCCAGCCCGGCATTCACGTCGTCGCCCCGACGGCGCTGCCCACTCCGATCTGAGCGGGATTGCGGCATCGGCCGCGCGCGATTGTGGAAGAGTTGGCGGCAATGGCCGCCCTCGCCGTCAATCCCGAACGACTCCCCTTCCGCTCCGGCACCAAAGGTGCGGTGCTCGTGGGCTTCGGCGCGATGGACGACCGCCCGGTGGTCGCGATCTCGATCGACCCCCGCGATGGCCAAACCGCGCTGACCTCTTCCGATGGCGAGTCGTTGGCGGTCGCCGCGCAGATGGCGTTCGAAAAGCGGGTCCCGCTCGTGGCGTCGATCGCCTCGTCGGGGTCCGACGTCGAAGAAGGCGTCGCGGCCATGCACAGTTGGGGCCACGCCGCCCGGGCCATCGTCCGTTGCTCGGGCGTGGTGCCACTGATCTTCGCCGTCGACGGCCCGGCGGTCGCGGCGCCTGCCATGTTGCTCGGGCTCGCGGATCTCGTCGTGATGACGAGCGACTCGTATGCTTTCGTCACCGGCCCGCACATGGTGCGCCAGTTCACCGGTGAGCAACTGACCAACGCGCAGCTCGGTGGTGCGGCAATGCACGCCCAGACGTCGGGCGTCGCCAGCCTTGTCGCGGCCGACGCCGCGGCCGTGCAGTCGATGATCGGCTCGCTGCTGTCGTACCTGCCGGCCCACTGCGACGAACTGCCTCCGCAGTGGGCGTCGTCGGACCCGCCCGACCGAGCCGTGCCCGAGGTCTGCACCATCATCCCCGAGTCGTCGATGGGCAGCTACGACGTTCGTCACATCGTCGAGACCGTGACTGATGTCGGTTCGTTCCTCGAGTTGCGCGCCGGTTTCGCGCCCAACCTGGTCACCGGGTTCGCCATGATCGCCGGACGTTCGGTCGGCGTCGTCGCCAACCAGCCGCAGGCGCTCGCGGGCACGCTCGATATCGGCGCATCACAAAAGGGTGCGCGCTTCGTGGCGATGTGCGACGCGTTCAATCTGCCGCTGCTCACCTTCGTCGACACGTCGGGCTTCTACCCCGGCAAAGATCTCGAATGGCGCGGCATGATCCGCTACGGCGCGCAGATGGCGTTCGCCTATGCCCGTGCCCGGGTGCCTCGAGTGTGCGTCACCTTGCGCAAGTCCTATGGCGGTGCGTACATCGTGATGGATTCGAAGTACATGGGCAACGACCTGTCCATCGCCTGGCCCACCGCCGAAATCGCGGTGATGGGCGCCAAGGGTGCCGTCGAGATCCTGCATCGCCGTGCGTCCGTGGAAGAACGGGCCGAGTACGAACTGGCCTACGAGGACCGGTTGCTCAATCCGTACATTGCGGCCGAACGCGGCTCGGTCGACCGGGTGATCGACCCGGCCGACACGCGCGCCGAGGTCGCCCGCTCACTCGACATGCTCGCGACCAAACGAGAGAAGCTGTCCCGTCGTCGTCACGACAACACGCCTTTGTGAACAGTGGTGGTATTTCTGGCAGCCGCTGCGGCCTCTCTTGTCGCCAGGCTGGTTGACGAGGATACGATCCGCCTCTAGAAGTCGACTTGCGCGGGCAGCGCGGAGGAGTTGCGGGGACTGTGGCCGAGAGCATCACCATCACCGATAACCGCAATGGCGAGTCGATCGAGATACCGATCGTCAATGGGGGCGTCGATTCGGGCCCGTGGTCCAAGCTGCTGCCCGGCATCTGGTTCTCCGACCCGAGTTTCGGCACGACCGCAGCGGCCTCATCGGCGATCACCGAACTGGATGGCGAAGTAGGCATCCTTCGCTATCGCGGCTATCCGATCGAGCAGTTGGCCGAGAAGTCGACGTACCTCGAGGTCGCGTATCTGTTGATTCACGGCGAGTTGCCCACCACCGATCAATACGACGCCTGGGTGCACGAGATCACCTATCACACGTACATCCACGAACACATCCGCAAGCGGTTTCTCGAAGGGTTCCACTACAACGCGCATCCCATGGGCATGTTGGTGTCGTCGGTTGCCGCGTTGTCGACCTTCTATCCCGAAGCGAAAGACATCGACGACCCCGAGAACCGCATGAAGCAGGTAGTGCGGCTCATCGCCAAGTTGCCGACGTTGGCGGCCGCCGCGCACCGCTTCAGCGTGGGCATGCCGTTCGTCTACCCCGACAATTCGCTCGATTTCGCCACCAACTACCTGTCGATGATGTTCAAGGTGGCCGAGCCCCGCTTCGAGTGCGACCCGCGCCTCACGCGTGCGCTCGACATCTTGTTCATCCTCCACGCCGACCACGAGCAAAACTGTTCGACCACCGCGGCTCGCGTCGTCGGATCGTCGCATGCCGACCCCTATTCGACCATGGCCGCCGCGTGCGCCGGGTTGTACGGGCCGCGCCACGGCGGGGCCAACGAAGCCGTGCTCAACATGCTCAGCGAGATCGGCAGCTACGACCGCATCGACGACTTCATCAAGGGCGTCAAGCAAGGCAGCGGTCGTCTGATGGGCTTCGGCCATCGCGTGTACAAGAGCTACGACCCGCGGGCCAAGATCATCAAAGAAGCGGCGTACGAAGTCTTCGAGGTGACGGGCAAGAATCCCTTGCTCGACATGGCGCTCAAACTCGAAGAGGTAGCGCTCGCGGATGACTACTTCGTCAGCCGCAAGCTCTACCCCAACGTCGACTTCTACTCGGGTCTCATCTACCAGGCCATGGGCTTCCCGGTCGAGATGTTCACCGTGATGTTCGCGATTCCCCGCGTCTCAGGGTGGCTGTCGCACTGGCTCGAGGCGCTGCAACAGAACACCCGCATCTCGCGTCCGCGCCAGCTCTACATCGGCGCCCCCGAGCGCGACTACGTCGGTATCGACGCGCGCTGACTTTGCGGCTCCGCCGCGCTACGCGGTGCCGTCGGCGGCGGCGTGAAGCGCGGCGAGGTCGAGCTTCTTCATGCCGTACATGGCGGTCATCGCTCGCTCGGCGCGGCCCTTGTCGGGATCGTTCAACAAGTCCTGCCAGCCGACGGGACAGACCTGCCACGACAATCCGAACTTGTCTTTCAGCCAGCCGCACGGCCCTTCTTGGCCTTCATCGGCGGTCAGCTTGTCCCAGTAGTAGTCGATCTCGGCCTGATCGGCACAGTTGATCAACAGCGAGATCGCTTCGTTGAACGTGAACTCAGGGCCACCGTTGATGGCGGTGTATTCCTGGCCGTCGAGCACGAAGTCGACGGTCAGCACCGTGCCTGCCGGACGCGGACCCGACTCGCCGTAGTGAGTGACGTGCGTGACTTTCGAGTTCGGGAAGATGGACACGTAGAACTCCGCCGCCTCGACACTTTGCGTATCGAACCAGAGGTTCGGGGTGATGCGGGGCATATTTGGCTCCTGTTGTCGGCGTCGTTGCACTACCGGTAGTGACGGTCGCAACGATCGCAACTCATCGCGCGGCGAAGTGAATCGAACGACTTCTTGTGAACGGCGGGCCGTGGGGCACAATGACGCCATGGGTCCGGCGGACGGGAGCGATCGCGTCACCGTTTTACGACCCACATCGATTGGTCGGCCGTGCAAGAGTTCGCGATCACCGACACGCATCTCTTCGTGCGCGTCACGGCACTCAGCCGCCACGTCATACCCAAGCGGTGCCTTCACGACCCCGGCAACGGCGACCGAGTCATCAGGGGGCGTATGGCAGCGAAGGTCGGGGCCAACCAACCGCCGACCCCGCCGCAGTGCCTCCCGTTCGCACACTCGCGCTAGCGACCGCCGCGGCGATGAGATAGTTCGACGCGAACATCTTGCGCGCTAGGTACGCGCCCGATGAACGCTTCGTGCAATTCAACCGCAATCACCGCCAGTTGCGTGGCGCTGGGACCGCCAGCACCGTCGAAGATCTCGCTCGTATGGTCGCCGAGGAATGCTGCCGCGACGCGCACCGCGTCGTGGCGCGCACGATCCGCGTCAGTGGGATAGGAGAATCGCCATCGCTGCGCTCGTTCGTCGATGAGCGCCTTGTCGGCTTCGTCAACCCGCAGCCCCGCCGCGGGAAACACGCGGCAGTCGTAGACGCGACATGTCCGAGGTCGGTGGTCATAGATCGAACACATGCCGTCGATCAGCATCGGGCAATGACCTCGATCGTCGTATCCCATCAACACATGGCCGCGTGGCAGACGCGGTGCCGGGAACAACAACTCGGCGGGGATGTGGCTCAGCGTGTCGGTCTCATCCGGCTCGATGTGGACGAATTGCGACGACGTACAACACGCAGTGCAGCTGCCGCACGGCACATCGGATCCGTGCTCTCCCCGCAGCGCACCCTGCATGTCGGTCACCCACGTCGTGAAGTCGCCGGCGGCCAAGGCTTCGTCATCGTTCATTGCGCCGGGCATGCGGGTCCTGCATCGAATGGAGGTACGTGGTTGACCGTTGTGAGCGTTGTGTTGCTGAACTGATCCCGCATTGTGCGCCCATGCAGCGGCTCTTTCAAACAAACTCTGACGTCGTCGGCGCAGTCTTCTTGGTTGCCACGATTTGCGACGACGCGGATGACGCCTTCGGTTGGTGCATCGACCGCGACAAAGACCGCTGCTGCACCCCCTACACCTGCGAGGCGATGAGTCCTTCGCACCGCGACCACGGGCATGAGTCTGCCCGCGAGTGTCGTCCTACCGCTTGACCGTCGCACCGGGGAACGACGGCCCTGGCGTGCTCTCCCGATCGGCGTCGTCAACGGCGTCGTCAGTGGACAGGCTCGCGTTGCCGAAAACCGGCATCGCGCTGCGCACTACTGCGTCCTTGTCACCCTTGGGCCACTCTCCGTTGGGTAGCCGGGTGATGCGGGTGATCTCGGGTCGCGACGGGGGCGACGTAGTCCTCGGACATCCGCCACGTATCGGCGTTCCGGTCAGTTGCCCTTGAGCCACATCTCGAGTGAGGCATCTTCCCAGTCGTCGGGGCCGTAGACCGTGCGGGGCAGCGGCGTCATGTGGCGTTCGTTGCCGCCGGTGATCCACGTCAGCGCCGTCTGATCCCACTCGGCGATGCGGTCGTCGACGGTGCCCCCATCAGACCATCCCCGCGACGTGTAGCGAGCCTTGTGAAACGCGGTACGTGCGGCGATCGATGTGGCCCACACCACGATCACTTCGTTGCGGCTGTTGCTGACCTCGTACAGCCCGGTCAACCGGTGGCCATAGTCCTCCATGATCGGCACGTGCTGCTCGCGTACGGCGGCGAGGTAGTCGGCTTGCGTACCCGGTTGTACCTCCCACATCTCGGCAACGAACAGGCTGCCTTTGATGCCCGCCGCGGCGATCTCGTCGGTGGTCGGCGAACCGGGCGCACCGATGCAGAGCCGGTCGTAGCCACCCGAACGCCACTTGGCCGCCGTGTCCCACCAATCGCCGTAGAACGCCTTGCGCCGCTTGAGGTTGAGGCGATCGGCGTTGGACGCCCAACCATCCCACCCGTTGGGCACGTCCCAGATGATGTGGACCTCGGGCCACCGTCCACCCGCGGCGCCGAGCACGAAGAACGCACCCTGCAGCTTGAACATGTCGGGCATCTTCTGCACAGGGTCCCGCAAGAGATGTTCCATGTAGTCGTACTGACCCTGCCCGATGACGTCGACGACTTCGTAGAGATACAAATTCGATTTGGCCATGCCGGTCCCCATTGGTCGCTACGGATGCAGTTCTACGCAGCCGGTTGTACGTCGATGGCGATCTTGCCGAAGTTGGCGTTCGCCTCCATCATTCGGTGCGCGTCTGCCATCGCATCGAGCGAGAAGCGCGCATCGATCACCGTCTTGAATCGTCCCGCCTCGAAACCCGGAACGATCTCGCGGACGAATCGCTGGCTGATCGTGATTTTCTCGTCGAGCGGTCGCGCTCGCAGCACCGTCCCGACGATGCGCGCTCGCTTGGGCATCAACTTGGCGACATTGATCGTCGCCTTGCCCGATCCCATGGTGCCGACTTGCACGATCGCCCCCTTCAGCGCGAGCGCGTCGATGTTGCGGTCGACATAGTCACCGCCGATGACGTCGAGCACGACGTCGACACCCCTGCCACCGGTCGCCTCGCGCGCGGCTTCTACGAAGTCGTCGGTCGCGTAGTCGACTGCTCGATCGGCACCGAGGTCGACGCACCGAGCGCATTTGCTCGCGGACGCAGTGACGATGACGGTCGCGCCGAACGACCTGGCGATCTGGATCGCCGCGGTGCCGACACCCGACCCGCCGGCGTGAATGAGCACGGCGCCGCCCGGCGACAACCCACCTTGCGCGACCAGTGCATCGAAGGCAGTGATCCAGACTTCGGGAATCGAACCGGCGTCGGCCAGCGCCACCGTCGACGGCACCCGTATGGCTTGTCGTTCGTGCACCGCGAGGCGCGAGGCGTAGCCGCCGCCGCTCACGATGCCCATCACCGAGTCGCCGACGCGCCAACTGATCACGCGATCACCGATGGCGACGACGCGTCCCGCGAACTCCAACCCGGGGATCTCGTACACGGGCGGCGGTGCCGGCTGCGGGTACAGCCCCATGCGCTGCAGCACTTCGGCGCGGTTGACGGCAGTGGACACCACATCGACGAGCACTTCTTCGGACCCGACGACGGGGTCGGGCACGTCCCGGACGCGCAATACCTCGGGCCCACCTTTTTCGTCGAGCACGATCGCCCGCATCGCTCCCGGCCTTTGCCTAGAACCTGGGCGCACGTTCGGTGCGCAAGTCGAATGACAGGTGCTCGCTCATGTCGCCGATGAGATCGACGAGGATCATGCGCACGTCGAACCACCACGCTCCGTCGACCCTGTGGAACGTGTCGTGATAGCGACCCGACACGATCGGCTGCAGTGGTAGGACGCTGGTCTGCTGGCAGACGACGAAGTACGACCGCGCGGTCGCCGTGCTTGCGGCGTCGTCGACATCGACGATGACGTTGCTCGCGATATGGCGCGTGCGCAACGTGCCCGTATCGGCGTGCACCCGATTGGTCGCACGGTAGAACGTCGCCACCGCATCACCGCGCAGGTCACCGGAGCCGCGGTCGGAGCGGATCGCACCGTGGCGGAAAAGTTCGGCGAGCTCGTCGAATCGCGCGAGGTCGACATACTCACCGTAGCGGTACAGCAGGTTCTCGATATCTTGTTCGTTCGACAAGGCCGCCTCCCCCGCGCATCATTGCAGATGGGCGCAGCCGGGGTCATCCTCGACGCGACTCGACGCGCGCCACCACCATGTCGGCGGCAGTGGTGATCGCGGCCTTGGCCCGTTCGAGGAACTCATCGCTCGATCCGTCGTCGAGCGCCTCGGCGAGATACGACCACACCAGATGGCATTCGGCGCCGTCGTCGCGTAACGCGGTAGTCGCCTGGTAGAGCTTGACCGGCGCGCCCGTCGCGATCTCGTACACCCGCCGCCAGGGAGGCTCGAGGGTCATCGTGCGCTCGACGAGATCCCATTGCCCGAGCCGGAAATGCACCTCGGCACCGGCACCATGCGGCGGCGGATCACCGGGCACGGTGTAGCCGTGCGTCACGTCGAAGAGGAAGTCGAGCAGGGCCTGCCACACGACCTCGCGCGGCGCGACCACATGGCGCTCGACGACGAAGGTTTTGTACGACGGGCGAGGCGGCATCGCTGGCGCAGGTTAGTTGGGGCCTGCCTTGTCCGCTCTGAGAAGGGCCGCTCGGGCCCTAGTCTTCTGACGGTGGTTACGACGCCCGTCACCGATCCCGACGACCCTCGCATCGCACCCTTCGTCGGCCTCCGCGACCATGAGTTGCGCAAGCGGCGCGAGCAACCCGGCGGCGACATGGCCGGCGTATTCATCTGCGAGGGCGATCTCGTCGTCGAACGCGCGCTACGGGCGGGCTACCAGTTGACCGCGATACTGGTCGACGCCAAACGAAGCGCACCCTTCCCTTTCACCGTCGACGACACGGTCACCGTCTATGCGGCAACGCCGCCGGTGCTCGTGCGCATCACGGGCTACGCGTTGCATCGGGGCATGCTGGCTTGTTTCGTGCGCCGGCCCGAGTTGGACGCACCCACCGTGCTCGACAACGCACGGCGCATCATCGTGCTCGAAGGTGTCAACAATCCCACCAACCTCGGCATCATCGCGCGCAGCGCGGCGGCGCTCGGGATCGATGCCATGCTGCTCGACGCCTTTTGTTGCGACCCGCTCTATCGCCGCGCCTCGCGCGTCGCGATGGGCGAAGTGTTCAAGCTGCCGTACGCGCGACTCGGCCCGTTTCCCGACGGTCTCGCGCTCTTGCACGACCGTGGCTTCGAGCTCGTCGCGCTCACTCCCGAACCAGGCGCGTTGCCCATTGATCAGCTGCACCTCGGCGCCAACGCGCGCGTGGCGTTGCTGTTCGGCGCGGAAGGTCCGGGGTTGACCGAGGCGACGCTCGCGCACTGTGAACACCAGGTGCGTATCCCGATGCGCGACGGCGTCGACTCGCTCAACATCGCAGCCGCGGCAGCAATCGCGATCTGGTGCGTGAGTCGCTGAGATAGCCGAGCGGGTACAGTCCAGTCGATTCTGGGGTTACGGTCTAGGGGGAACAGGGGAACCATGGACGCGCTCGCCGCCGCACACGCCGCACGAGGCCCGGTCAGCGATCTCGGCGGGCGTTTCATGCTCAACCGGGCGACGTTCGCGCGCGGTGCCGAACTCGGCTTTCAGCCCGGCTTCGAGTTCTACGTGTTGGGTCGCTTCGGCGTCCTCGGTGAGGTAGCCGCCGATGTCGTCGCCGCCAGTGCGGTCTTCATCAACCCCGACAAGCTCGCCGAGGCGTGGACGGCGGCAGTTGCCATTGCATCGCCCGACAAGGGCGCAGCGCTGTACAACGACATCTGCCAATCGCACGGCCGCACGCACCTCGCCGCCGTGCCCGACCTCGACGGTTTCGTCGCGCTCGCCGAAGTGGTGCTTGCACAGGCCTCGATGATCAACGCGCCGATAGCCGCCGGATGGCGCGCCCTACCGCGAGCGACCGACGTCCCGGGCCGCTCCCAGCAGTTGTTGCAGACGCTCCGTGAATTACGCATGGCGCGCCACGGCGTCTGTATCCATGCCGAGGGGCTCACTCCGCTCGAAGCCATCATCGCCGGCCCCGGCGGCGCGGCCAACGCCAAGATGTTCGGCTGGCCCGAGCCTTTCCCCGACGCGGCGCCACTGTCGGCGCGGCGCGCCGCGGCCGAAGCACGAACCGATCAACTCTCGGCCGTCGATTTCGCTCACTTGACCGACGCCGAGCGAGACGAGTTCGTTGCGGGCCTCGGTCGCATACTCGAGCACGCGACCAAGTAGCACGACCTACATGAGCGAGACGATGCCGCGCCAGCGACTGGCGGCGTCGTTCTGGGTGCTCGTGGCGGGCAGCGTCGTCTACTTCATCGCGCAAGGGATGCTGTTCCCGGTACTGCCCAAATACATCAAGAACGAGCTCGGTGGGAGCAAGTTCGACATCGGCTTCACCGTGGGCAGCTTCGCAATCGGCGCGATGATCGCGCGCCCGCTCGGGGGCATGTTCGCCGATCGCGTCGGTCGCCGCGCGGTCACTGCGGTGGGGTCGCTGTTCTGGGCGGCGATGGTGGCGCTGTATCCCGTCGCCGGCACGCACGGCGACATTCCGGCACTCATCACGGTGCGAATCCTCGGCGGACTCGGTGGCGGCATGTTGTTCGTCGCGATGGCGGCGATCGCGACCGACCTGTCACCGCCCGATCGACGGGTCCAGGGCTTCGGGCTCTTCTCATCGTCGACGCTCATCGGCTTTGCCATAGGCCCTCCCGTCGGCCTCGCCATACTCGACGGTCACCATTTCGCCCGCACGTTCACCCTGTGCGCCGTGATCGCCGTCGCGCCTGCGGTCTCGATGCTCTTCATGCCCGACACACGACCGGTCCACGCTCCAACGGCGCGCCCTGCTATCTGGGCGAGCTTGTTCCATCCTGCGGCGCGGCGCATGGGGCTCTCGCTGCTGTTGGGTGGCCTCAGCTACGTCACGTTCGTCGGATTCCTCCCCGACTATGCCGACGAAGTGGGCCTCGAACGCGTTGGGATCGCACTCACGTTGAACTCGGTAACCAACCTCGTCGTGCGAGTCTTCGCAGCACGTTTCATCGATCGATTCGAGCGACGCCTCGTCGCCGCAGTCTCGTTGCTGTTCATCGTCTCCGCCGCGCTGACGTTAGCGCTATGGGCAAAGCCGGCGGGCATCTTCACCGCGGCGGCGTTGAACGGCGTGGGCAACGCCTATCTGTTCGCGAGCTTCCTCGCGATGACCGTCGATCGTGTTGACGATTCCGAGCGCGCGCTGGCGATCGGTTCGCTCACCGTCTACAACGACATCGCCATCAGCGGTGGCGGTGCACTGCTCGGCTACGTCGCCACGACGGTGAACTACCGCGGTGCGTTCGTCGCGGCGGCGTGCCTCGCGGCATGCGCCTTCGTGAACACGATCCTCACTCGGCGCGTGGTCGCACCCGCGCGGTGATGCCGAGCGCAGTTCAGTGGCGGAAGCGGGTGGCGACGTGCGCCTGGCGGATCGCGATCTGCGCGCGCCGTTGGTCGACGGACATCGCCGGCACCGTAGGTGACAACGCGTCGCGGAGCTTGTCGAATTTGACCAATTGCCCGGTCTGTGGCGGCACGTCTGCCGTGCGGATGTAGCGCGTGGCGATCATCCCCTCGCGCAACCCGGTCGTGTCGAGCCAGTTGGAAACGCCAGGGTCCCGATGCGCGATGACGACGCGGTAGCGACCGTCGTCGTCGATCTGCATCTGGTGCCCATTGAGGCTCGTGACGCGATTGGCGAAGTCGAGGGACTCCATCCAGCCGAGGTTGTAGAGCATGATGTTCCAGAACCACGCATCGGGTGGAGCGCCCTCGATGACATACGCCTCGTCGTCGTCCAGGCGAAAGAACCCGAACCCATACGCAATGTCCTTGGCCCCGCCTTGCGCCGCGCCCGGTGCAATGAGCACGTTGGCACCGACCTTGCGGTGAGCAGTATCGACATAGCGATTCCAATAGTGGAACGACTTGACGATCCAATCACTCGCCTCGTCGATGCGCCGGGCCATCTCCGCGGGCGTCAATGGGGGCGGCGAAAGACCCTCGCCACCGATGCGTTCGATGCGCATCGCGGGCGGCGTGTCGCTCGACCAATCGTTGTAGTACGCCCGCACCGTGATGTTGCCGGTGTCGGGGTGCAGCCGTAGCCAATTGCCCTCGTGACGAGGCGGCCTCTCGGCGCTCACGAGCAACTCGAACGCGCCGTCGTCGTCGGCGACGAGTTGATCATCCCAGATCTCGTCGTACACGCCGTACTCTTCGAGTTGCATGTCGCCCTGCAGGGCCGAGATCAGGAATCCGTGCGAGGTACCGCAGCGGCCCACGATGCGGTACGAGTTGTCGCCCCTGACCCGCGCCCGCAGGTAGGTGTTGTCGACGTTGGGGCCACCCCACTTCGTGACGTCGTCGTCGTGGCGATAGAAGGCAGGAAAGTCGGGGTCGGCGAATTCGACCGCCCACTGCAGTCCGATCACCATCAAACGAGTGAGGTACCGGTAGCCGTCCGTCGAATCGCGTTCGTTCTGCGGGAACGGTGGGTCGGGCAATACCCGGCCGAGTTCGGCGATGTTCTCAGAGAGTCTGCGCCAGGCTTCGTCGAGCATGACGACTTCAGTGCACGTCGTTGAGCACTTCGTTGTCGAGGTACTCGACGAAGCGCTCTCGATATTCGGCGCGGCGTGTCGGGATGTGTTCGCTCGGCCATCCCTCGACCGGCGTGAACGCCTTCATCGAGCGCTCCGCCACAAATGCCTTGTGCACCTCGTCAGCACCATCGGCGATGCGCATCTGCCGCGCGAGCACGAACATGCGCGCCAGCGGCAGATCGGTTGTCCATCCGAGCGCACCGTGCACCTGTATCGCACGGTCGACGACCTCCTGCAGCACCTTGGCGCCCCAGAACTTGAGTTGGGCGATCTCCATGCGCGCACGCGACGCGCCCTGCGTGTCCCACACCCACGCGGAGTGCAACGCCAGTAGGCGCAGTGCCCGGATCTCGACTGCCGAGTCCGCGATCATCTCCTGGATCATCTGCTTTTGGCCGAGCAACTGACCCTTGGTCGTGCGTGACACCGCGCGTTCACACATCATCTCGAACGCACGATTGCATTGGCCCACCCATCGCATCGCGTGGTGGATGCGGCCACCGTTGAGGCGCTTTTGCGCAAGGACGAAACCGTCACCTTCGCCACCGATGCGATTGGCCACCGGCACGCGACAGTTCTCGAGGAAGATCTCGGCGTGACCGCCGGCGCGGAAGTGGCCGGGGTACGGATGGTGCATGTTGTAGACGTTGCGGGCGATGTTGAGGCCCGGTGTGCCCTTGGGGATGATGATCATCGAGGCCGCCTTGTGGGGCGGGTTGTCGGGGTTGGTGACGACCATCATCAAGATGAAGTCGGCAACGGCCGCGTTGGATGCGAACCATTTGTGCCCATTGATCACGTACTCGTCGCCGTCACGAACGGCGAACGTCTTGATCATCGTGGGATCGCTACCGGAGTAGTGCGGTTCGGTCATCGAAAAGCTCGACGTCATCTCACCGCGCAGTAGCGGCTCGAGCCACTTTTCGCGTTGCTCGGGGGTGGCGCCGATCGCGATGAGCTCGCTGTTGCCCGAGTCGGGCGCCTGGTTGCCGAAGATGTTGGGTGCCGGGCTGGAGCGGCCGAGAATCTCGTGCATCAACGCCAACTTCACCTGGCCGTATCCCTGACCACCGAGTTCGGGGTCGAGGTGGCAGGCCCAGAGGCCGCGCTTCTTCACTTCTTCTTTCAGTGGTGCCGTGAGCTTGCGCCAGTTGCCCGCCGTCATGTCATCGAAGAACAACTCGATGGGCTCGATCTCGCTGATGACGAACTCGCGCATCCAGTCGAGTTGCGCCTGGAACTCGGGTTCGGTCGAGAAATCCCATGCCATTGCGGCCCCCTTGCTAGACAACTGGTTTTAGCACCTTCCGCCGACACAGCCGTAGGCTCAGTGAGCATGAGACGCCTCGCCGCGGTCGCGTGCGCGCTGCTCGCGGCGAGCTGCGCGACCGGAGCACGCGCGACGCTCGGCCCCCGTGAGGATGATTCCCTCGCTCCCGTCGTCGAGGAAGGCAATGCGGTCATCGCCGCGCAGGAACCCGCGGCACTGCGCGTCGCGGTCGTACGGTCGGCCACGGTTGCCAAGGCACCGATCCGCATCGCGTTCGGTGGCGACGTGCACGGCGAACCGCCAATACGTCAACTCCTCGACCGCGGTGAGAACCCACTCGACGGGGTACGAAATGCATTCGCCGACGCGGACATCGTGATGGTCAACCTCGAAACCGCGGTGACGAACGTCGGCGCGGCCCTCGAGCACGAGTTCATCTTCAACGCGCCACCGGGTTTGCTCACCGCGCTCGCGGCAGGCGGCGTGGACGTCGTCAATCTGGGCAACAACCACTCGACCGACTATGGCACCGCCGGTTTGGTGGACACCCTCGACCGAGCGCGCTCGGCGGGGCTCGTCACCGTCGGGGCGGGACGCAACAGCGACGACACCTACACCGCGAAGGTCGTCGACGTGCGCGGCGTACGCGTCGGCTTCCTCGGATTCGATCGCAACCTGCCGTTCGATGCGGCGCTCGCCGGGCCGACGTCAGCCGGACAGTCCGATGGGCGCAACGCCAAGTTCGCCGCGAACGTGGTGCGCAAGGCACGCGAGATCGCCGACGCCGTCGTGGTGATGGTGCATACGGGCGTCGAGCGCGACAATTGTCCCACGGCGTCCGACAAAGCGTTCTTCGACGCGCTGTTCGCGGCCGGCGCCACCATCGTGGTCGGCAATCATCCGCACGTATTGCAAGCAGTGGTCGCCCGCGACGGTCGGCTGGCAATGTATTCGAACGGCAACTTCGTCTTCTATCCCACGACCGAAGACCAACGAAAGACCGGCGTGTTGACCGTCGGCATCGATCGACAGGGCAAGGTCGTGGGCCATGACTTCTCGCCGGCGGTGATCGATGCCCAAGGGCGCCCGCAACTCATCGGCGGCGCGGCCCGCGACCGAGCCCTGGCCGATCTGGCGTCCCTCGCGCCTGGCGGCGGCCGCTGCTAGCCCCCGAACTGGCAGTCAAACGTCGCACATATTGCGACGTTTGACTGCCAGAACGAATGCATTCAGATCGGGCGCTCACCTTCGAGGGTGACGCGATGCATCACGCGACGATGACCCGTGTAGTCGGGCACGGCGTAGTGCTGGGTGCAGCGGTTGTCCCACAACACCAACGCATTGGGCGACCAATTGAACCGCACCTGGAAGTCGGGGCGCTTGATGTGGTCGAGTAAGAACCCCAACACCACTCTGCTTTCGTCCTCGGCCAGCTCGCAGATGCGCGTGGTGAAATTGTTGTTGACGTACAGCAACTTGCGGCCGGTCTGCGGATGTGTGCGTACCACCGGATGACGCGCCGCCGGCCACTTGGCCCGCGTCTCTTCGACGCTGGCAACGGTGCTGTGCCCATAGGTCACCGCCTTTTGCAGCGGCACCAAGATGTCGTGCAGCGCGGTGGCGCCGTCGAGCAACTGCTTCATGCGATCGGACAATGCGTCGTAGGCCGCGTACATATTGGCCCAGCACGTATCGCCGCCGAGCGGCGGGAGTTGCACGGCGCGCAGCACCGACCCCCACGCGGGCCGTTCCATGAACGAGGAATCGCTGTGCCAAGAATTGGCGCCGTCTCGTTCGGGCGTCGACTGGTCGAGCACGGTCATCTCGCCGTATTCGGGATGCGGCTTGGCGAACGGGTGGTATTCGAACGGACCGAACCATCCTGCGAACTCGACCTGCTGGGCCGGCGTGATGTCCTGATCGCGAAAGAACAGCACCAGGTGGTCGTAGAGAGCCTGCTCGATCGCCTGCATCACGGGCTCGTCGAGCGGCAAGGACAGGTCGACGCCGCGGACCTCGGCACCGATCGTAGGTGTGAGTGGAACCACGTCGATGGTCATCGGTTACCCCCTCGATTCAAGGCTAGTCTCCGCGGCTGCTGTATCGATTGCCGGGGGTCATCAATGGTCAGCATGGGAATCCGTTTCGATTTTCGCAATCCAGCGTTCGCGGGCACCACGATGGCCGAGCGCTACAGCGCCGCGCTCGAGATGTGCGAATGGGCTGAAGCGCAAGGGTTCGACTCGATCTCGCTGTCCGAGCATCACGGATGCGACGACGGCTACCTGCCGTCGATCTTCGCGTTCGGCGCGGCCATCGCGGCACGCACGAAGACAGCCCGCATCCGTCTGGCAGCAGTCATCGCCCCGCTGCACGACCCGATCAGGGTCGCCGAAGACGCAGCAGTCCTCGACCATCTCAGCAACGGCCGACTCGACATCGTGTTGGTCAATGGGTACGTGCCGAGCGAGTTCGAGGCGTTCGGCAAGTCGATGGCCGACCGCGTAAAGCTCACCACCGAAGCCGTCGCCACGTTGCGCCAAGCGTGGACCGGCGAGCCGTTCCTGTTTCGCGGGCGCACCGTGCGCGTCACTCCGAAACCTCTTCAACAACCGGGACCGCCGCTCTGGCTCGGTGGTTCGAGCGACGGCGCGGCACGGCGCGCGGCGCGTATCGCCGACGCGTTCTTGCCCACGATGCCGCAGTATTGGGAGACCTACCGCGACGAGATGCGCACGCTCGGCAAGCCCGACCCCGGCCCGATGATGCCGGGCACGGCGGCCTACGTGCATGTCAGTGATGATCCCGACGCGGCCTGGGCGCAGGTCGCCCCCTACGCCGCGCACGACATGAACGAATACGGCCGGTGGGCCGAGGAGTCGGGCACGATCACGGGCTACGAAAAGATCGCCGACCCTGATTTGTTACGGAAGTTCGGCATGCACCTCGTCATGACGCCGCAAGAGTGCATCGACATGATCGCCGGCGGCGACCAGTCGACATTCATGTTGCATCCGATGATGGGCGGCGTTCCGCCCACCTTGGCGTGGGAGAACCTGCGGACGATCGAGGCGAAGGTGCTGCCGGTCATCCGTCCGTCGGCGTGAGTTCGTAGCGGTTGCCGTACTTGTTGAGGTGCGTCACCTCGGGTACCGGCTTGCGCTTTGGGTTGCCGAGTGGTTCGTCGCCGTAACCGAGGAACACGGCGCACTCCATGAAGATCTGCGGCGGGATTCCGAGCAGTTCGCGGATCTCCGCGCTCTTGAGGAAGAAGAACGTCGTGAAGAGCGACTGCACGCCCAACGCGTTGGCCGCGAGCATCATGTTCTGACACGCCTGGAACAGGCTCACGCCCCGCCCGCCCGGGATCTCGCGCGTCTCACGCAAGGTGCCATCGGGATTGCGCTCGTATTCGTTCTTCATACGGATGCCGCGCTCGGGATTCCAACAGACGACCACGATCGCGGGGACACGATCGATGTTGACCACCGCGGCGCGACCGGTTATCGAGCGGCCCGTGCTGTCGATGAGGTCTTTGGGGCGTTGCGCGCGCTCGGCATCGATGACCGAGAATGCATCGGTCATGTGCACCTTGATCTGCGACTTGAGGGCGGGGTCGGTCACGACCACGAACTCCCACGGCTGCGTGTTGCCGGAGCTGCACGACATCGTCGCCGCTTGCATGATCTGGTCGAGCACCGGCCCGGGGATGGGTCGGTCGTGGTAGATCCTCGTGGCTCGCAACGTATAGATGGCATCGAAGAGACGCATGGGGGCGTCTGACGGTGTCACCCGCGTGATCGAGTCGGTCATGTCACTCCAGTCCGTAAAGGCGAATTGCGTTGTCTCGCAACAGTCCCCAGCGGGTACTGTCGTCGAGTAGATCGGTGTCGAGCAGGGCCTTGGCCGCGCCGGGAAATGTGCCGTCGGCATGCGGGTAGTCCGATGCGAACAACACGTTGTCGGGATACTCCCGCACGAACGCGTCGAGGCCGGGCTCGACTTCTTCGACGGCCACGTAGCACTGCCGGCGGAAATATTCGGAGGGCTTCATCGTGAGCGAACCGGGCAAGCCGAACATCTCGAGGTGCTCGTCGAGGCGGTGCACATACGGTAACGCCCACACCGCTCCTGACTCGAGCAACGCCAACCGCAACGTGGGATGACGCTCCAGGATGCCAAAGCCGATGAAGCTCGTGAGCGACATCATCGCTTCGACGGGGAAATGCGTCGCGTGCATCGTCGGGAAGTCGTCGTCGAAGCGCTCTTTGTAGAACTCGTAGGGCACGACGCCCGCCAGGCCGGGATGGATAGCGAGCGCCACATCCGCCTCCGCGAGATACGCCCACAGTGGGTCCCAGGCGCGGTCATGCACTTTGGGTGCACCGGGGATCACTTCGGGCCGGCGGAACGCCGCGCGGAAACCATCGTGCTCGATGGCGCGGCGCGCTTCGGCGGTGGCGTCGTCGACGTCGAGCATCGGCAACGTCGCCACGCCGACCAGACGGTAGGGATCGTGCCGGCAAAACTCGGCGAGCCACTCGTTGATGGCGCGGCACAGTGCCGCTGCCGCGGGGCGATCGGTCACCCCTTGCACCATCAGGCCATAGGTGGGGAACAACACGGCGCGCTCGAACCCTTCGAGATCGAGATCGCGAATGCGTCCGGCAGGGTCACTGGCGCCGACGGCCATCTGCGGCGCATCGGTGCGCTTGGCGGTCTGACCGGGCGCGGCCAGCGTGTCGACCTTGGCCATCATGCGGTAACTGATGTTGTCGTTGACGGCGATGCGGAAGTGGTCGTCGTACTGAATGACACGCGGCGCGTAGGACGCGTACTTGGAAGGCAGGAAATCACGGAATGTCGCGTCGGGCTCGACGAAGTGACCGTCGCCGTCGATGATGCGAGCCTCGGTCATGCGGGCCTCGGTTGTACGGGCACGGCTCATCGGCTCACGAGACCCGCGACGGGCGCACCGTGTGGCCGGGCAGCGCGCCGGTCGGTAGGCCGTCGACGATGACCGGAACGCCATTGACGATGGTCGCCTTGACGCCCTGCGCGCCGGCCTTGAATCGGCCGGCGCCGCCGGGCAGATCATGCACGAACTCTTTGCGCCCGGCGCCGATGGTGTCGAGGTCGAACACGAAGATGTCGGCGAATTTGCCCACCTCGAGTGAGCCTCGGTCCGAAAACCCCGCGAGCGCCGCCGGCAGCGCAGTGAGGCGGCGGATGCCTTCTTCGAGGCTCCACACTTCGCGCTCGAGGATCCAGTTGCGGATGAACCACGAGCTCCAGTCGGCCCCGTCGTCGCGGGCGAGGTGCGCACCACCGTCGGAGACACCCGGCACCATGCGGTAGTCGAGTTGCGCTATCGCGACCGCCGACCGCCACTCGTCGGTCTCCCAGCTCCAACGGAACTCGGTCTCGAAATCTTCGGCGAGCGCGATGTCGAGCATTGCATCGGCGGGCTGGACGCCGAGCTCTTGCGCAATCGACGCGACGGTGCGGCCTTCGTAACCGCGATGCTGTGGCGCCTTGACGTGATCGACGATGACGGTGTTCCACATCGGCGGAGGTGTCGTCGTGCCCTTGGCCGGGTCGCGGTTGTAGTTCTCGACGGCGGTGCGCAACTCGGCGCGCCCGGCATCGCTGCGCAGCAGTGCCGCCCGATCGTCGTGCGGCAACTGGAGCATGCGGTCCCATGAGGGCACTGCAAGGAAATGAAAGTTGCCCGGCGCCACTCGCATCGGGCGATCGGGCGGACGCGAGATGAGCATCGAGTACACCGGCGTGCCGTTGGCCGATGCACGATTGAGGAACTCGACAGCGCGTTCCCACGTGGCGGTCGGCGCGTCGACCTTGTTGCGACCACCCAGGCCTTGGATGACCACCGGCAAGCCGCTGACCTCGCCGATGCGGATGAGGAGATCTTCGTCGTTCTCGTCGAGACCACCGATGGAGCTGAACGGCAGGTAACCGATCGTGCCGGAGCCGGTTTCGCCCGCCGCGGCGCACAGAGTCAGCAACTCATCATGGGTGGCCTGGCGCGACGGCACGGGTCGATCGTCGCCGTCGAGATGCGTCGGCGCGTGCGAGGACGAGAACCCTGCGGCACCGCCGCGCATCGCGTCGCGAACGATCTCGGCCATCGCACCGATCTCGGTTGCGGTCGCGGTGCGCTCGGAGCTCTCCGCGCCCATCACCCAGCGCCGGATATTGGAGTGGCCGACGTAGCACGCGAGGTTGATGCCGAGATTGCCCTCGCGGGCTTTCATGTATTCGGGGAACGTTTCGAAGTCCCACTTGATCGCACTCATTGCGGACGGGTGCATCTGCTCGACCTTGGCGAACAGCGCCGCGATGAAGTCGCGGTCACGCGGTGCCGTCGGTGCGATCGAGAAGCCGCAGTTGCCGGCGAGCACGGTCGTCACGCCGTGGTACGACGACATCGTCGCCAGCGGTTCGAATGTCATCTGCGGGTCGTAGTGCGTGTGCACGTCGACGACACCCGGCGCAACGATCAATCCGTCGGCGTCGAACACCTCGGCGGCGTCAGATGCGTCGATACGGCCGACCGCGGCAACGCGGCCATCGCGTACGGCGACATCGATACGCCGAGGTGCCGAACCGGTGCCGTCGACGACCGTACCCCCGCGCACCACAAGGTCGAATTTGGCCATGGCGTACCCCCACTCACAAATATAGCTTCCATGGAAGTTACCCACCTGGAAGTCTTTCTGCAAACAGGCTACTCTGCATCCGTGACCGAAACCGCGGCGGGTCTGGTTCCTGATTCGGGACCGCTGGCATTGTTCACTCACCTGGCCCGCACCACCCTGTTCCTCGAAGCGCTCCAAGAAGAGTGCCTCGAGCCCTACGGCATCAGCTTCGGCGACTACAGCGTGCTGCGGGTGCTGCGGTTTTCCGGTCCCCCACATCGGTTGTCGCCCAAGAATCTCGCCGACACCGTCGTGCGCACCACCGGCGGCATGACCAAGATCATCGATCGCCTACAACGCGCGGGCCTCGTCGAGCGACTGCCCGACCCTGACGATCGACGGGCATTGCTCGTCGGCCTCACTCGCAAAGGCATCCGCATCAGCGACAAGGCATCCGATGCGTACACAACTGGCCGCGAGCGCATCTTGCGCCAACTGAGTCGCACCGAGATCGACGAGATCGATACTTCGCTGCGCCGGCTACTCGCCGTCTTCGAACACGACCACAAGGGGGACCTCATATGACGGTCATCAATCGGTACGACGCCATCTCTTGGCATGTCCCGCCGCCCGATCCCAAAGACCTCGACCTCGACACACCACCGAAAGACGGCGAAGCGGGGCGCAAGTTCTTGGTGCAGGGCGACTCGGGGTTCTATCTACAGACAGTTTTCATTCCACCCGATTTCGCGGCACCGACTCACTCGCACGCCCACGCAGAGATCTTCATGGTGCTCGAAGGCGATTGCCTGTTCAACGGCGAGCCGATGGGCCCGCTCGACTGCACGGTGGTCGGGGCCGACGAGCCCTACGCGTTCACTTCGGGGCCCAAGGGTGTGCAGTTCCTCGTCACTCGCAATGGCGTCGCGCATCCGCGCTTCTTGGAAGGTTGACCAATGGGAAAGCACGGCTATCACGTCATCGATGCCGACGGCCACGTGTCCGAGAGCGGCACACGCGTCCTTCCGTATGTCGATCAGCCCTTTCGTGACCGGTTGGAGCGCTTGATCGAATGGCGCAAACAGAACATCGGCGCGGGCCACATGACCGCCGTCGACCTTCCGTACAACGACTTGGCGCAAGGCTTCGAACGTACCGGTCGCCGTTTGCTCGGCACCAGCGATGTCGGTGACAACCTCACCGCGTCGTTCCAGATCTTCGGTACCAAAACCGGCTTCCATCGCGAGATGAGCGACGGCGCCGGCAACGACCCCGCGGTCACGCGCGAAGATCTCACCAACCTCGGCATCGATGAAGCGGTGTGGTTCCCCACGCAACTCACGTCGATCATCGCTCTGCGCGAGCCCGAGTACGAGGCCGCGGTGGCCCGTGGCTACAACCGCTGGATCGGTGAGTTCTGCGCCGCGCAAAAGGGCCAGTTCTTCGGTGTCGCCATCGTGCCGCATTGCGACCCCGAGCTCGCCGCCATCGAGATCGAGCGCGTCGGCAAAGAAGACTGGTGCGTCGGCGTGACGACGTGTCTCACGATGCCGGACAAGCTGCCCGACCATCCGTACTTCGACCCGATCTACCGCGCCTGCGAAGAGCACGATCTCGCGATCTGCGTGCACTCAGGTACTGACCGACCGCCCTACGCCCCGGCACGCACCGAGCTGAGCGACAACTACTTCTTGCTCCACATGACCGGCCATCCGTGGCAACAGATGCGGGCCATGGCCGCGATCATCGGCGGCGGCGTCTACGAGCGCTACCCCACCCTGCGATTCGCGCACCTCGAATCAGGGTGTGGTTGGGTGCCGTACTGGATGGAGCGCATGGATTCGCACGCCGAAAAGCTGGCCCACACGGTGCCCTACCTCAAGGCCAAACCCAGCGAGCATGTCACCGGTGGACGCTGCTTCGTGTCGTTCGAGGCCGACGAGGTGTTGCTCCCTGCATTCGCCTCCGTGATCGGTGAGGACCATCTCGTCTACGCCTCGGACTATCCGCACTACGACGCCAACCTCGACGCCGTGCCCGATCTCGTGGCCCGCGACGATCTCACCGACGGACAGAAGCAAAAGTTCCTCGCGGACAACGCCCGGCGGCTCTTCACTCGCCTCGGATAAGCCAAACCGCCGCTCGCGGGCGCTACCGTGAGGCCCCGTGCCTCGTAAGTTTCGCTCCGGCGGTCGTAGCCCGCTGAACCCATGGTTCCGCGTCGGCGAATTCGACGTCACCACGACCGTGCTCTTGATCGCGGCCACAGTCCTCTCGTACGTCCTCTACGCGATCGACAAGGCCCAGTTCCTTCACCTCTTCTTGTGGAGCGACGAGATCCAGCACGGCGAGGTCTGGCGCATCGTGACCTGGCCCCTGGTCAACCGGCCGAGCTTCTGGTCGCTGCTCACGCTGGTCTTCCTTTACATCTTCGCCCGCCAGGTCGAGGCCGAGATGGGGCGGTTCAAGTTCGCGGGGTTGATCGGATGGATCACGGTTGTGCCCGCCGTCCTCGTGACGGCCTTCAGCATGCGGCCGCTCAGCACTGCCCCGATCGGCGACTACTCCTCGATCTCGATGATTTCGATGGGCATCCTCGTCGCCTTCGCCGCTGAGTTCCCCGGTGCCCGCTTCTTCTTCAACATCCCGTCGCGCGTGATCGCCGCGGTACTCGTCGCCTTCCAACTCCTCGGCCTCATCGGCGATCGGTTTTGGCACGATGTCTGGCTGCTGTTGTTCGTCGTGGTCACTTCGCTGGTGGCCATGCGCGCCTATGG
The DNA here is from genome assembly GCA_039915945.1 of Acidimicrobiales bacterium. Lineage (GTDB taxonomy): Bacteria > Actinomycetota > Acidimicrobiia > Acidimicrobiales > WLNW01 > DATLFA01. The sequence goes on along the minus strand of JBDSMH010000099.1, from coordinate 38,254 downwards.
CTTTGCCACCGACCTCACCTTCATCCCCCGGCTCACGTGGCCCTTCGGCAAGCGCCGCAGCGGCGGCGGTCCCCGACCCTCCTCATCCGGCGGAGGCGGCGGCGGCGGCAAGCGCAAGAAGCGGCGCGGCCAACCCGAGCTCAAGATCGTGACCCCCGCCTACCGGCCACCGGTGGTCGACCGGGGCATCCAAGACGAGATCGACACCCTGCTCGACAAGATCGCCGCGCAGGGCCTCGACAGCCTCACGAGCGACGAACGGCAGCGCCTCGACCGCGCCAGCCGCCGCCTCCGCGGCGAAGACTGACCCGCCCGCCTTCGTTTTCATGCCCGTTCTCGCTGTCGAACGTGGGCCCACAGCCCACGTTCGATTGCGAGTTCGGGTGGTGGACGGCTACTTGGGGTCGAAGCGGATGGCACCGTCGATGCGGATGACCTGACCATTGATGTAGCGGTTCGTGATCAGGTGCTCGCAGAGTGACGCGAACTCGTCGGGATGGCCGAAGCGTTGCGGAAACGGCACCTTCGACTCGAGCGACGTCCGCAGTTGCTCGGGTGCCTTGTCCCACGCTCTCGTCGACATGGTGCCCGGCGCGATGCTGTTGACCCGCACTCCGATGGCCGCCAGATCGCGCGCCGCGATGATCGTCATGCCGATGATGCCCGCCTTGGCCGACCCGTAGGCGATCTGCCCGACTTGCCCTTCGTAGCCGGCAATCGACGCGGTCGTGATGACCACACCGCGCTCGCCGTCTTCGGCGGGCGGATCGTGGGCGGCCATCGCCGCCGCGCACAGCCGCAACGTGTTGAACGTACCAACGAGATTGAGGCTCACGGTGTCGGCGAACAACGCGAGATCGTGGGGCTTGCCCTTGCGATCGACCGTGCGTCCCCCTCCGCGCGCACCGCCGGCGCAGGCGACCACGATCCGCAGCGGACCCATCTCCTCCGCGGCCGCGATTGCCGCATTGGTGTCGTCTTCTGACAACACGTCACCGGCGACCGCGACTGCCGCGCCGCCGAGTTCGGCCGCGAGCGCGTCGGCACGATCCTTGTCGCGATCGAACACCACCACGTGCGCACCCTTGTCGTGGAGCCAGCGAGCGGCGGCTTCGCCGAGCCCCGACGCACCTCCCGTCACCAACGCCACGTTGCCCGCGAGTTCCATGCTGCACCCCCACGTCATCAGAGCGGAGAGATTAGGGTCACGGCGGCGAAACCGGCGAAGTTGGGGGCGGGCGAATGGCCGATCGGTACGGGTTCACGACGTTGGCGACGACGCTCGACGAGCAGCACATCCTGCGCGTCGAGTTCAATCGACCCGAGCGGCTCAACGCACTCAACGTCACGATGCACTCCGAGTTGCGCGACCTCTTCTTGCGCATCGCCGATGACGACGACGTCGACGTGGTCGTGCTGACCGGTCGGGGCAAAGCGTTCTGCGTCGGCGCGGACTTCGGCACCATGGATCAGAACCTCGAACACGGCTACCCCGACGGGCATCCCGGTCTCATGGGTGACTCGGCCGACATGGCCCGCAACATCCTGGCCGTGCGTCAACCGATGATCGCCGCGGTCAACGGCGACGCCATCGGTCTCGGGGCCACGCTGGCGTTGTTCTGCGACATCACGTACATGTCCGACGGCGCCCGTATCGGCGATCCGCACGTGCGCGCCGGCATCGTCGCCGGCGACGGCGGCCCGGTGCTGTGGCCGTTGCTCATCGGCGTCAACCGCGCCAAGGAGTACCTGATGACCGGCGACTTGCTGACCGCCGCCGAAGCCGATCACCTGGGGCTCATCAACCACGTGGTGCCCTCCGACGATCTCGAAGAGGCCGTGATGAAGATGGCCCGCAAGTTGGCGGCCGGCCCGCAGATCGCCGTGCGCTTCAACAAGCGTCTCGTCAACAAAGACCTCGAAGAGCGCGTCAGCCGGCTCTACGACCTCTCGCTCGCGCTCGAGGCAATCACTTTCGAGACCAAAGATCACCAAGAGGCCGTGCGCTCGTTCCTCGACAAGCGCAAGCCGGTGTTCGGGCGCGCTCGCGAGGCACGCGACCGGGAGACGAACTGAACGTGGCGAACAACAAGCTCTACATCCACGAGTACATCGACATCATCGGGCACAACCGCGCGAACTACATGCACCACATGACGGCCAACTTCTCGCCGATGGCGCAGGTACAACGCAATCAGCTCTGCTATGGCGTGTGGGGTACGGTCGGTTCGACGCATCGGTGGCCCGAGGTCCTCAACATGTGGGAAGAAGACGGCTTCGACGGCATGGCCACGTCGTTCCGTCACGAGTTCGGGCATCCGACGCTGCAAGATCCGGCGCTCGCGGCGTGGTGGGCGCGGGCCGCGCAATTTCGCCGCAGTGGGCGTGACCGCTTGCTCATGCCGGCAGAGTGGACACGCACCATCGAAGAGCTATGCGCCGACGGTGTCACCGGCGAGACGTACGCCCACGAGTTGGTACAGGTCAAGCCGGGCACGTCATGGGACTACGTCGAGATGGTGCGCCAGTACGCGATACCGCTGTACGAACGATTCGGCTTCGTCCATGCCGGCGCGTTCGTGACCTCGATGGTCAACGACAGCGAAGCCCTCATCTTGTGGGCCATCCCGACATGGGAACAGTGGGCCGAATTCGAAAAGGCACAGCGCACTGATCCCGCGATGAAAGCGTGGCGCGCCCGCGCCAGTGGGTTGGCCATCGATTGGATTCGCATGTTGCTCGTCGACTCGCCGTTGTGCCCGTTCCGCACCGGTCGCCAACCCCAAGAGTCCGACCGCGACAGCTACAAGCTGCCCGACGACCCGGCCTGACCGCGCCGATCTACCACCCCGTCTTCGACAAAAGGAGCCAACCATGCGCGTGCAGTTGTTGTTCGCCGCTCGCGGCGGATGTACCGATGCGTTGTTCGCCCGCCTCGACGACGAAGGTCAGCGGGCCAAGGCCGCGGCCGGCGCGGCGAGGGTCATCGGGCTGACGCAGCAAGCCGACGACATGTTCCCGTTGGCCAACCCGCTCGGCCGCCCGTTCGAGGCCGTCCTCGAGTTGCAGACGCCGTCCACCGACGACGGCGACGCGCTGGTCGGTGCGCTCTCGGGCACGGTCGACCGCTTGGACGATGTGATCCACCGTGATTTGAGCGGCGTGCTCGTCGGCATCCCCCACGAGATCATCCCGACGGCGCCGACCGCCGTGCGCTATCTCTACTTGATGCGGCGCAAGTCGACGCACAGCCGCGCGCAGTACTACGAGTACTACTTCAACAACCACAGCCGCTTCGGTCACCGCACGCCGGGCATCGCCGGGTACACACAGTTCCATGTCGATGACGTGCGCTCCCGCGCGGCGGCCGCGACGCTCGGTGTCGGCACGTGGGGCGCGGACAGCGTCAGCGAACTACACCTCAATTCGACGGCCGAATTCTTCGCCGGGTTGGCGACCGCACCAACGCTCGGCGACGAAGCCGGCGCCGACGAAGAGACCTTCGTCGACCGCATCAACTCCAAGTCGTTCACCACCGACACCCGCTTCATCCTCTAATGCCGTTGTCCCCGCGGGGTCAGTGGGGTCAGGAGTAGGGGGGTTTGTCGGCCATGGGGATGGCGGGCGACGAGATGGTTTCGGCGATCACCTTGACCGTGACGCGTTCCTGCCACTTCTTGTCGAAGGGATAGCGGTCGGCGCCCATGTAGCGCTGCGCGATCGAGTCGATGAACGACCGGTCGTCATCGGGCGTGAGTTCTGCCCGTCCCCGGATCTCGACGTAGCGATTGAGATTGCCCGGCTGCACCACACACAACGTGATGCGATCGTCGGCGAGGAGGTTGCGGATCTTCTTGCGGTCAGCCGACGCACTGATGCGCACATCCGTGCCGTCGAACATCATCGCGACCGGGTTGGTCGACATACGACCGTCGGGCCGCATCGTGGTGACGAACGCGATCGGCGTGCCCGACAGCAGTTCGTGTAGGTGCTCAGGGATGGCGAGGCCTTCGGACATGGTGTACTCCCAGAGAATAGTGTCGACACTATGCCTCACGTGCCCACCGGGGATTTCGACTGCTGGTACGCCGACGACTGCTTCGCGCCGCCGTGGCAGTCGCCAACGGCTGTCCTGATCCAGGCCGGCTTCGGGCGCAACGGCGAGTACTGGCGCAGTTGGGTGCCCGACCTCTCCCGCGATCGCCGAGTCATCCGGCGCGACATGCGCGCCCACGGCGGATCCACTGCCGGCGACCAACCGTGGTCGGTCGAGTTGCTGGCCGACGACGTCGTCGCGTTCCTCGATGCACTCGGCCTCGATCGCGTGCATTACATCGGCGAGTCGGTCGGCGGCATCACCGGCATCGCGCTCGGCGCCCGCTCCCCCGATCGCTTCCATTCGATCACCCTCGTGCAATCACCGATCCGGCTCGGGCCACTGCTGCAAGACGCCATGCGCGGTACGTACCCCACATGGTCGGCTGCGTTGCGCGACCTCGGCCCCGGCGGTTGGGTCACCAAGAACATGGCGCCGGGCGAGGCCAAGACCGAGTGGGAGCGGGCCCAGTGGGATCGATGTGACGCGGATGCGCTGGGGCGCCTCGCCGATGCGACCATGGGTGTCGACGTCGAGCACTACGTCGCCGAGGTCCGCACGCCCACGCTGATCCTCGCGCCCGCGCAATCACCATTGACGCCGCTGGCCGATCAACTGTTCCTGCGCACCACGATTCCTGGCGCACAGATCGAGATCTTCGAAGGCCGCGGCCACAACATCTACAACGACGAGCCCGAGCGTTGTCTCCAACGGATCCGCCGCTTCTACGCCGAGATCGAGTCGGCTACTGTGCGCTTAAGCAGGCAGTTCGGGGGAATTTCATGAGCGAGGACGAAGCGCGCGGCGCGTACGAACAGATCGCGCACCATATGCCCAACGACGTCCGTATCGGCGGCGCGTTGATCACGATGGTGGAGCCCAACATCGGCCGCGAGCGCGAGTACAACCGCTGGTACGAAGACGATCACTTTTACTCGGGAGCGATGCACGGGCCCTGGACCTTCGCCGGTCGTCGCTGGGTGGCACCCAAGTCGCTGCGCGAACGACGCATCGCGGTTGCCGATTCGGCCGTGCAACCGGCCGACGCCGGCTGCTACATCTCGCTCTACTGGATCACCGAAGGCCACGAAGCCGACAACGAACGATGGTCGGTGTTCGCGATGCGAGACGCGCTGATGCCGTTCGGCCGCGGCTTCACCGAACGCCTGCACGTGTACACCGCGTTCCAGCGCTATCGGTTCGCTCTCGTACGCGACCCCGGGCCGATGAAGCCGCACCTCGCGCTCAATGCTCCGTACACCGGCCTCGTCGTCGAGGTCATCGATGCGCCGACCGAAGCCGATCTGCCGGCGTTGCAATCGTGGTTGGTCGACGAACACATTCCGCAGTTCCTGCCGTCGTCGCCCGCCGGTCTGGTCACCGCGTTCACACCGGTGCCGTTCTCCCAAGGGCGCATCGAGGTACCGGGCACGCCGGCCGTCCCACCCCCGCCGGGCGTCGGCCGCCAACTCTGCCTGCTGTGGTTCCTCGACCGCGACCCGTTCATCTGCTTTCCCGACAGCTTCACGAGCCATGTCGAGGCACTGGCGGCGTCGGGCAAAGGTGAGTTGCGCTTCTGCGGACCGTTCGTGCCGACCGTCGTCGGCACCGACCGCTACGTCGACGAGTTGCGCTGAGTTCCCCGCTCTGAAGGGCCGCTCGGGCCCGGGCTCAGTCCTCGTCGAAGGACACCACACCGGTGCGCAGCATGTCTTCCCACATTCGCATGGCGGCGCGGGGGCGCTTGGCCATCGTGCCGGCATCGATGACGTAGGTCTGCCCGGTGATACACGCCGCGAGATCCGACACGAGGAACACGACGAGGTTGGCGACGTCGTCGGGGCGAGCGGCGTTTTCGAGCAGGCGCTCCGACCGGAACGCCTTCAGCTGACGCTCGGAGAGCCGCTCGATCGCGAGGTCGGTCAGCATCAATCCGGGGGCGACTGCGTTGCAGCGGATGCCCGCCGCACCGTGCATGTTGGCGACGTGGCGCGTGAACGCCAGCAACGCCGCTTTCGAGCAGGCGTACGCCAGATGATTCTCTTCGCCGAGCAACCCAGACAGCGAACTGGTATTCACGATCGCCCCACGACCGCGCGACAACATCACGGGGATGGCGTGTTTGCACACCAGCATGGCGCCGCGCAGATTGACGGCCATCGTGCGGTCCCACACGTCGACATCCATGTCGACGACGTCACCGTCGCGGCCGAGCACGTCGAGCCCCAGGGCCGCCGCGTTGTTGTGCACGATGTCGATTTGGCCGAATCGTTCGACCACCGCCGCGACCATGCCCCGCACCGACTGCTCGTCGCTCACATCGACCTCGAGCGCGATCGCGGCGTCACCGAGATCACTGGCCGCGACTGACGCGCGATCGCGATCGATGTCGGCGATCGCCACTCTGGCTCCTTCGGACACCATACGCGTCGCGGTCGCGAAGCCGAGACCCGACGCCGCGCCCGTGACGATGGCGACCCGGTCGTGCAATGAAGACGTCGTCATATCAAAGGATCCAGAGTGGACGGACGGAGCAGCCGGTGCCCCCTGGTATCGCCAACGGCGCGACGACCAGTCCACCGACTGCGGTGGCATTCGCGGCGGCCGCGCGCGATGCGGCGCCGAGCTCGCAGTTGTCGACGAGCAGCAAGCCGATCGCCCAGATCAGCCGGTGCACACACACAAAGGGCTGCGACGGATGGTTGGAGTCGAGGAAATCCCAGCACAACATCGACACGTGGTTGTCGGCGATCCATTCTGCGGCGCTACTGCCGACGCCGGGCATGATGTGACCTTCGCGCAAGCCGTCGAATGCGTTCCCTTGCTCCTCGTAGCGATCGCGTCCCATATAGAGCAGCAACGCGTCGCCCGATTCGAATGTCACACCGGCTTGGCGCAACGCGGTCTCGATGTCGGCCGCCTCGACGGGTGCATCGGCGTCGACCCACGGGGTTGCCCGCACCTTGGGCACATCGACGAACACTCCCCTCGTGAACAGCCCATGCTCCGCGAGGTGGGCGACCGATGGGCCCTCGACATCGTCGACGGCCCAGCCCGAGTACCAGTGGCCGCCGATCGAGATGTGGTTCAGCGCGTCGAGATGTGTGTTCTCCCGGCCGTGGCAGTCGAGTTCGACGTGATCGGAGCCCATGCCGATCGGTCCGTCGGTATAGAACACTTCGACGGAGAACCCTGGCTTGTCGTCGCCGCGGGGCGATGGGCTCGCACTCATCGGCCGCGCCAGCGAGACCGGCTCGCCCGACACGATGCTCTCGGCCGCGCGAATGCGCGCAAGGTCGTCGATGTAGTTGGCGGTCCCGAGACGGTCGCGCTGACCGAACCGCGGCTTGGCCGCGTGGGCCGTCAACCAATCGTCGTACGTTGCCGTCATTTGTCCCCCGTGTTCAATGGAACCAGTTGCCGCCGTTGACATCCAATGCCTGCCCCGTGATGGCGCTAGCCCGTTCGGAAGCAAGGTAGACCACCGCGTCCGCAATCTCATCGGCGAGCGGAATGCGGCGCAGCGCCATGTCGCGCGCTACGCCGTCGACCACGCTCTGCACCTCGACACCGCGACGTGTGGCGATCTCTTCGTAGAACGTGCGCAGTTGATCGGCCCAGATCTGCCCCGGCACAACCGAATTGATCCGGATACCCATCGGCCCGACCTCGTTGGCGAGGACGTTGGTCGCCGCCAGCAGCGCCGACTTGGAGGCCGCGTAGGCACCGCGGCGTGGCGCGGTGCGGCGTATGGCCTGCGAACTGATCATCACGATGGCGCCACCACCTTGACCCTGCATCACCCGAACGACGCCGAGCGTGAGCTCCATTGTGCCGAACACGTTGACCTCGAACGCTTCGCGCCACGACTCGACGCCGGTTTCGAGCATGGGCGTCATCGGCCCCATCGCGAACGCGTTGTTGACGAGCACATCGATGCGTCCGTAGGTGTCGACGGTGCGTTCGATCAGGCGAGTGCGATCCGCGGCCACGGTCAGGTCGGTGACCACGGGCAGCGCGTCGCCTCCCATCGCGCGCACTTCGCCGGCAACCTCGTCGAGACGGTCACCGTTGCGCGCCGCGAGCACGACCGCGGCGCCGTCGCGGGCAAGGCCCAATGCGATGGAGCGACCGAGACCAGGGCCGATGCCCGAGACGATGGCGATTCGTGGCGACACTACCGATCGCTCAGGCGTGGTCGCTACGGCGGTCTTCTAGCCAATCGGGCAACTCTACGGGCGGGTTCGGCAACGCGGTGATGCCGCGGTCGGCGAGCAGCTTGTGGAACCCGTCACGGTCGGCTTCCCACGAACGGGGATCGCCCATCATCACTTCGAAGAGCTCGACGCCCTCGGGACCGGCGGTGAGTGGACCCAAGGCCGCGCCCATGGGCAGATCGATGTGCGTGCCGGTGGGGCACCAACGATCACCGCACGTCAACCCGCCACTAAGCACGTAGACGATCTGGTGGCTGTAGTGACCGTGCCGATGCACGACCATGCCGGGATCCCACCGCGCGTACATCGAGAGGAATTGCGGCTCGCGCCCGATGGTGAACCACTTCTCCCACACCGACTTCTGTTCGTCGCCGTGCTTCTGGGTGCGCACCTGTTGCCAGCGCACATCGTCGAACTGCACGAAGGTCGGCTCGAGGTCAGGATCATGAGGGCTCGTTGCGTTGTCCACGTCGGCGACGCTAACGATGTCGACTTGGCGCCGTCAATCGGTGCTCGAACGCAGTACGTGGTCAGGCAAGCCGTGCCGCAGAGCGGTAGTAGGTTGCCGCCATGGAACCCGATTCGCTCGTGTTGCTCGATGTCGCCGACGGTGTCGCGGTGCTCACGCTCAACCGACCCGAGGCTCGTAACGCACTGTCGCCCGAGCTCATCGCGCGCCTACAGCAAACATGTGCGGAGTGCGACGGTCGCGACGATGTGGCCGCCATGGTGCTCATCGGCGCAGATCCGGCATTCTGCGGAGGCATCGACCTCAAGCGGCTCGCCGCCGGCACCAGCGGCGCGATCGGCCTCATCGGCGACACGCCGTTTCCCGCACACCGCAAACCCATCATCGGCGCGATCAACGGCGCCGCGGTAACCGGTGGCCTCGAACTCGCGCTCGCGTGCGACTTCCTGATCGCGTCCGAGCGTGCTCGCTTTGCCGATACACACGCGCGCGTCGGCGTCATGCCCGGGTGGGGCCTCACCGTCGCTCTGCCACAAGCTGTCGGATTGCGCCGAGCCAAGCAGATGAGCTTCACCGGCAACTATGTCGATGCGCCCACCGCACTGTCGTGGGGCCTCGTCAACGAGGTCGTCGCCCACGAGCAGTTGCTCTCCCGCGCCCGGCAACTCGCCCTCGACGTTGCGTCGATCCGCACCGCGTGCGTGCAGGAGATCCGCTCGATCTACGACGAGGTCGCCGACCGTACCGGCGACGACGCACGACAGTTCGAATCGCAGCGATCGCGAACGTGGATGAAAGAACAATTCGATCGCACCCAGTTGGCGAGCGACCGTGAGGACATCGTTCGTCGCGGCAGCGCACAGATCTCGTGAGCTTGCCATGAAGGTCTTCGCAGGAATGGACCCGGCGATCCCGCTGCGCGACGTGGCCGCATACGCGCGGCGTGTCGAGGCAATCGGATACGACGGGCTACACGTCGCCGAGACGGTGCACGACGGCCTCGCGCTCGCGTTGCTGGCGCTGGAACACACCGAACGCATCGTCGTGCGCACCAGCGTCATCCTGGCGTTCGTGCGCAGCCCGATGCTCACTGCGTACACCGCGTGGGATCTCGCGGCGATATCGAACGGCCGCTTCGAGCTCGGTCTCGGCACCCAGATCAAACAGAACATCGAGGGCCGCTACTCGGTGCCATGGCGCGAGCCGGTAGGTCGCATGAGCGACTACATCGACTCGCTGCGCGCCATCTTCACCACGTTCGCGACGAGCGCGCCATTGCGTTTCGAAGGCGAGCACTACCAGTTCACGCGGATGCAGCCGTACTTCAATCCGGGACCCATCGCCGTCCCCGCGCCGCCTGTGCTACTCGGAGGCGTCAACCCCAAGATCTGCCGCCTCGCCGGCGCGAAGGCTGACGGATTCATCACGCATCCGACCAACTCCAACCCGCGCTACTTGTCGGAGATCGCGTTACCCAATCTGCGGGCAGGGGCCGAGAGCGTTGGACGCGATCCGGCCACGATCGCATTGGTCGTCGGCAGTCCGTACATCACCGGCGCGACTGCGTCGGCAGTCACGGTCGAACGTGAGCACCAACGACAGATGATGGCGTTCCTGTATTCGACGCCGGCCTACCGGCGCACGCTCGAGCTGTTCGGGTGGGCCGAGCTCGGTGAACGGTTGCAACGGATGACGCGCGAGAACCGGTGGGACGAACTTTCGACACTCGTCACCGACGAAGTCCTCGATGCACTGGTGCCACAAGGTACCTACGACGAGTTGCCCGCGGTGATCGACCACTGGTTCGGAGGCATCGCCACCGGCGTGCTCATTCCCCCACCGCGCGACCCCGCCGACGACCCCCTCGTCGCCACCCTCGTCCGCGCCATCCACAACCTCTGACCCCCCGATCCCGCGCCCCCACCACCTTCAACGACCCGTTCTGGCAGTCAAACGTCGCACATATCGCGACATTTGACTGCCAGAACGGATGAGCTGAGAGTGTGTGCGGACGGATTCGTCAGGGCGCGAGTTGGAGGAAGCGGGCGAGGTTGTCGCGCATGATGGCGGACACGTCGGCGTCGCTCATGCCCGAGAGTTGCGCGCCGACGTACTCGCGGGGATACGCCAGCCCTTCGCCATGGGGGAAGTCGGAACCGAACACGATCGGTTCGATGCCTACCTCTTGCACGACGCGCTGCACGTTTTCTTCCGGGAACGGCGGAACGATGAAGTGGTCTCGGAAGATCTCGCGAGGGCGCCGGTCGAGTTTGCCCCACTTCGCACCGCGACCCATTGCGTGCGCGTGATCGAGCTTGCGCAAGATGTAGGGCAACCACACTGTGCCCTGCTCGGCGATCAGCACGCGCAGGTTGGGAAACCGCCCGAACAGGTTGTGCATGATCATGCCGGCGACGGTTTCCATGGCGGGGCGGTCGCCCCAGAACAGCACCCATTGCAATCCGTCGAAGTCACGCAGCACCGCATCGGGGTCTTCGCTCCAGTCGGCGCCGTACTTCGCGTAGTCGGTCGGCGCGAGGTGTGTCGCTACCCGCACCCCTGCTTCGTTGATGCGGGCCCACACCGGGTCGAAAATCGGGTCGGCGATCGACCGGCCACCCCGCGTGTTGCCCCGGCCGCCGTGCGCGTGGCCGGGCAGGAACAGCACCATCGGCGTGCCTTCGTCGATGACCCTCTCGACTTCTTCGACCGCAAGGTCGACGTCGGCGAGCGAGATGTACGGCGGCAGGAAGATGCGATTCGAGTGGTTGTAGCCGATCTCATCGTGGATCCACCGATTGAACGCTCTCGTGTTCGCGTAGATGGCATCGACATCGTCTTGGAACTCGACTTCGAGCGTCAACACGATGCCGGGGAACATGACCGCGGCGTTGATTCCTTGCTCGTCCATGAGGGCCAAGCGCAAGTCACGGTTGCCCCAAGACTCTTCTTGGTCCCTGAACTCTTCGATCAACGCTTTGCGGCCCGCCTCGTCGAGCCCTTGGTACGGGTTCATCTTGTGCAGGAACATGCCCGGCGCACGCGCCCCGCCATCGCCGGGCCTGGGCGCGCTCTCGTCGCGTCCGGCGACTGCTCGTGCTGCGGTTGTCGCCAACTCGTCGAGATCTTGTTCGTTCTGCGGCACCGAGTCGCGAGTCAGCGCCGTGGCCGAGGGCCGACCGCCGTAGAACAGCGCCTTGCGGCCCAAGTCGTCGGTGACGAAGCGCACCGCCTTGTCGCGCCATTGCGGCTCGATATAGCGCTCGTACATGTCGAGCGGCTCGACGAAGTGGTTATCGGCGTCGTTGATCAGATATGGCAGATCGTCGGGCATGTGCGACCCCCTCGTGGTATCGCGTGAGAGATTAACTGTTGTCGAAGAGGCGCAGACGGTCGAGGCGCACGATCGCGTAGAGGCAGTAGAGCCCGAGTGCCAGCCCGTACGCCGCCAACGTGGGTCGCAACCCGAACGCGTCGCCGAGCCGGCCGCCCCCAACCGATCCGAGCGGGATGCCGACGAACGAGCTCATGATGAACAGCGCGAGGACCCTGCCACGAAAGTCTTCGGACACCTGGGTCTGAAGGGTCGACGTCGATGCCACACCGCCGAGGCTGTGGGCCGCGCCCATCAACGCAAAACCGATGAGACCCACGCCGATGTACGGCGTGATCACCGTGACTATCGCGCCGACCGAGTAGGTGCCGATGCCCGCGAGCGTCGTCCGCGACCGGCGGAAGTTGTTGCCGCGCGCCAAGAGCGTCAGTCCGGCGGCGCTCGCTCCGACTCCGAAGGCGGCAATCAGGTAGCCGATGCCGCCTTTGGCTGCGTGGTAGTCCTCGGCGACCAAGCCCGCCGTGAGCTGCCAGACCGACGCCCCGAACGCCGACATCATGAACGAGAACAGGATCAGCTGGCGCATCGCTCGGCGCGACCACACGTACTGGACGCTCGTCATGAACGCGCGCAACCACGGCTCGTGTTCGCCCGAATACACGAGACGGCGCGGACGAACGAGCAGTAGTCCGGCGATCACGACGACAAACGAGATGGCGTTCATCGCGAATGTCGCTCGGTAACCCCAATGCGTCAGCACCAGGCTGCCGGCGACCGGGCCGATGACGCGCGCAACGTTGAAGTTGACCGCATTCAGGCGAATAGCCGGCATCAACTGTTCATGGGGTACGAGCAACGGGATGAGCGCGTGCGCGGTTGCATTCTGAAAGCCGGCGCCGAACCCGGCGACGACAAGGCATCCGACGATGCGCCACGGCGTGAGCGCATCGTTGATGGCAAGCAGCCAAAGCGCCGTCGCGGCGATCAGCTGCACGATGCTCGATCCGAGCAGGATCATCCGTCGATCCCGACGATCTGCGAGCGTCCCGACGATCGGCCCCATGAGGAACGACGGAATCATCACGGCAAAGACGCTCGCGCCGACCCACGTGTTGCTTTTGGTGAGCTCGTACATCACGAACGGCACGCCGACGCCCTGCATGAACGTGCCCGCGTTCGAGATGAACGTAGTTGCGTAATAGATGACGAAGTTGAAGTTGCGGAGAACGTCGCCGACCGAAGCCGGTTCGGTTGCGGCCGTGCTCTCGGTACGGACCGGTTCCGTGACCGATACGCGGCGCGAGCCGGTCACCCGTTGCCGATCCGCGCGCGGAGTTGGGGTACTACCTCACCGGCGAGGCGACTGATCTGATCGCGGGCTTGCGCAGGTGTCACACCGGGCAGGTGAACCCGCAAGTTCACGGCATCGGCATTGATCTGCTGGAGCGCATCGGCCAGCCGCTCGGCGACCTCACCGGGATCGGTCGAATGGATCGTCTGGTCCGCCGGCCAATGGCGCTGTGCCGCGTCGTTCGAATAGCTCTCATACACCCTGCGCTGCTGCTCGATGATCGCGGCCGGCAAGTCGCCGACCCACACGCGCCGTATCAATACTTTGGACATCGTGCCGCCGGCCTTGTCGAACTCGTCGCATAGCTCGCGCTGTCGTTCCATCGACGACATGCCTTCGAGGATGATCCCCGCACCATTGCGCGCCGCCCGCCGAGCGGCGGCCGGGCTGACTGCCGTGCTGAGCACAGGAATCGGGTTCGTCTTGCACCGTTGGAACGCGCGGTCACCTTCGAGTTCGCCCAATTGCTCTCCCCGCAACATGGCCACGACCTTGGGGAACTCGGCTTTGAATGCGGGATTCGCGTCTTCGAGCCGCAGGCCCATCGACGTGAAATCGAGTGCGAGTGCGCCCGACCCGACGCCGAGGCCGACACGGCCCGGATGGCGGGCGTCGAGCCACGCGATCTCTTCAGCCACCATCGCCGTCGGGCGCAATGGCAATAGCAACGGGCACGGCGCTCCCCAACCACGCTCGGTGTCCTCGAGGATGAAGCTCACCATTTGCAGCGGCAGGGGCATGTACCCCGCGAAACCGCCGTGATGCTCGCTCGTCATGATGCCGTCGAAGCCGCCGTCGAGTGCGAGCTTGGCTTGTGCACAGACCTCACGCACGATGCTCTCCGCGTCGAGATCGTTGTGCGGGTACAACCGGCACGAGATCGACTTCGCCGCGAAAGGTGCACTGCTGGTCATCGCTTCTCCCCTTGATTCTCTCGCTCGACGCGGTCCGCTCGGGCCGCATCGACGCGTTCACCGCGCCGCGTCGCGACCACCGCTCACGATAAGCGTCCGACCGGTGACGTAGCGAGCCTGGTGCACCACCGAACTGATGCGACCCAGGTCACGTTCGATCGACAACCGCCCCGTAGCTCTCCGGATCGTCGATCACCGATTGCGGCACGGGATGACGGAACAGTTCGGCCGCGTTCTGCCACGTGATGCGACGCACGTCGTAGTCGCTGGCGCCGGCGAGTTGCTTGGCGAACATCGCTTGCGTGTTGGGCCAACTCGAGTCGAGATGTGGATAGTCGGCCTCGACCATGATGTGCTCGACGCCGATGCGATCGCGCAGTCGCATGTTGGAGGGATCGTCGAGCACGCAGTGGTAGAAGTTGCGCTGGAGCACCTCGACCGGTGTGACATCGAAGTCGACCCACGTGCCGTAGACCTCGTGATAGCGCAACGTGTGGTCGAGTCGATCCATGAGGCCGGGCACCCACGCGATACCGCCTTCGCTCATGGCGATCTTCAGGTTCGGGTGCCGCACCGGGTACAGCGAGTACAACCAGTCGACCGCGGCGAACATCGCCGTCCCGAAGAAGAGCACGCCGACCGTATCGGTCGGCGCGTCGGGCGCGGTCGACACCACCTCGCCGGCGGACCCGATGTGCAGGCAGATGACGGTCTCGGTCTCGGCGCACGCGGCTACGAACGGGTCCCAGTGGCCGGTGTGCAACGAGGGAAACCCGAGTTTGTGCACTGCTTCGGGGAAGGTCACGGCCCTGAACCCGCGCGTCGCGTTGCGCCGGATCTCGGCGGCGGCCACATCGACGTCGAGTAGGTAGGGAATCTGCATCGGGATGAACCGGTCGGGATACGCGCCCACCCACGACTCGAGATGCCAGTCGTTGATCGTGCGGGTGAGTACCAACGCGAGGTCGGGATCTCTGCTTTCCATCTGCAGACGTTGACCACCGAACCCGACGAGGCCCGACGGAAAGCACAACGAGGCGTAGACGCCGTCGAGGTCCATATCGCGCACACGCGCGTGGACATCGTAGGCACCACGACGCATGTGCGAGAACCGTTGCGGCTCGTAGGTGCAGTCTTCGATCGGACGGCCGGCCACGGCATTCATGCCGATATTCGTGTGCAGCTTGCCCTCGAACGACCACGCTTCGGTGCCGTCGTCCTGCACGATCAACTTGGGCGCACGGTCGCGCCACTTCTGCGGGACGCGCCCGTCGAAGGTGTCGGGCGGCTCGATGAGATGATCGTCGACGGAGATGATCAGGTAGTCACGGGCGCGCCGCTCGGGCTCGGGTAGGAACTCGACGTGGTCGGGATCAGCGCGCTCGATCTTGCGAAATCGCATCTCGCTCAACGCGTCGGCATTCATCATCGCTTGCCCCTTTCGGTCACATCGGGCAACTGCTGCATCCAGTTGATGATTCGATCCCACAGATCGCCACGATTGGGCGCGACGTTGTGATTGTGCCCCGTGTCGGCGAGGACGTAGAGCGTGACATCGGGTGACGCGGCGAACGAGGCCGGAATAGCGTGCGGCGGTCCACCGATGTCCGCGCTGCCCACGCCGATGAACACCGGCACGTCGATGGTGGCGAGCTCTCGATCGATGCTGCCGGGGATCATCGACGACAACCCCACCAGTGCCAGCAACGAACTGCTCGTCAACGCCGCGGCGGCGAGCACGGGCCCCGGCACCACCATCCCTGCCAACAGCATCGGTGACGTCGCGGTGGTACCCGGCGGCAGTGGATCTCCGTCCCACCGCACGCGCGCCAACCGCACGATCTCGCGCGCGAGCCCGTCGGGATCGTGGGCGAAGCGCAGCTCGTCGGCGGAGAGCGCCTGCGGCAATCCTGCGGCGCCGAAGCCGAGTAGGCACAGCGCGTCGAAGGTGTAACTGGCTGCTTGTTGCGCGCAGGTCAGCTTGGCCCCTGCCGAATGGCCGACACCGATTAGACGCTCGACGGGTCGTGCACCGAGATCCGCGTAGTCACCTTGACGCAGGCCATCGAGGATCACATCGACCACCACCGCGTTGACCGCGGCGACGGTGTCGACATCGAGTGTGTAGCCGTCGTCAGGGCGGCTGCTCTCCCCTACGCCAATCGGATCGATGATGACCACGACGTAGCCGCGCTCGGCGAAGTGCCGAGCCATGCTGTAGCTGCCGAACTCGGGCGGCGCGTCGATGTCCCAGTAGCGGCGCGACATGCCCCCGCCGGGCAGGCAACACAACACGGTTGACGATCGTGCGGTTTGTTCAACCGGCGCGAACACGTCGAAGCGAACCTCGCGCGCGCCGGCCGGCGCAACGGTGGTGACGTCGACCGAAGCAGACGCCGATCGGATCATGGTGTGCCCAAGGCACACGTCTGACCACCGTCGATCACGAATTCGCTACCCGTGCAGTACGAGCTGTCGTCGCAGGCGAGGAACAGCGCGAGACGCGCCACCTCCTCGGGTTGCGCGATGCGACCGAGCGGCAAGTTCTTCGGCTCATAGTTGATGCGCTTGGCCGACTCGGATTGACGCAACATCGGTGTGTCGACACCGCCCGGATGAATCGAATTGACGCGGATCTTGTGCGGGCCCAGCTCGAGCGCGGCGACTTTGGTGAGGCCGCGCGTTGCGAACTTCGACGAGACATACGGCGCCGCACCGGGGATCGCGCCGAGGCCGGCGACCGACGAGATGTTCACGATCGCGCCGCCGCCGCGAGCGATGATCGACGGCGCGACGTACTTGATGCCGAGTAGTGGACCGACCTGATTGACGCGGATCACGCGGTGATACAACTCGAGATCGAGGTCGACGATGGCGACGCTCGGTGCCACGATGCCGGCGTTGTTGATCAAGATGTCGATGCCACCGAAACGTTGCCGAGCCGCCTCGACGATCGCTTGCCATTGGCGCGCGTCGCCGACGTCGAGATCGCCCACGAGACCATTGCCGGCGAACTCGCGCTCGAGCGCCGCCCGATCGTCGTAGTGGACGTCGGTCAGCACCACGCTCGCGCCCTCCTCGCCGAACAATCGCGCCTCGGCCAACCCTTGGCCCCGACCCGCGCCGGTGATCAACGCCACCTTGCCTTCGAGCTTGCCCGCCATCGTTCCCCCCTGCCGATCATCCCGCCTGAAGGGGCCGCTCAGGCCCCGATCCCGCTCTGAAGGGGCCGCTCAGGCCCCCGCCGCGGCCGACGCGTCGCCGATGCGCGCGGGCATCGCGCCCGTGGCCTTGCCGGCGAGCACGGTCGGTGTACCCGCGACCACGGTTGCCCGAAAGCCACCACTCGGCCGCGTATAGCGCCACTGCCCGTCGGGAAGGTCGCTCACTTTCACCTCGTCGTGCAACGCAATCTCGTCGAGCGAGAACACCGCGAGATCGCCGCGCCTGCCCGGCGCGATGACGCCGCGATCATTGAGCGAGAAGCACTCGGCGATGCGGCCGGTGAGACCGTGCACCGCTCGTTCGATGCTCATCACGTGCTTCTCTTTGACCCAGTGCGTCAGCAGGTACGAATTGGCGCCTGCCCCGCAGAACATACGCAGGTGCGCACCGGCATCGGTACCGCCCATGACGGCATGAGGGTCGTCGATGTTGCGCCGCACCATCGTCTCGCGGTCCTCGCTGCCCGGACCCATCTGCAAGCGCGTGTACCTCGACCCGAGCCCGTTGGCGAGCACCCAGTCGGCCAGCGCATCGGACGGGTGCAGGCCCTGCTGCTGCGCGAGATCGGCCAGTGATGTCCCGACCGGACCCGTACCGGTCTCCGACTCGCTGAGGATGAACGATCCGAGGTCCTTGAACGAATTCTGCTCCCGCAGGGGATGATCCCAGTCGTGACGCGCCCGTGCTCGCCAGTCGGCGTCGCGCAAGAGCGGAAGCTTGCGCTCTGTCGGACCATTGACCATCTGATGCCACGCAGTCACGGCCGCGGTGCCGATCGACGTGTCGAAGCCGAGGCGCGGCGTGCTCGGTTGATTGCCACCACCCATACGCCACACGTCCCAACCCTGCGCGGCTATCAATTCGATCAGGTCGGCGCCGTGCTCTTCGAAGCTGCCGGTGAGCCGCAAGATGCGAACGCCGCGCGGCCCGGCCAATTCGCACATGCGGCGCGCATCAGACGTTTCGCGCGCGATCAGTTGGAGACTGGCCCGCGGGAACTGTGCCAGCACGTCGAACAGTGCCTCGAATTCCGCATCGTCCGCGACTCTGCTCGGGACCAGTTGGCGAGCTCGATCGGTGTCGAAGAAGTTGGTCGACAGGCCGAGGGAACCGTGGCGAAGAGCGTCGGTCAGCATCTGTGCCATCGACTCGCGCTCTGTCGCTGTGGCCGGTCGATGCCACGCATCTGGACCCATCGCGAACGCCCGCAGCGCGTTGTGTGCGGTATAGGCGAAGAGCGTCGCGGTGATCGGCACCCGCGATGCGATCTCGTGGTACTGCGACCACGATTCCCAACCCCAAGGCACGTGCGTCTCGAACAGAGTGAACGGCAGATCTTCGACAAAGCACATCAAGTCGGCGACCGCATCACGCGTCGTCGGACGGACCGGTGCGATGCCGAGGCCGCAGTTGCCCATGACCGCGGTGGTCATCCCGTAGAGCGGCAGCGGATCGAGGGACGGATCCCAGAACATCTCGCCGTCGAAATGCGTGTGGCAGTCGATGAGCCCCGGCGTCACGTACGCATCAGTGGCGTCGACGACGACCTCGCCCGCCGGTTCGAGACGTTCGCCCACTTCGACGATGAGCCCATCCCGGACCCGCACGTCACCGCGGTGCGCGGCCGCCCCTCGACCGTCGATGATCGAACCGCCGACTACCAGCAAATCCCCCATGGCATTCACCCTAGTCACCGCCTCGGCCGGCGAGGAGAAGGGCCGGGCCATCTATGTGCCGCGTGTCACGCCAAGGTACAATGAACCACCTGTGTCCCCCATCCGTAGCGACCGCCTGACCCCGTCATCCACGCTGCGGTTCACCCGCCTCGCCATCGTGGCGGCCGTCATCGTGCAGTTCGGGCGCCTGCTGCGCGTCGTCGACTACCAGCGCATCGATTTTCGTGTCTACTACGCGGCCGTTGCCGATCGCAGCACCGATCTCTACGACTTCCGCTTCCGCATCAACGGACTGCCCTTCACCTACCCGCCGGCGACCGCGCTGGTGTTGCGGCCACTGACATCGATCAACGAACTGCTCGCCGAACGTCTCTTCTTCACGGCGTCGTTGGTGATGGTCCTCATCTTCGCGTTGGTATGCGTGCGCATGTTGCCGCGACGCCCCGCAGCTTGGTTTGCCGTGCCGCTGTTCGTCATCTTCATCGTGTTCATGATGCCAGCGACGCTCACGCTCAGACTCGGCCAGATCAACGCGGTGATCGCGCTACTGGTGCTGCTCGACGCAGTGCTCCTCGATCACGATTCGGCCTTCGCCGGGTTCGGATCCGGCTTCGCCGCCGCGCTCAAGGTGACACCCGCGCTGGCCATCGTCGTGTTCATCGCCACCGGCCGGCGGCGCGCCGCCGGTGTCAGCATCGCCACCTACGCCGCAGTGACTGCGTTCGGCGCTCTCTGGTATCCGTCGCAGACGGCGCACTACTGGACGTCGGTCCTCTGGCAAACCGCTCGTGTCGGCAACGTCAAGACAGGGTTCAACCAACGCAACCCGAGCCTCACGCGACGGGGAACCTCTTGCGCCGACTTCTCGAACTCGATCCGGCGCGTCGTGTCTTGGTTGCCCGAAAACGGTAATTTCCAGACCGGTGTGTGGCTGCTGCTCGCGGGTGTGATCGTCGGTATCGCCATCGTTCGAGTTCGCATCGCGTTCGGTCGCGGCAACCATCTGGCGGCCATGACGCTGATCTCTTGCGCGACCTACGCGGTCTCGCCGATCACGTGGGGCCATCATCTGTTCTTCCTCGGGCCGATGACGTTGCTCACTGCGGGTGACGGCCGCTCGCGCGTGCGGGTCGCGGCGGCGGTTGTCGCCGGGTTCCTAATCCTCGACCCGATCGAACACGGCGAAGGTGCGTTCTTTTCGTTCGGCCGCGTGATCTTGTGTGCAGCCGCAGTGTTGTTCATGCCCATCGACGAGCGTCAGGCGACATACGAGCCGCGGGCGTATGCCGAGCACAACACGAGCAGGACCACGCTGCTGCAGACCAACACCGCAAGACGGATGTTTCGCCGCGCGCTCAGCAACTCGCCCCACACCGCAAACGACGGAAATGCCGCCAACGTGTAGCGGCCGAGACCCTGCAAGTCCTTGCTGCCGACCAGCGGCAGGCCCAGCACCATCACGACATACAGCGCGTACCCCCATCCGAGGCGGCGCCAGACTCGCGCCGCGACCGCCAACATCCCGAGGGACAGCGCCGCCTGAAAGGCGATGCCCAGCGTGAAGTAGGCGCCACGATCGGGGAAGTGGACGATGCGCTCGAAGAACTCCACCTTGAACCACGTGTGCGGGCCCGGGCGCTGATCCCACCCCGGCGCGCCCTCCGCGGTGGCGAAGGCAAATGGCGCGTGGAATCGGACCGCGAGGTACGCGACATAGCCGCCGAACCCACCGGCCGACAGCAACACCAACATGTCGCGTCGTGAGCGAGCACCACGCGCCATTTGCACTGCTACCAGACCCACGATCACCGCCAGGCCTACTGGGCGCGCGGCCGAAGCGACCGCACCGACGAGTCCTGCCGCGAGGGGTTGGTCGCGCTCGAGTAGGTAGAACGCGAGCACCGACGCGGCGACGAAGATGGCGTCGGCGTACACCGCGCCGAAGAGATAAAACGCGTACGGCCACGCGATGAGCAACGCGACAGCCGTCAACGACGCCGAATCGTCGAAGAACCGACGGCACCATCGGTGAAAGACCACCACGGCCACCAGACCCGAGAGAAACGTGACGAGCACTCCGACTGCGGCCATGTCACCGCCGACCACCGCGTGGACCGCCCGCATGGCGAGCGAGTACGCGGGGAAGAACGCGACCGACGACTGCTCGCGGTCGCCGAGGTAGTACGCCTTGTGCTCCGCGTTCCAGCGATACCAGCCGGCATCGAAACGCGCCCATCCCTCGAACACCGCCGGACCGGCATACTCGGCCGACTTCACTCCCGGAACCTCGAGTCGGGGGCGATGCGAGTATGCGCTGACCGCCACGACCGTGAACAAGACCAACGCTACCGCGAGGTACAACGCCAACACGAACGCAGTGCGTCGCGGCATGGCGGTCATGGCTTCAGTGTCGCCGCGCGCGCAGCGTCAACGCAACAGCGACTGCGAGAACTCGACACCGCGATCGGCAAAGTACGACATCGCCGACGGGAACAACGTCAGCGCCGCCCCGAACGTGCTCAACGTGACGAGCGTTCGCACCGGCAACCCGACGAACTCCACGTGCGCCTGTGGCACGACCCGCGACGCGAGCGCGAAGCCGACCTCGAGGATGAACAGCGCGCCGAGCACGGGCGCGGCGATACGCAACCCGGCATCGATGATCCCCGTCATCTGCGATGCGAGGCGCAGCGGCGCGTCCTGGTCGAGCGCGGTCAGCGTTCCCAGCGGGACCAGGTCATAGCTGTGGCTGAACCCGCGTACGATCGCGCCGAAGGCGGGTGTGGTGAAGAGCGGCACGCCGGCGAGCCGGACTACGTTGCTGTCGCAATGAGTGCCCCGAACACGATCGACATCGCCGCCGTACGGGCCGACACCATCGGCTGCGCGGCGCGGATACACCTCGACAACGCGGGTTCTTCACTGCCCCCACGACCCGTGACCGATGCGGTCGTCGCCCACCTCCGTCGCGAGGAAGAGGTTGGCGGCTACATCGCCGAGACCGAGCGACTCGCGGCCGTCGAGGACACCTACGACGCGTGTGCCGCGCTCGTCGGCGCCACTCGTGGCGAAATCGCGTTGGCCGAGAGCGCGACGACCGCGTGGCAGATGGCGTTTCACTCGATTCCGTTCCGCGACGGCGATCACATCCTCACCTGTGTCGCCGAGTACGCGAGCAACTACCTCGAGTTCCTCAGACTGGCGCAGCGCGTCCGAGTCGTCATCGATGTCGTCCCTGACGACCACCATGGGCAGATCGACGTGGCGCAGGCGTCCGCGATGATGACGGATCGCATCCGACTGATCGCGATCACTCACGTGCCCACCAACGGTGGGCTCGTCAACCCGGCCGAGGCAATCGGGGCGATCGCGAACGAAAGAGGCGTCCTCTATCTGCTCGACGCCTGTCAATCGGTCGGCCAACTGCCGATCGATGTCGGCGCCATCGGTTGTGACTTCCTCAGCTTCACCGGCCGCAAGTACTTGCGCGCGCCACGGGGCACGGGCGCGCTGTTCGCGAAAGCCGGATCAGGCGTCGGTCAACCGGACAAGATCGATTTGCACTCGGCGACGTGGACCGCTGCCTCCAACTATGACGTACGCCCTGACGCCCGCCGCTTCGAAAACTACGAAAGCAGCGTCGCCGCAAAGATCGGTCTGGGCGTCGCCATCCGCTACGCGCTCGATATCGGCATCGATGCATCGTGGGCGCGCATCTCACAACTCGCGTCGCGCCTACG
The DNA here is from genome assembly GCA_039915945.1 of Acidimicrobiales bacterium. Lineage (GTDB taxonomy): Bacteria > Actinomycetota > Acidimicrobiia > Acidimicrobiales > WLNW01 > DATLFA01. The sequence goes on along the minus strand of JBDSMH010000099.1, from coordinate 15,232 downwards.
TGGTCACCTTGCCGAAATCGACGGCGTCACGGTGCGCGACAAGGGCGAGGTGCAGTGCGGCATCGTCACCTTCGACGTTCGCGACGTCGACGCCGCCCAGGTGAAGAGCGCCCTCGCGCGCGGCAGCATTGCCGTGAACGTCACTCATCTCGCATCCACATTGCTCGACATGACACAGCGCGGCATCGGATCGATGGTGCGGGCCTCGGTGCACTACTACAACACGGACGACGAGATCGACCGCAGTGCAGAACTGATCGAGTCGATCGCCCGTGGTTCAACCCAGAGGCTGGGCTGAGTAGGTGCGATTGCGCATGCCGATCTCCACGAGCCGCTGCCACCGGGTCATGCGCCGGTGGAAATACCGGATCAACTCGGCATCGCAAGCACCATCGGCTTTCGCCACGAATGCCTCGAGCGCTACGTCACATTCACGCCACGATGCCGGCCGCGTACCGAGCAACTGCGCCGCGTCGTCGAGATCATCACTCTCGATCTGAGGACCGATCTCGTTGACACAACGGAGAAACACACTCAGTCGTTGCGCCACGTCGAGCCTGAATTGTTGTTGCGGATCTTCCGGCGCGATGTCGGCCAGCGCGGCGTCGAGCATGGCGAACCCTTCGACAAAGCGCGGCGCGGCGACGGGGGCAGCGGTCGGCGCATCGAGCGTGATGCCCTCGAGGCCGGCCATGATCTCGAGCGCGACGCGAGAGAACTGCACGTACCACACGAGGTAGCGCACGAGATCGATGTCGCCCGGTGGCTCTGCGAGCACATGCGAAACCGACATGGGCGTGCAGACCGCGAACCGAACCGTGTGAAAGTCGAGGGCCGCACGGTCGATCGGCGTGCCCATCTCGGCCTCGTAGTGCTCGAACGCGGGCGCCAGCGGCCCGAGAGGCTCGGCCAGGTCGCGCAGCCGCATGCACGCGAGGTCGTGCAGGGGATCGCCGAGGAACGCCAATTCGAGATCGATGACCGCGCTCACGCGGCCGTCTTCGAAGAGGAACTGTCCCGAATCGCCGACGGCCAGTGTCGGCTCCGCGTGGCGCGCCGGCGGATCGCGTCGTAGCCACCCGATGGCGAACTCGAGGAACGGCTCGGGCCGGGCCTTCTTCGCTCGGTAGGTCGCTTCCCAGCGGTCGAAGTCGGCCATGATCAAGGGGCTGTCGGCCATCGAGAGCCCGGCGGCCTCGAACGGCCGCGTGCCGATGCGATGGATGCGGCCAAGCCACGTCATGTAGTCGTTCAAGATCTCGGCGCGTTCGCGAGGATCGTCGACGGTGAGCAGATTGGCGCGGCCGGGAGAGCGCGCCATGACGATGCCACGCGGCTCGGGACAAAACCCGTAGACGTGGGGCACCGCGATCTCATGCGCTTCGAGCACCTCCAGCACGCGGAGCTCGTGTTCGAGCGTGTACACACCGTGATCCAACGAGCCACGGTCGCCCCGAAAGTAGATCGGCAGAATGTCGCCATCGCGCTCGACGTCGACGAACCACGCGGGGCGCCACCGAGGCTGTCGCTCGCAATGGATCACGCGACCCCCGGTCGTACGCTCGATCCATTCGATCATCTGCGGTGGCGGTGACTCCATCGACGGCATCCTATGACGCGGACTCCATCACGGCCTCCCACGACGGCTTAGGCTCGCGACATGGATGACCGTTACTCACCGTTTCCGCATCTCGAGTTCGCGCACCCCGCAGAACACGTGCTCGAGATCATCCTCAACGCCCCGAACCTCAACGCTGTCGGTCCGGAGGCCCACGCCGAACTCGCCGATGTCTGGCTCGTCGTCGACCGCGACCCCGATACCAAGGTGGCGTTGCTCACCGGCGCGGGAAAAGCATTTTCGGCCGGCGGCAGCTTCGATCTCATCGATGGCGTGACGAACGATTTCGCGGTGCGTACCCGCGTGCTGCGCGAAGCGCGTGACCTCGTGCTCAACGTGATCAATTGCTCCAAGCCGATCATCTCCGCGCTGCACGGCCCGGCCGTCGGTGCAGGATTGGCCGCGGGATTACTCGCCGACATCTCCGTCGCCGGACGCAAAGCGCGCATCATCGATGGGCACACCCGGCTCGGCGTAGCAGCGGGCGACCACGCGGCCATCTGCTGGCCGCTGCTCGTGGGCATGGCCAAGTCGAAGTACTACCTGCTCACCTGTGAGTCGATGACCGGCGAAGAAGCCGAACGCATCGGCCTTGTGTCGCTGTGCGTCGATGACGACAAGGTACGCGAGACCGCGTTGCAGATCGCCATCGACCTTTCCCACGGCGCGCAGTCGGCGTTGCGGTGGACCAAGCACACACTCAACCATTGGTATCGCGCGATGGCTCCCGCGTTCGACGCCTCACTCGCGTATGAGTTCTACGGACTCGGGGGCCCCGACGCCGCCGAAGGGCTCGCCGCACACCGTGAGAAGCGAGCGCCGAACTTCACCGGGCCGACGAGCGAATAGCCCCACTTTCTCAGTCGATTGGTTCGAGCAGATCGAACAACGGGCCGAGCAGTGCCCGCACGAACCCTTCGTCGCAATACAGCCGCTCGCCCGACAACAACCCGGTCGCGTCATCGCCCGGCATCATCGAGATGACGTAGTAGCGACTGGTCGAACCGTCGACATCGTCGACATCGATCGTGTACTCCTGCAGGGCGGCAATTTCGTTGGTCCATTCGCCGATCACTTCGTAGCCCGCCACCAGCGGACCGAATTGGGGATACTGCTCCCGGTAGAACTTCTCGATCGGCGCCCGACCGGTGATGTGTTTGCGCAGGGGGAAGAACTCGAACCGTGGTTCGGCGACGAGCGTCGCCAACACCCGATCGACGTCGTATGCCGCCTCGGCCTCGGCGTGCTCGTGGCACAAGGCCAACACCTTCTGTGGATCCATCGCTCCCCCTCGTCCCCTGTCCGCTCGCACTCTACGACGGACGCTGCGGGTTACTCTGCTTCGGCAAACCCGGAGGGCAACATGGTCAGCAAGAACGAAGACGTGCTCCGCGTGGTACTGAAGGCGTGGGGCGAGAGCATCGATGCGGCACAAGCGGCGACGCGTGAGCACTTCGCTGACGATTGTGTGTGGGAGCAAACCGGCCTTCCCACGACCACGGGGCCCGAGGAAGCGGCCCAGATGCTCCAGTCGATGGAGGCCATGGGATTCACTGGCATCGACGTCGATTTCCGCCACGTCGTCGTGGCCGGCGACGTCGTCTGCACGGAACGGGTCGACTGGTTAGTGCGCCGTGACGGGTCGCGCATCGGCCCCCTCCCCGTCGTCGGCGTCACCGAATTCCGCGACGGCAAAATCAGTTCTTGGCGGGAGTACTTCGACAGCGCCAACCTCGCGCTCCTGGGTGACGGCGGGACTGCGTCTGCATGACCCAGCGTTGGCGTTCGCTTCCCGCAATGGTTCTCGCCGCGATCGTGATCGCCGGAGCAGGCGCGTCGTGCAGCGGTGAAACCACGGCGACACCGGCCGAGCGGGGCAAGGCCGTCGCGATGCGAGCCGGCTGCACGAGTTGCCACGGCGCGACGTCGATACGTGGCCTCGGCCCGACATGGACCGGCGTGGCCGGCTCGACGGTGAAGCTCGACGACGGCACCACGGTCGTAGCCGACACCGCATATCTCACCGAATCGATTCGATCGCCAGCGGCGAAGAAGGTGGCCGGCTATTCGATTGCGATGCCGGCCGTCCAACTGAGCAACGAAGATGTCATCGCGCTCGTCGCCTATATCGAAAGCCTCGCGGCGAAACCCGCAACCACCACCGGCGGGTAGCGAGGATCGGCTCAGACGTACGAAGTCTCACTCGTCGAGCAGCGCGATCAGCTTTTTGGGAGCGACCATTCGGTACGCGTCTTCGATGATCTGCGCGACCTCGTCCCAGTCGGGGCCATTGTCGATGCGGACGCCCAGCCAACCGCGTCCCCCGACATAGGGCGGGCTGAAGAAGCGCCGCGGCTCTTGCTCGACCATCTCTCGCTGCACCCCGGGCGGAGCGGGACACCAGAACGCCAAGTGGTCGGCGCCATGGTGATGATCGTCGAGCGAGGCGACGGTCTTCTTGCCCCGCACGAACCAGGTGGGCTCTCCGTGGCTCAGTCGTTCTTGCATCTCGGGCAACGCCATGCAGATCTCGCGCAGGCGTTGCACCGGATCGGGCGCTCGTCCGCGGGGCATCGCGAAAAGCTACTCTTCGCCCCAGGGGGTCAGATCGATGCGCTACGGGATGTTCATGCAGCCGTCACACCCACCGCAGCGAGAGGTCGCCGACGGTATCGAGCAAGACCTCCGCATCATCGAATGGTGCGACCAAGCCGGGTTCTCCGAGGTATGGGTCGGCGAACATTTGACCGCGCCGTGGGAGCCGTATCCCGCGTGCGACCTGATCCTCGCGCAGGCCATCCCCCGCACCGAACAGATCACGTTGTGCGCGGGCGCGTACGTAGTGCCCTTCTACCATCCTGCTGCGCTGGCGCTGCGCATCGCGCAACTCGATCACATGGCCCGAGGCCGCTTCATCTGCGGCATCGCCGCCGGCTCGATCGCGACTGACTTCGCACTGCTCGGTGTCGACGCGATGGCCGGGCAGCAGCGCGACATGATGCGCGACGCGATCGAGATCATGTTGCGGTTGTGGGATGACCCGCAGCACGAGTGGACCTACGAAGGCAAGCATTGGACCGTCGCGAACCCCGCGCCCTTCCTCTCGTTTCATTCGCACATGCAGCCGTACCAACGGCCCCATCCACCCATCGCGGTCGCCGGGCTGTCGCCTCGCAGTGACAGCATCCGCTACGCGGGCGAACAGGGATTCATCCCGTTGAGCCTCACATTCAATGCGTCGTACCTTCGCGATCACTGGAACGTCATGGAAGAGGGCGCAGCATCGGCCGGACGCGGCTGTGATCGCCAAGACTGGCGAGTCATCCGCGACGTGTTCGTCGCGGACACCGATGCCGAAGCAAAAGCATGGGTACGGTCGAGTCATTGGGCCGGGATGTGGCTCGAACAGAACCTTCCGTTGCTCAAGGCCTTCGACTGGCTGCAATTCGTCAAGCACGACACCGCGGTCGCAGACGAAGACGTCGACATCGACTATCTCATCGACAATCTCTGGATGGTCGGCTCACCGGCGACGGTTACCGAAAAGATCCTCGAGACGCACGAGGTGCTCGGCGGCTTCGGCACACTCGTGGTGAACAAGTACGACTACGGCGAAACACCCGACGCCTACCGACGCTCGCTCGAGTTGCTCGCCCACGACGTCATGCCCCGCGTCGATCAACGACTCTCGAGTTGATCTACCCCACCCGATGAGCGACGAGCCCAGACACGTGCATTCGCTTGCGTGGGACATGGTCGCACTTGCGGTTGCGATGACGCTCTGCCGCTTCAACTGATCGGATTACCCGGACCGCTCCTGCAGATGCTTGCCGAGCGCATCGGCCGTCGCGTCGACAACTCGATCGTGGCCCCATCGCATGACGCCCGGCATGACGCGGGCAGCGAAACGCATCGCCGGCTGCATCATCTCGAGCGTCCACGTGGCGGTGATCTCGGTGCCCGACCCTTCACGCTTGAGTCGTAGATGCGCGTCGCCGGCGGGGGTACGACCACACCGTGGAGGATCGAACCGGTGACCATGCTCGGGCCCTCGGTCCGTAACTCGTGCAACCAACCCCACAGGCCCATCTGATCGACATCGCCGATGGCGTCTCACACGCGCCGCGGACTTGTCCGATGGCATCCGCGGTACTCGACCACGACGGGCGCACCACGCGGTCGACAGTACGCCCAGCCTTCGCGCGCCGTGGGGCGGCGAGGTCAGCTCAGCTGATCGAGAGGGCGCCAGACCGGTGCGCGGTCGGTCGACGGCAGACCGAGCGCACCATCGATGCGCTGTCCGGCTTCGACTTCGTCGACGCTCCACGAGACGGCCAATTCGGACACGAGCGTGTGGCGCGCTTGCGCGTACATCGAGGTCTCGGCAGCAGACAGCGAGGCGTCTTGCTTGCGGCGGGCGAGGTTGCGCACGACTTCGGCGCACTCGTAGACATCACCCGACTTCAGCTTCTCTTGATGATTCTTGAACCGGCGCGACCAGTTGGACGGCACCCGGGCATCGGTGACGGCGAGCAGATCGAGCACCTCACCCGCATCGTCGCCGGAGATTGCCGAACGCACGCCGACGGCCTCGGCCTGGTCTTCGGGCAGCAGCACCCGCATGCCCCCGAGGGTGCCCCAGCCGTGCTGCGGCACGAACAACACCAGGTAGCGGTACTTTTTTCCGTTGATGACCCGGGTCTCACGACCGACGATCTCGGCAATCCCGTGCGACGGGTAAACCACTTTCGTACCGACCTTGAAGGCCACCGCCAAAACCTCGAGCTCTCTAGATGTCGGTCCAGTGTGCCCGACCAGCGGCCGAGCGCCACCTTCGGCCCGCAAGAATGGTGTGGGAAGGGGCCTCGAACCCGCTCAGAGGAGCCGCTCGGGCTCTAGAAGAACGGCCAGTCCCAGCGATTTCCTCGGGCATACCACTCGACCAGGTAGGCGTTGAGGGTGTTGATCTCATCGAACGCGCCTGGTCCCGCGGTGAGCAACTGTTGCTCCGCCGAGCGGAACCGCTGTTCGAGCTCGGCGTTGTCCATGCGCATCGCCGTGAGCCGTGTCGGCTGCACCAGCTGGCGGCCTGACTCGGTCAACCCGAAGTTGGTCGACGCGCTCACCGACTGCACGCCGAGGCCCTGCGACGGCGCCCGTACGTGACCGAGCTGCAGCAGGATGGCCAGCTCCTTGGCGACGGTCTGCGCGTCGATACCCGGGCCGGGAAATTTTTCCGCGATCTGCAACGCCGAGAACCACGCGCCACCGCGGTCGGCCGCCCGCTCGAGCTGTTCCATCTGCCCGAGCAGCTGGCGGAGCGAACCTTTGAGAGCACTCAAGATCGCGTGCCCCTTCCTCGCGCGGTCGGCGTGTCGCAGTGAACCCTGGTGAGCGTACCGTCACTTCGCCGTCACGTGCGATGACGGTATGCGACGATGGTGCATCGAGGGGGTCCCCGTGAAGTTTTCGATGATTTTCGAAGCCCAGGTCGAGTTCGGAACACCTGACGTAGAACGACAGGCGATCCGAAACTGTGTCGATCAAGCGATCTACGCGGAAGAGATGGGCTTCGACGGAATCTGGGCGGTCGAGCATCATTCGCTCGTCGAGTATTCGCACATGAGTGCCCCCGAGATCTTCCTCACCGCGGTCGCGGCGCGTACGTCTCGAATCCGCATCGGCCACGCTGCGGTGTGCATGCCGTTCGGCTACAACCACCCTGCGCGCGTCGCCGAGCGTGCCGCGATGCTCGACGTGATCTCTGATGGCCGGCTCAACCTCGGCGCGGCTCGCGGTGGCACCGCGCAAGAGATGGCGCTCTGCGGCGTCGATCCCGAGTTGACTGCGGCACAACTGAAGGAGACGCTTCGATTCATCGGTCACTGTTGGCGCGAAGAAACCATCGAGTGGGACTCCGAGCTGCTCAAGATCCACCCACCGCCGGGCCGGCCCCCGCACACCGTCGTACCGCGGCCGGTGCAGATGCCGCATCCACCGCTGTTCCTCGCGTGTACCAATCCCGAGACGGTCAAGCGCGCCGCACAGTACGGCGTCGGCCCGATGGTGCTCGGCTTCGGTGGCCCCGAAGCGATCGGCGAGATGCGCCGTATGTTCGACGAAGAGCGCGCCACGCGTGACCCCGATCAGTGCGTATCGCCCGGCCAGCTCAATGATGAGTTCGTGGCCCTCTGCCCTACGTTCCTTCTCGACGACGATCGCGAAGAAGCGTTGCGCATCGGCGCGAGGGCGTTGCGTTTCTTCGCCGAAGCGATCACTCATTGGGCCGCACCCAATGGTGTCGCGCCGGCGCGGGACACCGACAAGGTCGACAACGTCGCCTTCATGAAAGAGCACCTCGAAGCGGCCCACGCAGCCATCGCGCGCGGTGACGCGCCCGCGACTGCGGCGTCGTTGCTCTATAACGTCGACCATGCATTCGGCGATGCCGACACGGCCATCGGCTATGTCAACCGTCTCGCCAAAGCCGGCGTCGACAACGTGATGTGTCTCATCCAAATGGGAACTCTCACGCAAGATCAGCAAATGAATACCATCCGCATCTGGGGCGAAAAGGTCATCCCCCACTTCAAGGCTCTGTAGGTCGATGTATCTCAACGAGTTCGCCCAAGATCTGTCCCCGCGCGACATGACGCGCTCGCCCGAGTTCGCCAGCCTGCTCGCGAGCGCGGGCGACCTCGGCATCCCGCACTCGCCCGATGTGCGGTACGTCTCGCGCCACACAGTCGTGCGCAGCCAGCGGTTTCATTTCTCCGAGTGGGGCGAGCCAGGCCGGCCGCAGATCTTGCTGCTGCACGGCGGCAACCAATCGTCACACTCGTGGGACCTCGTCAGCCTGCACCTGTCCGATCGCTACCACGTGTTCGCGCTCGACCAGCGCGGTCACGGCGATTCCGAGTGGAACCGCGAGCAGGACTACTCGATCGATGCGATGGTCGACGACGCGGTTGCCTTCATCGCCGATCAACAACTCCGCGAACCGATCGTGTTCGGTCATTCCATGGGCGGGCGTATCTCGCTCACGATGGCGACGCAGCACCCTGGCCTGGCGAGTGCACTCGTCATCGTCGACGTCGGCCCCGAGATCTCAGTCGAAGGATCCAAGACAATCCAGCATTTCGTGGTCCACAACGTCGAGTTCGACGACCTCGAGATCTTCCTCGACAACGTGCAGAAGTACGACCCGTTCCGCACGCGTGCACACATCGAGCGCACCGTGAAGTACAACATGTTGCGGCGCGCCGACGGCAAGTACATCAGCAAGGTCGATCACCGTCGCATCCCGGTGCGCAACTCTGAGTTGACGCTCGACCACGTCCGCACGCTGACGTGTCCCGTCCTCGTGCTGCGCGGCGCGGAGTCCAACATCCTCGAACCCGAAGCGGCCGTTCGCTTCGTCGACGCGCTCCCCCACGGACGCCTCGTGACCGTGCCCAAGTGCGGCCACAACGTGCACTCGGGCAATACACCGGGCTTCCTCGAGGCGATCACGCCCTTCTTGGCCGACCTCGCGTAACCGCTCGCGCGCAGGAGCACGGGGCTCGCGTGAGCCGGTTATCGCGTTCTCGCTGCACTATGCGCGAACTGACCTGGGGTTTCTTGTCAATTGTGCAGCGAGAACGGAGGGGCGGCCGAGGATCGCGCGCCGTTGCGGCGGAGCCGCACTACTCAGTTGCGGCGCCGCCGCTGCTGGTGCTGGCGGTGCCGGCCATTTCGGGGACAACTCGAATACACCGCACGCTCACGCCGCGAACCGAAACCGGCGGAGGGTCGGTGGTGAGACAGGCATCGATGACATCGGGACAGCGTGGCGCGAACGGACAGCCACCCACCGGCGGCGCTTGCTGCGTGCCGCTGTCGTCGGGCATCGTCATCAGGCGGCGGTTGGTGGGATCCATCGAGAGCACGGAGCCGAGCAACATGCGGGTATAGGGATGCCGCGGGTTGGCGTACACCTCTTCGCTCGGGCCCCACTCGACGACGCGCCCGAGGTACATGACGGCGACCCGATCGCTTATGTGATGCACCACCTCGAGGTCGTGACCGACGAAGAGGTACGCGATGCCGGTGTCGCGCTTGAGGTCGTTCAGCAGATTGATCACCTGCGCCTGCGTGGAGACGTCGAGCGAACTGATCGGCTCGTCACACACGATGAGCTTCGGCTTGAGCGCCAGCGCTCGCGCGATCGCGACGCGTTGGCGTTGGCCGCCAGAGAGCTGATGGGGATAGCGGTAGCGATACGTCTGGTCGAGCCCGACTTGTCCCAACAACTCGACGATGCGTTCACGACGCTCGTCGACCGACAGCTTCATGTGGATGTCGAGCGGCTCGGCAACGGAGTCGCCCACCGTCATCTGCGGGTCGAGTGATGCATAGGGGTTCTGGTAGATCACCTGGATGTCGCGGCGCTGCGCCCGCAACGCACTCTTGCTCAGCGTCGCACTGTCGACGCCCTCGAAGCGCACCGTCCCCGACGAGGGCGTGACCAATCCGAGCACGAGCCGGCCCACGGTCGTCTTGCCGGCGCCGCTCTCGCCCACGAGCCCGACGGACTCGCCCGGCAACACGTCGATGTTGACTTCGTCGACGGCGCGGATCGTGCGCTTGGCCCGGCCGAACACGCCACCGCCGACCGCATAGTCCTTGGTGAGGTCGCTCACGACGAGCAACGGATCTCGGTGGACAGATGCGACGGGCGCAGCCGGTGCGGGCGCTGTGGTCGCACGAGCGCCTTGGAGAACGATCTCGCCGACTCGGATGCAGCGCACCTGCGTGCCGCCACGATCGATGAGTGGTGGTGGCGCATCGATGCATGCCTCGATCGCGTACTGGCAGCGGGTATGAAACCGGCAGCCGGTCGGCATCGCACTCGGATCAGGCACCGTGCCCGGAATCGCGATCAGTACGCCGCCCTTGGTGTGCGGGCCGGGGTGCGATCCGAGCAACGCCTCGGTATACGGATGCGTAGGGATGACGAACACCTTGCGCGTGTCGCCGGTCTCGACGAGCTGGCCCGCGTACATCACTGCGACGCGGTCACACATTTCTGCAATGACCGACAGATCGTGCGAGATCAGCAGCAACGACATGCCGAACTCGTCGCGCAGCGAGTGCATCAGTCGCAGGATTTGTGCCTGCACGGTCACGTCGAGTGCGGTCGTCGGCTCGTCGGCGATGAGCAATCGCGGTTGTGACGAGATCGCCAGCGCGATCATCACCCGCTGCGCCATGCCGCCCGAGAATTGATGGGGATAGTCGCCCAGGCGGTCGCGCGCGTGCTTGATGCCGACGCGCTCGAGCAACTCGACGGCACGGTCGGTTGCTTCGCGCTTGTTCATGTCGTGGTGCGTGCGGATGGCTTCGACCAGCTGGTTGCCTACGGTGTAGGCCGGGTTGAGCGAGTTCTGCGGATCCTGGAAGACCATGGCCATTTTCGGCCCGCGCAGCTGACGGAAATCGGGCTGCGACAAGGACGATATGACGCGCCCTTCGAATGCCACGGTTCCCTCGCAGCGGCGTACCGAATGCGGCAGCAAGTTCATCACTGCGCTCGCGGTGAGGCTCTTGCCCGAGCCGCTTTCACCGACCAGGCCCAGGGTTTCACCCTCGGCTATGGAGAACGAGACGTCATCGACGACCCGCACCCACTTGCCGTAGCGCTTGACCTCGACGCCGAGACCGTCGACCTCGAGCAAGGTCACGCGCCGCCCCCGATCTCTTGACGCCCGATCGCGTCGCGCAGACCGTCGGCGATCACGTTGAAGGCCCACGACAGCAGCGTGATGGTGATGCCGGGCAGCAGAATCATGCGCTGGCTGCGCTCTTTGAACGCAAACCCATTCTGCAAAAGACTGCCGAGGCTGGTTTTCGGTGGCTTGACCGACAGACCGAGGTACGAGAGCGTGCCCTCGACCAACAGCGCGAGACCCATCGTCATCAGTGCCTGGACGATGATCGGAGCGATCGAGTTGGGCACGATGTGGCGTAAGACGATTCGCGAATCCTTCGCGCCCATGACACGCGCCGCTTCGACATAGACGTCCTCTTTGGTCGACAACACCTGGCCCCGCACGAGGCGGGCGAACACCGGTGTGAAGACAACCGACAAGCCGATCATCGCGTTGCGCAACCCGGGCCCGAGGATGCCGACGATCGCCATGACCATCAGCAGACCAGGTATCGAAAGGATCCCGTCGACCAGTCGCATCAAGAGCGAGTCGACCACACCGCCGATGTACCCACTGAGCACACCGAGGATGAAACCGGCGGTCACCGCGATCACGACCGCCAGCAGGCACGCCAGCAGCGACGTGCGCAGGCCGAACATCATGCGCGACAGCACGTCACGACCCAGATGGTCGGTGCCGAGCAAGTGGTCACCGCTGAAACCGGCGAATCGTTCTTGGAGAAACAACTGGTCGGAGGGATCATGAGGGGCGAGCAACGGAGCGAGGATGCCGATCAACACCATCAGGAGAACGAAGGCCAGTGCGACTACCGCCGACTTGCGTTGCCGGAAGCGGTACCACGTGCGCCGCCACCCGTGCAGCTGCGCCGCTTTGGGCAGTGTCGGCAGTGTGGTGAGTGAGTCGAGGCGAGGAACGAGCGAGGTCACCGCACTCTCACCTTCGGGTTGAGGAAGGCGTACGCGATGTCGACGAGGACGCCCACGGTCAGCACGACGGCCGCAGAGATGACGACGACAGCTTGAATGATAGGGACATCGCGGCCCTGAATGGCGGTGAGCGCGTAGTCACCGAGTCCGTGGATACCGAAGATGCTCTCGACGATGACCGAGCCGGCGAGGAGAAAGCCGAGGCGCACGCCGATGATGGTGATCGTCGGCAAGGCGGCGTTCTTCAACGCGTGCCGGCCGATGATGCGCGTGTTAGATATTCCTCGGGCGCGCGCCGCGCGTACATAGTCCTGGTCGAGCACACCAACCAGACCGGTGCGCAGCTGTCGCGCCACCTCGGACCACGTGAAGATGGCCAGCGTCAACATCGGCAAGAACGCGTACTCGAACCACCGCGCCGGCGAGTCCGCGAACGACACGTAGCCGAGCACCGGGAAGAGTTTCCATTTCACGCCGAAGTAGGTGATGAGCAGTGTCGCGATCCAGAACTGCGGCGTCGACAAGCCGAGCGATACGAAGAAGAGCAACACCTTGTCGGGTATTCGGCCCGCAAACGCACCCTGAATGACGCCGATCAACGTGCCGATGAGCACGGCCATGATGAACGCGCCGATGGCGAGCGACGCCGTGATGGGCAGGCGTCGCTTGAGCTCGGCCGCGACAGGTCTATCGGTGAGCACCGACTTGCCGAAATCGCCCTGCACCGCATTGCCCAGCCATCGCCCGTAGCGCTCGTAGGCCGGATCATCCAGGTTCAACTTCGTCCGGACCGCCGCCGCCTCTTCGGGGGTGGCTTCGATGCCGGCGATGGCGTAGGCCGGATCGCCGGGCAGCAACCACGTCAGTGAGAACGCGGCCACCGAGACGAGGAAGATCAGCGGGATCGCCTGTAGGAATCGACGCAGAATCAGTTGACCCATCGCAAACTTTCGTCTCGGTGGCCGAATGCTCTATTTCTTGACCGCCACCTTGCCCTTGGTGATGTACTTGCCCCGCAGCGTGGCCGGGCAGCGGGTCTCGGCAACAGTGATGCCGCCCACGTAGTTCTTGTAGGCCTGAATGGCCGGCACCGAGAACAACGGGAATCCCTCGAGCAATGAGTCGAGCGTCAGCTTGGCGGCCTGCCCGTAGAGCTTCGTGCGGGTCGCCTCGTCGGCAGCCGCGGCGGCCTGCGTCAGCACGTCACGAAGGCCCGGGAGCTCGTCCCGGCCGACGTTGGTGTTGCCCTCGGCCAGGTAGCGCGGACGGAAGAAGGCGTCGGGGTCGAACGTGAGGTTGGCACCCCAAGCACCGGCGACGACGCCGCTCTTCTTTGTCGCATCGGTCGGGTAGAAGGTCGGGACCGTCTGCGCGGTCGGGACGAATGTGATGTTCATCGTCACGCCGATCTGCTTCAACTGACCTTGGATCAACTCGTTCTGCTGGATGTACGACGTCGAGGTGTCACCGATGACCGCGTTGAACGTGAAGCCATTGGGGAAACCGGCTTCGGTCAAGAGTTGCTTGGCCTTGGCGACGTCGTACGGGTAGAGCGCATCGAGTGCGGCGTCGTAGCCGACGAAGCCCTTGGGGTACCACTGGGTGTTGGGCCCGACGAGCCCTTCGGTCATCACGTCGGTGACGGCCTTGCGATTGATGCCGTATGCCATTGCCTGGCGCACCTTGACATCGTCGAAGGGCTTTTCCGTCGAGTTGATGAGGAAGGTGCGTAGCTGGATCGACGGATCGATCTTGACCACGACATCAGTCGCGTCCTTGAGGCCGGCGACCTGCGACGCCGCATCGATCGGCACGAGGTCGAACTGCGGGGACTTGATGGCGTTGACCAAGGCGTCGACCTTGATCTCGGTCATGTCGATCCCGCCGAGGCGCGGGGTCGTGGTGTCCCAGTAGCCGTCCCACGAACGCACCGACATCGATTCGATCGGGCGGTATTCACCGGTGATCTTGTACATACCCGAGCCCACCGGGTTCTTCGCGAAGAAGTCAGCCGGGGTCGTGGCGGCCTTGAGAGCGGTCGGCGAGTACATCAGACCCGGACGGTCGGCGAGTTGTGCCAACAACGGACCGCCCGCTGCCGATTTCATCTTGAACCGCACCGTCGTCTCGTCTACGGCGGTGACCGTCTCGAGCATGTAGAGCGTGCCTTTGATGTTGGAGGTTGCATCAGTGAGCGCACGGTCGATGACGAACTTCACGGCCTCGGCGTTGAACGCCGTGCCGTCTTGGAACTTGACCCCTGTGCGCAGCTTGACCGTGAGATTGAGTGGGTCGTCGAGCTTGTACTCGGTCGCGAGCATCGGCTGCAGCTTGCCCGCCGAGTCGTAATAGAACAGCGTGTCGTAGAGCAGGCGCATCTGCGTGATCTCACACGGCGTCTTTTGCAATACGGGGTCGAGGCTGTTGGCTTGCATCGAGCCGTACCGCATGATCGCGGTCGTGTCGGCGTCGACGATGGGCCGTGTCGATGCGACGGTGCCGCCCGCGACGCCGAGCGTGGTCGACGTCGCTCCACTGGACGACGGCTCAGAGCTGTCACCGCATGCTCCTGCAATGATTGCAAAGACAGCGGCAAATCCGAGTAGCGCAGTTCGCCTCTTGGTCATCAGGCCCCCCCTGGACAACGGCACGCCCCACCGACGGGTCGTTCCGAGTCCGCCAGCTTAGTCACACCCCCGGCCCCATTCGCCAAGCCGAAGGCCTACCTGGCGCCCACGGCGCCCGGCAACGCTCGGGGCGAGGGCGTTAGCGTGGTGTCGTGGCGGCACAAAAGCACAAGGGCGCTACGCCCGCGACCGCCCTGCTACGCCAGCGGGGCGTCGAGTTCGCTGTCCACGAATTCACCCACATGACGGGCGACCGCAACTACGGAACCGTCGCCGCCGAATCGCTCGGCATCGACGCCCGCCGCGTGTTCAAGACGCTGCTCGCCAAGGTCGACGGCTCGCCTCCGCCGG
>JBDSMH010000166.1:0-61383 GCA_039915945.1 Acidimicrobiales bacterium | reverse complement strand
CATCCCGCGCCGTTCCCCGTCGAGCTGCCCAAGCGGCTCATCGAGCTCTACACCTACGAGGGCGACGTCGTGCTCGACCCGTTCATGGGCTCTGGCAGCGCGGCGTTGGCCGCGGTGCGCACCGGTCGTCACTACATCGGCTTCGACAACGACAAGGGCTATGTCGACGCGGCCCGCCGACGCGTGGCCGACGAGCGAGCGCGGTTGTCGTCTCTGTCTGACGAGTCGCCGGCCGCGTTTCGCGTCGAGCTACCCGCGGTTGCGTCCAACGAATCCGCTGGCGACGCGCAAGCGCAAGCGGTGCGAGCGGGGCTGCAGGCCAAAGAGCTCGCGGGCATCTTGTTGTCGACCTGTGGGTTCGACAACATTCGCGCCGACGTCAAGCCACGTGGGTTGGGCATCGCGCTCACCTTTGTCGCCACCGATCAGACGGGCACCGACTGGGCGTTCGACGTGTCGGGGGCGTTCACGACCAACCGCGCCGGTTTGCGGCGCGCCGACACATTGTGGAAGTCGTTGGGCAAGGCCGCGGTGTTGCACGAGAGCCGCGCCGCGATGCCACTCGTGCTCCTCACGACCGACGCGCCGGCACGGGGCACGGCCGGGCACAAAGCATTGGACGTCATGCGCGGGCCAGGTCACCCCATCGTCGCCGTGATCGAGTTGCTCGATGCCGATGACCAGGCTCGTTTGCGCAGTTACGCGGAGCACGGCCCACCGATCTGACGTCACCCGTTTGCCGTTTGTTGACGAGGTGGTTTCGATTGCATGTCTTTCGTGCAATGATGCACCCGCCGCGTCGAACTGCCGATCCCGGGAGAGTCGATCAGTTCCCGGCTACCCGCTCGAATACGTCCATCCGACGCGCAAAAGGAGCCCAAAGTGTTCGTCAGAAACCGAGGATTCAAACTCTCAGCATTCGGTGCGCTGGTGATCGCGGGGCTCATCTTCTTTCAGAGTGTCGCCTCTGCGCATCATCCCGAGATCGAAGCGACACCGGTGTGCGTCGCTCCAACGACCGCTCGCATCACGGTGACGGCAACGGCGTGGACCACTCCCGAGGCCGACCACCGCATCAACAACAATGTCGTGGTGACCATCGCCGGTCAGACGTTCAACGGCGCCTTCACTGCTGCCAACAGCTACCAGTTCTCCGTATTCGTCGACGTACCGGCCAACGGTGCGACCTACGTCGCGCGTGCCACTGCGGTCACCGCGTGGGGCCCCAATGGTGAGTTCGGCTCGGCCGGCGAGTTCCGTGAAACCTCGGTGACTGCGCCACCGCAGTGTGTCGAGGGCGGCACGACGACTACTACGACAACCTCGACGACGACTTCGACCACGACGACCACGGCCCCGCCGACGACCGCACCTCCGACCACGATTCCGCCCACCACGATTCCTCCGACGACTGCGCCGCCGACAACGACGCCGCCGACGACTCCTGCGCCGACCACCGCTGCGCCGACGACCGTTGCGCCGACGATCGAGTCCGTGACGACCACTGCTCCTCCGACGACTATCGGTGTCCAGGTGGGCGGCATCATCGAAGAGCGTGTGAGCACCGGTGTCCTCGCTCGTACCGGCAATTCGCCGGTGCGGCCGTGGTTGGTCGTTGGGCTCTCGCTCGTCGTGCTCGGTGCCTTCATCGAACTGCGCGCCCGCGCTCGCAGCAAGGCCTGACGCAACCGACACTCGGGTTAGATGCACCGCCTCGGCGCGCGGTCGATAGACCGCGGAATAGAACGCCACGCGGTCACGTTTGAGGGCAGCAGAGAAAGAAGGCGAAGATGAAAGTTCGCAGTTCACTGAAGTCACTCAAGAGCGCACCGGGCTCCAAGATCGTGCGGCGGCGTGGCCACACCTACGTCATCAACAAGCTGAGCCCGCGTCACAAGGCCCGTCAGGGCTGAACACTCGAGTCGACGCGCGACCTACGGTTGCGCGTCGACGTTCGAAACCCATTCGAGCAACTCGGCCTTCGTGAGGTCTCGAGATGTCACCCCGACCACGACACCGGGGCCGATCGACCACGCGATCACATTCGACGTGAGCGTCGTCTGATTTTGAAGTTCGAACAACGACAGCCCGCGCGCGGAAAGCGTCGACGGCTTGTAGTGCGGCTCGATCAACAGGTCGGTGGCCCGCTGCCCGATGGTGATCCAGACGGTCACCGTTCCGTGCCTCGCCGCGCTGGAGAAGAGCTGGAATTCGGTGCGTTCACCGGAGCGCCCGTCGATGCGGTTCGGCGCGGCAAGTGGCGCGAACGAGGCGGGCAGTTCTTTGAGCGCGAGTTTGTCGGAGATTACGATCGGGTTGGCCGAGGCGACGGGCTCACGCAACTCGGCGACAGAGACAACGGCAACGGCGGCGTGCGGTATCTCCTGCACCAACTCCGTGGGGGCCGCTTCTGCGGGCGCGTCGCCCTGAGGTGCCGCCGACCGCTCCTGCTCGCACGCAACGATCGCGAGCAGCGCGACGGTCAGTGCGATGCTTCGGCTGACGGCCCGCGGCATAGCCAAAGGGTACCGAAGTTCTGATCGGCGAGCGATCAGGCGCTCGGCGCATCGGTGCATTCGTGTCCGCATCACCTCGTTGGGCGCACCAAGATGGTTGCTAATGGGGGAGAGTCAGTGAGCGTTGGCGACCGCATCGACAAACTCGAGCGACTCCACGCGCTCTATCAGAGCGGTGCGATATCGGATGACGAGTTCGCGCAACTGAAGTCCGACCGTGGGCGCCCTATGTAGATGCACCCGATCATGAGGACGACGAACGCGACGACACCGAGAACACGGTTTGGTTGGCCACGCACCGAACGTCGATCTTCGTGGGCCGCGAACAAGGCCAGTGGAAACTCGGCGACGTCGCCAGTGACGAGCCGCTCGATCCCGCGAACGAAGCTCTGCGCACACCCGCTGTCGTCGAGGCGCTCGCGCGACAGCTCACCGACGAACTCAATGCGAACACATCGGCGGCTGCGCACGCGGCAGAGCTGCTCTTCGATCCTCGTTGGCGGCACTACGTCGTCGGCGTGACCCGACAGTTGCGATCCGCGCCCGGTGACCGCAGCGTCACGCTCGCCGATGGCGTTTGGCAGATCGCCGTCACCGAACGCGGTGAAGGGTGGACCTGCGGAGCCGCTTCGCCGGACGCCGGAGTCGAGCCGGTATCCGAATGGTGGCCGCCGGCCGCCGGCGAGACGGCCAGCTTTGGCACCAACGGCTTCGCGATCGCGGCGCTGGTGCTCGGCATCTTGTGGATGTACGGCGTCGGATCACTGCTCGCGCTCTTCTTCGGCTACGTGGCGTTGAGCCAGATACGAAGCTCGGGAGGTAAGCAGGATGGTCGTGGGTTGGCGATCGCCGGCCTCGTTCTCGGCTGGGCCGGCGTCGCGATGACCGCGTTGCTGCTGTTGCTTGCCGTCAATTGACGACTTCACGGAATCGAATTGTTCGACGCAGATGGTGTGCCCGACCCGATTGAGGCCAGGCGTATGTTGCCGGTTACGCCTCGCACCGGATGAACACCACCGCTGGCGCGGGCCCGTCGGGTCGTTGGTACACGGCCACCCGTCCCGGTCGTGAACCGGCGCACGCAACGAAGTAGTCGTCGTCTAACCCGCGCCCGGATCATCTCTCGCCTTGTAGATGCTGGTTGAGTCGCGCTGCTTGGCGCGTCTGATGGTCGCGCTCGGCAAGGTTGGGTGCGTTGCGGGCTGCGGTGGCATAGAGGCGCGCCGCGAGTTCGAGATCGCCGTTCTTCTCGTGGAGGTACGCGGCGACCGCTTCGCGCCGCGGGACGCGTTCGTCGACCTCAGCGAGGGCCGCCAGTCCCGCGGGCGCGCCGTCGGCCTCGCCGACCGCGACCGCACGATTGAGCCGCACGATCGCAGTGTCGGCGAAGCGGAGTAATTCGTCGTACCACTCCACGATCTGGACCCAATCGGTTTCCTCGACACGCGGCGCGTCGGCATGGAGCGCGGCGATCGCGGCCTGCGTCTGGTATTCGCCGAGCTGATCGCGCGCGAGCGCGGCGTGTGCGATCTCGATTCCCTCGGCGATGAGCGCGGTGTCCCACTGGTTTCGATCCTGATCGGCGAGCGGCACGATGCTTCCGTCGGGCCGGGTGCGGCTACGGCGGCGGGCATGGTGAAGGAGCATCAAAGCAAGCAATCCGTGGACCTCGGGCTCGTCCACCAACGCCGCGAGCTGCCGAGTCAGTCGGATCGCCTCGGTTGCGAGATCGACGTCGCCGGAGTAGCCCTCGTTGAAGACGAGGTACAGCACCCGCATCACTGTGCGCACGTCGCCGGGACGATCGACCCCGGCCCGGCTGACCGTGCGCTTGGCGCGGCTGATGCGCTGCGCCATGGTGGGTTCGGGCACGAGGTATGCCTGCGCGATCTGGCGGGTGGTGAGGCCACCCACGGCCCGCAGGGTCAGCGCGACCGCCGACGACGATGTCAGATCGGGGTGCGCGCACAGAAAGTAGAGGCGCAGCGTGTCGTCGGCGCTCGGGGTCGCGCCGGCCGGCGGATCGGTGTCGAATCGCACCTCTCGATCACGGCGCGCCGCGTCCGACCGCGTCATGTCGAGGAAGGCTCTCCACGCGACCGTGATGAGCCACCCCGTGGAGTCGGCGGGCAACTCGTGCTCCCACGCGGACAGCGCCCGGATGAGCGCCTCCTGTACGGCGTCCTCGGCCGTCGCGAAATCGGCACCGCGACGGACGAGGACGCTCAAGACGTGGGGGACGAGCTCACGCAGCTCGACATCGTCCACGATCAGTGTTCGAACGTGGGCGGCGCGGCGAGGAAGGGTCGCACCTCGAGCCATTCGTGGATCGGCTTGCCGCCGGCCCCCGGCGCCGCCGACAGCTCACCGGCGAGCTCGATCGCGCGCTCGTAGCTGTCGACATCGATGATCATCCATCCCGCGATCAAGTCCTTCGTTTCGGCGAACGGTCCGTCGGTCATCGGGGGTCGCCCCTCGCCGTCGTAACGGACCCACGCGCCCTCAGGAGAAAGCGCTTGTCCGTCGATGAACTCGCCGCTGCTTTCGAGCTGGGTGGCGAAGTCGTTCATGTACTTGATGTGGGCCTCGACCTCGTCGGGGCTCCACTTGTCCATCGGGACATTGTTGACGGCCGCCGGAGCGCCTCGGTAGTGCTTGAGCAACAGGTACTTGGCCATGGTGTTCTCCTTGTGACGCCGGCACTTGTCGGCCGGATGCACCCCTAGGACGGAGCAGTCGTCGAGTTCTCGACATCGTTGCGGAGACTTCCTTGCCGCGACGAGATTTCGCTACAGTCGCCATTTCGCGCGGCGTTCTGGGGCGCGCTCGATGTAGGAGGCGGACATGGGTGTGTTCAACGGGATGTTCCCGATCCAACCCGGCAAGGAAGACGACGCTCGCGCCTTCGCGGCGGAGGCCGTTGGGGCTCGACGGTCCGAGTACGAGGCCCAACTCAAGCGCGGCGGCATCACCCGCGAGACGTGGGCGCTACAAGAGACCCCCATGGGGAGCTTCATGCTCGTGTGGTTCGAAGGCGATGTAGAGAAGACGTTCACCGATCTCGCCACTGACGATTCCGACCACGGGAAATGGTTCCGTGCCCGGGTCCTCGATGTGACCGGTGTAGACCTCGGCGCACCGGCTGGCGGCCCGCCTCCTGCGATCCTCGTCGATCATCGCGTCTGAGCCTGCGAATCGGTGGCGGCACCGCTCGACGAACACTGCAACATCGGCCAACGTGAGAGCGAACCAAGCACTGCCCCTGGGGTAACTTGGATTACTCAATTGTAATTCCAAGTTATACGCGCGAGACTTGGATTGTGCTAAGCAGAATCCAAGTCCAGTGAAATCGCTCCGGCGCTCACCCGTGGGCCACGTTGTTCCGATTTCGGGCCACGACGCCCGGTTTGGAGAGGCGTACGAGGCGGAGGCCTTCGTTCCGGACGATCTGCCCGACTCCATCGATCTGCCTGGCGCTGTATGGATGGCCGTGAGCGAGGCGATGACCGAACTTGGCCGGCTCGACGAAGCGGCCAGCCTTGTTCCCAACCCGCAGCTCATTTCTAGAATCGCTACGCGGAGGGAGGCCATCGGTACGTCGGCTTTGGAGGGAACGTACGCGGATCTCACCGAGCTCTTTGCTGCTGAGGTGCTGTCGCCCGACGAGCAAGAGATCGCCGTTGCGCCGAACGTTCGGGAGGTCATGAACTACACGCGTGCCGCTGATACCGCGTACGCGTGGATGCGCGATCGGCCGATAACCCTTGGTCTGATCAGCGCCTTGCAGGCGCAGATCGTGAGCGGGACGACCAGTGACGGCACCGATGCGGGTGCGCTTCGTACAACGCAGGTCTTCATCGGGGCGAAGAACCGGCGCGTGGTGGACGCTCGTTTCATCCCGCCACCGCCGGGCGACCAGCTCCGCGCCGCGTGCGAGCGGTGGATCGACTGGCTTACCGGACCGGTACCGCTTTCGCAGATCCAGCTGGTCCCACGTATTGCCATGGCTTACTACCAGTTCGTGGCCCTACATCCCTTCACCGATGGCAACGGTCGCCTCGGTCGCCTCGTCGCCGTCCTTCAGATGCTTCGGGAGGGAGCCCTTCGAGCCCCTGTACTCGCTCTGTCACCTTGGCTTGAGGAACGAGGTGATGAATACCGCGACCACCTGCTGTCGGTCAGTACCTCTGGAAACTGGGCCCCGTGGATCGACTTCTTCGCCCATGCCGTGTGTAGCGAGGCCCGTTCAGGACACGACCGCATCATGCGACTGCTCGCACTGCGCGATGAGATCGGCAAGACCGTACGGTCAGCCCTCCCTCGCGCACGCCTTGCAGTGGAGATCGCCGACGATCTCATTGCGTACCCGATCCTGTCCGTCGCGGGAGCACAACGTCGTTACGGGCGATCGAACCAAGCGAACCGGGACGCCGTGGCGTCGCTCGTCGATCTCGGCGTCCTCGAGCCTTATGGCACCGCGCGCTACGACCGTCTCTACTGGAGTCGCCGTGTTTTTCAGGTGATTGAGGGATGAGCGCGATATCGAGCGGGTGAAGGGAATCGAACCCTCGTATTCAGCTTGGGAAGCTGATGTTCTGCCATTGAACTACACCCGCAGAAGTCTGCTCAGGCTAGCGAACGTTGCTTCTGACTGCCGACGGCGGCAGCCTTTCGAACATGGCTTTTGACCCCGCTTCGCTCACACCCGAGATGATCGAGTTCGTCACGGTGCGCAACCTGGCCACGCTGACGACGCTGCGCGCCGACGGGTCGCCGCATGTGGTGCCGGTCGGCTTCAGCTATGACGAGGCGACCCAGCGGGTACGCATCATCACCGGACCGGGCAACCAAAAGGCGCGCAACGCAGCGCGCGGCAGCGTCGGGCTCGTCTGCCAGGTCGACGGCGGTCGCTGGCTCACGCTCGAAGGTCGCTGTGAACTGCGCACCGACGACGAGTCCGTGGCCGAATGCGCCCGGCGCTACGAGGCCCGCTACGGACATCCGCCGCGCCGCCCGGGTTGGGCCTCGCTCGAGATCATCGTGACCCGCTGCTTCGGCCGCGTGTGACACCGGGGAGTAACGTCCGGCGCCGATGATCCTGTCCGATCACACCATCCGACAAGAGATCGAAGCCGGGCGCATCGTCATCGACCCCTATGTCGACGCATGCGTGCAACCGTCGTCGGTCGACTTGCACCTCGATTCCTACTTCCGCGTCTTTCGCAATCACACGATGGCGGTGATCGACGTCAAGCAGAATCTCGAAGAGCTGACCGAGCTCGTCACCGGCAGCGACGAGTCGCCGTTCATCCTGCACCCCGGCGAGTTCGTGCTCGGCTCGACCAGCGAACGCGTGGGGCTACCCAACGATCTCGTCGGCCGCCTCGAAGGCAAGAGCTCCCTCGGTCGCCTTGGCCTGTTGATCCACTCGACCGCGGGTTTCGTCGACGCCGGTTGGGATGGCCAGCTCACGCTCGAGCTCTCGAACGTCGCCAACCTGCCGATCACGTTGTATCCCGGCATGAAGATCGGCCAGATCAGCTTCATGCGCATGACCACACCGGCCGATAACCCTTACGGATCGGGACAGCTGGGATCGAAATACCAGAACCAGCGCGGGCCGCGCCCGAGCCGCTACTGGGAGAACTTCGGGGAGCAGTCATGAGCGACGACATTCCGATCAGCATCGGCGCCCTCGACGGTGCGTGGTTGGGTCGAGCGTTGCACGAGGCCGGCCACGATCATCCCGGCATCGCGAACATCACCGCGACACCGATGGCCGGCATCGTCGGCGCGCTGGGCGAAGTCGGTGTCGTCGAAGTCGACTACAGCGCGCCGTGCTCGCTGCCCCGTTCGTATGTGGCCAAGTGCCTGCTCGACTCCGACCTCGCGCGCCTCTACAACCAGATCATGATGCCGTTCATCCGAGAGGCGGGCTTCTATCGCGACCTCGCGCGTGACGTGAGGATGCGTGTCCCGCAGTGCTACGTCAACGCCAGCGATGGTACCGACCGCTTCATGATGCTCATCGAGCACGTGACGCCCGCGGTCGACGGCGACATCCTGGTCGGTACCAGCGTCGACAACATGCGCAAGCTGGCGATCGATCTCGGCACGTTGCACGGTCAGTATTGGATGAACCCGCAACTGACAACGATGCCGTGGGTCGTCGACTGGTCGGCACCGAGCTATCAGATGGGCATCCCGCTCGTCCAAGATGCGTGGGGCAAGTTCAACGATCTCGAGCCAGGACGCATCCCCGACGATTTGCGCTCGGTCGTCGAGCGCACGTTCGTCAACGACACGCTCACCTGGTTGATGCGCTACAACGAACGGCCATGGACCTTCATCCACGGCGACTACGAACTCGACAACATGCTCTTCGTCGACGACGAGATCATCGTGCTCGACTGGCAACTGTCGGGTAAGAGCTTTCCCGGTCAAGACCTGGCGTTCTTCTTGACGGCATGCGCAACCGATGAGACCGTTACCGCCGAGCGCGAACTGCTCGACGCATACCGCGCCGCGTTGGCGGCTGCAGGCGGCCCGTCATGGACCCACGACGAAGTGGTCGAGGACATGGCCGTCTCGATGCTGTATTGGATCGCCGGCCAGACGATCACGTCGATGGGCGAAACCGAGAGCTACGGCGACAAGGCCGAGCGCATGCAACGCCGGTTCCGCAAGTTCATGACCGGCGCGATCGACGGGGCAATGCGGTGGGACACCGCCGGGCGCCTGCAGAAACACCTCTGATCCGCCATGGATCTCGTCATCATCCGCCACGGCCGCCCCGAGCGCGATGAGCGCGACGAGGGAGCCGGCACGGCCGACCCGCCACTGTCCGACATCGGCCGCCGGCAAGCCGACGCGACGGCAGACTTCTTGTCCGGCGAACGGATCGATCACGTCGTGGCGTCGCCGATGCAACGGGCACGGGCCACGGCCGCGCCTCTTGCGGCGCGGCTCGGCCTCGAGGTCGAGCTACACGACGGTTTGAAAGAAGCGGATCACTATCGCACCCGTTATGTGCCCGCCGAAGATATGACGATGGACGATGCCATCGTGCAAGAGTTCCTCGGCGACAAGTTCGCGATGTTCGCGCCGCTCGGTGGGTTCGAACCCTGGCGCAGCAGCGTTGTCGCGACCTTCGACGAGATCGTCGATCGCAACAAGGGCAAGCGCGTAGCGGTCTTCTGCCACGGCATGGTGATGGGCACCTATCTCACGATGCTGATCGGGCACGTCGACCCGTTCGTGTTGACCCCCGACTATTGCGGCATCGTGCGCGTGCGTGCCGCGTCCAACGGCATCCGCACGATCCGCAGTGTCAACGAAACGGGCCACGTCCGCGCGCTGCTTGGCTGAAGCGACGCGAACAGACGCGCCGTTCAGTCGTCGAGCGGCTCGCGCACGTCACGAAACTGGCGGCGCGGGCGTTGGCCGTGGTCGAACGACCGGATCACCGGACGTTGCACCGCGAAACCGGCGAGCACTGCCGCGACGAGCGCGGCGACCGTGGCGGCGACCCACGGGTTGCCGGCGATTGCCGCGAACACCGTGAGGGCGAACGTAACGGTCGCCGCGCACGCGACGGTGAGGATCACGACGCGTCGTGATCCCCGGGTAACGTCGGGCGAGCGGCTCTGCGCCGCCGCTTCGTAGGCGAGCCGGCGCTCGCGCAGGTCGGTGATGTCCGCGGCACGGCGCAACATCGCCGGGTCGGCGGGAGTGCGCACCGGATGCGAGCGGCGCAAACCGGCAGTCCATCCGCGACCACGGCGCATCACCCGGCGTATCCGCCGTTGCCAACGCCAGTCGCGTAACCGCCCCATACATGCATCCTCCGCCCATCGTGCGCCCAGGTCAAGAGGTGAACCGCTCGCGTCACGTCAACGAATGGCGCTGACGCGCCGGTAGCCGCGCCGTCGCGACCGCCGACACGAGGAAGACGGGGATGAGCAGCAGCCACACTTGTCGAATCCGATCGATGGCGCTGGCCGACGTGAGCGCAACGTCACCGAGTATGCCGAACGCGGTAGCCACGCCGGCCAGCGAGCCGACTTGGCGCATGGTCATCAAGATGCCCATACCGACGCCGTAGTTGCTGTTGTCGAGCTCGCGGGCGCCGACGCAGTTGAGCATGCTCAGCGCCATGCCCCAACCACCGACACCGGTCATGATGATCGCGGGGAAGAACTCGGTCCAGTAGTCCGGCGTTTCGTCGGGGACGAACCGCAGCCACGCCATTGCGGCCGCCATGATTGTGATGCCCAGTGCGAGTAGCCACTTCTCGTCGACGCGCGCCGACACCCGACCACCCCACACGGCGGTGATCGACGCCGCGATCGAGAACGGCACGATGGCCATACCGACGCGAAATGTCGAGTAGCCCCAGACCGTGCCGAGGTACTGCGGCATCATCACGAAGTTGGCGAAGATCGCGCCGGCCACGAACACGCACAAGACGACGGTGCGTCGGTAGGTCCGCAGCCGCAACATCTGTGGCTCGACCACCGGTGCAGGATGATGCATGCAGCGCCACACCAACAAGGGCAGAGTGATCGCGATCAAGACCAGCGCAATCACGATGCGATCGTCGGAAAATCCCCACGTACGTGCTTGCGCGAGCACGAGCGCCATGCTCCCGAGGACAACGGCGACGAGCAGCGATCCGACCATGTCGGGCAACGAGCTCTTGCTATGGCGTTCGGTTTCGACGAGCACTCGGCGTGCGACCAACAACGCGGGGATGCCGATCACGAGATGCACGAGGAAGGCGCTGCGCCATCCGAGACCATCGACGAGCGCCGACCCCACGGCGGGGCCGATCGCGCCGGCGACGCCGCCGACCGCGGTCCACGCCGCGATCGCCTTGGTCGCCTGGTTGGCCGGCCACGCGGCCAGCACCAATCCGAGCGATGACGGGAAGACACATGCCGCGCCGAGGCCTTCGATGCTACGGCCGGCCAACACCTGCGTGAAGGTGGTCGCGGTGCCCGCGACCAACGCGCCGACGAGGAACAAGGTGAAACCGAGGAGGAACAGCCGGCGCCTCCCCGTGCGATCGCCGATGCGACCGATCGCTACGACCGAGGCCGCCATCGCGATCGTGTACGTCGTCGACAGCCACGAGAGATGCGATGGCGTTGTCTCGCCGACACCCGAACCGATGTCGCGCAGCGCGATGGGCAAGAGCGTGCTGTCGAAGGACAGCGCGAAGACCGCGGTTGCCGCACTGCCGAACACCACAATGTGACGGGGCAGGCTGCGAGTTTGCTGGACGTCGAGCACGCGGGGAAGGCCGAAGCGTGCGCGAGGTTCAGGTGAACGACGTGGTCATGGCCTGGGCCTGTGCCCGGCGTTCGCCTTCTTCGATGGCGTCGAGGACGTGCATGGCGATGTCGGCCACCTTGACTTCGGTGTCTTCGACGCCCTGCGCCTTCACTCCGTCGTCGATCATGATGTAGCAGAACGGGCACGCGGTCGCGATGCGCGACGCGCCGGTCGCCAAGAGTTGCTGCGACCGCTCGTCGTTGACCTTCTTACCGGTGGACTCTTCCATCCACATGCGGGCCCCGCCGGCGCCGCAGCACATGCCTTTGGTGCCGTTCTTCGCAGCCTCGACGACCTGGATGCCGCCGATCGAACCGATGACGCGCCGAGGTGCTTGATACACGTCGTTGTGGCGGCCGAGGTAACACGAGTCGTGGTACACGATGCGATCGTCGAGCCGGGCATCTTTCATATCGAGCTGGCCCGTCTCGACGAGCGACTCGAGGAACTGGCTGTGGTGCACGACCTCGTAGTGACCGCCGAGTTGCGGGTATTCGTTCTTGAGCGTGTTGAAGCAGTGCGGGCACTGCGTGATGATCTTCTTGACGCCCATTCCGTTGAGCGTCTCGATGTTCTGCGACGCCAGCATCTGGAAGATGTACTCGTTGCCCGACCGCCGGGCGGGGTCGCCGGTGCAGTTCTCGGATGGGCCGAGGATGGCGAAGCTGATGCCCGCGCGCTGCAAGAGGCGCGACATGGCGCGCGTGACCTTCTTGTTCTTGTCGTCGAAGCTGCCCGCACAGCCGACCCAATAGAGGTACTCGGCCTCGAGCGGTGAGGTGCCATCGATGATGGTGATGCCTTCGAGATCTTTGGCCCAATCGGCGCGCTCACCTTGCGCGAGTGCCCACGGGTTGCCTTGGTTCTCCATCGCCCGGTATGCGTTGCCGAGCTCGGTCGGGAAGTTGGATTCCATCAGCGACAGATAGCGGCGCATGTCGAGGATCTTGTCGAGGATCTCGATGTTGACCGGGCAGATTTCGTCGCACGCCTTGCACGTGGTGCACGCCCACACTTCTTCGGGCGTGACGCGTTCGAACACGCTGTTGGCGCCGATCGTGATGTCTTTGTCCATGCCGATCGGCGGGCTCACGGCCGGGTTGCCGGTCGCGGCCATGACTTCACCGATCTTGAGCACGATCTCGCGCGGATCGAGTGGCTTGCCGGTGGCGTGTGCAGGGCACACCGAGGTGCACCGGCCGCACATGGTGCACGCGTCTGTGTCGAGCAACTGCTTCCACGTGAAGTCTTCGATGGTCGCCGCGCCGAAGGATTCGAGCGAGGTCTCCATTAGATTCGGCATGGGCTTCATGGCGCCCTTGGGCCGGTTCTTGTCGCGCAGGTACATGTTGAGCGGCGACGTGAACATGTGGCGCAGCATCGTGGTCGGCAGGATGATCAAGAACGCGACGAACGAGATGACGTGGGCGACCCACAGGCCCTGGTGCCAACCCGACAGGTGATCGGAATTGCGCACGAGATGCGACAGCGGATAGCCGATGACCGACCACTTCTCGTAGTCGGGTCGTCCGGCGAGGGCGATGCGCACGGCCTCGGTGAGAAACCCGCTGACCGCGATCACGAGGAACGTGCCGAGGATGATCATGTGCTCGGGCTTGGACTTGATGCGGATGCGGTAGGGCCGCATGTTGCGCGGGCCGTAGCGCCGGGCGATCGCCCACAGCACACCGAGCAGCAGCATCGCGCCGGCTATGTCGCCGACCGCCGAAAAACCCTTGTAGACGCCGCCGTGCAGGAACTTGGCGCTCTCGGGCATCTGGTGGTCGATCTCGAGCGTCGTGGTGACCGCCAGCAGGATCAGGAACGAGAAGTAGATGAGCGAGTGCATGATGCCGGCCGCCGGTTCGCGCAGCAGGGTCTGCATGTAGACGCCGGCGCGGAAGTCGCCGAGGCGCCGGCCGACGTTCTTTACGGTGGTCGAGCGGTTGTCGGGACCGCCGCGCTGCCAGTTCTTGACCCGGTTGGCGAACTGCACCGCGCCGGCGGCGATGAGCACGGTGAGCACGACGTAGAACGCCAGCTCGAGCGAGCCCGGGATGTTGCCGAAGACTTCTCGGCTCTCGGGCGAATCGTCGTGCCAGTCGAGTGCGGCCCCCACGATGCCCGATACCGCGGTCAGCAACGCGAAGGCGATACCGATGCCGAGTGTGATGTGGTAGCCGGAGATGCGACGCGACTTGGGCGCCCCGTCAGAGGAATGCTGCGCGGTGTCCATACGAGCCGAGACGTTACCTGTCGACTCACGCTTTGGATTGATTGGCCACCGCCGCGTTGAGGTCGTAGACGAGAGACACGCCGGTAGGGATATCGAGCCCGGCGGCTTGGAGCGATCCGGCTGACCTGATGGTCAGACACTCAACTTTGTGACGCACATAACCAACAGGTTTGTGTGGATGGCGGCCCGCAGGTCGCTACCCTGGTCTCCACTTCCCCACGGAGTTTCAGCAACACGCAGTTCAGCAACACGCAGTTCAGCAACAAGGAGCAATCCATGGCAAAGGCCGTCGGTATCGACCTCGGCACCACCAACTCGGTCGTCTGTGTCTTTCAGGCCGGCGAACCGGTTGTCATTCCCAACGCAGAGGGTTCGCGCACCACGCCGTCGGTCGTGGCCTTCGCGAAAAACGGCGAAGTCCTCGTCGGCGAGGTCGCCAAGCGCCAGGCCATCACCAACCCCGATCGCACGATCCGGTCGGTGAAGCGCCACATGGGTGATCTCAAATGGGGCGTCGACATCGACGGCAAGAAGTACTCGCCGCAAGAGATCTCCGCCCGCACACTGATGAAGCTCAAGCGCGATGCCGAGTCCTACCTCGGTGAGTCCGTCAACCAGGCCGTCATCACGGTGCCCGCGTACTTCGACGACGCGCAGCGCACCGCCACCAAAGAGGCCGGGCAGATTGCCGGCCTCGAGGTCTTGCGCATCATCAACGAGCCCACCGCGGCGGCGCTCGCGTACGGCCTCGACAAAGAGGGTGGCGACCACACCATCCTCGTGTTCGACCTCGGTGGCGGCACCTTCGACGTGTCGATCCTCGAGATCGGCGACGGTGTGTTCGAGGTCAAGGCCACCCATGGTGACACCTTCCTCGGTGGCGATGACTGGGACCAAGAGGTCATCGACTGGCTCACGACGTCGTTCAAGAACGACTTCGGTGTCGACCTCGCGGCCGACAAGATGGCGGTCCAGCGGCTCAAGGAGTCGGCCGAAAAGGCCAAGATCGAGCTGTCGCAGGTGCAACAGACGCAGATCAACCTGCCGTTCATCAGCGCCACCAGCGAAGGCCCGTTGCATCTCGACTACACGCTCTCGCGGGCCAAGTTCCAAGAGATGACCGCGCACCTGCTCGAGCGCTGCCAAAAGGTGTTCGATCAGGCGATCAAAGACGCCGGCCTCACCAAGGGCGAGATCGACCACGTCGTCATGGTCGGCGGTTCGACCCGTATGCCGGCGGTCCAAGAGCTCGTGTTCACGATGACCGGCAAGGAGCCCCACAAGGGCGTCAACCCTGACGAGGTCGTGGCCATCGGCGCGGCCGTGCAGGCCGGCGTGCTCAAGGGCGAGGTCAAAGACGTCCTCCTCCTCGACGTCACCCCGTTGTCGCTCGGCATCGAGACCAAGGGTGGCGTGATGACCAAGCTCATCGAGCGCAACACCACGATCCCCACGCGGCGCACCGAGGTGTTCACCACCGCGGAGGACAGCCAGCCGTCGGTCGAGATCCATGTGCTCCAGGGCGAGCGCGAGATGGCGGCGTTCAACAAGACGTTGGGCAAGTTCCAACTCGTCGAATTGCCACCCGCGCCCCGCGGCATCCCCCAGATCGAGGTCACCTTCGACATCGACGCCAACGGCATCGTGCACGTGTCCGCCAAAGACCGCGCCACCAGCCGTGAGCAGTCGATGACGATCACCGGCCAGTCGTCACTGGCCAAAGACGAGATCGAGCGTATGGTGCGCGACGCCGAGGCCAACGCGGCCGAAGACCGCCGTCGTCGCGACGAGGTCGAGGTGCGCAACAACGGCGAGACCTTGCTCTATCAAACCGAAAAGGTGCTGCGCGAGCAGGGCGGCAAGCTGCCCGACGAAGAGCGCGCCACGGTCGACGCCCGCGTCGCCGAGCTCAAGACCGCCCTCGGTGGTTCTGATCTCGAAGCGATCAAGACCGCGACCGAGGCCCTGATGACGGCGAGCCAGGCGTTCACGCAACGCCTCTACGAGGCCGCGGCGTCCGAGTCCAGTGGCGGCAGCGCACCGCGCGCGTCGGCACCATCGGACGACGAAGTCGTCGATGCCGAAATCGTTGACGATGGAGACGCGCGTTGAGCGATCAGTCCCCACGACGCGGAGCTGATGGCGAGCCGGGCGTCCCGTTCGGCGGGTCGACCTCGGGTGGTCCGGGCTCGCCCGCTGACTATGTCCCGCTGGTCGACCTCACGCTCTTGTCGTCCGCGGCGCTCTCATCAGAAATCCAAGGGTCTGAGGGCCAAGGTTCTGAGGCCCAAGGTTCAGAAGGTGAGGCCTCCGCGCCCGATGCGCCGGCGACGGTGGCCGAGGGCGCGCCCGAGGTTTCGGTCGAGTCGTTGCTCGACGATCTCGAGCGCGTCACCAAAGAACGCGATGGCTATCTCGACGACACGCGACGAGTAGCCGCCGAGTTCGCCAACTTCCGCCGTCAAAACGACAAGCGTCAGATCGAAATGATCGAGCAAGCCGCGGCAGCACTCGCGGAGCGGTTGTTGCCGGTGCTCGATGCCTGCGACGGCGCACTCGCGCACGGCGCCGAAGATGTCGAGCCGATCTACAACATGTTGATCGCCACGCTCGAAAGATCGGGGCTGGCGGTGTTGCGACCATTGGGCGATCCATTCGATCCCAACCGCCATGAGGCCGTCATTCACGAAGAGGGCGACGGGGACGGCCCCCATGTCGCCGAAGTACTACGCACCGGCTACGTCTGGAACGGTCGCGTCCTGCGGCCCGCTCTCGTCAAAGTGCGGGACTGATCGCGCTCGACATGTGGCGCACGCCGGGAAGGTGAGCCTCGATGGCTCCGCAGAGAGAGTGGTTCGAGAAGAACTATTACGACGTGCTCGGTGTATCCGAGACGGCGGCGCCAAAGGAGATCACTCGCGCGTACCGAAAGCTGGCGCGTCAGCATCATCCCGACGCCAACCCCGGTAACGACCAGTCCGAGGAGCGCTTCAAGGAAATCAGCGCGGCCTACGACGTGCTCGGTGACGAGACCAAGCGCAAGGAGTACGACGAAGTGCGCCGCCTCGGCCCGATGGCCGGTGGTTTCGGGCAACCCGGTAGCCATCGCTTCGAAGACGGCGGCGATCTGTCGGGTCTCTTCGCGCAATTCTTCGGCGGCGGCGGCGGTGGCCAAGGTGGGCGCGCCAGCCGCACACGCGGTGCTGGCCCGGCCAAGGGCGCCGATCTCGAGGCCGCACTGACGCTGGCGTTCGTCGACGCGGTCAATGGCGTGACCACGGCGGTTCATCTCACGAGCGACGCCGCCTGTGAGACCTGCAGCGGCAGCGGGTCTCGACCGGGCACGATTCCGCAGACCTGCGCGACGTGCAACGGGCGCGGCGTTACCGACGACAACCAAGGGTTCTTCTCGTTCAGCCAGCCCTGCCGGGCCTGCGGTGGGCGGGGCCGCATCATCACCGACCCTTGCCCCGACTGCCGGGGCGCGGGCACGCGGCGCCGGGCCCGCGAGGTCAAGGTACGCGTGCCGGCCGGTGTCGGCGACGGGCAACGCATCCGGCTCAAGGGCCGCGGCGAGCCCGGCCGCAACGGCGGGCCCACGGGCGATCTCTTCGTCACCGTGAGGGTGTCGCCCCACGACCTGTTCGGGCGCAAGGCCGACAACCTCACCATCGATGTGCCGGTCACCTTCGCCGAGGCTGCGCTCGGGTCCGACATCCGCGTACCCACGCTCGATGGCGACCCGGTCACCATCCGCATCCCACCGGGCACGCGATCCGGGCGCACGTTCCGGGTCAAGGGGCGCGGCATCGACACCGGACGGCACACGGGCGATCTTCTCGTCACCGTCGACGTCGCCGTGCCGACCAAGCTCAACGCGGACGAACGCAAGGCGGTCGAGGCCCTCGCGGCCGCGGCCAAGGAATCGCCGCGTGACTATCTAGGACTCAGCTGATGACAGACAAGGAACGTCAGGAGGTGACCCGTGCGGATCTCGCGTGACCGAGCGGTCTATGTGATCTCCGTCGCGGCCGAATTGGCCGGGGTGCATCCACAGACGCTGCGCATCTACGAACGTAAGGGCCTGCTCGACCCGGCCCGCACGGGCGGAGGCAGCCGGCGCTATTCCGAAGCCGACATCGCCCGGCTCCAGCGCATCCAGGAGCTGACCACCGAGGGCCTCAACCTGGCCGGGGTCAAGCGCGTGCTCGAACTCGAAGAAGAAGCGCGCCGCCTACACGCCGAGCTCGAGCGGCTCGGCCAAGAGCTCACGGCCCGCGTCGAAGCCACCCACCGTCAATACCGCCGCGATCTCGTCCCGCTGTCGCAGTCGGTGACCCTCTATCGGGGCGACCGCCGCTGAGTTTTTCCCCAGACGGGGAATCTCTCGCCGACCGCCAAAGTTGATACAGGTGTTATCAACTTTCTTTACTCACCAAGGAGCGCCCAGTGTCGCTGAATCCTGACCGCTGGACGATGAAGACCCAAGAGGCCTTCACCGCCGCAACCGAGTTGGCCAAAGCGCGCAACAACCCCGAAGTCACCCTCGATCACCTCCTGGCGGCGCTGTTGGGCCAACAAGCCGGCGTCGTGCTGCCGATCCTGCAGCGCGTCGGCGTCAACCCCTTGTCGCTGCGCAATCAGGTCGACGAGGCGATCGGCCGGCTGCCCCGTGCCTACGGCAGCGAAGTCCGCGTCGGCCGCGAGGTGCGCGACCTCTTCGAGGCCGGGGACACCGCTCGGGTGGAGTTGAGCGACGAATATCTCTCGACCGAGCACCTTCTGCTCGCGCTCGCCGACCGCATCAAGGTGCCCCGCGAGCAACTGCTCACCGCCCTGCGCGAAGTGCGCGGGTCGCATCGGGTCGTCGACCAAAATCCCGAGGACAAGTTCCAGGCGCTCGAGAAGTACGGCCGCGACCTGACCGAAGACGCGCGTCGGGGCCGTCTCGACCCGGTCATCGGTCGCGACGAAGAGATCCGTCGCGTGATCCAGGTGCTGTCACGGCGCACCAAGAACAACCCCGTACTGATCGGTGAACCAGGTGTCGGCAAGACCGCCATCGTCGAAGGTCTGGCGCGGCGCATCATCGAAGGTGACGTGCCCGAGTCGCTCAAGAACCGTCGCGTCATCTCGCTCGATCTCGGTTCGATGGTCGCCGGCGCGAAGTATCGCGGCGAGTTCGAAGAGCGCCTCAAGGCGGTGCTCAAAGAGATCACCGATGCCGAAGGCGACGTGATCACCTTCATCGAAGAGATGCACACCGTGATCGGTGCCGGCGCGGCCGAAGGTTCGATGGACGCGTCCAACATGCTCAAGCCGCTGTTGGCGCGCGGGCAATTGCGCATGATCGGCGCGACCACGCTCGACGAATACCGCAAGCACGTCGAAAAGGACGCCGCGCTCGAGCGCCGCTTCCAGCCGGTGCTCGTCGCGCCACCGTCGGTCGAAGACACGATCGCCATCCTGCGCGGCCTCAAGGAGCGCTACGAGGTGCACCACGGTGTGCGCATCCAAGATGCGGCACTCGTCGCCGCGGCTGTGCTGTCCGACCGCTATCTCACCGGTCGCTTCTTGCCGGACAAGGCCATCGACCTCGTCGACGAGGCGGCATCCAAGTTGCGCATCGAGATCGATTCGATGCCCACCGAAATCGATGTCATCGAACGTCGCATCCGCCAGCTCGAGATCGAAAAGGTGGCGCTGGCCAAAGAGACCGACGAGATGTCGAAAGAGCGGCTGGCGTCGCTCGAAGAAGACCTCGCCAACCTCAACGAACAGATCGCGGGCATGAAGGCGCACTGGCAGTCCGAAAAGGACGCCATCGCCCACATCCGCGATCTCAAAGAGCAACTCGAATCACTGGGCAGCCAGATTGAGCGCGAGCCCGATCTCGAAAAGGCGGCAGAGATCCGCTACGGCCGCATCCCGCAGGTCGAGCGCGAGATCGAGATCGCCACGCGCCACCTCGACGAGCTCCAGGGCTCGTTGAAGATGCTCAAGGAAGAGGTCGACGAAGAGGACGTCGCCGAAGTCGTGTCCAAGTGGACCGGCGTACCCATCTCGCGGTTGATGGAGGGCGAGGTGCAAAAGCTCATCCGACTCGAGGACGTTTTGCACGACCGCGTCATCGGCCAAGAGGGCGCCGTCAAGATCGTCGCCAACGCCATTCGCCGCAATCGTGCCGGCCTGTCAGATCCCAATCGTCCGATCGGTGTGTTCTTGTTCGTCGGTCCGACCGGCGTGTGCAAGACCGAGCTCGCCCGCACGTTGGCCGAGTTCTTGTTCGACGATGAACGAGCAATGGTGCGCATCGACATGTCCGAATACATGGAGCGCCACGCGGTGGCGCGCTTGATCGGTGCGCCTCCCGGCTATGTCGGCTACGACGAAGGCGGACAGCTCACCGAGACCGTTCGGCGCCGCCCCTATTCGGTGGTCCTGCTCGACGAGATCGAAAAGGCGCATCCTGATGTGTTCAACGTGCTGTTGCAGGTGATGGACGACGGCCGCCTCACCGACGGTCAGGGCCGCACGGTCGACTTCACCAACGTCGTGTTGATCATGACGTCCAACTTGGCGACCGACCCCGCGACATTCTTCCGTCCCGAGTTCATCAACCGCATCGACGACATCGTGCAGTTCCGCTCGCTCGACGCCAATGATCTCGTACCCATCGTCGACATCCAGTTGGCCCGGGTGCGGCAGCGCTTGTCCGAGCGCCGCATCGCCCTGGTGGTCAGCGACGCCGCCAAGCGGCTGCTCGCCGAGCTCGGTTACGACCCGGCGTTCGGTGCGCGCCCGATCAAGCGGGCGATCCAGCGCCACCTCGCCGACCGGTTGGCGTTGTTGATCCTCGAAGGCAAATATGCCGAGGGCGACACCGTCACTGTCGATGCCGCGGACAACGAGTTGACCTTCGGCTGAGCGGCTTGCTCAGCCGTCGTAGCTCTCCGCGAACGCCAGCCACTCGCGCAGCCATGTCCGGTACTGCTCACTCGGCACTTCGCCGGTGACCGGGTCCGGGGATGGCGGCGGTGGCGCGCCGCCCATCGGTGCGGTGTCGAGCCGTTGTGGCTTCCAGTCGAGCGGATTGCGCGCGGGCTGGGTGCTGCGGGCCAACCGTTGCGGGGTCCGGCTGGGCAGGCCGCTGCGACCGTTCGCGAGCGTCGACTCCGGCTCGTCGACCACGTCGGCTTCGAAGTCGGCCTCGACGGGTGCCGCGACGAAGGCGGCCTCAGGCGCCGGCGTCCGCCAGTCGAGCGAGGACACTTGCGGCGCAAGTTGGTCTTCCCACGCGGTGCGGCTGTTCGGGTCGGGCAAGCCCACGGGTGGGGCCGTGGCGGCGGGTTCGGTGACCGGCTCGACATCGGCGAACAACGCCGGCGGGACGACGGGCTCGGCCACCGGTGCGACGGGTTCGGCGAGGGGTGCGAAGGTGTACTGCCTCGTCGCAGTGGCCTCGACCGTCACTGGCTCGGCGGGCACCGCGTCGATGGTCTCGGCCGGCGCGTCGCCTTCGACTGCGGCTCCGTCCCATCCGGCGGGTGGCTGGCCCCAGTTCGATTGGCTCTGCGCCCCGAGTGGGAGGTCGGCCTGAAAGCTCGGCGGTGGGGCGGCCTGTGGATTCGTCGGGTTGCGCAGACGGGCGTAGCGCAGCGCGATGTCGGTGACGGGTCGCGTCGGCAGCAGGGCTTCTGGTTGTTGATCCGCTTGCGGTGCGGCGGTCGGCTCTTGCACCGGCCGCGTCGTGAGGATCTCCGCCGGGAGTTCTGCTTGCGGATACGCCGTGATGTCGAGGCGTTCGAGGCTGCGCCGGGTCCGCTCGAGCAACGCGGTGCGGTTGTCGTCGACGCGGGCCGTCGTGGCCAATGCCTCGCGCACCGGGTCAGCCGGTGCGACTGCGCCCGGGATCGACTCGGCAATCGGTGGCGCGGGTGGCGCGGGCGCAGCGGCCACGGGTGCCAGTGGGGCAGCGGTCGGGGCCGGTGCGGCCGTCGGAACAGCCCACGGGTCGGAGTAGCGATCCGCGATGACCGCCGGTTTGCCGAAGCCGCCCATCTCTTGTTCGGCCGCTTTGGCCGATGCAATTTGGGCGGCCGCCATCGCTCGCGTCACTGCGAGGCCGACGACTGCGGCACACACGATGGCGGACGGCCACCAGATCACGGGATTCTGTACGTCGGTGCCGACCTTCAGCGCGTGGATCGAGCCGAGCAGGAAGACGAAGAAGCCGCTGTAGTGCACGCGCCGCCAGATCGATGCCGGGATCTTGCGCCGCAATAGCGACGTGAGCTCCACCGCGATCAACAGGTAGAACGCCACGATTCCGTAGGCCACTGCCCCCGGGTGCCAGCTCGACGACATCGGGATGAAGATGTCCTTGAAGCCGAAGTGGATGTCCTGAAAACGATGCAGGCGCAATCCCAAGATGTGCACGAAAACGAAGACGACGCTCAGTCCACCGATGAAGCGATGCAGATCGAGAAGCCGCGGCCCCGTGATGCGTTTGCCCAGCGCGCGGCTCGTGATGAGCAGGCCCCACAAGATCGAAAAGGCACTCAGGGCCCACGCAAGGAAACCGCCTGCGCGAGCGACGTACCACGACATTTCACCGCTCATGCTGCGAGCTCCTCGAGGCGGCCGATCTCGAAGAGCGCGTCGTTGTCATCGACGATCACGGCGTAACAACGGTTCTCTTCGATGATTCGTCGACCGGCATCGACGCCGGCGACGAACACAACCTTCGTCAGTACTTCGGCTTGCGTGGCGCGCGCCGCGATCACGCTGACCCATCGCAGCCCGGAGGTGGACCGACCGCCGCGGGGATCGATGATGTGGTGCCGTTCGCCGTCGGCCGTGATCCAGCGACGCTTCGTGCTCGTCGATGTACAGACCGCGCCGGATGCGAGAGCGACGCGTCGACGATGTTGCTCGGCGAAGGCGAGTTCGATGACCCACCCTGCGTCCGTCGGGGCTCGGCCGTCGACACGAATATCACCACCCACGTTGACACATGCACCATCGGCTCCGGCTTCGCGCAGTCGACCGACGACGAGGTCGGCGGCGGCGCCTTTGGCGATGCCACCGAGGTCGAGTCGCACACCGGCGGGCAGGCGAACGGCGCACAGGGCTGGGTCGAGTTCGATCTCTGCGCAACCCGGCGACGGTGGTGTCGACCCGGGCCGATCAGGCTGTTCGGCCAACTCGGCGAAATTGCGGTCGTAACCCGTGGCGCACAGTGCATCGTGCACGGTGGGGTCAAAACAGCCATCGGTGTGCTTCCAGGCGTCGACCGCGGACTTGATCACACTGAACGTGTCGGCCGAAACGATCACCGGTTTACCCGCAGCGGCATTCAGTCGTGACAATTCCGAGGTGGGAAGGAACCGGCTCCATCGACGTTCCATCAGAGACAGCTCGCGCGTCGCGAGATTCGTCAGTTGGTCTTCGAGACCCGGTGCCGCGGTGACGACCACGTGAGCCCGCGTCCCCATGACCGGGAATCGAACCTCAGCTGCCATCGCTCGTGGTGGTCGGCGGGGCGATCGTGGTCGTCGTGGTGGGAAGGCCGACCGTGACCGGTGGCCGTGAGGTGGTCGACGCCGGCCGCGTCGTCGGGGCGACGGTCGTCGTCGGTTCCTCGGGCGGCGTTGTCTCTTCGGGTTGCGGCGGCGCGGTGGTCGGCACGAAGCGGCGCGCCGTGGTGGTCGGGGCCACGGTCGTCTCGGGCGGCAGCGTCGTTGTGGTCGTGATCACCGTCGACGGCCCGCCGACCAGGCTCAGCGGCGGCAGCGTGGTCGTGGTGGTGGTCGGGTCCGGGCGCGGCGCAGTGACCGGCGCCTGACTGGCAGCTTCGGTGCGCACTTCGGTTGGCGTCTGCTGCGCCTGGGCGGCTACCGAAAAGCTGGTCACCATGCCTACGCCGCACACGGCACTGGCCACGCCGGCGATACGGCGTTCGAAACGAGCCGGATGGGGTCGGCGACGACGGCGAGCGGACATGACCTGTTTTCGGCGCTCACCCGCGTCGGGTTGAGTACCAAAAAAAGGGAGCTCGGGCGCTCGTTCTGCGCCGCTAGGATCTGTCGGCTCGATCGCTGCGAATGGGGAGGCAACCAACGTGCCCGCAACAGTGATCGTCGGCGCGCAATGGGGCGACGAAGGCAAGGGCAAGCTCACCGACCTGCTGGCCAAAGAGAGCCACTTCGTGGTGCGCTACCAAGGCGGCCACAACGCGGGTCACCGCCTGGTCGTCGACGGCGAGGCGTTCGCGCTGCAGCTCGTGCCCTCCGGCGTGCTCTATCCCCACATCACCCCGGTCATCGGCAATGGCGTCGTCGTCGAGCCACGCGTGTTGC
This sequence comes from Acidimicrobiales bacterium, assembly GCA_039915945.1. Lineage (GTDB taxonomy): Bacteria > Actinomycetota > Acidimicrobiia > Acidimicrobiales > WLNW01 > DATLFA01. Next base: position 36,934 of record JBDSMH010000166.1, on the reverse strand, counting down.
TGAAAGAGATCGACTCGCTCACCGCCAAAGGCGTCGACTGTGGTCGCCTGCGCGTGTCGGGTAACGCGCACCTGATCTTGCCCTACCACGTGCAACTCGATTCGCTGCACGAGCGCTACCTGGGCCGCAACTCGCTGGGCACCACGCGTCGCGGCATCGGCCCGGCCTACGCGGACAAGGCCATGCGCGTCGGGCTGCGCGTGCAAGATCTGCTCGACCCCAAGATCTTCCGGCAAAAGATCGAAGTCGTGCTGCACACCGTCAATGCGGTGCTGGCCAAGGTCTACAACAAGCTGCCCATCGACGGCGACGAGATCTGTCGTGAATACCTCGAGGTCTGCCGGCCGCGCCTCGAGCCCTACATCGCGGACACGGTCGGCCTCGTGCACGAGGCGCTCGACGCGGGGCAACACGTGTTGTTCGAAGGCGCGCAGGCCACCTTCCTTGATCTGGATCACGGCACGTATCCGTTCGTGACGTCGTCCAATCCGGTTGCCGGCGGTGCCTGCACCGGTGCGGGCATCGGCCCGCGCGACATCACGCGCGTTATCGGTATCGCCAAGGCCTACGTGACGCGCGTCGGCTCCGGTCCTTTCCCGACCGAGTTGCTCGACGAAGTGGGCGACTACCTCGTCGACACCGGTCGCGAGTTCGGCACCAACACCGGCCGTCGTCGTCGTACCGGTTGGTTCGACGCGGTCATGATGCGCCACGCCGTGCGGCTCAATTCGCTGTCCGAGTTGGCCATCACCAAGCTCGACGTGTTCGACGATCTCGACACCGTCAAGATGTGCGTTGCCTACGAGCACGAGGGCCAGCGCATGGAGCAGATGCCGTACCACCAGTCGGTGCTGCATCACGTCAAGCCGATCTACAAAGAAATGCCGGGGTGGAAGACCGTGCTCGCGGGTTGTCGCGAGGTTGGCGAGTTGCCGGCCGCCGCGCGCGATTACCTCGCGCTGCTCGCGGAACAAGTCGGCGTGCCGATCACCTACGTCGGTGTCGGGCCCGAACGCGACCAGTACGTGCAATACGCGTGACCCTCTGGCGAGCCCGTTGATGCGCGTCTGTGTCGTTGGTTCCGGTGGGCGCGAGCACGCGCTCGCGGAGGCGCTCGGTCGCGACGCGACGGTGGTGGTCACTCCGGGCAACGCCGGCATACCCAATTCGACCGCGCAGCCGGCCGACGAGATCGATGCCGACCTCTTCGTCATCGGGCCCGAAGATCCGCTCGTCGCCGGCATCGCCGACCGTTTGCGGGCGCAGGGCAAGCTGTGCTTCGGCCCGGGTGCCGATGGCGCGCGGCTCGAGGGCTCCAAGGCCTGGATGAAAGACGTGCTCGACGCGGCGGGCGTGCCCACGGCGAGCCACGCGTCATTCACCGAACTCGAGCCGGCGCTCGCGTATCTCGACACGATGCCCGGCTTCTATGTCGTGAAGACCGATGGGTTGGCGGCGGGCAAGGGCGTCATCGTCACCGAGTCGATCGCCGAGGCGCGCGACGCCGTGCGTGACTATCTCTCGGGCGCGGCCTTCGGCGACGCGGGCCGGCGTCTCGTGATCGAAGAAGGTTTGACCGGGCCCGAACTATCGCTCCACGCGGTCTGCGACGGCCACACGATTGTGCCGCTGGCGCCCGCTCAAGATTTCAAGCGGGTCGGATCAGGCGACACCGGCCCCAACACCGGCGGCATGGGTGCGTATTCACCGGTGCCGCTCGCCGGTGACGCGATGGTCGACGAGGTGATGACGCGCGCGGTCGAGCCCACGCTGCACGAGCTACGTCGCCGCGGCATCGACTATCGCGGGGTGCTCTACGCGGGCATCATGCTCACGCCCACCGGTCTCAAGATGCTGGAATACAACGTGCGTTTCGGTGACCCCGAGTCACAGGTCGTGATGCCGCGTCTCTGGTCGAGCCTGACGACGATGCTGGCCGAGGCCGCAGCCGGCAAGCTGCACGGCGAGGTTCGCTTCGCCGATGATGCCGCGGTCACCGTGGTGTGCGCGACCGAGAACTATCCGGGCAAACCCCGCTCCGGCGATCGCATCGACGGTATCGACGAGGCCAACGCGATCGAAGGCGTGACCGTCTATTGCGCGGGGGTGCGCGGTGCGACCGGCGGCGAGGCCGACGGGCTCTACACCGCGGGTGGTCGAGTGCTGGCCGTGACCGCGTCGGGCGCCACGATCGGCGCCGCCCGCGAGCGCGCCTATCGCGCCGTGCGGGCGATCTCGTGGCCGGGCATGCACTACCGCGACGACATCGCGGCGCGGATCTGAGCTACCCGCTCTAGGAGCCGCTCGGGCTTTGGCCCTTTTCGGTGCTGAGGAGATCGTCGAGCCAGCCGAGCATCTCTTTCGACTCTTTCGCGCCGTCGTTCTCCTTGCGCCGCAGCCGTCCCGATGCGGGCGCCGCCGGCGGGGCCGCCGCGGCCGGCGCCTCGGGACGAGTCGCGGGAGCGCCGCCGAACACGCGGGGCTGCTGGGTCGGCATGGGTGCGTTCGCGGGCGCCTCCGGCTTGGGCTGACGCGCCACGTTCTTCGTCGCCAACGGCTGTGGCGCCAGTGGCTGCCTCGCCGGCGGTGCGGCGTCACCGGCCGGCTTGATCGGGGGGCGTACCGACGGCAGACCGCCCGGCCGCGCGGGCGCGTGGCCGCGGGACAATTCCATGGGTTGCAGACGGGGCAGTTCGGTCCTCGGTGGCGCCGCGGGTGCGGGCGGCGTGGCCACGACCGGCGCGGTCGGTGTCGGGGTCGGCGCGGCCACGACCGGCGCGGCGGGGGCGGCGACGGGCACACTGACGGGCGGCGGCGCTACGGGGGCGGCCGCCACTGGTGCCGCGGCCACTGGCAAAGTGACCACCGGGGCGGCCGGTGGGTCGGGCAGCGCATCGCGGGTCGCGAACGGATCGTTGGCCCAGGTGACGCGCACCGGCTCGGGATATCCCGGATGCGGATCGCGTCCCTCGTCCCAGCTGACGGCCCAGCCTTGGTCGAACGAGGCGCTCGACGTCAGCTCGAAATCACGGTCGGTGCTCGCCGCCGCGGGGGCCTCGACGTAGGGCTGGGGCTGTTGCAGACCCTTGGCCTCGCGCACCCGCTTCTTCACTTCACGGCGAGAGAGATTCGACTGGTTGCGGGCGCTCGACCGCACACCGGCGGCGGCGATGGCGCACGGCACGCACAGTGGCGGCTTCTTGGGGCCCCTTGGGTACACCAGGCAGTCGTGACAGAACGCGATCCCGCATTTGGAGCACACGTTTTCGGCGTACTCGAAGGAATGTCGATTGCAGATAAGCGCCATGTCCGAGCCTCTGTCGTGGGGCCGATTGCTCCCCGCTCCTCCCTCATCGGCCACACCGCCGACCGACTTGACCTCGGAAGGCCGCATTTTCCGCCCACAGGCGCGTTCTACGAGTCAGAATCACCGTGTGAGTGACGACCTGTCGGTACCCAATGTCTTGGGCACGCGTTATGCGAGCCAAGCCATGCGCGGCATCTGGTCGCCGGTACAAAAGGTCATCCTCGAGCGCCAGCTGTGGGTTGCGGTGCTCGAGGCGCAACAGCGGGCCGGCGTGCCCGTCCCGGCGGGGGTCATCGAGGCGTACCGCGCCGTCATCGACCACGTCGATCTCGCATCGATCGCGGCGCGCGACCGTGTCACCAAACACGACGTCAAAGCCCGCATCGACGAGTTCTCGGCGCTGGCCGGACACCAACACATCCACAAAGGCATGACGTCGCGCGATCTCACCGAGAACGTCGAGCAGATGCAGGTGCGGTCGGCCCTCGGGCTCATTCGTGACCGCATCGTGGCGAGTCTCGCCCGGCTCGCGGCACGGGCGGCCGAATACCAAGCGGTGCCGATCACGGGGCGCACGCACAATGTGCCCGCGCAGGTCACGACGCTCGGCAAGCGCTTTGCCAACGCCGGCGAAGAGTTGCTCGTCGCGTACGAACGTATCGAGCACCTCCTCGACAACTATCCGTTGCGTGGTCTGAAGGGTCCGGTCGGTACACAACAAGATCAGCTCGATCTGCTCGACGGTGATCAGCTCAAGCTCGACGACATCGAAGACGCGATTGCCGAGCATCTGGGGTTTCGACGAGTGCTCGGCGCAGTCGGTCAGGTCTACCCCCGCTCGCTCGATTTCGAGGTCGTGTCCGTGCTCGTGCAGACAGCGGCGGCACCCGCCAACCTGGCCAAGAGCATCCGTCTGATGGCGGGCCACGATCTCGTCACCGAAGGTTTCCAAGCGGGTCAGGTCGGCTCCTCGGGAATGCCGCACAAGATGAACACGCGCAGCTGCGAACGCGTCAACGGCCTCGCCGTCGTATTGCGCGGCTATCTCGCGATGGCCGACGGGCTCGTCGGCGATCAATGGAACGAAGGCGACGTCAGCTGTTCGGTGGTGCGCCGGGTCATGCTGCCCGACTCGTTCTTCGCCATCGACGGGCTGTTCGAGACGTTCCTCACCGTGCTCGATGATTTCGCGGCATATCCGGCGGTCATCGACCGTGAGCTCGAGAAGTACCTGCCGTTCCTCTCGACGACCAAGTTGCTCGTGGCCGCAGTGCGCACCGGTGTCGGGCGCGAGACCGCGCACGAAGTGATCAAAGAGCATGCGGTTGCGACCGCGTTGGCGATGCGCGAGCACCACGACGCCCGCGAGGCCGCCTCGCTCGTCGATCGCCTGGTCGGCGACGGTCGCCTCGGGTTGGACCGCGCACAGATCGACGACGCCATGGCCGAGCCGCTGTCGTTGACCGGCTCCGCTCAGTCACAGGTTGCCGCGTTCGCCGAACGGGTTGCCCACATCGTCGCGAAGCATCCGGATGCTGCGAGCTATACGCCCGCCCCTATTCTCTGACCGATGCCCAAGCCCAAAACGCCACCACCGTTGACCAAGAAGTATTCCGGCAAGGTGCGCGACGTCTATGACGTCGGCGACAACCGCGTGTTGATGGTCGCGTCCGATCGCATGTCTGCGTTCGATGTCGTCATGAACGAGCCGGTGCCCGACAAGGGCCGTGTGCTCACCGCGATGTCCGCGTTCTGGTTCGAACAGCTGCACGACGTGGCCCCGAGCCACTTGATCTCGACGCGCAGCGCCGACTTTCCCGAGGCTGCGCGCGGGGCCGAGTTCGAAGGTCGTTCGATGCTGTGTCGCGTCGCCGACATGTTGCCGATCGAATGCATCGTGCGCGGTTACCTGGCGGGGTCGGCGTGGAAGGAATACGTCGCCACCGGCGCCACGCACGGGCTCGAGTTGCCGGCGGGGTTGCTCGAATCCGGCCAGTTACCCGAGCCGATCTTCACTCCGTCGACCAAGGCCGCGTTGGGCCACGACGAGAACATCTCGATCGATCGCGCGGTTGCGCTCGTGGGTGGGCCCACCGTCGAGCGGGCCCGCGACGTCGCCCTCCTCCTGTACACGAGGGCGGCCAAGATGGCGCTCGAGCGCGGCATCATCATCGCCGACACCAAGTTCGAGCTCGGTTTCATCAACGGCGAGCTCGCGGTGTGCGACGAAGTCCTCACGCCCGATTCGTCGCGGTTCTGGCCGGCCGATCAATGGCATCCCGGCACGCCGCCGCCGTCATTCGACAAGCAGCCCTTGCGCGATTACCTCGAAGGTCTCGGGTGGGACAAGCAGCCGCCCCCGCCACCGCTACCCGCCGATGTGATCGCCGAGACGCGTCACCGGTACATCGATGGATACGAGCGGATCACCGGTCGATCGTTCGCCGACTGGCCGGGCCCGAGCGGCCCGTAGCGGAGCGGAGAGCACGGCGTCAGAGTGTCGAGCCATTAGGCTGGCGCGCATGTTGTTCGCTGTGCACGTCGAAGTGCGTCTCCGCACCGGCATCTCCGATCCGCAGGGTGCGACCATCGAGCGTTCGTTGCCGGCGTTGGGTTTCGGCGGCGTCAACGACGTTCGGGTGGGCAAGAGCATCCGCTTCGTCGTCGAGTCTGCCACCGAGGCCAGCGCCCGGGCCGAGGTCGACGACATGTGCACCAAGTTCCTGACCAATCCGGTGATCGAAGACGCGGTGATCGAGATCGCGGCGGCCCCTGTCGGAGCAACGGTCTGATGGCGCCTCGCGTCGGCGTCGTCGTCTTCCCCGGGACCAATTGCGAGTTCGATGTCATCGAGGCGGTCAGCGCGCTGGGTGGCGAGGCCACCACGTTGTGGCACGGCGATCGCTCGATCGGCGCTGTCGACGCCGTGGTCGTGCCCGGTGGTTTCGCGCACGGCGACTATCTGCGCCCCGGGGCGATCGCCCGATTCTCACCGATCATGACGGCTGTCGCGGAGTTCGCGAATTCGGGCGGCCCGGTCGTCGGTATCTGCAACGGCTTCCAGGTCTTGACCGAGGCCGGGTTGTTGCCCGGCGCGCTGCAAAAGAACCGCGGTCTCAAGTTCTTGTGTCAGATGATCGAGCTCGAGGTGGCCGCCACCGATACCGCGCTCACATCCGACGTCGCGCCCGGCACGCGGCTGCGCATCCCCATCAATCACTTCGAAGGCAACTACACCTGCAGTGCCGAGACGTTCGCGTCACTTGTCGCCGAAGACCGTGTCGTATTTCGCTATGTAGAAAACCCCAACGGCTCCATGAATGACATTGCCGGCATCTGCAACGCCGGCCGTAATGTCGTCGGGCTCATGCCTCATCCCGAGCGGGCGAGTTCTGCTTTGCTCGGTTCGACCGATGGCGCATTGTTGCTGCGCTCGCTGTTGTCGAGCGCGCTGCGAGCTACGGGCGAGCGGCTACCGGCCGCATCAGCACCGATCTGAGCGGGACCAGCCGGGTTAGTTGCCGCGGCTGATATTCGCCTTCTTGAGCACCTCGGGGCTAACTCCGACCGTGCGCCACGCCAGGTAGCTGATTCCCTTGTTGTCGCTGTAGGTCTTGGCCACTTTGACGAACTCGGATTCGAGTTTGGCGAAGTCGGTAGCGACGTCGGCGGCCTCGAGCTCGGCCGTCAGATCCATTTGCTCTTGCACGAGCTGCAGTCGACGAAGAGGATCAGCGGAGGTCAGCTCATTTTCTATAGTTGACAACCGGTTGCGCACCGAATCTTTGGTGCGCTTGCGCCCCCGCTTTGGTTTGCTGGCTTCGAGTGCTTCGAGATAATTCGAAACCACCGATGCCATTTTGCGGCCCGCGGACAGCGCAGTCTTGTGCTCTGCGGAAAGCGTGCTTCCCTTTGGTCTTGCCATGTCACCACTCTAGGGAAATCAATTGCTCATTGGCCAAGTATTCGTTTCTTACCTGGTAGCGGTGGACGCGCGAGAACCTCGCGCCGATGAGCCAATCGCCGCGGACCCCGTTGGGCCAGTGGCGGATTACCGCCGCCGATGTGGCTAGCGTGCAGGGGTGGTCGTCGTACATCGCGCTTTGGGTCTGACCGATGACGAGGCACTCGAGATCGAGCGCATTCTCGGTCGTGCACCAAATCATCTCGAACTGGCCATGTACGCGGTCATGTGGTCCGAGCACTGTTCCTACAAATCGAGTCGCATCCACCTCAAGCGGCTACCCACAGAGGCGCCGTGGGTTCTCGTCGGCCCGGGTGAGGGAGCGGGTGTAGTCGACGTGGGCGATGGCATCGCCGCCGCCATCCGCATCGAGAGCCACAACCATCCGTCGGCCATCGAGCCCTATCAGGGCGCGGCGACGGGCATCGGTGGCATCTTGCGCGACGTCTTCAGCATGGGGGCCCGGCCCATCGCGTTGATGGACCCGTTGCGTTTTGGCCCGCTCGATGATCCCCGCAGCCGTTGGATCGCCGAAGGCGTGGTGTCGGGCGTGTCGGGTTACGGCAACGCGGTCGGCGTACCTACCGTGGGCGGCGAGGTGGTCTTCGACTCCACCTACCGCGGCAACCCACTGGTCAACGTGTTGTGCCTCGGCATTCTGCCGACCGAGCGGTTGGTGCTCGCCCGAGCGTCGGGCGTGGGCAACTTGGCGATATTGCTGGGCTCGTCGACCGGTCGCGATGGCATCGGCGGCGTGAGCGTGTTGGCTTCGGCCGGCTTTGGCGAGGGCGACGCCGACGCCGACAAGCGGCCCAGCGTGCAGGTCGGCGATCCGTTCGAAGAAAAGCGATTGATCGAAGCTTGTTTGATGCTGCTCGACGAGGGTCTCGCGGTGGGCATCCAGGACCTGGGCGGTGCCGGGCTGGTGTGCGCGACCAGTGAGACGGCGTCGCGGGGCGGCGTCGGTATGGATGTCGACGTGAACGCGGTCCACGTACGCGAGCCGTCGATGCAACCGTTCGAGATCATGACGAGCGAGTCGCAAGAGCGCATGCTCGCCATCGTCGAACCCGCCAACCTCGCTCGCGTCCTCGAGATCTGCGAACGATGGGATGTCCGCGCGTCGGTCGTCGGTCGAGTCACCGAGGGCGGCGCGCTGCGCATTCGCGAAGGGTTCGACGGGCCGATCCTCGCCGAGATACCGGCTGCTTCGCTGCACGACGCTGCGCCGTTGTACGACCGGCCGATGGCCGCCGCGCCGGCGACCGGCACCGACGGCGAATCGTTACCCGCTCCGGTCGACTGCGCCGCCGATCTGTTGGCGATGCTCGCCGACGCCGCGTGGGTGTTCTCGCAGTACGACCACATGTTGTTCTTGAACACGGTCGAAGGCCCGGGGGGCGACGCCACGGTGTTGCGCCTCAAGCACCCGACGACCGGTCGCGACACCGGCCGCGCGCTCGCACTGACGACCGACGGCAATCATCGTTGGTGCGCCGTCGATCCGCGCCACGGCGCGGCGCGTGTGGTCAGCGAATCCGTGCTCAACCTCGCGTGTGTCGGTGCACGCCCGATAGCGCTGGTCAACTGCTTGAACTTCGGCAACCCCGAACATCCCTCGGTCATGTGGCAACTGAGCGAGGCCATCGATGGCATGGGTGACGCCTGCCGGGCGTTCGGTATCCCGGTCATCGGGGGCAACGTCAGCCTCTACAACGAGACCGCGGGCGACGACATCGATCCCACACCGATCGTGGGCGTGCTCGGCCTGGTCGATCGCCTCGACCGCCCACCGCCGGGTGTCGGTTGGCGCGACGGTGACCGCATCGTCTTGCTCGGTCCGACTGACGTGTCGCTCGACGGATCGCGATGGGCGTTCGAACACGGTGCTCGCGGCGGATCGATCGATGGCGTCGACCTCGCGCTGCATCAACGGGTCGCCGCGCTGGTGCGAGGGCTCGTCGACGACGGCACACTGCACGGCGTGCACGACGTGTCCGAAGGCGGCCTGGGTGTCACCTTGGCCGAGATGGCGGTGCGATCGGGCATCGGGTTCAACGTCGCTCGTATTGCCGATCACCGTGCGTTCTTCGGTGAAGGACCGTCGCGTGTGGTCGTCGCGGTCAGCGCTGACCGACTCGTCGATGTCGAGCAGGCCGCGAGTGCGGCCGATGTTCCTGTCACCCGGTTGGGCGTCGCTACCGGCGATCGCCTGCGGGTCAAAGATCTCGTCGATGTCGCGCTTGCCGACGCGACCGACGCGTGGCGCAATTGCCTTCCCTCCGCGCTCGGCCAAGGAACCATGCAGTGAGTGAAGACATCAACGAAGCGTGCGGCGTATTCGCGGTCTATGCGCCGGGACAGCCGGTGTCGCATCTCAGCTATCTCGGCCTCTACGCGCTGCAACATCGGGGCCAAGAGTCCGCCGGCATCGCGGTGAGCGACGGTCATTCGGTCATGGTGATGAAGGACATGGGGCTCGTCGCCACGGTATTCGACGATCGCAAGTTGGCGGCCATGCCGGGCGATCTCGCGATCGGGCATACCCGCTATTCGACGACAGGTTCGAGTTCGTGGGGCAACGCGCAGCCCGTCTACCGCGGCACTCCTCACATCGAGTTCGCGTTGGGGCACAACGGCAATCTCGTCAACACGGCCGAGCTCGCCGAGCAGGCCGGCATGTTGCCCGGCACCGTCACCAGTGACAGCGATCTCGTGGCGGAGTTGTTGGCGCGCGAGATCACGCTGCATCCGGGCGAGCCCGATGCCGACGCGCTCGAGCATGCGTTGCTACGGGTGTTGCCGACATTGTCGGGCGCGTTCTCGTTCGTGTTGTGCGATCAGCGGCGCATCATCGGCGTGCGCGATCCGCACGGATTTCGACCGCTTTGTCTCGGCCGGCTCGACGGCGGTTGGGTCCTCGCGTCGGAGACCCCGGCGCTCGATGTCGTGGGCGCGCCGCTCGTGCGTGAGCTCGAACCCGGCGAGATGGTCATCATCGACGAAAATGGTCCGCGTTCGTTGCGTCCGTTCGCACCCGAGGCCATCGAGCCTCGCTTGTGCATCTTCGAGTTCGTCTACTTCGCCCGACCCGACAGCACGCTCTACGGGCAGAGCGTGCACGGCGCGCGCGTTCGCATGGGCGAGTTGCTCGCCGAGCAGGCACCCGCGGTTGCCGATCTGGTGATGGGCGTGCCCGAGTCGGGCATTCCGGCGGCCGAAGGCTTCGCCCGCCGCAGCGGCATTCCGTTCGGGCAAGGCCTCGTCAAAAATCGCTATATCGGTCGCACGTTCATCGCGCCGACGCAAGAGCTGCGCTCGCTCGGTGTGCGCATGAAACTCAATCCATTGCGCGACACGCTCGAAGGGCGCCGCGTCGTCGTGGTCGACGATTCGATCGTGCGCGGCACCACCACGCGACAGATGGTCGGCATGCTGCGCGAAGCAGGTGCCCTCGAAGTACACATGCGGGTCTCGTCGCCGCCGTATCGGTGGCCGTGCTTCTACGGGATGGACACCGGCACACGGGGCGAGTTGTTGGCGGCCAACCTCGACCTCGAAGAGATCCGTGCCTATCTCAACGTCGACTCGTTGGCGTATCTCTCGCTCGACCGGCTCACCGAGGCCACTGGCGCGCGGGGCGCCGGGTTCTGCACGGCCTGTCTCACGGGCGACTATCCCGTCGAGGTGCCGATCAGCTTGCACAAGTCGGTGCTCGAAATCCCAGGGGCCGCGCCGGCGGTCTCCGCCTCGGCCATTACGACCGAGGCCGACGCGTTGTTCCCCACCGAAGAGTTCCAACGGGGCTCCGGGTAGTCAGGTCGGATCAGGGCACTCGATGGCGGAGACATACGAAGCAGCAGGCGTCTCGATCGCGGCGGGAGAAGCTGCGGTCGAACGCATCAAACCCCACGTGCGTTCCACCTATCGCGCGGGCGTGCTCAGCGATATCGGTGGCTTCGGCGGGCTCTTCGATCTTTCGTCGCTCGGTTACGAACATCCCGTCCTCGTGTCGACCACCGATGGCGTCGGCACCAAGGCCGTCGTGGCACAGCGGGCGCAGCGCTACGACACGATCGGCATCGATCTCGTCGCGATGTGCGTCGACGATCTCGTGTGCCAGGGCGCCGAGCCGCTCTTCTTCCTCGACTACGTCTCGATCGGGCAACTCGACGGCGATCAGATGGAACAACTGGTGGCGGGGGTCGCCGCCGGTTGTCGCATCGCCGGCTGTGCGCTGATCGGTGGCGAGATGGCCGAGCATCCGGGCGTGATGCAACCGGGCGAGTTCGATCTCGTCGGGTTCGCGGTTGGTGCGGTCGAACGTTCTCGCATCATCACCGGTCGCACCGTCACGCCGGGCGATGTCGTGGTGGGTCTGCCGTCGCCCAACCTGCGGTCCAATGGGTTCTCCCTGGCGCGGCGCCTCTACTTCGACGTCGCGGGGCGCGCGCTCGACGATCCCGCGTGGGACGGCGCCGATCATTCGGTCGCCGACGAACTGTTGGCGCCGTCGGTCATCTACACACCGGCGGTCCGCGCGCTGATCGACGAGGTCGAGGTGCGCGCCGTTGCCCACATCACCGGCGGCGGTCTGGCCGGCAACCTTTCACGGGTGCTCGGCGACGATATCGACGCTCGTATCGATCGATCGTCGTGGGAAGCACCGCGGGTGTTTCGTGAGCTGCAGCGCATCGGCGACGTCGACGACCGCGAGATGCTGCGGGTCTTCAACATGGGCATCGGCATGGTCGTCGTGCTCCCCGCCAACGTTGCGCAGCGGGCGATCTCCGTGCTCGACACCCACGGACATCGCGCGGTGGTCATCGGCGAGATCGCACCTGGTTCTGGTGCGGTGACTGTGACGTGATGGTTTGGCCCTGAGAGGGTCCAGATTCGTCCACTTGTCCACAACGGGCTACCGTCACGGGCATGGCTGTTCCTACTTCTGCCTTCTCGATCACCCTCAGCGTTCGCATGGACAATGCACCTGGGGTGCTCGGCCGCATGGCGACCGAAATCGGCAATATCGGCGGCAACATCATCGGTGTCAACGGTTTCGAGGCGCACGGTCCGACCGTGACCAACGAGATCATCGTCTACTGCCGCGACGAGGCCCACGCCCGCAAGGTCGTCGAGCTCACCAAGGGAATCTCCGGGGTGCAGCTCATCGAGGCCTACGACCGCACGTTCAAGATGCACGAAGGCGGCAAGATCGAAGTCATCTCGCTGGCTCCGGTGCGTGACAAAGACGACCTGTCGATGGCCTACACGCCCGGCGTCGCCCGCATCTGCATGGCGATCCACCATCGCCCCGAGCTGTCCTTCGAATACACGATCCGCAAGAACACGGTGGCCATCGTGAGCGACGGCACCGCAGTGCTCGGGCTCGGCGACATCGGCCCGCTTGGTGCGATGCCAGTGATGGAGGGCAAGGCCCTTCTGTTCAAGACCTTCGGCGGCGTCGACGCGTTTCCGATCTGCCTCGACACCAAAGACCCCGACGAGATCATCGAGACCGTCGTGCGGCTGGCGCCGAGCTTCGGTGGCGTCAATCTCGAAGACATCGCTGCGCCCAACTGCTTCTACATCGAAGAAGAGTTGAAGAAGCGCGTCGACATCCCGATCTTCCACGACGATCAGCACGGCACCGCGGTGGTCACGTTGGCGGCGCTCGTCAACTCGCTCAAGATCGTCGGTAAGAGGATGGAAGACCTCTACGTGGTGATCGCCGGCGTCGGTGCTGCCGGTGTCGCCTGCGCCAAGATCTTGATGAGCGCGGGCGTGCAAAACATCGTGGGCTGCGATCGTCAAGGCGCCATCTTCGACGGCCGCGACAATCTCAACTTCGCCAAAGAGTGGTTCGCGAAGAACAGCAACTCCGAGCGCAAGATGGGCACCATCTCCGAAGTGATGGCGGGCGCCGACGTGTTCATCGGTGTGTCGGGCCCCAACCTGATCACCGCCTCCGATATTCGCCGCATGGCCAAGGATCCGATCGTGTTCGCCATGGCCAATCCCGATCCCGAGATCCGACCCGAAGAAGCCGATGGCCTACCGGCCGTCATGGCCACGGGTCGCAGCGACTATCCCAACCAGATCAACAACGTGTTGGCCTTCCCCGGCATCTTCCGTGGCGCGCTCGACGTGTGCGCGACCGACATCACCGAGAAGATGAAGGTGGCGGCGGCCAAGGCCATCGCCGATTCGGTCGACGACGATCGCTTGTCGCCCAACTTCGTGGTGCCGTCCGTGTTCGACCGCGATGTGCCCTACCAAGTCGCGCAAGCCGTCGGCGAAGCCGCACTGACCGAGGGCATCTGCCGCCCGCCGGTCGCCCTCTATACCTAGCCCGCGCGATTCCCCCGGAACGGAGGGGCGGCTGCGCCGCGGAAACCCAGGCGCGTCGCGAGCCTTGCTTCTTCTTGTGCTCGCGAAGAACACAGCCCGCGCCAGTCCGGTTGGTGGGTTCGGTCTAGCGGTTTGCGGCGATAGCGATCGGGGTACTGAACGGACCCCCTGTGAAAGAGGATCCGTCATGACGACACCCGATCTCCTCGATCTCTATGCCCGTGCCAGTGAATGGACGGTTGGCAAAGCCGACGGGGCCGCCAAGAGCCTCGACGCGCAGACGCCCTGCGACGAGTGGGACGTGCGCACGTTGATGAATCACATGCTCGACACCCAGAACTACTTCTTGGGGTCGGCACGCGGCACGAACGCCCCGCTGCCGTCACCCAACCCGCCCGAGCTCATCAGCGACGATCCTGCAGCCGACCTCGCACTCACTCGCAAAGAGATGCTGAGCGCTTTCGTCCAAGAAGGCGTGATCGAAAAGACCGGTCCGGCGCTCGGCATCGCCTTCTCCGATCAACTCCTGCACGGTTGGGACTTGGCCAAGGCGACGGGGCAGGACACAACGATGCCCGACGGTTTGCCCGAAGCTGCGTACGACATGATCCACGGCCGCTTCACCGACGAACAGCGCAAAGGCGTGTTCAAGCCCGAGATGGACGTCGGCCCGAATGCGCCGGCGCAAGACAAACTGCTGGCGTATACCGGTCGCGACGCAGGGGCGTAAGCGTCACGTAGTCGAAGCCGTGGTGGTGCTCGGCCGGGCATGCGCGTCTGACTTTTCGAGTTGCTGATGAGCCGCCACGAGCGCGTGACGGACGACGCCTTCCACGTGGTCGGTGTCGATGCCGAGTGCCTCGCCGATGTGCATCGACCAGATGGCCGCGCGCAGATTGGTCTCGAAGTCGATCTCAGCGCGCAGGTCGGACCGCTGCGACTGGCGGTTCTGGCTGATCATCACGAACGTCGCCAAGAAGATCGCTTCGAGGCTGACGATCATCGTCAACAAGCCGAACGGAAAGCCGTCGAACTCCCAGCCTGCACCCGCGAGACCGATGTTGACCAACACCCAGACCGCGAACCAGATCGCGTGGATGTAGACGAATCGCATCGAGCCCGCGAAGATCGTGATTCGATCAGCGGTTCGGTCCTCCGCTCGGCGCAGCGTGTGCCAAAGCCAATGTTCGTTCGGGACACCGCTGATGGTGCTGGAGAACAATGATCCATCCTCGGTACCGTCACTTGCATCGAGCACACGGCACGCCGCGCACGACGACGGATTGAACGGTGGGGGTGTCGTTGCGTCGATGCTCATCGCGCCAGCTTGACACGGTAGATCGGCCGAAAGGCGCACCTCGTGGTGCAACGAACGAACGCTCGCTCAGAGCAGGCCGAGGTAGGCGCCGCCGTCGACCTGTAACGCGACGCCGGTGACGAAGCGGGCGTGTTCGGAACACAAGAACGCGGCGACGCGGCCGAAGTCGGCGGGATCGCCGAAGGAGCGCGACGGCACCGAACGTTCGGCGCTCTCGATGCTGTCGCCGTAGAGCTGACGCAGGCGGTCGGTCGCGTGCAGACCGGGCAACAGCGAATTGACCGTGACGCCGTCGGCGGCAACCTCGAGCGCCAACGTCTTCAGGAAACCGGTCGCACCGGAGCGTGCGGTATTCGAAAGGATCAGATGCGCGATCGGTTGCTTCACCGCGATCGACGTGATGGCCACGACTCGACCCCATTGACGTTCTTGCATGGCGGGCACTGCGGCCTTGCACATCGCAACGACCGACAAGAGGTTGAGATCGAGCGCGGCTTGATACGCGTCGACGGGTGTCGAGGCGAAGTTGCCCGCGGGCGGTCCACCGGCATTGGTGACGAGGATGTCGATGGTGCCGAGCGCGGCACGGGCCTCGTCGACGAGCCGCGTCGCGCCGGCGGTGTCGGACACGTCGCCGACGATCAGCGTCGCGCCGGGTACGGATTCGGCGGCAACCCGCAGCCGTCCTTCGTCGCGGCCCGAGATCACCACGCGACAACCGGCAGCGGCCAGTGCTTGCGCGGTAGCCAAGCCCAGCCCGGCGGACGACGCCGCGACCAATGCGCCGCGACCACTGATACCAAGATCCATGCTCGGGAAGCTAGTCCGTGCTCTCCGCGCCGGAAGGCACGGGTGGCCAACCGGGAACACCTTCGTCGAGCTCCACGCCACAGCTGTTCAAGATGCCCGAGACCATGCGATAGAAGAGCGTGGCGGCCATGCACTCCAAGATGGCGTGGTGGTCGAAGTGCGCGAGCAGGTCGGCCCACGTGGCGTCGCTCACGCAGTCGTCGCGGTAGAGGTCGTCGACCATCTCGAGCAGCGCGCGGTCCGACGCGCTCCACGAACCGAGCTCGAGCGGGCGCGTGAGCAGTTGGATCTCCGCGTCGGTGATGCCGACCGTGCGCGCCATGAGGGTGTGTTGACCGAACTCGTAGCGCGACTGGCAGAGCCAACCCATGCGCAGGATCACCAGTTCGCGCGCCCTCGGCTGGATCGTGCCCTCCTGCAGCAGCGCCCGCCCCATCGCGGCCATGCCGGAGGCGACGGTGGGGTTGGTGGCCAACGTCGCGCGCACGTTGTGCGCGTTCATCGCGGTGGTCAGGCTGGGCGGCTGTTGTGTGGTGGGGGTGATCCGGGGGCGATCGGGACGGCGCATCGCCGTATTCTCACCTGATTCCCACCGCGCGTGCACCGAGAACTCACGGACTTCCTCGACACTGTGAGTGACCAGGAGCGGTGAGATTCAGGTGAAAATGAACGACGATAGTGTGCAGCTCTATGACGGCTGGGTTATGACTAAGAGCGTGAACACCCCCGCTCGCTCGCGCATCTTGATGGCCGAGGACGATCGCGCGACGCGCGAGTCGTTGGTACGTGCATTCGAGTTGGAGGGCTACGACGTCCAAGCGGTGGTCGATGGCGCCCTCGTGCTCGAGGCGGCGTTGACCAGTTCACCCGACGTCATTCTCCTCGACGTGATGATGCCCAATCTCGACGGGCTCACCGCGTGCCGGCGTCTGCGGGCACGCGGCGACCGCACACCGATCCTCATGCTGACGGCGCGCACCGAGACCTCCGACCGTGTGTCCGGTCTCGACGCCGGCGCCGATGACTACCTCTCCAAGCCGTTCGCCCTCGACGAGCTACTCGCCCGCATACGGGCGCTGTTGCGCCGAGTACGCGAAGACGATCCGTCCACCACTCTGCGCATCGCCGACCTCAGCATGGACCCGCTCGGCCGCCGGTCGTGGCGCGGCGATCGCGAGATGGAGCTCACCAAGACCGAGTTCGATCTCTTGGAGCTCCTCGTGCGCAACGCCGGCGTGGTGCTCGATCAAACGACGATCTACGAACGCATCTGGGGCTTCGACTTCGGCCCCGATTCCAAGAATCTCGCGGTGTACATCCGCTACCTCCGGTTGAAGACCGAAGATGCCGGCGAACCCCGACTGATCCACACTGTGCGTGGTGTGGGCTACGTGGTGCGTGAGCTGTGAACCTGCGGGTGCGCTTCGCGCTGGCACTGTCCGTGCTGGCCGCGGCAGCCACGATTACCGCCGGCGTCACCAGCTATCTCTCCACTCGTGACCGCCTCAACCAAGAGGTCGACGCGGCGCTGCAAGAAACGGCAAACGTGGCGAACCGCGACTCGCGTTTCGACCGCGGCTCTCCGGCCATCGACCGTTTCGGCGATGTGAAAAGCCGAGGCGGCCCGGTGCCGTTCCCGAGTTCGCGCATCGAGCTCTACAACGTGCAGCGTCTCGATGTCGAGGGCAAGGTCGTGGGGCCGACCGGATTCGTGTCGTTGCCGATCGGTGCGGGCGACATCGAAGTCGCGCGCGAGGGTGGTTCGGTCGTGCGCACGGTCCGCGTCGACGGCACGCCGTATCGCATGCTGACAACCGCGGCCGCAGGAGGCGGTGCCCTACAGATCGCCCGTGAGCTCACCTCGACCGAAAGCCTGTTGAACTCCTTGCGCAATCGCTATGTGGTGCTCAGCATCGTCGTCAGCGCCGCGGCCGCGGCCGTCGGTTGGGTTATCGCCCGGCGTTCGACCCGGTCGTTGATGCGGCTCACCGCAGCCGTCGAAGACGTCGGCGCCACGGGGCGTCTCGACTTGGCGGTCGGCGTCGAGCGCGGCGACGAGGCGGGCCGTTTGGCCGCTGCCTTCAACGGTATGTTGTCGGCACTCACCCGATCGCGCGAACAGCAACAACAGCTCATACAAGACGCGGGTCACGAGTTGCGCACCCCGTTGACGAGCATGCGGACCAACGTCGCGCTGCTCAAGCGCGGTGGTGGCATGACTCCCGAAGCCACCAAGAGCACGATCGACGATCTCGACAGCGAACTCGGCGAACTCACGTCGTTGTTCAACGAGTTGGTCGAGCTGGCGACCGACAGTCGCGACGAGGAACCGCAGCAGGACGTCTCGCTACAGCGCATCGTCGAGCGCGCCGGTGCCCGCCTCGAGCGGCGTACGGGCCGCGCCGTTCTCATCGACGGCGACAACGGCATCCTCACCGGGCGCCCGCTGGCACTCGAGCGCGCGGTGCGCAACCTGCTCGACAACGCGGCGAAGTTCGATCCGACCGGCTATCCGATCGAGGTCACGATCCGCGGCGGACATGTCGAGGTACGCGATCGCGGGCCGGGCATCAGTGTCAGCGACATCGCCCACGTCTTCGACCGCTTCTACCGATCGGACGCGGCCCGCAACCAGCCCGGGTCGGGACTCGGTCTCGCCATCGTCGCCGACATCGCGGCAGCGCACGGCGGCCGGGCGTTCGCGTTCAATCACTCCGAAGGCGGCGCAGTCGTAGGCTTCGACCTCGGTGTCGATCGGGAGGGTGCAGATGCGTCGCCTGCAGCAAGTGACCGTGGCGGTGGCGGCTGACGTCGTCGCCATCGAGCAGGTGCTCTTCCACTACGCCTATGCGCTCGACGCCCGCGACTACGACGCCCTCGACGACGTGTTCACTGCCGACGCCAAGCTGCACACGAGCGGCGGCACATTGATGTCGCCGGCGCAGTACAAGGCGATGTGTGCGACCGAGTTGGTCAAGCTCGACGCCACGCATCACATGGTGACCAACACCGCCGTCACCGTCGATGGCGATCACGCGACCGCACGGGCGTACTTCCAAGCGCAACACGTCAAGCTCTCGTTGGCCCCCGATCCGCACTTCTTGATGGCCGGTTGGGTCGACGACGAATTCGAGCGGCGCGCCGAAGGGTGGCGCATCGTCGACCGCCGCTGGCACTCGTCGTGGTCGACCGGTAATCCCGCAGTGCTCGGTCGCTGACCGCGACGCGGCTGCGGACGGCGCGCCGGCGGATCGGTTTTTCTCAACTGTTTCTAAACTTCACCATCCGTTCACCGGATGTTTGCCCTGGTACCGTGGCCGATTCCAGGAGGGGGCTTGTGGTTCAGAGCGACCTTGCGGCGATCCGCACGTTCAACCGGTACGAGCTGAAGTACCTGGTCGATCAACGGGTGCTGGCGCGGGTGCGCCCTGAGCTGAGCGCGCGGCTCGACCACGATGCGCACGCTGATCTCGGTAGCTATCCCCTCTGGAGCCGCTACTACGACACCTACGACTTGCGCTGCTACTGGGAAAAGATCGACGGCATCAAGTTCCGGCGCAAGCTCCGCATCCGCCACTACGGCCCATCGCACACGTTGACGCCCGACACGCCGGTGTGGGTCGAGATCAAGCAGCGGCTCAACCGGGTCACGCAGAAGCGACGGGCCCGCCTGCGGTACAGCCAAGCCGTCGCGTTGTGCGCGGGGCGCGAGATCGACGGGTGCGAGCCGGGCGACAGCGCACTCGTCGAAGAGGTCGAGCGCCTCGTGAGCGACTTCGCCCTGCGACCGAGCACGGCCATCGGCTACGTCCGCGAGGCGCTCGTCGGCCGTGAAGAGGATGCCGGCCTGCGGGTCACCTTCGACTCCCGCATCCGGGCGCGCGATCGCGACCTCGACCTGTCCCTCGAAGGCGAACACCGGTTCATCGTGCACCCTGACCTGTGCGTCCTGGAGGTCAAGGTCAACGAGCGGGTGCCCTACTGGCTGACCGAGCTCATCGCCCGCAACAACCTGCAACTCGTGCGGATGTCCAAGTACTGCCAGAGCGTCGACGCCTTCGACGGCAAGCCGCGGTCGCTGTTCCATTCTCTTGACGAAGACCTCTACGAAATGGAGTCCGGATCATGACGTTCGCGCAAGCGATCTTCGATGGCTTCGAAGACCTGACGGGCACGTTCAGCGTTGCCGACATCACGATGGCCATGGTGCTGTCGTTCGTGCTCTGCGCGGTCGTCGGGTTCACCTACCGAATGACCCATCGAGGCATCTCCTACAGCCAGAGCTATGTGCAGACCCTCGTACTCATGGGCATGGTCGTCTCCCTGGTGATGCTCATCGTCGGATCCAACATCGCCCGCGCCTTCTCGTTGGTCGGCGCGCTGTCGATCGTCCGCTTCCGCAACGCAGTCAAAGAGACGCGCGACGTCGGCTTCATCTTCCTGGCCATGGCGATCGGCATGGCGGCGGGCACGCGGTTCTACGCGTTGGCTGCGGTGGCCACCGCCGTCATCTGTGGCGTCATCATCATCATGGACCGGTTCGACTGGTTCAAGCTCGACGTGCAGAGCCAACTCGTCAAGGTGCAAGTACCGCCCGACACCGACTACACCTCGCTGCTCGACGATGTCTTCGTGCGACTCGCGTCGCGTCACGATCTCGTGAGCGCGGAGTCGATACGAGGCGGCGCCCTCATCGAGTTGCTCTACAGCGTCAAGCTCAAGTCCGACACGCGGCCAACTGTGTTGCTCACTGCGTTGCAAGAGCGCACCGGCGGCCAAAAGGTCAGCGTGCTCACCGGCTACGACCGTACCGACCTCTGATCGCGGGCGTGTGATGTTCACGTTGCGGTGGCGGCGAAACTGGAAATTGGTGGCGGTCTACGTCGCCGGTCTCGTCGCACTGGTCGGCCTCTTCGGCAGCGCCCGCGTGGTCGCGGTCACCTCGAGCGATCGCACCGCCAACGAGCAGCCGAACGACAAGAACAACATCAATGGCACCGTCGACCTTTGGGATGCCGACGTGCTCCACACGATCGAGGTGCGCTTCGACTCGGCCGACTACACCCGCATGCTGGCGGCGTTTCGGGCCGACGGGTCCAAGACCTACATCGAAGCCGACATCACGATCGACGGCACCAAGATCGAATCGGTCGGGTTGCGTTTGAAGGGCAACTCGACGTTGCGCTCGCTGCTGGGAGGCGGGGGCGGGATCGGTGGTGCGCCTGTCGGCGGAGGTCAACTGGGTGGCGGACAACTGGGTGGTGGGCAAGTGCCGCCCGGTGGTGGGCAAGCACGTCCGCCCGGGGCGTCGATCCCGCAACAGCAACAACAGGGTGGCGCGGTACCGGGCGGCCCCATCGGCGGTGGCACGACCACCACGGTGTCGACCGACCAACCCGAAAAGCTGCCGTGGCTGATCCAGTTCGACGAGTTCGTGAAGAATCGCCGCTACCAAGGACAAAAAGAGATCGCGGTCCGACCGTCGGCCGGTGTCACGCCGACGACTGCGTTGAACGAGGTCCTCTCGCTGCAACTCATTGCCATGGCGGGCGAACCATCGGAACGGTCCGCCTACTCGTCGTTCGCAGTGAACGGCACCAAACCGACACTGCGTCTCGTTCTCGAGCAACCCGGTGACGAGTTCGCCGGCGACAACTTCGATGATGAAGGCGTGCTCTACAAGTCGCTCAGCACGGGACGTTTCCAGTATCTCGGCGAAGATCCGCTGGCCTACAGCAACGCGTATCGCCAGATCACGCAAAAGAACGAACACGACCTCGCGCCGGTGATCAAGTTGCTCAAATGGGTCACCGACGCCAGCGACGCCGAGTTCGAGGCCGATCTCGACAAGCACGTCGACGTGGCCTCGCTCGCGCGCTACGTCGCGTTGCACAACCTTTTGTTGGACTTCGACGACATGAGTGGCCCCGGCCAGAACTCGTATCTCTGGTACAACCTCGAGACCAAACTTTTCACGATCATCTCGTGGGATGTCAACCTGTCGCTGTCCGGCACGCTCACGCAGGGGCCGCTCGACGCCGGCGGCTTCGGTGGCGCGGGCGCGCGTATCGGCGGTACTGCGGTCCCGGGTGGCGGCGCGATACCGCCGGGTGGTGGCGGCGCGATACCCGGCGGTCTCGGCGGCAACCTGTTGAAGACACGCTTCCTCGCGTCGGCAAAGTTCCAGCAGGTTTATTTGCAGGAATACCGCAAGATCTACGACGACCTCATGGTCGGGGGCCGGGCACTCACCGCGCTGGCAAATGTCGAAAAGTTCCTGACGAGCAAGGCCACCTCGCTGATCGACACCGCAACGATCACCGCCGACGCACAACGCTTGCGCCAGACGCTGACCGGCCGCACCGAAGGACTCAAGGGCAAGCTCTAGCGGCGACGCGTTCGTGACGACCGATGTGCTACCCGACAAACGTCGCAAACGTTCGTTACTCCAGAGACGAGATCCCCATACGCCGACGCAGTCGCCGAGGGCCTAGTTTGAGCGAATGCCAATGAAACCGGGCGACGCGCGTGATGAGGATCGCCGCCAACAGCTCCTCGATGAGACGGATCGGTACCTCGCCGACCTTCTCAAAAACATCGGCGATCCATCACCGGCGGACGTCGCCCGCGCAGAAGCCATCTCACGACGTATCCGCCGAAAATCGGCAACCCGAACCGACACGTAGCGAACCCGACCCGGCCCAGTCACCGTTTGGCGAAGGTCGCCTCGAGGTCGCATTGGGGATAGGTGCGGGCGTGGCGGAACCAGCGCACGAGATGGCGGTCGGCGCCGACCATCGAGCCCTCGGTGAAGCGCATACCGGTGAACGCGCGGATGTCGTCGACCATCAGATCATCGGCGAGCTTCTCTTGGAACGCGAGGCGTTCTTCGATCTCCTCCGCGCTGCCGGTCCGCGGCGTCGCGGAGAAGTAGTAGCTCTGCCCGCCGACCGATGTCGGTGTGGTGGTGAACAACCCCATCGAATCGACAGCACCGGTGGTCACGTACGAAACGGTGTTGGTGCCGCACACCCGGATGCGTTGATGGAAGCGACCGAACGCCGGCGACGAGAAGTCGACGTCGTACTCCACGCGCCCGTCTTCGAACCACACCATGTCGTCGGGATCTTCGAACTCGAGCGCGTGCACGTAGCGCAGGTGCTGGAAGTCGAACGAGTTGCCGAGGATGACCCAGGGCTCGACCGGAAACAGATCGGTGCGGCGGGCCCGAAACGCGAGCGTGGCATCGTCGTAGTCGCGGATGCCCGGCGGTTCACCTTCGGCCTCGTCGCCGTTGAACACCCAGATGGCACCCCAACGCTCCCGTGCCGGAAACGTCGGAACGCGCGCGCTCGAAGGGATGCGATCGTTCGAAGGGATGTCGGTGCACATGCCATCGCGCCCGAAGCAGAAGTGATGGAACATGCACTGGATGTCGTCGCCGACGATCGCACCGAGCGACAGATCGGCTCCCATGTGCGGGCACTGACCGCCGAGCACGATCGCCGTGCCATTCGTGTCGCGGTACACGACCAACCGGTGGCCGAAGAAATCTGCACCGTGCACGCGTCCATCGTCGATGTCGGACGACAGCGCGACGGCGTACCACGTGCGATGGGCCAACCATGTCGAAACCGACCCGTCCATCGAATCCCCCCTGTTACTACTTGTTGTCTCCGGGTTCACGCGCTCGCCGCAGCGAGTCCGCGAGACGCTCGACGAGATTGTCGCCGAGATCGGGCACCGCGAACTCAGCGGACACGAGCGCGTCGGTTGCTTCTTTGACCACCCCGCGGCCGTCGTCGGTGATCTCGGCCAGCACTGCGCGTCGATCTGATGGATGCGGCACCCGGCGCACGTATCCCTGACGCTCGAGGCGATCGATCGTGTTGGTGATGCTCGTCGGGTGCACCATCAGCCGCTCCCCCATCTTGCCGAGCGGCAGCGACCCGGTGCGGGTGAACGTCAACAACACGAGCGCTTCGTAGCGGGAAAACGTCAGCCCGTATGGCCGCAGCACCCGATCGATACCGGCGAGCACCAGTTGGTTGGCCCGCGTGATGGCAGTGGCGGCGCTCATGGCTTCGAGAGCGCCCCATCCGTGGCTCGTCCACTGGCGTCTCGCCTCGTCGAGAGGGTCGAACGATAAGGGCACGGCCGCAGGTTACCCGCGGGCAAAGGTACAGATCGCAACAACAATTGCAGAACCGATAGTTGGATTTCCAAGTATTTGGCATACTGAACCGATGCCGGACGACCCCGAACAACTCTTCGAGACCATCTCGGGCGTGCCGGTTGCGGCGGTCTATGGCGATGGTCCGTTGCCGGGCGAGTATCCGTACACCCGTGGCATCCATCCCACGATGTATCGATCGCAGTTGTGGACGATGCGCATGTTCGCCGGTTTCGGTACCGCCGAGGACACCAACGCGCGGTTCAAAGAATTGTTGCGCGCCGGTGGCACGGGGTTGTCGACCGCGTTCGACATGCCGACGTTGATGGGGCGCGATTCGGATCATCCGTGGGCGGTCGGTGAGGTGGGCAAGGCTGGCGTCGCCATCGACACCTTGGCCGACATGGACGACTTGTTCCGCGACATCGATCTCGCCACGGTCACGACGTCGATGACCATCAACGGCCCGGCGTCGGTTGTCATGGCTATGTACATCGCGGTTGCCGAGCAGCGCGGCATTGCACGAGCGGCGCTCGGCGGCACGATCCAGAACGACATCTTCAAGGAGTACCAGGCGCAAAAGGAGTTCATCTTCCCGCCGCGACCATCGGTGCGGTTGGTGACCGACTTGATGCGCTTCACGACGGCCGAGATGCCGAAGTGGAACAGCGTGTCGGTCAGCGGCTATCACATCCGCGAGGCCGGCTCGACTGCGGCGCAAGAGCTCGCGTTCACGTTGGCCAACGGGTTCGCCTATGTCGAAGCCGCCTGCGCGGCGGGGCTCGACATCGACGAGTTCGTGCCGCGGCTGTCGTTCTTCTTCAACAGCCATCTCGACTTCTTCGAAGAGATCGGCAAGTTCCGCGCGGCGCGTCGCATCTGGGCACGATGGATGAAAGAGCACTACGGCGCCACGGACGAACGTTCGCACCGCCTGCGCTTTCATACGCAGACCGCGGGGGTGTCACTCACTGCGCAGCAGTCAGAGATCAACATCGCCCGTGTCGCGCTGCAGGCACTGGCGGCGGTGCTCGGGGGGACGCAGTCGCTGCACACCGACGCGTTCGACGAGGCGCTGGCACTACCGACCGAAAAGGCGGCGCGCATCGCGCTGCGCACGCAGCAGATCATCGCTCACGAGACCGGCGTCGCCAACGTCGCCGACCCGTTGGGTGGTGCACCGTTCGTCGAATGGATGACCGATGAAATGGAACGGCGCGCCGAAGAGGTCTTCGCACATCTGCTCGAGCTCGGCGACGGCTCGATGCTCGAAGGTGTCTACGCCGGCATCGAGAACGGCTACTTCCAAGGCGAGATCGCCGATGCGGCCTACCGCTTCGAACGCCAGATCAACAATGGCCGGCGCATCGTCGTCGGCGTCAACGCCTTCACCGACGGCGATGGTGGCGGCGGTGACACGCTCTACATCCCCGCCGAGACCGAAGCGGTGCAACTCGAACGACTTGCGGCAGTCAAGAAACGCCGCAACGCGCAGGCCGTGAGCGACGCGCTGAACCACGTCAGAGTCGTCGCCGCCGATGCGACCGCCAACACGATGCCCGCCCTGATTGCGGCGGTGCAGGCACTCGCCACCGAAGGCGAGATCGTCGCCGCCCTCGAAGACGTCTTCGGTTCGTACACCGAGAAAGCGACCGTGTGATGGGTCAACGGATCATCCTCGCCAAACTCGGCCTCGACGGACACGACCGGGGCCTCAAGGTCGTTGCCCGCATGCTCCGCGATGCCGGCTTCGAAGTCATCTACCTCGGGCTACGTCAGACTGCCGAGTCGATCGTCGCCGCCGCCGAACAAGAAGACGCCGATGCCATCGGGCTGTCGATGCACAACGGTGGGCATCTCACGCTCGCCGCGCGTATGGTCGACGCCGTGAAGGCAGCTGGTCTCGACATCCCGGTCATCGTCGGCGGCATCGTCCCCGAAGTCGACGTCGCCAAGATGCACGCGCTCGGCGTCGCCACCATCTTGGGACCAGGCACCTCCGCCGAAGATCTCGTCACCGCAGTACGTGGCGCGATCGACGCCGCGTGAGAGGTGCGACCGCGCCGCCCGCGGCGTTGCTCGAGCAGGCCGGCAACGGTGATCGGCGCGCGCTCGGGCGGCTGCTGTCGATGGTCGAAGGCGGTGGTGCGGCCGCCGACGAAGTGGCCACGCTCGCGCACCCGCGGGCGGGCAACGCGTTCGTCGTCGGGATGACCGGCGCACCGGGCGCCGGCAAGTCGACCCTGACCGGACGACTGACTGCGGCATTGAGCGAAGGCGGACGACGCGTTGCGGTGCTCGCCATCGATCCGACCTCTCCGCTGTCCGGCGGCGCGATCCTCGGCGACCGCATCCGCATGGACGGTGTCGTCTCGGATCAGGTCTTCATCCGGTCGATGGCGACGCGCGGTCATCATGGCGGGCTGTCGCTGGCGGCGCCGGGCATGTTGCGCGTCTTCGATGCGGCGGGCATCGATTTGGTGCTGGTCGAGACCGTCGGTGTCGGTCAGGTCGAGATCGAAGTCGTCGGCACCGCCGATACCACGGTGGTCGTGGTCACGCCGGGGTGGGGCGACGCCATCCAGGCCAACAAGGCGGGGCTGCTCGAGTTGGCCGACATCTTTGTCGTCAACAAAGCCGACCGTCCCGGCGCCAGTGATGCTCGGCGCGACCTCGAGTACATGCTCGACCTCGGACCTGCCGCGCACGATCCGTCGCGCTGGCGGGCCCCCATCGTCAGTACCACCGCCACCGAGGGTGACGGCATTGCGGAGTTGGCCGCGGCGATCGAACGCCACCGCGGCTGGATGACCGAACACGGCGAGCTCGATCGCCGGCGGGCGCACCGTCTGCGCGACGAAGTGCGCAGCCACGCGATGGCGCTGTTCGCCGACGCCACCGACGAACGACTGGCCAGCGCCCAGGGTGTCGCGCTGCTCGACGAGGTCGTGCAGCGACGGCTGACCCCGGCCGCTGCGGCGCGTACGCTGCTGCCAACCGACTGAGGGCGTCAGCCCGAAGACCCAGACCCAGCAACCTTGGAGGAGTACTTCGTGCGCGCCGTGTCATTCGAACGAGGCAATCAGCGTGGCTACGGGGTCGCGGTCGGCGACGCGGTTGCCGATGCATCGGCCACGCTCGGTCAGCGCTATGTCGATCTCGACGCCATCGTGCACGCCGGCGCGTTCGCGGAGTTGTACGACGCCAGTGCGACGGCCGAGACATTCGCCATCGCCGATGTACGCCTGTTGCCACCGATTGTCGGGCCACGAATTTTCTGCATCGGCATCAACTACCGATCACACCGCGAAGAGATGGGCCGCGATGCCTCTGATCATCCGACGGTGTTCGTGCGGTTTCCGTCGTCACTGGTCGGTCACGCGTCGCCGCTGTTGCGGCCCCTCGCCAGCGACCGATTCGACTACGAGGGCGAGCTCGCCGTCGTCATCGGCCGGCCGGGTCGTCGCATTCCGCGAGAGCATGCCCTCGAACACGTCGCCGGGTACAGCTGCTTCAACGACGGCAGCGTTCGTGACTACCAGCGACACACATCGCAATTCACCGCCGGAAAGAACTTCGATCGCAGCGGCAGTTTCGGTCCGTGGCTCGTCACCGCCGACGAGATCTACGACCCGTCGGCGTTGACACTCACCACGCGGCTCAACGGCGAGATCATGCAGCATTCGACGACCGATCTGCTGATCTTCGACGTGCCCGAAATCATCAGCTACCTCTCCGAGTTCACCGAGCTGCGCCCCGGCGACATCATCGCCACGGGTACACCCGGCGGCGTCGGCGTCGCCCGCGACCCGGCGGTGTTCATGCAACCCGGTGACACGATCGAAGTCGAGATCAGCGACGTCGGCCTGCTGTCCAACGAGATCGCGCAGGAGTAGTTCGCCGATCCGACGGTCATCGCCGCCGCCCCCACCGGGGCTCGACCGCTAGCGTTCACGCATGGCCCTACATCCCGTGCACCCCGAGATCGATCTGCTGGCCGGTGAGTTCTACGCCGACGATCCCCATCGACACTGGACATGGATGCGCGAGAACGCGCCGGTGTATCACGATGCCAAGAACGACGTCTGGGCGCTGACCCGCCACGCCGACGTGCTGGCGGCGTCGAAGGACACGACCTCGTTCTCGAACGCCCGCAACGGCAATCGACCGCACGGCCAGCCGCTGCCGATGATGATCCACATGGATGACCCAGCGCACTTACAGCGACGCAAGCTCGTCAATCGCGGCTTCACGCCGAGACGCGTGCGCGACAACGAGGTCGAGGTGCGCGAGATCTGTGACGGCATCATCGACCGCATCTGCGAGCGCGGAGAGTGCGATTTCGTATGGGACATTGCGGCGCCGCTGCCGTTGATCCTCATCGGCAACATGTTGGGCTTCGAGCAGAGCTCCTACGACGACCTGCTGCGGTGGTCCGACGACATGTTGAAAGGCACCACGTCGAACAATCCGTCAGCGGCGCTCAAAGCCCGCGAGGCCGGCATCGCATTTCGCGAGTATCAGATGTCGGTCATCGCCGACCGTCGGTCCAACGGGCTGGGCGACGACTTGGTGAGCGTGCTGATGCAGGCCGAAGTCGACGGTCACGGGCTCGACGACGAATCGCTCGTCATGGAGACACTGTTGATCTTGATCGGCGGCGACGAGACCACGCGTCACGTGATCACCGGTGGCATGCACGCGCTGCTCACGCATCCCGAGCAACGGCGCAAGCTGAGCGCCAACTTCGACGGTCACATCGAGACCGCCGTCGAAGAGATGTTGCGGTGGGTGTCGCCGATCAAGAACATGAATCGCGCGGTCACCCGCGACGTGCGGTTCGGTGACCACCAATTGCACGAAGGCGATCAAGTGTTGCTGATGTACGAATCCGCCAACCGCGACGAGGCCGTCTTTGCTGATCCCTTCGCCTTCGACATTGCCCGCGACCCGAATCATCACCTCGCGTTCGGGTTCGGCGCACATTTCTGCCTGGGCAACGCGCTCGCGCGCGTCGAGCTCAAGGTGATGTTCGAGCGACTGCTCGCCCGACTGCCCGATCTCGAACTCGCGAGTGAAGATCCGCTGCCGGTTCGTCCGTCGAACTTCATCGTCGGCTTCGAGGCGATGCCGGTGCGCTTCACGCCGTCGGCACCGCTCAAAACAACGCCAGCGGGTTGACCGGTGCGCCGGTGGCGCCCTGCATCAACATCGCGCTCAGCATGAAGCAGAAGTCGAAGCGCCCGAGCCGCGCGCAGGTGGCCGACAAGGTCTCGAGATCGAGGTTGTCGATGAGCCACAGGCCCATCGCGACGATGCCGATGGCGTGCATGGGCACGTGCAGGTTGGGATACGGCGCGGGTACGAGATCTTGCGGCCCGTCATGGCCGATGGCGGCCACCTCGCGTTCGGACAACCACGGCAGGCACGCCGGGTGCCACGCGGGGTATTGCCGCCAGTGGCCCGCGGCGTCGGCTTCGGGCGCTCGACGATGGCCGTTGCCCGTGCGCAACAACACGACGTCGCCCCGCCCGATCGTCACCCCTTGACGCGCCGCCGCGGCATCGAGGTCGTCGGGGAACACGGCGTCGCCGGGCATGAGGTAGTCGATGCCCCGTAGCGCGGGGATGTCGAGCAAGACGCCACGGGTGACGATGCCGTCGCGCAGTGCCGTCATGGCGTGATGTCGTGCACCATCGACCGCGGTGACGAGGCCGGCCGGCTTGCCGTTGTACATCTTGCGATCGAAGAACATGTGCGACAGCGCGTCGATGTGCGTGACGTCGATGCCATGGCAGCAGATGCCCACGTACTCGCCGGCCGTCGCGACGCGATCGGACTCGCTGTAACCGTGCGGATGGAAGTCGGGGTCGTGCAACCGCTCGCCGGTCTTGATCATGAAGCGTTGTTGCTTGCCTGCGGGATACTGCGTCTCGATCACGAACGCACACGAAACCGTCAGGCCATCGCGAATCAGCTGAGCTGCGGCGACCTTGTGCGCGGGTTCGATGTGATTGAGGGTGCCGAGCTGATCGTCGTCGCCCCATCGGCCCCAATTCGACAGTGTGTCGAACCAACCGAAGACTTCGGCCTCGCTCGGGATCTCGCGAGGTTGGGCCTGGCTCATGGAGGGTCCTCTCAGCGGTTGGTGATGAACTCGTCGGCAAAGCGATAGAGCGAATCCACCCGAGCGTCGAGGTCGTCGGCCTCGCCGCCGTAGTGCAGCCACGGCAATACCTGGAGCTCGGTGAGACCCGCCTCTTCGAGGGTGGCGATGACTCCGGCGTCGGGCTTTTGCACGATCTGTCCGGCGATCTCGAACGGGCGGGCGTCGGTGCCGAACTCGAGGCGGTAGCGGGCGAGCGAAGCGGCCGCCGCGACGAGCTCGTCGACGGTGAGCCGCCCACCGACCCAACCATCGGCGATGCGAGCGGCCCGGCGGATCGCGGCGTCGGAATGACCACCGATGATGATCGGCACCGGTAGCTGTGGCGACGGGCTGATCATCAACCGTTCGAACTGATAGTGAGGACCGTGGTGCTCGATCCAGTGAGGGCCACCGCCGCCGCACGCGAGGCGCAGTATCTCGATCATCTCCTCGAAGCGCGCGGCACGTGTGGCCCAGTCGGTGCGCGTGAACGTGAACTCCTCGGGCACCCACGACAACCCGACGCCGAGCGAGACCCGCTCGTCGCACATCACTGCCAGCGAGGCGACCTGCTTGGCCACGAGCAGCGGGTCACGGATCGGCAACTTGACGACGTTGGTCGTGAGGTTGATGCGCGTGGTGACCGCCCCGATGGCAGCCAACGCCACGAAAGGATCGACCGACGGCGTGTCGGGAGGCCAATAGCGATTGCCGTCGGGCGAGCCGTGGTATTTCGCCGAGATGTGCTCGGGGAAGAACACGGCGTCTGACTTGGCGACGGTATCGAAGCCCGCATCTTCGGCCGCCGAGGCCATCGCGAGCAGATGCGACGCCGGAAAGAAGGGAAACGGTATGCAGAACCTCATTGATGAGACACTATCGATGTGATCACGGAGCATCGAACGTTCTGCCGCATCTGCCCGGTGCTGTGCGGGCTCGTCGTGCGCACCGACGGTTCGACGGTGCTCGAGGCGCGCGGCGATCGCGATCATCCCGTCACCCTCGGCTATTGCTGCCCCAAGGGTCGGGCGCTCCCGGAGTTCCACCATCATCCGCATCGCCTCGACCATCCGGTGATCCGCGGCAGTGCTTCGTCCTGGCCGGAGATGATCGACGATCTCGCGTCGAGCCTCGCCCGCATCATCGACGAGTCGGGCCCCGATGCGGTGGCCGCGTACCACGGCACGTGGTCGTGGATGGACGCGTTGGGCCGCACGCGCGCCGATCAGTTCATGCGCCACATCGGGTCGCGTAGCCGATACTCGGCGACGACCGTCGACGCGATCGCGCGACTCGTCGTGGCCGAGTTGATGTCGGGCAATGCGAGCTTGATGCCGATGATCGACACCGACGATGCCGGTCTCACGGTGTTGATCGGCACCAACCCGGTGATCTCGCACGGTCACGCCGGCTCGGTGGTCGACCCCGTCGTGGCGCTTCGCCGCATCGCGCGCGAGCACGGGTTGTGGGTGGTCGATCCGCGGCGCAGCGAGAGTGCACGGTTGGCGACGCGCCACCTCGCGATCCGCGCGGGCGCCGACCCGGCGTTGCTCGCGTATGTCGTGCGCGCGCTGCTCGACGACGGCGTCGACCACGAGTATGTGGCGCGGCATGTCGAAGGCCTTGACGACCTACGCGCCGCGGTGGCCCCGTGGACCGCCCCGCTCGCCGCGGCGCGCACCGGTTTGTCGGTCGACGATCTCGACGCGCTCGTGGCGGCGATTCGCGGCGCCCGCAGGGTCGCGGTGGTGACGGGCACGGGCTGCACGATGGCGGCTGAAGCCAACATCACCGAGTGGTTGGCGTGGGCGATCCAGATCATCACCGGATCGCTCGAACAATCGGGCGGCGCCTGGTTCAATCCCGGCGCGTTCACCCAACTCGACAGTGTTTCCCGCTCGGACAAGGGCCGCTCGGGCCCTGCCGCGCCTGCCAAGCCTGCCGCCAGTGCGCCGAGCCGGCCCGATCTGCCGGCGCGCTACGGCGAGCGTCCGTCCGCGGCGCTGGCCGACGAGATCGAGTCGGGTCGTGTGCGAGCGTTGCTGGTGATCGGCGGCAACCCGATCACATCGCTGCCCGACGCGCATCGTCTTGCGGCGGCGTTCTCCCGACTCGACGTACTCGCGGCCGCCGACGTGATCGAAAGTGAGACCGTGGCGCTCGCCACGCATGTGTTGCCGATCGCCGGTCAACTGGAACGCGACGACGTCTCGTGGTTCACCGATCGCTTCCCGTCGATCGTCAGCGCGCAACGCACTGCCGCGGTCGTCGAGCCCATCTTCGAGCGGCGCCGGCTGATCGACATCCTGCAGGACCTGGGCGAGCGGTTCGGGCTGGAGCGAACCGCTGATCCGATGGAGCGCTACGAACGCCGCATCCCGGCGCTGGCGCAACCCGGTGTGTTCGTGGCGGACCCGCCCCGCAGCAAGGGGTGGGTGCACGAACGGATACTGCCGGGCGGGCGATGGCAGGTAGCGCCGGCACCGTTGGTCGCACAGTTCGCGCGCTGGGCGACGACCGAGCCCGCGCCGTTGGTCGGCATCCCGCGCCGGGCCATGCGCCGGATGAACTCGGCGTTGCGCGATGTGGCGCGCGGCCCGTCCGATGCCGAGGTGTGGATCAATCCGATCGATGCCGCGGCCATCGTCGACGGATCGACGGTGGTCGTCGCGACGGCCACGGGCAGCATCCGGGCGAAAGCCCGCATCACCGACGACGTCGTGGCGGGTTCGGTGTCGATCCCGCACGGCTTGCGCGACCAGAACGTGTCGATGCTCACGACGGGCGCCATCGGCACCACCGACGCGCTGTCGGGCATGGTGACGCAGTCGGGCTTCGCCGTCGAGATCAGCCCGGTCGAGTGACCTGACGCAGGCGATCACCACGCGACGCGATTTCGTCGTGCACCAGTTCGCCGAGGTTCTCGGCGAGATCACTCAGCCACGTATCGAGTTCGTCGGTCACCGCATCGCGCAGAGCGCTCTGCTTTTCGATGACGCCGGCGGCGACTTCTTGCACGATCTGTTGCTTGGTCAACGGCTCGTCGGCCTGCAACAGCGATCGGTAGTCGTCCCGTAGCTCTTCGCGCAGTGCCTCGATCACAGCGCCGATGATTTCGACTCGTTCGCGTTCGATGAGCGCAATGGCCTCGCGTTCGAAGAACCGTGAGTGCACAGCTTGTGCGATGGACTCCGTCGCGCCGAGATCGGTGAGCGCGCGATCGGTCTCGGTCACGAGCTGACCCTGCAACTGACGGATGAGCGAAGGCAGTGTCTCTTCGAAGAACGAGGACCATGCGGGGTACAGAGCCACCAAGAACGACTCGGCGACGTCGGCGTTCATATCGTGACGGGCGCCGCCGTGGCCCACGAACAGACCGTCGCGCTGCACCGTTGCCAGCAACGTTTTGGGGGAGAGCTGCGACCACTTCTCGACGATGTCGTCGACCGCCGTGAACGACACATCTGCGACATCGTCGGCGGCCGCCATCAACTCGTCGAGCGCCGACCCGATGTCCTGGGTGAAGGCAGCAACGGCGGGCTCGATGCCGTCCATGAACCGTTCGATGGCGATGTCGTCGGCGTTCTCGACGTCGGTCTCGTCCTCGGCGGCCAGATCACCGGCCAACAAGTCGTTGATGGCGCTGTCCACGAGATCGAGGTCGCGCGACAGTTCGGTGAGTGCGTCGATCGAGGTCCGTTGCGCGCCGATGCGCTCGAGCTGTTGGGTCAATTCGGAGACCTGCGTCAGGTCGACGTCGGGAAAGGTCGGTGTGCCGGACTCGTGGCCGGTGAGCTTGAGGTGGTCGAGGCCACTCACGAAATAGATCGGCGCGGACTGGAGACGGGCGATTGCTTCGCCGGCGACATCGCCCAACTGTTGGCGCAACGGACGCACCAGCAAGTCGAGCTTGTCGCGCAGATCACGCTCGACCAGTTGCCGCCGGGCATCGAGGAAACCGTCGAGATCGCTCGTCGGATCAACACCCACCTTGCGGGCGTCGTCGACATCGACGTGGTCGCACTTGGTGACCACGAATGCCAGCCGTGAGGAACGGCCTTCGAGCAGCAGTTCGTGCAGCGGCAGCATCGTCTGAATGGCTCGTATCAACGATCGGGCGACGCCGACGTCGATCGGGAACACGATCCACACGAGGTCGGCTCGGGCCACGTGCACCTGGGTCACTGCGGTGCGGTGCGCGTCGGGATCGTTGAGGCCCGGTAGGTCGATCACGGTCGCGCCGGAGCGCAGCGCATCGAAGGGGCCTCTGATCGCGACATGCTTGACGATCTGTGCCGAGGATCCGCTGGAGTCCACGTAGTCGACGAGTTGCGTGCGTAGATCGGCGGCGGTGTCGGCTTCGATGGTGCGCCGTCCTTCGGCGAGTGCGGCCGCGACATCGGGTTCCTCGCGCAGCATCGCCAGCTGACCGGATGCGAGGAACGGTGCCAGTGATTCGCCGTAGATGCGGCCGAGGCGGCGACCGACGGCATCGAGCATCTCGACGAACTCCATGTCGACGCCACCATCGGCAGCATCGAGGGACTGGTTGTCGAGCAGGAACATGCACTGTTGTGTCAACTCGCCGCGCGTCGCGAATTGCACTTCGGCGGAGAAGGTGTCGCCGGGTCGATAGGTGAGACTCGTCATCGACGCGGTGCCGACACCGACGCCCGATTTCGGCAGGACACTGCCGCCCATCAGCGCGTTGATGAGTGTGCTCTTGCCCGCGTTCGTGTCGCCCAGCAATGCAATGGACGTCGAGAGGTCAGTTGTTCGTTGTTCGAGATCGTCGAGCCGCTTCTCGATTTCTTCGGCGACGGCATCGACGGCGTCGTCGTCAGGAGGCGCGTCGAGCAGCCGATCTCGCGATTCGCCTATGCGCTCCAGCGTCTGCCAAAGACTCACTTCGTCACCATTCGAATGGGGCATGTCTACCGCGGCGGTTGGACGCGGTCACTGAGTCGTTCGACCCTACGTGAATCGCCGCTCCGAGATGCGCTTCTGCGGAACAACGTGTCACCGATGCGAAGGATGGCCTCGGCGGGACCGTGGTCCATCTTTGCCCGCCATAGGTTCGCGACCAGCGCGAAGGCCACGTAGAGCCCGACGATGGTTGCGAGCATCGTGGGCGGCGACATCCGCCACGGCCAGTGGCGTAAGCCTCGGCGCAGCAGAAAGACGTGGACGATATAGAAGGTGAGCGCCAACTGACCCGTGTAGGCGAGGCGCCAGGTAGCTCGCGGAAAGTGCCGGCTCAGCCACAAGCAGGCACCGATGACGGCCAGCCCCAATCCGGTCGCGCCGATGATCCAGGCCGGCATCTGTGAATGGCCGGCGGCACTCAGCCACCGCCACGGCGAGGTGCTGACCGCGGTGAGTCGGTCCCGATGATCGTCGGTGCTCCAACCGATGCCGTAGCCGATGATTGCCAGTACGAGGCCACCGACCATGAGGGAGTTGACGACGCGGCGCGCCCGCAGATCGAGTCGCGCGACCCACATGCCGACGAAGAAGAACGCCAGCGTGGGCAACGCGGCGTAGATACCGCTGAACATCAGGTGCGAGAGCAGTAGGCGCGGATGTCCCAGATGGGGCAGCGCGCTCCACCACGAGTCGTTGGTCATGACCCAGGGCTTCGGCAAGTCGTCGAACGCGTAGATGCGAATCCACGCGCCCGCGATCGCTGCGGCCAGTGCGAGCACGAGCATCCACACCTTCGGTAGGCGTACGACGAGTAGCCCGACGATGAGGTAGATCGCGTAGAAGTGCAGGATCACCGCGACGAGACCGCCCTCGAGCCAGAGGCCCGCCAGCAAGAGCAACACGGCGCGTGACAACACGCGTACCCACGCGCCGGGGTAACGACAGATGAACACGCACCCTGCGCCGCTCAGCATCACGAACAGCGGCATGGCACGGCCATCGACGAAGCGCACGACGCTGCTCGGCCAGTCTCGCTGGGGCCGATCCAAGATGTGCGCGCCGTAGTGGCTGAGGAACATGCCGAGCATCGCGATCGCACGAGCGATGTCGAGCCCGAATAGGCGAGATGTCGACGGCGAGGCGGAACGGATCAGGCGATTCTTACCGAGCGATCGCCGCGCGGCAGTGCAGGCGCGGGGCCGGCATGGTCAGTGGCAGGTGCCGGTGCCGCTGTCGATGACCGCACCGCTTTCGTTGACGATCTGCCACGAGTAGGCGTTGTTCGAAAGGGTGAGCTTCATGACGCCGAACGCACGCAGGCGCACCAGGCTGTTGGCATGGGTGGTACCGAAGGAACCCATGCTGTTGCCGCCGGTACCCACGATGAACGAGCGAACACCATTGGCGTCCGCAGTCCCGGCGGCGTTCAACGGGGCAAACCATTCGTAGACGTGCTCGTGCCCGGCGAGCACGAGCTCGCCGCCGTCGTCGGCCACGGCCCGCCACAGCGGATCGACATCGGTCACCGCGGCTGGCCGACGCGACGCGGGGATGGTGCCAGTACGCGATCGTGCAGGGACGGGTGCTCGCCGCGAGGTCGGCGCGCAGCCATTGTTCCTGCGCCGAACCGACGGCACAGGAGATGACTGTGCAGTTGGAGTTGAGCGCCACGATGTGCCACGTGGAGTCGACGTCGAAGCTGTAGTACCCCTTGGTGGGGTCACCGGCCAGCGCGCCGAAGTAGGTGTAGTAGCCGGTGGCGTTGGTGGTGTTGTACTCGTGATTACCGGGTGCCGGTTTGGTCTTGGCCTTGAACCGCCCGTAGCTCGCTTCGTACACGGTCTGGAAGTTGGCCAGCTCTCCGTTGGGGTACTGCAGATCGCCCAGCGCCAGGAAGTGCTGCACCGATGCGTCGTTGTTGATGAGGTTGGACACCG
>JBDSMH010000164.1:0-8579 GCA_039915945.1 Acidimicrobiales bacterium | reverse complement strand
GCCTCTGCTTTCAGGCAGCGCTGCTCCTGTGACGCGGGCGCGGCGGCCGGGTTGGCCGTTTGGGCGGCGGCGATCCCGGCGCTGCCCGCGACGAGGCCACCGGCGAGGACAAGGCCAGCGATGGACTTGCGGAAGCGGTTCTGGTTCATGGTGGGCTCCATTCGACTCTGCCTCGAGCGCGTTGCTCGGCGGCTCAGTGACCAACTGTGCAGCTCGAATGTGAGCAAAGTGTGAGACTGGGGCCAAGATATGACGACAGGAT
This sequence comes from Acidimicrobiales bacterium, assembly GCA_039915945.1. Classification (GTDB taxonomy): domain Bacteria; phylum Actinomycetota; class Acidimicrobiia; order Acidimicrobiales; family WLNW01; genus DATLFA01. Next base: position 8,317 of record JBDSMH010000164.1, on the reverse strand, counting down.
CAAGGCGAGGAGGTCATCGTTGGCCGGTCGTTTGGTGGTCGTGTCCGCTGATTGTCACGCGAGCCCGCATCCGTCGCTCCTTCGCGACTACGTCGATCCCGCCTTCCGCGACCACTTCGACGTGTGGCTCGCGGACACCGCCGGGCGGGCGCGCCGCAAGGCGCAGCACACGGGCGAGGCGATCTACGGCGACGAGGCACGCGGCGACTTCGAAGCGCTGGACGCAGTGAAGACCGGCGGCCTCGACGGTGCATGGAATCCGGCGCGGCGGCTCGAAGAACTCGAAGCTGACGGCGTGGCCGCCGAGATCGTCTATCCGGGCGGAGGGGGCGAGACCATCACACCGTTCGATGTCGGCCTCATGACCTATCAATACGAGCAGGATCCGGCCATCTGGCAGGCCGGCTGCCGCGCCTACAACCGATGGTTGGCCGACTTCTGCGCTGCAGCCCCAGGCCGGCGCGCCGGTGTGGCGTTGGTGACGTTCGACGATCTCGATGCAACCGTGCGCGAGATCGAGTCCTTGCGCGATCGTGGTGTGTTCGGCGGCGTGCTCCTGCCGAGCGGTACCGGTCACAACCCGCTGTACAACGATCCGTACTACGAGCGGCTATGGGCGGTCTGCGAAGCCGAAGCGCTGCCGGTGCACACCCATACCGGCTGGACACCCAACTATGGCGACTTCCCCGGTTCGCTCGGCATCTTCCTCACCGAGATCTCATGGTTCGCGCATCGCACACTGTGGCTGTTGGTGTGGTCAGGCGTGTTCGAGCGTCACGCGAACCTACGCCTCGTGATGACCGAACAGGGCTCGACGTGGATACCCGACACGCTGCAACAGCTCGACCGCTTCTACGACATGGCCATGTTCCGCCACCTGCGACGCCAGCTTCCGACACGACCGTCGCAGTACTTCGCCCGTCAATGCTTCGTCGGCGCGTCGTTCCTCGGCACGCCCGAAGCCGCGTGTCGCCACGAGATCGGCGTGTCGAAAATGATGTGGGGATCCGACTACCCCCACATCGAAGGCACATGGCCACATACCCAAGCGAAGTTGCGCGAGAGCTTCGCCGGTGTCGCGCTCAACGAGATCGCTGCCATCGTTGGTCAAAACGCCATCGGCGTTTTCGGCTTTGACGCCGACCTGCTCGCCGCGACGGCAAACCGCATCGGGCCCGAATCCGACGCGTTCACTTCTGCGGTCCCTACATAGACCACGCGGCCCGTCCTCGTCGCCGCTCACATCGTCGGGTCGGCATGTAGCCACCGATGAAGCCCAACGGCCGAACAACTGCGGACTTCGCCACCCACCAGCGGAACCACTCACCGAGTTGACGCAGACCGTAAACACGAGCGAACCACCGTGAAACGCGGTTCCCGACTCGGCAAGCACGAGTCGTGGGTTCGAGTCCCTTAGCGCCCACCGGTCGTTGCCATATTTACAACGTTTACCCTCGTCGTAGGGTATTTCTCGTGTCCGGTCGCTCGTGCAGCGACGCGAAAGGCTGTCGTTGTGGCCCGCGTTTGTGTGCCGTGTGAGGTAGCACAGAACTTCAATGGTCTGGCTCGCCGCGGAAGGTGCGGATCGCTGGCAGCTCTGGCGTCCGCGACTTGCCGTCGCGACGTACTGTTGCTCGCGATAGCGCGAACATCGCCTACCGGGAACGTTTGTCATAGGCACCGACCTCAGGCTCGGGGCCGCCGTCGGCTATGGCTTGCGGGCAAGGAAGGCGTGGCCGTACACCTGGAAGGCGCGGGCTTTGGCTTCGCCGGGTGCTCCGCTGAAGGTGTCGACGGGCGGCCCGATGACGACGTTGGTGAAGCCGATGTTTTGGAGCATTTGTTGCCAGCCTGCGCACGGTAGGCCGCCGGCGATTCAACCGGTCCAGAGGTCGATTTGGCGTAGTGCGTCGGGTGGTACCGGTCGGCCATTGGCGATGTCGGCGAACTGCAGCGTGCCGCCGTGGCGCAGCACCCGGAACACTTCGGTGAACACGGCGCGTTTGTCGGCGCAAAGGTTGAATACTCCGTTGGAGATGACCACGTCGGCGGACTCGTCGTCGACCGGTAAGGCTTCGGCGAGGCCGTCTCGGAACTCGACGTTGTTCAATCCCAACAAGGTCGCGGTGGTCCGCGATTTGGCGAGCATCTCCGGGGTCATGTCGATCCCGATGACTTGGCCGCTGGCTCCGACGTGGTGCGCGGCGACGAGGCTGTCGAATCCGGCACCGGATCCGACGTCGACGACGCGCTCGCCGGGTTGGATGACACGGAGGCTGAAGGGGTTGGCGACACCGGCGAAGGATTCGACCGCCCGGTCCGGTAAGGCGTCGACGACGAGGCGGTCATAGCCGAGTAGCGCGGCGAGGCGACGCCCGGTGTGGAAGTGGTGTTCGGCGTCGGGCGCGAGCGCAACGTCGCGGTATTTGTCGCGGACTTCGGCGCGGAGTTGGTCGGCATCGACGACAAGTTCCGCGGTCATGCGAGTTTCTCCTTTGGCTCGGGTGCAGTCGTCACCGGGAAACCGGCGCGGCGCCATTCGGGGAAGCCATCTTCGAGGCGGCGGGCTTGGTAGCCGCGGCGGCGCAACAGCCGCACCGCGTCGTCGGCGTAGACACAGAACGGACCCCGGCAGTACGCCACCACCTCTCGGTCCTTCGGTATGCCGCGCAGTCGTCGTCGCAGTTCGCTGAACGGCACCGACTGTGCTCCTGCGATGTGCCCCGATTCATATTCGGCCGCCGGTCGCACATCAACGACGACGGTGGCCGGATCGCGCAGACGTCGTACAAGCTCCGCTCGCGCGATGGGCTCGAGACCGCGGCGGTCACCGATGTACGCGTCGACGAGGTCTTCGAAGCCGGCGAGTCGCTCCGCCGCTACCGTCCGCATCGCCGCCCACAGTTCGCCGACGGTGTCGCTGGCTAACCGATAGTGGATGCGAGTGCCGTCGCGGCGGGTGGTCACCAGGCCGGCGCGGGCCAGAACTTGGAGGTGCTGCGAGGTGTTGGCGACGCTTTGGTTGATCTCGACTGCCAGGGCTTCTACGGTGCGCTCGCCTTGCGCGAGCACGTCCACGAGCTCTGCTCGCCGTCCGGCGGACAGCGCCTTGGCGACCGCCGCGAATCCGTCGAAGAGCGCATTCTTAGCGATCCGGTCACCCATCCCGACCCCTCCACAAGTATTCGAGCGATCACTTGACAATAGACGGGCGAGGGGGACATAGTCAAGTGATTGCTTGAATGGCTAGGGGGGTGGGGGGCCGAAGTGCAGACTACGAAACTCGCGGCGGCCGAGATTGCCGCACTCGACCCGTACAAGTTCATGGCCACGATCGGCAAACGAGTGATCCATCCCGGCGGCCGCGCCTCCACCGATGCGCTACTACACCGTGCCGGTATACACAACACCGATCGGGTGCTCGACGTGGGCTGCGGAGTAGGGACCACCGCGATCGGAATCGCCCGCCGGCACGGCGCAACGGTGACCGCAGTCGATATCGAACCGTTGATGATCCAACGCGCGCAAGCGAACGTCACCGCCGCCGGGATCGGCCATCGCGTCACCGTCGAATCCGTGACGATGTTCGTGGACCGCGCCCGCGCCGCCGCCGAGTTGACGCGAGTGACACGTCCGGGCGGCAAAGTACTGGCCACCGAGTTCTGCTGGCGCGAGCCCCCCACCGACACCGCCCGCGGGGTGTTTATCGGTCAAGTGTGCCCGGGGCGGCAGTTCGACACGCTCGACGATTGGATCCAGCTCTATCGCGCCGCCGGGCTCAGCGACATCAGCACCGAGTCCGGCCCCTTCGAGATGATGACCCCGCGGGGCATTCTCGCCGACGAAGGCGCGGCGCGCAGCCTCGCCATCATGGGCCGCGTCGTCTCCCGGCCGGCGAACTTCCGCAAGATGCGCTGGCTCATGCCGCGCATGGCCAAGGCTGTGCCCTACCTCGGTTACATCCTGCTCGAAGGAACCAAGCCACAACGCGATGACGCAGGGGACACAGTCGAGTAGTTGCATGAACCGGCAAGACAAATATTTCGCTAATGAACAGAACGGGAGATGAGATGGCAGCAGACGACAAGGTCGTGATCGGCCAAACCCACGGAGCCGACGATCCCGAAGCAGTGTTAATTGGTTACCTACTCGGGGTCGAGGCGCTACGGGCCGGCAAGCAGGTCGTCATGTGGCTCACCAAAGACGGCATCCATATCGCGACCGAAGCCTATTCCGACGGACTTTCAGTGCCGGGCGCGCCGTCGATCAAGGACCTCCACGCCGAATACGTGGAGAAGGGCGGCCGCTTCTTCGCGTGTCCAGTATGTGTAAAGACCCGCAATCTTGAATCGGCCGTGTGGGTGCAGGGCGCCGAAGTCAAAGGCGCGCCGTCGCTCTATGAGTTCACACAGGGCGGGGCACTGACCTTCAACTACTGAGATATCAGCACCGAGATGGCCAAGGCCGTGCCCTGCCTCGGCTACATCGTGCTCGAAGGAACCTAGCGATAATCGCGAGGCGTTCAGTGCAGATTTCTATGCGAAGACATAGCGGTTCAGATCACGTCTGATCAGAGGTTGACTTCATGAGCATCGAGATCATTAGCGTCGTCGACGAAGGGCTTGGCCATTCGGGTCATGTTGTCGCGATCGATGGCACGGTGTTGGTGATTGACCCGCTCCGTTGCGTTGACGCGTATCTCGAGATGATCGAGCGACGTGGTTGGCGGCTGGCGTGGACCGCGGATACCCATACCCACGCGGACTACGTGTCGGGGAGTCCCGAGTTATCTCGTCGTGGCGCGGTCTTCTTCGCGTCGCGGGGCGCACGCCTCGAGATCGCTCATCGGCCACTCAAGCCCGGTGACGAGGTCGACCTGTGCGGGCTGACGATGCGTGCGCTGCCGACCCCGGGGCACACGCCGGATCACCTCGCGTATCTGCTCCTCGACAACGGACGACCGTTGGCGGTGTTCACCGGTGGGTCGTTGATGGTCGGCACCGTGGGCCGTCCCGATTTGTTCGGACCGGAACATGCCGAAGATCTGGCACAGGCGATGTGGCGGTCGCTGCATGAGCAGCTATTGGTGCTGCCCGACGAACTCGCCGTGTATCCGACGCATGGTGCGGGTTCGTTCTGCTCGGCACCGGGCGCGAACGACCGCATCACCACCATCGGGCGAGAGCGGGCCACTAACCCGCTCTTGCAGGCGGTCGACGAGGACGACTTCGTCCGGCTTCTTCTCGGTGGTCTCGGATCGTTGCCCGCGTATTTCTCGTGGCTACCTGAACGGAACCGGCTCGGTTTCGGGCCCGCACCGACACCGCCGCTGGCGCAGCTTTCCGTCAGTGAGCTTCGACGGCTCCTCGATGCTGGGGCCGAGTTGATCGATGTCCGTCCGGTGGCCGCTTATGCCGCGGCACATGTCCCCGGCGCGCTGTCTGATGTGTTGCGTCCCGCGTTCGCGAGTTCGCTCGGCGCCGTGGTTGCTCCCGACCGCGCGCTCGTGTTCGTCGCTGATGACCGCACAGACCGGGCGGAGCTGGTCCGGCAATGCGCGAACATCGGCTATGACCACATCGTCGGCGAACTCGCCGGCGGCATCGACACCTGGATCGCCGCTGGTCTGCCGACGGCATCGTTCGAGTTGATAACCGTCGACGCGCTGCACGGACCGGTACTCGACGTCCGATCAGACAACGAGTACCGCGCTGGCCATCTCCGCGGCGCTCGTCATGTCGAACTCACGAATCTGGTCGACGCCGCCGACGCGTACCCCGATCCGATCACGGTGATGTGCGGACACGGGGAGCGGGCCGCGACCGCGGCGAGCATCTTCGCCCGACGCGGTAACCGCGGCATCCGCATCGTGATCGGCGGGCCCGACGATTGGTCCACCGCTACCAACGAGCCGTTGGTGATCGGCCCGTGACCGCCACCCGCGACGAACGGCCGATCCGACTCGGCCTGCAACGAAACGTCGCACAGTTCAGTTTGTTAGTCGGTGTCAACGCCCTCGTCGGCGGGATGATCGGCCAAGAACGCACCGTGCTGCCGCTTCTCGCCGACCGCGTGTTCGGGCTCACTGCGTTCACCGCCGCGCTTACCTTCATCGTCGCGTTCGGCGCCGTGAAGGCGATCACCAACTTCTTCGCCGGGACCTTGTCGGATCGCATCGGCCGCAAACCCGTCCTCGTCGCCGGCTGGATCGTTGGCCTGCCCGTGCCGCTGTTGTTGATCTGGGCCCCGGCGTGGCGCTGGATCATCGTCGCGAACGTCTTGCTCGGCATCAATCAAGGCCTTACCTGGTCCACCACGGTGATCATGAAGATCGATCTCGTCGGGCCGGACCGGCGAGGGTTCGCTATGGGTCTCAACGAGGCCGCTGGTTACGGGGCTGTCGCTGTCACCGCGCTCGCCACCGGGTTCATCGCGCAGCGTTGGGGGCTGCGACCCGAGCCGTTCTTCTTGGGTATCGCCTTCGCCGGGCTCGGCCTCGGCCTCTCGACGGTGTTCGTCCGCGAGACGCAGCACCACGCCCGCCTTGAAGCCGCCAACCACGTCACCACCGACGACGCGTTGCGACGAGGCCTCTCGACCCGCGAGGTCTTCGCCCTCACCACCTTTCGTGAACCGGCCCTTTCCGCGTGCAGCCAAGCGGGGTTGGTCAACAACCTCAACGACGGCCTCGCCTGGGGCCTGTTCCCGCTGTTCTTCGCCGACGCCGGCCTCTCCGTGGCCCGTATCGGCATCGTCGCTGCGATCTACCCGGCTATTTGGGGCCTCGGCCAGCTCTACACCGGCGCACTATCGGATCGTATTGGCCGCAAACGACTCATCGCCGGTGGGATGCTCACCCAAGGCGTGGCCCTTGCCTGGATCGCCGCGACCCGCGGATTTTGGGCGTGGGCAGCCGGCGCCGCGCTGCTCGGCGTCGGCACGGCAATGGTGTACCCCACCTTGCTCGCCGCGATCGGCGACGTCGCCCACCCCCACTGGCGAGCCCGTTCCATCGGCGTCTACCGGCTCTGGCGTGACAGCGGCTTCGCCATCGGCGCCATCCTCGCCGGCGTCATCGCCGATCTCGTCAGCCTCACCGCCGCAATCTGGGCCGTCGCCGCTCTCACCGCCGCGTCCGGTGTAGTCGTCGCGGTGCGTATGTACGAAACCCACCCACCATCAACACGGCTGGCGACATGAACGACCCAATACGTCCAAGTCGGCGAGGCTCACAAGACGAGCAACGCTTGAACCGCTTCTACAGCGCCATGACATCGCTCGACGGCATCGTCAGCGCACTGTCCGCGGAAGGCGTCGATGTCGGCGGGACCCTCACCGCCGCCGACGTGTACACCCGCGGCCTCGATTGCCACAACCTCGGCGGCTTCCCGCAACTCGATGCCACCGCGAACGCGGTGGCGAGCATCGACGCACCGCGCCCCGACGACACCGTGCTCGACGCTGGATGCGGGCTCGGCGGACCGAGCCGCTACATCGCCGACCGCTTCGGCTGCACCGTGGCCGGCATTGACCTGCTGCCCATCCGCATCGACGCCGCCCAGGCATTGGCCGAACTCACCCACACAACCGACAAAGTCACCTACCGCGTCGCCGACGCCACCGCGTTGCCTTTTGACGATGCGCGTTTCGAGCAAGCGTGGATGATCGACGTCAGCATCCACGTCCGCGACAAAGCGGCCTTGTTTGGCGAGATGGCGCGAGTCCTCGCCCCAGACGGACTATTCGTGCTACACGACCAGATTGGGCCCCTGCCACGCGCGATGCTGCTGGCGAAACGGGCCGCACCATATCTCGCTCCCTCGATCACACAGCTGTTTCGCACCATCGAAGACGCCGGCTTCCGAGCGGTGTTGTGGCACGACACCACCGAACAAGTACTCGAGTACTTCTACAAGCGACGCGAACTCGCATCCACCCTCGACGCGTCAGCTACCAGCGGCCCAAACGGACAACGCGCACGACAAGGCCTCGCACTCCTCGCCGGCTACATCGAAACCCTCGAAAGCCCCGCGGGACGCACCGGCATCCTCATGGCCCGCCGGAGGTAAAACGGGGCGGCCAAGCCCTCGGTCGGCTGTACGCGAGCATGAGAGCCGTACAGGACGACAGCGACGACTCGTCCCAGATCGAGTCGAGGTCGCACAATCGCGTCCGCAAGACCGAAGCGAGCGCTTGCTATCTCGAGGGCGACCAGATTGCTCTGGGCGCGTCATCGCCAACATTCTCGGCTGTTCTGAGCGCGCGTTCTGTGCCCGCTGTCGTCGGTTTGGGCACGACTGATGTTTAATCCGACGCG
>JBDSMH010000132.1:0-54972 GCA_039915945.1 Acidimicrobiales bacterium | reverse complement strand
GGTTCATGCCAGCAGGTCCTCCAAGACGATGGCGTGTGTAACGCGCTGATCTTGGACGCTCTCGCGCTCAACGTGGCGGATCCTCGCGCGGACCGCGCGAACCCCTTGGAACTAATCGTCTAGTTGTCGTTGTCGAAGCGTAGGCGCCGTTCGACTACGTCTGACACCGTGTGTTCCACGGTGCATTCATGCTGCGTTGCATACGCGATGAGAAGCTCGAGGGCTGCCGCGATGCTGCAGTCGGCCTGCACGGAGACCATGCCCGCAGCTTGATTTACCCGCCAGCCGTAGACATGACCGTTCGAGTCGATGATCGCTGCGTCGTCATCGTGAGAGTCGTTTCGGTCTCCACCCATGCATGCGCGCTCCTGCTCGGGGTTTCATGGCAACGGGTGCTAGGCCAAGACGGAGTTGGCCCGCGGACCCGCTCGTTGCGGTCTAATCGGATCAGTCGTCTCGTCCGTTGACGAGGTGTACGACAGTGCCAGTGATCTCGAGCACCTTGGGCACCGCGGTGCTGGGCTCGACGAAGCGTATGTTGGGCCTTCGGCGTCGGGCGCTCAACGTAGGTATCGGCCATCCGTCGATGCCGATTCGTTCAACTGCGGGTCCCGCCATCACACCAAGCCCTCCACCACGTTGAGTACCTACCGTGAAATTGCTTCCCTATACGCTTCGAAATCTCCTTCGCAAGCAACGGTGAATCGCTGCGCTCGACATGCGTCTCCACCGCTTTTTGTACATCGCGTCGCGCGAACGCGTCAAGTCACCGCCGGCTTCTTTCCCTGTCGTTGTTGATGCAGGATCCCTCGCCGCGCGTGGTCGCTCTCCGTTCAGCTTGCACCGGGTTCTGTGCCTCCAGGTTGATGGCGCCAAGGGTGATCGGGGGACTCGTCATGCCCTCACCATATGCGTCTCGTCGCTCCCCGATCTGGACGCGGTGTCGCGGCCCCGTGCGCAATACGATGCCCCGTAGCGGATCTTCTCGACGACGCTGATGTAACGCAGCCATGATCGACCGCTTGGAGGTACGGGGGATGAGCATCGAGATTCGCCGGCTCACCGGAGCGATCGGCGCGCGTGTCACAGGTATCGACTTGCGAGAGCCGCTCGACGACGGTGCGGTTGCTGACATCCGCAAGGCGTTGCTCGACCACGAAGTGCTCATCTTTCGCGATCAGCCCATCACCCCCGAGCAACACATCCGGTTCGCGTTGGCGTTCGGCGAATTGCACAAACCACCCGTGCGCACCAAGCACAGCCCCTGGCCCGAGATCAACGTGCTCGATCAAGTGAACGCACGGGGCGAGGGTGCCGACAACTGGCACAACGACAACACCTATGTCGCCGAACCACCGATGGGTTCGGTGCTGCATCTCGTGCAGGCACCTACGGTCGGCGGTGACACTTGCTTCGCCAGCATGACAGCGGCCTACGACGCATTGTCGCGTCCGGTGCAGCGCATGCTCGACGAACTTGTCGCCGTTCACGACGTCACCAAATCGCTCACCAAAGCACTCGCCTACGGACATCTGGACGCAGACGTCGACGCCATGCGCAAGCAGATGCCGCCGGTACGTCATCCAGTCGTGCGCTCGCATCCGGAGACCGGCCGCAAGGCGCTGTTCGTGAACCCCAATTCGACCGTGCGCATCGCTGACCTGAGCGAAGCAGAGAGCGATGCCATCTTGGGTTTCCTCTACATGCACGTGAAGCTGCCCGATTTCCAGTGCCGAGTCGAATGGGACGAGACCACGATCGTGTTCCTCGACAACCGCTCGTGTCAGCACTACGCCGTGCCCGACTACGACGAACGTCGGGTGCTGCATCGCGTGACTATCAAGGGGGACTCACCCGCCTGATCGCGGGCGCGATGAGTTCGGGCCCGGCGATCCGTCTCACTGGTATGGAGACCGAACGCATGACCGCATCCACGACGATCGAGGCCGACCCCGAGGCGGTGTTCGCGGTACTGGCCGACCCGTCGGCCCACGCCGACATCGACGGCACCGGCTGGGTGCGCGAGTCACTGGACGGCGACCGCATCGACGCCGCCGGCCAGGTGTTCCGTATGGCCATGTACCACGAGAACCATCCGGACAAGGACTACAAGGTCGCCAACCGGGTCGAGGTGTTCGACGCGCCGCGGGCCATCGCGTGGCAGCCCGGGCAGGAGTCGCCCGAGACCGGGGAGCTCAGCTTCGGCGGCTGGACCTGGCGCTACGACCTCGATGCAACCGGCCCGTCGCAGACGACGGTGACGCTGACCTACGACTGGTCCGCGGTGCCGCCCCAGGTGCGCGAGTACATCCAGTTCCCGCCGTTCGGGCCGGACCACCTCGACAACTCGCTGCAGCACCTGTCCGACCTCGTCGCCTAGGTGCGGCTGCGCTGACAGATCCATCAACCGGCGGTTCGACCTCCGTCGATGTTGAACACTGCGCCGGTCACGTGGCGCGCGGCATCGGAGAACAGAAACACCGCCATCGCGGCGACTTCCTCGGCCGGCACCAACTCGCCGAGTGGGACACTGGGAAGCCCGCGCTCGATATGTCCTGGGATGCGTTGGACCATCGGAGTGTCGGTGAGTCCGGGTGCAATGACGTTGACCCTGATGCGTCGTGGCGCGAGTTCCAGCGCCAACGCTCGCGCTGCCGCGTGAAGGCCGGCTTTGGCGGCGACGTAGGCAAGTCGGTGTTTGCGAGGACGAACTGCCATCGACGATCGGGTCGCGCCAGTGAGGTTGACACTGAGAACGTGATCCCACTCGTGCCAGTTGAGCGCGTCGAGGGGGACCGGTGGCGGAAGAATGCCCGCGTTCGCGAAGACTGCGTGCAGCGAGCCCAACTCTTTGAAGAGCGAGTCGATCGCAGCAGTGAGGTTTTGCGCGCTGGCGGCACCCGTAACCAAAACTACGGAACCATCGAGGCGGGGGAGCATGCGATGACGTGGTCACGCATGCGTCGAGGCCTACTGGATCATGTGCGCGTCTTGGCCACGGTCGTAGGTTTTGGCTGCGGCGGTGAAGCCGGTGACTTGCGCCGGGGTCTTGCCCAGGAACACTTCGACCTTCATCGTCTCTGCGCCGGTCATCTCGATGAGCGCAGTGCCTTTCGCCGGGCCAGGCGACATCACGATGTTGGTGGAGAATTGACCGCTCCACTGTTTGCCGTCGGCGGTGTACATGCGCTGCGCGAGCTCAACCTTCACTGGGCCGCTCGCCGCAGTGATCTTGGTCCAGTCGGCGTCGCCGAGGATGGCGAACTGCGTCGGCTGCCCGCCGAGGTCGCCGATCGAGAGCGTGAGCTTCGCCGAGTCGATGTAGTCGTACGCGAGTGAAAGGTGCATCTTCCAGTACTCGGTCTTCCCGTCGTTGGTCTCACCGCCGGCGTAGCCGTTGCTGCCGACCACGAACCACGTGCCGACCGCTTGGCCGGCGACGTCGTAGTCGAACTTGCCGTCGCGTGGCTCGGCGGTACGCACGTAGCGCGTGAGCACCTCGGCCTTCACCGCATCGGTGAAGTGGTCGAGCGGTGCCACGGTGTTCACCTTCCACGGCTCACGGTTGTTGTACGCCGCCACCGTTGCTGTTCGGGCCCCAGCCGGCCGGAAGCTGCTTCTCGAGGCTCGGCTCGAACCCGGTGATGAGGTTGTACTGCGTGAAGAACGTGCACGAATGACTGAGCACCACAAACCACGCGTTTTCCGTGTGCTGCACGCCGACGATCACGCCATCGGCCGTCGCGTACACCGGGTAGGTGTCCTTCGGTGCTCGCTCGTTCACCTGGTAGTTGTACTGGTGATCGACAGGCGTCACGTGATTGCCGATCATCAGGCCCATCGGCTGGATCGTGCGAACATCGGCGATGTTCATCGGACTGTGGGTGAGCGGCACGTCGCCGGTGCCCGAGCACTGGCCGTTACCGAGCGTGTTGCCCTTGATCTTCTCGTCGAGCGAGTCGGCGTTCATCGCCTGCATCTCGACGTTCGGCGGCAACGTGCCCGTCGGGCTCGTGGGCATCACGCCGCCGACCATGCGCGTATGGCATACGTTGCGCGCCGTCTCTTCGTCCTTGCCGGTGCGCATCTCGTCTTGCAGGCACTGGTCGAAGTTGAAGTCCTGGTCCTTGCGGGCACCCTCGACACCGTCCGACCCGCCTCCACCACCGCACGCTGACGCGGCGACGGCCACAACGATCAACAGTGCAACCAAAACGTTCCGACCCACCGCCAATGCGTACTCATGCCGCGCGCGAAAGTGTTCAGCGGTGGCGAGGTGCGCGCATCTCGTTCATGGCATCGCCGGGCAAAGTCCCCGCAACAAGATCGGCCGCCGCCTTCGCGAGCAAGAGGTTGTGCGAGCGGGCGTATCGACGCAGTCGTTCGAACGACTCTTGAGTGGTGGTTTCGAGTCGTTCTGCGAGCACCCCTTTGGCCTGTTCGATGGCGATACGAGAATCCAGCGCCGACTGCAGCTGCGTGGACAACAAGATCGAATCGTGCATGGCGCGCTGGTGCAGCAACCCAATGGTGGCGACGTCGGCCAGTGCTTGCGCGAGCTCGAGATCCTCCTCATCCCACGGCGCCTGATCGGTGTTGAACAAGTTGAGCGCGCCGATGACGCTGGCCCGGAGCCGCATCGGAACTGCATAGATCGACTGGTAGCCGGCGCTGCACACATGTGAGCCGAAAGCCGGCCACTTACGCAAGATCGCGTCGACATCGTCTGCGCCAACTGCCGCGGCAGTGCGGAACGCGTCGAGGCATGGGCCTTCGGATGATTGCAACTCGAGCAACTCGAGCGTACGCATCTGTTCGCTCGACGACGCCACGACGCGCAGATCGCCCCCCGGCTCGGCCAACATGAGACCGCCGTCGGTGGCACCGAGCACCTCGACACAGCGCGCGGTCAACAACGTCATGAGGTCGACGACGTTGAAGTCGTCGACGAGTGTGTCGGCCAATTCGACGAACGCCTGCGAAAGTCGTAGCTCGCGGAACATCGTGCCCTCCTCGGTGTCACGCGAACGCGGCGACTGTCCAATGGTCGAGAGGCTCGCGTTTCGCGAACGCCTCCATCCTCGCGCAATACCCCTGGCAAGGGAAGGCAAAGAACATCACGAGTCGCTCATGTGTGGAGTTGAGAGAATCCTCTCGACGTCGTCGGCAAGGGTCATCGGATCGAATGGCTTGGCAATGATCCCGCGGGCGCCCGTGTTTTCGAATCGTCGGCGGTCATCGGATTGCGCCTTGGCGGTGAGAAAGATCACAGGGATGTGGCTCGTTCTGGGGTCGAAGGAAAGCCGTTGCAACGTCTCGATGCCGTCGATCCCGGGCATCATCATGTCGAGCAGGATGACGTCGGGTGCGTGCAGGACTGCTTGCTCGACTGCGTCATTGCCACTCTCGGCTACGAAAACGGTGCATTCGCCGATGAGTTCGAGACTGAGGCGCGCCACCTCGCGGATGTCCGGTTCGTCATCGACGACCAGTATCTGCATCAGATCACGGTCGACTCAGCGGGAGCGTGAATACGCATGTGGCGCCTCCGTCGGGGGTGCCTTCCATCCATATGTCGCCGGCGTGTTCTTCGACGATGTTCTTGCAGATCGCCAGACCGAGTCCCGTACCGCCCTTGGTCCTCGAGTCGCTCGCGTCGACTTGGTGGAACCGTACAAAGATGTCGTCGAGTTTGTCCTGGGGAACGCCCCGCCCGTGGTCGATCACGCGGATCGTGGCTCGCGTCTCTTCGAATGTTCGCTGCTCGTCGACGTCCACGAACACCGAACTGCCGGCAGGGGAGAACTTCACTGCGTTCGACAACAGGTTCGTCAGCGTTTGGAGGATGCGATCCTTATCGACAGTCACACGAACTGCGGTGTCGTCGGTGACGAGCTCGACGCCTTCGCGCTGCGCAATGGGCGTCATGATGGTGATCGCTTCGTGAAGGATTTCACCGAGGTCGATATCGACGAGCACCAGCGGGATCTGTCCTGATTCGATTCGTTCGAGGTCGAGCATGTCGCTCACGAGTCGAGTGAGGCGGTCGGTGTTGGTTGCCGCGATGTGGATCAGTTTCTGGGCATCGTCACTGACCACACCAGTGGTCCCGCTCGCGACGAGTCCAAGGGCGCCCTTTATCGCGGTGAGCGGTGTGCGCAGTTCGTGGCTGACCACTGAGATGAACTCGCTCTTCATGCGATCGACTTCACGTTGCTCGGTCACGTCGCTGAACGTGCAGACTGCCGCCCACGGGCGCCTGGCGTTCTTGCGTCGAAGTGGTTGAGCGCTCGCAGTCAACCACCGGCGACCCCGGACTGGGTCTTGGACGCCCACGATCAGCCCGGCGCACGGAGCGCCCGTTCGTAGAGCGACGGCTGCCGGAAACTGTCGTTGCAGGAGGCTGGTCCCGTCCTCGCGCACGACGACGACGTCGCGCAGATCGCCTGACGGTGCCCCGACGAGCCGTTGCGCCGCGGGGTTGGACTCGATGAGGAGGCCGTCTGCGGCTTGCACATAGATGCCCTCACTCATGCTTTCGATCACCGAGCGGTGGAGTTCCTCACTACGCTCCAACGCCTCCTGCGCCATGTGACGCTCGCTTACGTCCTCCATCGTGCCGAGGCGTCCGACACTGCGTTCGTCGGTGACGCCGAAGGGCACAGACCGCACGGCAACCCAACGGACTTCCCCGAGCGGGGTCAATACGCGAAAGTCTTCTTCGAAATCCGCACCGCTTTCGAACGCGCGCCGCAACCGGCCGTCGGCAACTTCGAAATCATCGGGATGGATGACGGAGCACCAGGTTGGCACGCTGATTCGCTGAAGCGATCGTCCGGCGATCTCGCACCACTGCCGGTTCACGTAGACGAGTTCCCCGTCCAAGTCCGCATGGAATATCGCAACCGGCGAGGATTCGAGCAGCATCTGATAACGCTGCTCCGCAGTGGCGCGGCCCTCGTCTGCGCCTTGCTCTGCCGGCGCGTATCCGCGGAGGTTCGACATGGCTTGCATCAAGTGCCCCGACCGCGAGGGCCGGTGGTGCGCGCAGCTGGGTCGACGCGCAGATCGATGATCCGTGGTCTGGGTTCGCTGGTTCTCTTGGTGTGCCGCATCCCCTTGGCGGTGTCGACCACCAAGGCGTTGGACATCGCATTGGCGCAGCCCGAGAACACGACGCCGATCGTGGCCGTGAGGTGCAACGGATCATCGGCCCCGACCAACGCGAACGGCGCTCGCAGAGCTTCATCGACGCGTTTGGCGATACCGTCCACATCGATCGCGCGGTGCATGTTCTCGCGGAGAATCACAAATTTGTCATCGCCAAACCGGGCCAATGTGTCGGCCCGGTCGACCACGGTTGACAACCGCTGGGCGACCGCCCGCAACAACTGATCGCCGAGTTGACGGCCGTGAATCTCGTTGATCCGCGCGAAATCGTCGACGTCGACGAGGAGAATTGCCGCGATAGCGTCAGAGCCGTTCGCGATGTGAGCGGCGCGTTCGATTCGGTCCTGCAGGAGTAGACGATTCGCCACGCCGGTGAGTTCATCGTAGAGCGCATCGCGTTGGAACATATCGAACGACGCGCGCAGTTCGTCTCGGGCCCGGGCGTTCAACAGATATGCCGCCGCTACATCCGCCAGTGTCTGCGCCGCGGACGTGTCGTGCTCGTCGAGCGCTCCGGCCGTATTGCGGTAGAGGTCGAGCGCGCCGAGTCTGCCATCGCCGTCGCGTAAGGGGAAAGTGAATACGGCACCCAGCCCCGCGGTCAGCGCCGCGGGCGTGAAACGCGGAAATCGTTGCTCGACCCTGAGATCGGGCACGAGCACTGGTTGCCCGGTCTCATACGCGCGCATACAGGGACCTTCGCCGATATTCGACTGCAGCTGTTCGAAGCGCAGTGCCGCGTCATCGGACGCAGCGACGTAACGGGGCGCGACACCGGCAGAGATCAGCGTCACGCCCGCCGAACTTATTGGCAACACCTCGACGATTCGCTTGACGAACCGATCGAGGATGCCTTGAACCGGGAAGTCAATTATCAAGGTGCGAGCAAACTCGCCCAGCACCAACGAAAGCGTTTCCTCACGAACAGTGCCGGACCCCCACTGGGCGGCTACGTCGGCGGTCGCCGCGTCCGTCGATACCCCAACCATCACAGCTCCCTACTCCGTAGGTTCCGGAATGGAGCAAGGTCTAGGCGTCGGAACGACTACACAGCTGATCGGCGGGCCCGTCGCGGAGTTGAGAATCCGAATCCAAATATCTTCCTTCGCCGCGGGCAGCGGTAGGGTCGATCTGTGCCGTCTCTCGATGATCAATCGGGTTCGTGGACGACAGAGATGCGAGGCCGTCTCGACGAGTTGATCGACGAATGCCGGGCGGCGCTACACAACTGTCTCGACGGATTGACCGAGGATGAATCACGGCTACGTCTCGTGCCGTCGAAGACGACGTTGCTCGTTTTGTTAAGCACGCCACGTTTGTCGAGGGTGTGTGGTTCGACCAAGCCGTCAGTGGCCGGTCCTACGCAGAGATCGGCATTGCCGGCACCGTCGACCGGTCGTTCACGCTGAGCGCGTCGGACACGATCGCGTCCATCCAACAGGCCCATCGCGAGCGGTCCGAGGCGTCGCGACGCACGATGGCCGAGCTGAAGCTCGATGCGGTAGTGCGCGGACGCGGAGATCGCCCGGTCTGGGCGCTGCAACTGCAGGTGTTACGTGAACTCGCACAGCACGCCGGACATGCGGAAATCTTGCGCGAGCAGATCCTGGCGCGACGAACTCCGGGATAGGCGATGCCCCACGCCGCTAGCCGAACCAGTACGTGAGCGCGTCGGGCAGCGCCGGATCGGCGAGGTCGCCCACCCACGCAACGTGTCCGTCGGGTCGGATCAACACGGCCGGGGGAGCGGTGACTTCGCCGAGTAGCGGAAGCTTCCACACGCCAGCATGCGTGGCGTCGACCATCCGCGCACGGTGTGCCCATGGCGCGATGTCGAAACCACCGGGTTCACCGAGATTGAGCAGCACGGGCCGCGCGTCGTGCAGCAGATCGAACACGCGCGTCGGACCGTCGGCGGTGTGCACGTCGAGGTCGGGCATGCGCCGCCCGAGCAGTGGGTGTCCCTCTCCGAGGTCGTAGTGGATGTCGAGACCGGACAACATCGCGGCGATGCGCCGGCGCGGCTCGTCCATGTGCAGCAGTTCGCTCATGATGTCGCGCAGCGCCTGGTGCCGATCGTCGGCGCCGGCGAGCGCGACTTGCGCCATGGTGATGTGCAACACCCGAGCGCCGACCGGATGTCGTTCGGCGTGGTACGTGTCGAGGAGGCTCTCGGGCGATGTCCCGTTGACTACCTGAGCCAGCTTCCATCCGAGGTTGACGGCGTCCTGCACGCCGATGTTGAGACCCTGGCCGCCTTGCGGGGGATGCACGTGGGCGGCATCGCCGGCGAGCAGGACGCGGCCGTGGCGGTAGGACACCGCCTGCCGCGTCATGTCGGTGAACCGCGAGATCCAGGTGGCGCGGCGAAGCCCGAAGTCGGTCGCGTACGCCGCGACGAGTGCTTCGCGAAGCTCGTTCATGGTGGGGTCGCCGACGTGTTCGACGTGTCGTTCCGTGAGCACCACCCGCGCTGATTTCCCGTCTCCGGCGGGACCGATGGCGTGGGTGCCAACGCTGTCACGCCGGAAGCCGAACTCCGGCTCGTCGTCCGTCTCGATCTCGGCGATCATCCAACTGGTCGAAGGATCCAACCCGGCGAAGTCGATACCGGCTGCCTTGCGGATCAGGCTGCGTCCTCCGTCGCAACCCACGAGATACTCGGCTCGCAGCGATCTGTTGTCGGAGAGTTCGACATCGACGCCGGTGGTGTCCCGGGTGAAGCCCACCACTTCACGTTCGCGAAGGATCGGAACCCCGAGCTCCTCGACCCACGCGGCCAGGATGGGCTCGAAGAGGCTCTGCCACAGCGCAAGGATGTAGTTGTGGCGAGCGGGGAAGTCGGTGATGTCCAAGGCGACCGTAGAGAATCCGAGCGCCGGGTGCACTTGTCCCGCCGAGAGGAATCGTTCCGCGATGCCACGCTGATCGAGCACCTCGATGGTGCGCGAGTGAAGACCGCCGGCGCGCGATCCATCGACCTGCTGATTGGCGCGTCGTTCGACGATGATGACGTCGGTCCCCGCCAACGCCAGTTCGCCCGCCAACATCAGCCCGGTCGGACCGCCTCCTGCGATCACCACCGCGTGCTCGCTCATCGCCACAGCCCGGTCGACATCAACCATTCGCTACTCCCACATCCCGTCGGTACTGGCCGCGAACGGCGCAGTGGATGCGAGCATTGTCAACACGTCGGGGGTCCTTGCGGCAAGCCCCCCTCCTTGCCATACTCTGATGACGGCGGGAGTATTTGCTGCGACTAGCTCAGCTCGTAGGCGTCGGGGTCGAGCTGCAACGTGAGCTCCCAGTACTGGTCGATCGGCCAGGGCGACAGCGTGTAGACCTTGCCCTGCGGGTTCTTGTAGTGGCTGTGCTTGACCGACGGGTGGGCCCAGATCAACTGGCTGATCTCGGCTTGGTGCCATTCGGCGTAGCGGTCGTGCACATCGCGGTTCACCTCGGCGACCCGCCTGTCCTGCGTGACCGTGAGCCGGATCACCTCGAGCGCGTGCGATGTCTGGTACTCCGAATGAAAGAACAGGCTCGCGCTGTGCGCGAGGTTGGTGCCCGGCCCGTACAAACAGAACAGGTTGGGGAAGTTGGGCATCGTCACGCCGAGGTACGCCGTCGGCTCGTCGCCCCACTGGTCTCGCAGCGAGATGCCACCGCGGCCCGTGACCGTCATCGGTGCGAGGAACTCGTTGTGGCGAAAGCCGGTGGCGAAGCAGATGACATCGGCGCGCCGATGGGTGCCGTCAACGGTGATGACCCCGTCCGGCACGATGCGTTCGATGGCGGTGCGCACGAGCTCGACGTTGGGCCGCGTGAGCGACTGCAGCCAGAATCCGTCGTCCTGTAACGGACGCTTGCCGCCGGCAGGGTAGTCGGGGACCGACTTCTCGATCAGCTCTGGGTGACCTTCGAGCTGGGACCGCAACCACGTTTCTTGCAGCACGCGCCGCGCTGCATTGGCCTCGTTGATGGCGTTGCCGTCGGACGCGTCGTAGTCGGGGTCGCAGACGTACGACGAGGTGCCCATCGCGATGCCCGTGTAGGTCATCATGAAGCGGAACCAGCGCGCGTAGAACGGCAAGTGACGCAGCGCCCAGTGATCACCGGCGGGCACTTTGGACCGATACACGGGGTTGTAGCTGATCCACTGCGCGGTGCGCTGATAGATCGCGAGATGTCCCACCTGTTCCGCGATGGTCGGCGCGATCTGGAATCCGCTCGCGCCGGCGCCGATGAGTGCGAAGTCGGTGCCGGCGACATCGAGATCGTCGGGCCAGCGCGTCGAGTGGAACGACCGGCCCTGGAACGTGTCCATGCCGGCGATGTCGGGGGTGTGCGGCAGGTTGAGCGAGCCGACCGCGCTGATCACGAACCTGGCGTCGAGCGTTTCGACGAGCCCATCGGGTCGCTGCACCGTGACGTGCCAGAGTGAGGCCGCGTCGTCCCACACCACGCTGTTGACCGCGGTGTCGAAGCGGCAGTGCGGACCCAGCGCGTACTTGTCGACGACACGTTCGAAGTACGCGCGTAGCTCGGGCTGCTCGCAGTAGTACTGGGTCCAGTGATACGAGGGCTCGAACGAATAGCAGTACTGATGACTGCCGACATCGACCCGCGCTCCCGGATAGCGGTTCTCGAACCAGGTGCCGCCGGGCCCGGCATTCTTCTCGATGATCGTGAACGGCAGTCCGGCCTGCGCGAGACGGATGCCGGCGAGGATTCCCGACTCGCCGCAACCGATCACCACCACCGGTGACGCGGCCTTGACATCCGCCGGAATCTCGTCGCCCCACGTGATCGCCCGGCTATCCCCGCCGTTGAAATGCATGTCCTCGAAGAACATGCCGGCGAGGCGGCCTTCGACAAGCTTGGTGGCGAGAAAGTTCATCATCTCTGCGAGGACCGCGTCGTCGAGCGCTATCGGCTCGCAGCCGCCGTCACGGTAGGCGGCGAGAGCAGGAACCGCTCGTCGCCGAACGTCGGCCTGTTCGTCGACGGTGAGCCCGCATTGGTAGTCGAGCGACGACGGCACCGTGCGGGTCGGATACTCGCGGATCCACGACACGTCGCCGGTCATGTGCACGAGTGAGCACAACAGCGCCGGTATCGCGACGTCGTCGAGGGCCGCGGCGATGGCCGCATCGCCGTCGGTGAAGGGCTCGCCCGCGTGTGGGTTTCTCATGATGCTCCTCTTCGTACTCCGCTTCTTGTAGCAGCAGCGGACGATTCGTGCTCGTACGGCACTCGGTGCCAGGGGTCTTGTGCGGGCCGATCGGTGATCGTGAGAGGCTGACCAGGTGGAAGCTGCGCCCGTTGGCAGTACGAACCCGAAGGGCGGGAAGTCCGCTCGACGTATAGTTGACGGTCCATCGAGAGCCGAAGGGAAGTCATGACCACGCTCGAGATCTCGAAGATGACGTCGAGCATCGGCGCCGAAGTTTCGGGAGTGGACTTGCGCGAGCCGCTCGACGGGCCGTTGCTCGACGAGATCCGGCGCGCGCTGTTGAGCCATCTGGTGCTGGTCTTTCGCGCGCAGTTCCTCGACCCGGACCAACACGTAGCGTTTGCGCGGCAGTTCGGCGAAATGCACTACTCGGCGGTGCCGACCGCGCATGGTGGTCCGCCCGAGATCAACGTGCTCGACATGGTGAAGCCGAAAGGCAACGGCTCCGACCGGTGGCACAGCGATAGCCCGTTTCTCACCGAGCCGACCGACGCCACGTTTCTCAACGCGGTGATGATGCCGCCCACGGGCGGCGACACCTGCTTCGCCAATATGTACGACGCGTACGACAACCTCAGCGAACCGATGAAGCGGTATTTGGATGGCTTGTATGCAGTGCAAGATGTGACGACGACGTTGTACCTCGCCGTCGACAAGGGAAACAGCGACTTCGACGTCGCGGAGATGCAGCGCCGTCTCCCGCCGGTGGAGCATCCAATCGTTCGCACCCATCCGGAAACCGGCCGCAAAGTGCTCTACGTCGACGCCGCCTCGACCTCGAAGATCGTGGGTGTTTCGCGCAAGGAGAGCGAACTGATCCTCGACCACCTGTTCTCGCAGGCGCACAACGCGGCGGTGCAGTGCCGCGTTCGCTGGCAAGCCGGCGATCTCGTCTTTTACGACAACCGGTGCACGCAGCACGTCGCGGTCCCTGACTACACCGAACGGCGGATCATGCACCTCGTATCGATCAAAGGATCACGCCCGGTCTGAGCCGGCGCTGCGTTACGCGCTACCTCAACGAGTCGGGAAGTAGCCCTTGCCGCCATAGTTCGCCTTGGCCCACTTGTCCAGGTTGTCCAACGCCGGGTCCAGGGATCGATCAACTCACCCGATGCGGCTCTTCTCGGATGGTCCAATACGCTCTCGTAGACAAGAGGAGATGACGATGAGCCAAACAACTGAACGGGCAGTTCTCGCCGGAGGGTGCTTCTGGGGGATGCAGGACCTGATCCGCAAGCGGCCAGGCGTGATTTCGACCCGAGTGGGCTACAGCGGAGGCGACGTCGACAATGCGACCTACCGCAACCACGGCACGCACGCCGAAGCGATCGAGATCATCTTCGATCCCGCGCAGGAGTCGTTCCGCGATCTGCTCGAGTTCTTCTTTCAGATCCACGACCCGACGACCATGAATCGACAGGGCAACGATCGCGGGCTCAGCTATCGGTCGGCGATCTTCTACACGGACGAGACGCAGCGCGCCGTTGCCGAAGACACGATCGCCGACGTCGAAGCGTCCGGACTGTGGCCCGGCAAGGTAGTGACCGAGGTTGCTCCGGTGGGTCCGTTCTGGGAAGCCGAGCCCGAGCATCAGGACTATCTCGTGCGCTATCCGTCGGGTTACACCTGCCATTTCGTGCGGCCCAACTGGAAGCTCCCGCGGCGCGAAGTGAAAGCCTGACGCGCTGCGAGACAAGTAGCGGGGCGGCAGGCCCTGCGTACGACGTGGACTACTGCTCGACGAGGATTACCAACGTTTCGGGCAGCAGGCCGTCGTGCTCCATTGCGGCGGCCGCGGCCGGGGACTTCATCGCCTCCATGAGGGCGTCCATGTCCGCCACGTCCATGAGAACCGCGACGTGTGTTGGGTTCTGGGGGTCGACGAACGTGCGGATGTTGGTGACGCCGAGAGGCCCGAAGAACTCCTCACGCTTCGATGACGCCAGCCAATGCTTCGTGTCTTTGACGTCGTGGTGACCGATCACTGTCGTCATTGCGTCTCCAAACTCGTGCCGAGCTTCGGATCATGGCACGAATGCAAAGTCGGCGCCCGACGACTCAGCGGCGGATGATCAGGTTGAGCCGCTGGTCCACCGAGGCGGTCCATTTCGGGGGGACGACGATGCTCGATGTGGGTTCCTCGACAATCGCGGGGCCTTCGATGACGTGCCCCGGTGCGAGCGACGCCCGTCGGTACACCGGCGTGTCGACGAACCCTTCGTGCTCACCGAAGTGCACGGCGCGCTGGCTCAATGGGGTCGCCGGCCCGTGGGCCTGCGCGTCGACAGCCCAGTCGGGTTTGTCGACGCGGCCGACCGCCCGCACGCGGTAGTTGACGAACTCGACCGGGTCGCTCGGCCGTACGCCGTACAAGCGCTCGTAGGTGTCCCGGAACGCGGCCTCGGCCTGCACGAGGGTGGCCGCGGTGATCGCGCCATCGTCGAGATGCACGCCGAGTTCGTGGGCCTGATGCCGGAACCGCACGTCGATCTCGCGCTCGATGCGAATGGTCGCGTCGTCGAAACCCTCGGCGCGCACCTGCGAACGCGCGGCGTCGGTGAGCTCGCGGTAGAGCGCGTCGATGACCGCGGGATCGATATCTGCATGCGACAACACGCGCGTGCGCACACTGTCGAACACCACGTCGCTGACGACGAGGCCGATCGCGGAGCCGACACCCGGATTGGCGGGCACCAGTACCTGCGGGATGTCGAACGCCTCTGCCAGCCGCACGACGTGCGCCGGACCGGCACCACCCGAGGCCACCAGTGTGAATCCACGTGGGTCGATGCCGCGCTCGATGGTGACCACGCGGATGGCAGCGGCCATGTTCGCGTTGACGATTTCGTGGACGCCGGCCGCGGCTTCTTCGATGGTGAGACCGAGGGGCTGTGCAAGGTGCTCGTCGATTGCGGTCCGCGCAGCCTCGAGGCTTACCTTCATCGCGCCGCCCAAGAAGTAGTCGGCGTTGAGGTATCCGAGCACGAGGTTCGCGTCGGTGACGGTGGGCAGCAGGCCGCCGCGCGAGTAGCACGCGGGGCCGGGTTCGGATCCTGCGCTGTCGGGCCCGACGCGGACGATGCCGCCCGGATCGACGCGCGCGATGGAGCCTCCGCCCGCCCCTACCTCGGCGAGATCGACGACGGGTAGCTTCACCGCGTAACCAGTGGCCACGCGCTTGAGCCCGGCACTCGCGTAACCGCCGACGGCGAAGTCGTTGGTGATCGATGGTTTGCCGTTGGTGACGACGCCGGCCTTGGCGGTGGTGCCGCCCATGTCGAACGAGATCAGGTCGTCGATGCCACACCGGCCGCCGGCGTACGCCGCAGCGATGACGCCCGCCGCGGGGCCCGACTCGATGAGTTGGATCGGTCGCTTCGCTGCCGATGCGGCACTCGTGGTGCCCCCGCTCGACTGCATGATCTGCAGGCCGACGCGCACGCCCCGTTCGGCCAGCCGTCGCTCGAGTTGCTCGATGTAGCGCGTCACCGTCGGACCGACGTACGCGGAGACGACTGTGGTGTTGGCGCGGGGGAGTTCTCTGTATTCGGGCCACACCTCGGACGACAGCGTGACGAACAACTCGGGTCGCAACCGGCGCACGATGGCGCCGACGCGCCGTTCGTGTTCGGGGTTGGCGTGGCTGTGCAAGAAGCACACCGCGACAGCGTCGACGGGTTCCCGCGCGAGCAAGTCGATGATCGCGGCCTCGGCCTGCGCCTCGTCGAGTGGCACGACCACTTCGCCTGTCGCGCTGAGACGCTCACGCACTTCGATGGTGCGCCGACGCGGCACGAGTGGCGGTTGCTTGTCGTACAACAAGTTGAACTTGTCCGCGTCGCCGCGCCGATCGTGGCCGATGACGAGCAGATCGCCGAAGCCGTCGGTCGTGATGTACGCGACGTTTGCGCCCTGGCGTTCGAGGATCAGATTGGTCGCCAGCGTCGTGGCATGCACCGAACGGGTCAGCGCCTCTGCCGCGAGCCCTGCAGCCGCCAGTGCGAGGTCGAGTGCACCCAGCACCCCTTGCGCAGGATCGCTCGGTGTCGTGAGGTGCTTGGCGGTGAAGAGTGTGGCGTTGGCGTGATCGGCCACGACGACGTCGGTGAATGTGCCACCGATGTCGATGCCAACCGAATATCCCTTCGGTGGCGCGGTCATCGTGCACCGCCGCGCAACTCGGCGGTCGCCGCAGCGTCGACCGTCATCGTGTCGGGGTCGATCGTGACGCAATAGATGTCGCGCGCCGACTCGACCGTGACGAAGCCGTCGATCACGTCGGCGAGCACTCGCTCGGGCTCTCGCTCTTCGGGTGGACCGAAACCACCGCCGGCCGAGGTGAGCATCGTCACCACGTCGCCCGCTTTGAGGTCGACGGAGGTGATCTTCGGCGGGAGCACGCGCTCGCGGTCGGTGCCCTCGTTCAACACCCAACCACCACCGCGGCCCGACTGACCGCCGAATGCGCCGGCCGGAGGGATGAGGCAGCGGTCAGTTGCGCGCCCAGTGAAGACGCCGTCGGTGAGGATGCGCATCTCGCGCCGCGCGCCCTGGCCGCCGCGCCAGCGACCGGGACCTCCGCTGTCCTTCCACAACTCGAAGCGGTCGAAGCGCACGGGGTATTCCATCTCGTAGGCCTCGATGCAATGCAGCGCGCCGCCGGTCGCAAGGATCAGGGGACCGATGACGTCCATCCCGTCACGGTCGGCACGCGCGCCGCTACCACCGAATTGTGGGTCGATGTAGGCCCACACTCGCCGCGAGTCGTTCTCGACGCCGCTCATGATGGCGACGTGCACGTTGCTCGATGTCGCAACCTTGGCGTGCGGCACGATGTTGGAGACGGCGCGCAGCATGGCTTCGATGATCGCCATCACGGTCGCCATGCGCGAGTTGCAGGCCGCCGGCGGATTGGGGTTGCAAAGACTGCCGCGCGGGAAGATGACCTCCATGGCTCCGAACGACCCGTCGTTCACGGGGATGTCGCTCGACAGCAGACTGCGGATCGCGAAGAGCACGCCCGACATCGACTGCGATACGGCGGCGTTGATCGGCCCCTTGGCCTGAGGATCGGTGCCGGTGAAGTCGGCGATGATGCGATCGCCGTCGATGGTGACCTTCACGCGCACCGTGTGGCTCTTGCCGGCTTCGACCCCGTCGTCATCGATGACGAAGCTGCCCTCGTGCGAGCCGTCGGGCAACGCGGCAATGTCAAGGCGTGTGCGGCGGTCCGTGTAGGCGAGCAGTTCGTCGACGAGGTGGCGCAGCCGTTCGAGCCTGTACCGTTCGGCCAGTGTCACGAGTCGCTCGGCGCCGAGGTTGTCGCCGGCGATCATTGCGCGTATGTCGCCGAGCACTTTGTCGGGCGTGCGGCTGTTGGCCGCGATGATGTCGAAGACGGCCCGCTGCGGCACGCCCTCGCGGTGCAAGAGCAGGGGCGGGAGGATGAGGCCCTCGTGGTACATCTCGGTGGCGTTCGCGGGCAGGCCACCGGCCGCCACGCCGCCGATGTCGGCGACGTGCATGAGCGACGCGGTGAAGAACGCCAGCTCGCCGACGACGAACACCGGGCGGAAGATCATCACGTCGTTGGAGTGAATGCCGCCGCGGTAGGGGTCGTTGCAGGCGAACACGTCACCGTCGCGCATGGTGTCCGCGGGGAAGTCGATCAGCACTTCGGCGAGCGATGGGCGCAGGCTGGCGAGATGCGAGAGCGGCGAGCCCACCGACTGGGCCAGCAGACGTCCACGGTGGTCGAAGATCGCCGCGGTCGAGTCGCCTCCCTCTTTGACCTGGGAGGAGTAGGCGCTGCGCACCACGGTGAGGCCCATTTCCTCCGCCACGGTCGACAGCGCGTTCTTGACCAGCTCGAGATGGATCGGATCGCTCACCCGTAGCGACTCGGCCTTGTTCGTTTCGGTCACTTCGACTCCCCTTCGTCCTACAGGGACGATACGCGGGACGTAAGCCACCGGGCGTGTCGCGGGCCGAAGTCCGCGACAGTCCTCACGGCCGGCTGGAGTTGCTGCGGTCGTCGTACGCGCCACCTCCCGGTACGGCTCCGGTGCATTTGCGGTATCAACGCGCCGCGTTGGCGTTCATGTCATGGCAGCTGCGGCGCGGACTTCTCAATCCGCTCGACCACGCGAGCCCGGGGCACGGGGTAGTCGGCCTTGAACCACACGTGGAGGATGCTGAAGCCGCCCTCTTCGGGCGTCTGGCGCACGGCGATACGGACGTCGGTACCTGGCGCCGAGGCCATGAAGATCTCGGGGCCTCCGGCCGCCAGGGCCTCGCCGGTCATCGAGGGCATCGCCATGAAGTCGGTCTCGACGATCGGCGTGGCCTGCTCGGCCCGAAAGATCGTGATGCCCCGGCGCGGGCCGGTGGGAACCCCCTCGCGACGGCGAGTGTACGTGCTCGGGGTCGGCGTCGGT
The DNA here is from genome assembly GCA_039915945.1 of Acidimicrobiales bacterium. Lineage (GTDB taxonomy): Bacteria > Actinomycetota > Acidimicrobiia > Acidimicrobiales > WLNW01 > DATLFA01. The sequence continues at coordinate 36,126 of JBDSMH010000132.1, read as the reverse complement.
CGATCAGCGGTAGTGTCCGCGGCAATGGTGATCAGCGCGTCTCGCATCTTCCACGTGAACTCGAACTGCGTCGATCTCGAACGGTCGCTCACGTTCTATCGCGACCTGCTCGGGCTCAAGCAGAACACGCATCCGCTTCCGAGTTTCCTGCAGCGCGGTGACGCGTTCGGTCTCGAAGAGGTGATGTGGGACGCGTGGATGTTGCAGACCGATCTCGGCAACGATGGGCTCGCACTCGACCTGCTCGAGTGGAAGGTGCCGAAGCCCGCCGGCCGACCACCCGCGGCGATCAACGAGACCGGCTTCCATCACCTCACGTTGGCGGTGCCCGATCTGCAGGCCTGCGTGCAACGACTGCGTGATGCCGGCGTCACCATCGTCGGCGGCCCGATCGACATGGACCTCGGCAACGGGTCGAGCATCGCGATGGCGATGGTGGAAGATCCCGACGGTGTGCCGCTGCAACTCATCGGCGGTGGCGATACGCGTATCTCCCACGTGGTGGTCAACACGCGCGACCTCGACGCGTCGGTGGCCTACTACCGCGATGTGATGGGCCTCGACGTGTTGCGCACGGTGGGCGCCGTACGGCAATCAGGTGCGTTGTACGGCCTCGACACCGAGGTCGAATGCCGCTCGGCGATGCTGCGCGACCGCGGTTCCAAGTTCATGGTGGAGCTCATCGAATGGCTTGATCCGCTTCCCGCGCCGGGCACCGATCGAGTGCGCGCCGCGAACGACGTCGGGTTGTTTCGCATGGCGTTCTCGACCGCCGACTGCCACGGCGACGAAGCCGTCGTGCGTGCCGCGGGTTCGGTGCCGTTCGCGCCCACCGGAACACTGTCGGTCGGTGATCACTTGCCATTGCTGTACGTACTGTTCTGGCCCGGCCCCAACGGCGAGTGCCTCGAACTCATCCAAACCGGCGCGCCGCGCTGAGGGTGGGGGCATGGGTAGGGCCTCTCGTTTGAGAAGCTTGGCCACGGTTGACGAAGTTGGCCAGTGTTGACGAACCCGTTGCGGCGGAGCCGCATTAGGTAGTCCCCGCGGGACGTTTCTGACGGAGCGTCAGGTGCATGTGCCAGACGTCGCGTCTCGGCGGGCTGGTCGATCGACACAGCAGTGTGCAGTTGCCGAGGTCGTTGCGCGTCTCTTTCGCCCCGTTCTGGCAGCACATCGTGGGTCCATGCGTCCACGTTGTGCTGCCAGAACCAGCGAGGTCGGTTACCACGGGGGCGTATTGGGATGGACGAGGTCAGCGGTCAGGATTTCGCGGGCTGCTCGTGCGCCGCCCAGTAGCCGCGCTTGTCTTCGAACCAGTCGCCGAGGTCGATGGGTGGGTCGGGCAACGGCGTGACGCCGTGCGCCGCGACGGCTTGTTCGTACAGTTCGGGCTGCTCGCCCCAGCTGCGGAAGTCGCCGTTGGTGATCTCGAGGAAGCGAGTCCCTTCGTCGCCCGCGATGATCGGCCCGAAAGCCGCGCCGAACGGCAGCTCGATGTGGGTCCCGGCCGGGCACCAGCGATCGCCGAACCAGGCGCCGCCGGCGATCACCCACACGAGGTGATGACCGAAGTGGCCGTGGCGACGAGTGATCATCCCGGGGTCGTATTCGATGTACGCACTCATGAAGTCGGGCTGCGCGATCGGCCACTTCTCGCGGACGGTGGCAATGGTGCCATCGGCGTTGCGTTGCCGTTTGACCTCCGTCCACGCGATGTCGTCCATCGTGGTGAAGGTCTCGTTCAGTCCCTCGACCTTCGGTGACGAACGCACGGTGCCCCAGTCGCCACGCGGGTCGCGAAACCAGTCGCCGATATCGAGCGGTGGGTCGGGCAGGGGAGAGGCGCCGCGGGTCTCGATCTCGCGCTGGTACAGCTCGGGCTGATCGCCCCAGCCGCCGAACTCGCCGAAGCTCAGTTCCCAACAGGTCACGCCTTCGGGCCCGCCGACGATCGGCCCGAACGCGGCACCGAGCGGCACGTGGATGTGCGTTCCAGCGCGGCACCAATCACCACCGATCCACGCCCCGCCCTCGAGAACGAACACGATGTGGTTACTGCGGTGACCGTGACGGCGCACCACCATGCCCGGTTCGTAGTGCGCGTAGGCGGAGAGAAAGTCGGGCCGGATGATCGGCCACTTCTCGCGCACGACGGCAACGGTGCCGTCGGCGTTGCGCTGGCGTTGGACCTCGGTCCAGTCGATGTCGTCGACGTGCCAGAAGGTGGCCGCGACGCCGTCGATCTTCGGTGACGAGTTACTCATGAGTCGCGCCGGCGGTGGCGCGGTTGGCGGCGAGCGTACGGCTGACCGTGTCGGCCTCCCACGCGTCGCGGTGGCTGGCGATCGTGTCGGCCATGGCCGCCCATTTGCCGGCGTTCATCTCGAGGATCTGAATGTCGAACTGTCGCACGCCGTGGCGGATCTCGAGCAGCTCTACTCCTTCTGGTCCGGCGGTGTAGCCGTACGGTGCGCCCGCCGGGATGAAGAACCCGTCGCCGGTTCGCAGCGTCTGCGTACCCAAGATGGCGCTGCCCGAGACGACGTAATAGAGGCAGTCGGCGTCGTGGGTGTGGCGCGGCACGGGGTAGTCGGCTTTGAACCACACGTGCAGGATGCTGAAGCCGCCCTCCTCGGGCGTCTGGCGCACGGCCACCCGCACGTCGGTGCCGGGAGCCGAGGACATGTAGATCTCGGGCCCTCCGGCAGCGAGGGCGCCGCCGGTCATCTCGGGCATGGCCATGAAGTCGGTCTCCATCAGCGGAGTGGCCTCCTCGGCGCGAAAGATCGAGATGCCTCGGCGCGGGCGGTTGTTGGCTTCTGCAGACATGAGCACCCTCCTCAGGACGGCCGGTGATATCTGGTCGCGAGGTCAGGCTAATAACTGTGCGGGCACTGTGCCGTGAACGGTCCGCGCTCGTTGCCGTGACACCGCCGACGGGTCTATGCGCGCCACCACATCGCGTTGGCCGCGTCGCCGAGTATGAGGTCACGCTCGCCCGGCGCCAGATCGCGGCACGCCTGCTCCGCCTCGGCGACGCAATCGGCGTAGACCAGTCCGAGCACGGAGTAGTCCGATGCCCACATCACGCGCGACGCCCCGAACGTGTCGACGAGACGATGCGTGATTGCGGCTGCGGTCGATCCGTCTCGCTTGGCGTGCGTGAACACGTGTGTCGACAGCTTCACGCTGATGTTAGGCGCATCAGAGAGCGCGAAGAGGTTCGTCGCGTTGGGATAGCTCGGGCCGCCGCTGAGATCGGGCATGCCGCAATGGTCGAGCAGGAACGGGATCTCTGGATGACGCGTGGCCGCATCGAGGACAAGCGGAAGATCGGCGTCGAGGCCCATGATCTGCGCGATCGCGCCGAGTCGCGCAATCTCGTCGAAGACCGAATCGCTGCTTTGCTTCCGCAACCAATCGGCACCAGCGTTGCGCAAGAAGAGGCGGATCGCCCGAGCGCCGCGCTCGCCGATCCAGTGCCGCACCATCTTCACGGCGTCGTGTTCGAGGTCGATGATGCAGGAGCTGACGAGCCGGTCGGGATGGGCCGCGGCCGCGTCGGCGGCGTAGTTGTTGTCGTACTGGTACGAGCTGAATGCCTGCACGAGCACAGCCCGGTCGATGCCGGTGTCATCCATGCGCTGCAGCAAGTCCTCGACTGCGAGTGCAGGTGCATCGAACCAGCGCGACTTCGCGGTGCCCATGACGTCCATAGCGGGGCCAGGGGGATCGAGTGGGTAGGTGTCGTGATCGGCACTTACCACGTGAGCCTGTGTGTCGATGCGCATCGCGCCAGCGTAGGACGCCGCCGCTCGCTCAGCTCAGCGAGTGATCAACGAGCGTTGCGTCACTGATCTCGTTCAGCGCCCGCACCAAGTGCTCGCCGCGCACTGCGTTTGTGAATCGCACGTCGCCCAGCGTCGCCTCGATCAATCGCCGAGCGGTGGGATCGAGTGTCACGTTGTACAGGTCGAGCAAGCCATCGATGCAACGACTCGTGCTCACGACCTGTTGTCCTTCGAGCGACCGCATGAAGTCATCCAGTTTGCGGGCGAACGGTCCCTCGTGCAGGACAGGGTTCGACGTCGGAGGGAACAGCGCTGCTGGCATGGGGACTCCTCTGGTTATCTTCAGGGTGGCGCGGTCGGGCGGCGCTGATATGGGCAAGACGGCACTTCACGAATAGGTCGTCGGGCGACAATCGGCGCGAGTTCGTGTCGCGCCCGTCTCTTCAGACCGCAGAAACCTCGACGGGGACACCGTTGACCGCGGCGTTGCCGGACGGTTCGTCGATGAATGTGCCGGGCATGAGCACGTTGGTGTTGGGACCGGGTCGCGTGCTCGCGATCGAAGAGCGCGTGCCCGGTCGGTCGTGACCGAATCCGTGGGGCAGGCTCACCACACCCACGCGGATTTCGTCGCTCACTTCGACCACCGCTTCGACGGAGCCCGCCGCGGTGGTGACGCTGGCTCGGTCGCCGGTGGCCAAGCCCCGTGCTGCGGCGTCGTTCGGGTGCACCACGAGCGTGGCGCGGTCGCGGCCCCGCATCAACGCGGGCACGTTGTGCAACCACGAGTTGTTCGAACGGACATGGCGGCGGCCGATGAGCACGAGCGGCGGTTGCGGCTCGGCCATGCGCGCCCGCAATCGGGGGAGGTCGCCGAGGATGTTGTCGTGCGCGAGTTCGATGTCGCCCGACGCAGTGCGCAGTATGTCATCGATCGGGGATGACGACGGGCCGAAGTCGATGCCGTGCTCGTATTGCTTCAGCCGTTCGAGCGTCAAGCCATCGGGGCGCGCGCCGTAACCGTCGCCCCACGGGCTCATGCGCAATGTGAGGTCCGCGATGCGGTCGGGCCCGCGCAATCCGCCGGTGTCGGTGTCAGCGGCGACCCCGTAGCGAGCGGCGCGGTTGTAGAAGAATTCGTCGTCGAGCGCGGCGACGTCGACTGCCTCGGCCGGCATACCGCCGAGTATGGCGCCGAGGCGCAGCACGATCTCCCACTCTTGCGGCCGGTCGCCCGCGTCGAAGATCGCCGGTGACCAGCGCGCCGCGCTGCGCAGCGCGAACCCCCACAGCGCTTCGTCACAGTGCGGCTGTTCGAGTGGGGAGAGGCCGGGCAGGATCACATGCGCGTGGCGACTCGTCTCGTTGAGGTAGTTGTCGATGCTGACCATCGCGTCGAGCATTGGCAGGGCGTCGTCGAGTCGGCCGGCGTCGGGCGCGGATAGCACCGGGTTGCCGGCGATCGTGATGAGCCCGTGCACCTGCCCCTCGCCCGGCGTCGCGATCTCTTCGGCCAGACACGACAGCGGCGCTTGGCCCAGCACCTCGGGCGCGCCGCGCACTCTCGTCTTCCACCGTCCGGTCTTGAGCGGACCGCGCCGACGCGCCGTGGATGAGATCGTGGCGATGGCAGGACGAGGGAACAGTGCACCGCCTTCGATGCCGAAGTGTCCGGTGAGGATGTTGACGACCTCGACCAACCACGAGGCGAGTGTGCCGAACTCTTGGTTGCACAACCCGATGCGTCCGTACACAACGGCACGCGGGGTGCCGGCCAGTTCACGCGCCAACAAACGGATGCGATCCGCGTCGATACCGCAAAAATCGGCGACCGCGTCGGGTGGGAACTCGCGCGCGGCGACGAGTACCTCGTCGATCCCGCGCACGCGCCCTTCGAGCGGACCGAGGTTGATCAGCCCTTCGTCATCGAGCACGGCCACCACCGCGAGCAACAACGCGGCGTCGGTCCCCGGGATGACCGGTAGCCATTCGTCGGCGCGCTCGGCCGTGCCCGTGCGACGAGGATCGATCACGATCGTGCGCCCGCCGCGCTCGCGGATGCGATCGACTTCGCCGATCAGATCGGGGTATGACAGCAACGATCCATTGGACGCCTGCGGGTTCGCCCCCATGATCACGAGCAGATCGGTGCGGGCCACGTCGGGGATCGGGATGCTCCACGCGCCCCCGAAGAGTTGCGCGCAGACGACGTTCTTCGGCCACTGATCGACGGTCCCCGCCGACCACGTGACCTTGATACCCGCCAGGCCGGGGACCGCACCGGAGTAGCGGCTCAGCGAGTAGTTGTGGACGTTGGGGTTGCCCATGTAGACGGTGACTGCGCCCATGCCGTGCTCGGCCACCACCGGGGCGAACAGTTCTTCGCAGCGGGCGAAGGCCTCTGGCCACGTGACCTCGCGCCATTCGTCGCCGTCGCGAACCATGGGCACCCGGATGCGGTCGGGGTCGTGATGCAGTTCCCCGAGCGCGGCACCCTTGGTGCAGAGGAAGCCCTTGCTCCATACATCGGCTCGGTCACCGCGCACGCGCGTCACGCGGTCGCCGTCGGTTTCGATCTCCAGGCCGCACATCGCCTCGCACAGCGGGCAGGTGCGGAAGTTCGTCGTCATGGCCGCACTCTAGTGACCGGTCGGTTGATGCTGCGTCACGCGTCGACCTCACTGTCCTTGCTGGCTTCGACTCGCTCGAAGTACTCCTCGAGCAGGTCGGCGAGAAGCTCGCATCGGTCGGGTTCCATCGTGTCGAGCACGATGCGGAGTTGCTCACGCCGTCGTCGAGCGATTCGTTCGTGCGCCTTGCGTCCTCGAGGAGTTGCGGTCAGCGCGACGGCACGACGGTCTGCACTGTCTTCGACGCGCCCTACCAACCCGAGCGTCACGAGAGTTGCGACGGTTCGGCTCAGGTTCGCGGAGTCGACGAGCAGGTACGCGGCAAGGTCTTTGATGCTGCTCGAATCGACGGCGATCAGAGCCTCGAGCGCATCTACCTGTGCGACGGAGAGCGATGAGCCATCCGCCAGTTTGTAGGCGTCGCGATGCATTGTCTGCCATCTCGCGCTGCGGCGAAGTCTTCGCAGCGTGACAATGATCCGATCGAAGACGTCGTCGTCGAGCACTGATCACCCGATTCTCAGGACAGCGATTGCACTTCCACGATAGGTGTATTATACATCTAGTTGGGAGAGCGGTACGAGGGGGTACACGATGATCGAAGCAACGCTGAGCTCTGCGGACTCGCACTTCGTCGAGCCACCCGACATATTCGAGCGTTACCTTCCCCGCCGGCTGCACGAGCAGGCGCCGCGCATGGAGCTGCAGACGGACGGCAACGGGATCAGCCAGCACGTGTGGACGTTCGAGGGCAACTTCGTGACGCCCCTCGGTGGTGGTGCGCCCCGACGAGGCGCGCAAGATCAAGGCAACCGTGAGTTCCGCGCGTTGTGGTCCGAGATCGACCCTGCCGCATATGACCCAAACGCGTATGCCGATGCGTTGCGCATCGACGGCGTCGGCTTGGCGATCGTGCAACCGACGACGGGGCTGGTCTTGTGGCGAGTGCCCGACAGTGAGCTCCTCACTGCACTGTTCCGCGCACAGAACGATCACATGGTCGATTTCTGTTCCGGGCGACCCGACATGCTCAAAGGCGTTGCGTGTCTCAACGTCGATGACGTGTCGATTGCTTGTGCCGAGTTGCGTCGGTGCCGCGACCTCGGCCTGGTCGCCGCGCTGATACCGGTGCATCCGGGTGCAGCCGGCTCGTACAGCGATCCGCGCTACGACGAACTCTGGGCCACCGCGCAGGAGCTGGAATCGCCACTGTTCATGCACGTTGCCACCGTGCGGCCACAAGCGCCGACGGCGGGCGGCATGTCTACTCTCGCGCTGAGCCCAGGGCTGCGATCCGTGCGCGAGTACTGGGTCAGGCTCTCGCTCGCCGACATCATCTTCGGCCGGGTGTTCGATCGCTTTCCCCGTTTGCGCGTCGGCTCGGTGGAGCACGAGGCGGGATGGGTTCCGTTCTGGTTGGACACGATGGACTGGACCTACACCCAGCGAGAGGTGCTCACCGGCGGTTGGCGCTCGGCGTCGGGACAGTTGCCGAGCGAGATCTTTCGCACGAACATGTTCGCGACGTTCATCGAGGACGAACTCGCCGTCGAGCTACGGCGCCGCATCGGCGTGGACAACCTGATGTGGGGCAATGACTTCCCTCATACCGAGTCGTCATGGCCAGAATCGCGCGGGCTCGTCGACAAGTTGATGAGCGGAGTGTCCGAGGCCGATCGTGCCCTGATGACCTCGGGCAACGTGACTCGACTCCTCGGGCTCAGCTGATTCACTCGAGCTGTCGTTCACCCCAGAGGTCGGGCCCCGCGTAGTGTCGCTGCGATGACAGACGCGCCAGGCAAACTCGTCGGGACGGCGGTGCGACGCGTGGAGGACCACGCCTTGCTCACTGTCGGCGGATCGTACATTCCCGATCTCGATGTCCCCGGCGCGCTGCACGTGATGTTCGTACGCGCAACGGTGGCGCACGCGCGCATCCGTTCCCTACGCACCGAGGCCGCATGCGCCGCACCGGGCGTGGTGGCGGTGATGACCGCGCGTGATCTGACCGACCTTCCGCCGGCGCCACCCTTGATGCCGTTGATGAACCAGGCGATGTGCCGACCGTTCCTGGCGGACGACGTCGTGCGTTTCGCCGGCGAAGCCGTCGCCGTCATCGTGGCCGATACACCCGAGCAGGCCGCGGATGCCGCGGAACTCGTCGAAGTCGAGTACGACGCGCTGCCGGTGCTGGTCGATCCAGAGCAGGCGGTGCTCGACGAAGTGCTGCTGTTTGCCGCGGCGGCGACCAACACGGTGAGCGCCACGGACGACGCGCCCCGCGATGACCTGTTCGTGGGCTGCGACGTCGTCGTCGAAGCGCGGTTGGTCAACAGTCGCATGGCTGTCGCACCGATCGAACCTCGCGCCTGCGCGTCGCGTTGGGACGACAACCAACTTACGCAGTGGTCGGCGACGCAGGCCGTCCACAACACGCGCAGTTGGATCGCCGCGCCTCTCTGTGTGGACCCCGCGGCGGTGCGCGTCATCGTCCCCGACATGGGCGGCGGCTTCGGCGGCAAGCTCGGCAACTATCCAGAGGATGTGATGGTCGCATGGTTGGCGCGACGACTCGACCGGCCGATGCGGTGGGTCGAATCCCGCGCCGAACACATGTCGAACTTCTCCCATGCGCGCGCGCAGATTCACCGCGCCGTCGTGGGCGGTACCCACGACGGGCGCATCCTCGCGTACCGGCTCGAGGTCTTGCAGGACTGCGGCGCGTACCCCTCCAACTTCGGCGGCATGATGCCGTTGCGCACGCGGATGATGGCGAGCGGGTGCTACGCGATTCCGGCCATCGAGTATCGCTACCGCACCGTCGTGACCAACACCACGCCGATGGGTGCGTTCCGCGGCGCCGGTCGTCCGGAGGCGGCTGCCGCTATCGAGCGGATGATCGACTTGTTCGCGAGCGAGATCGGGCTCGATCCGGTCGAGGTGCGTCGGCGCAACTTCGTCCCACCGGATGCGTTCCCCTTCGAGACCGCCACCGGCGCGAGCTACGACTCGGGCGAGTACGCGGCTGCGCTCGATCTTGCGCTCGATGCGGCGGACTATCCGGCGCTGCGGGCGGAGCAAGCGCGCCGGCGCAACGCGAACGATCCGGTACTGCTCGGCATCGGCATCGCCTCGTATGTCGAGAGCTCCAACCCCGGCGCCGCGTCGGAATACGGGGCGATCGATGTGCACCCCAACGGGCGCGCGTGCATCCGCACCGGTTCGTCGCCGCACGGACAGGGACACGCCACCACGTTCGGCATGATCGCGAGCGACATCACCGGCATACCGCTCGACCGCATCGACCTCGTGTTCGGTGACACGGCGACAGTGCCACGCGGCGGCGGCACGGGCGGTTCACGCTCGGTACAAGTGGGCGGGTCGGCGGTGAAGGTTGCGGCGGATCGACTGGTCGACGTGGCGCGCCTCCGCGCCTCCGACGTGCTCGAGGCGAGCGTCGACGACATCGTCCTCGACCGAGTCACCGGCTCGTTCCACGTCATCGGCTCGCCGTCGCGTCGCGTCACATGGTTCGAGTTGGCAGCCGCGCCCCATGACCTACTCGGGGTCGAAGTCGACTTCACACCCGACGGTGCAACGTTTCCGTTCGGTGCACATGTCGCCGTTGTGGAGGTCGATACCGAGACGGGTCGTGTGACGTTGCGCCGCCTGATCGCAGTCGACGATGCGGGCTTCGTGGTGAACCCACTGTTGCTCGAGGGGCAAATCCACGGCGGCATCGCCAGCGGTGTGGCGCAGGCCCTCACCGAGGAGATCCGCTATGACGCCGACGGCAATCTGCTCACGGGCAACTTCGCGGACTACGGGATCATCTCTGCTGCGGAGCTGCCCGACTTCGAGCTCGTCGCGATGGCGACACCGTCGCCGCGGAACCCGCTCGGCGCGAAGGGCGTGGGCGAGTCCGGCACCATCGGTGCGACTCCGGCAGTGCAGAACGCGGTCATCGATGCGCTGGCGCACCTCGGGGTGCGGCACATCGATATGCCGCTGACCGCGGAGCGCGTGTGGCACACGTTGGTCAGCGCAACGCCGCGGAGTTGACTCGTTTCATGGTGGCGAGCGCGGCGGCGGTTACGAGGCCGCGATCGTGCGTGACTGCGTATTCGAATCGTCGTTGTAGGCGTGGGCCTTGGTCGCCGAGGTCGCGGGCAATGAGTGCGCCGGAGTAGTGGGGGCTGAGCGCGATAACGGCCCATTCGCCGCGAAGAGGATCGTCGTCGCGGAGCGCGGCGCCGCGTACCCCGACCGCCGGAGACGGTGAGAGGCCGACACCGAGTGCCGCGACGAACGGCAGCCGTTGGGCGAGACGTTCGTAGCGGTGACCGGTTTGCGGCGTGAAGCGGTCGGCATCTTGAAATGCAGACAGCAGGACGAGGTCACTCTGCCGCCCGGCTTGGGCTTCGATGTGCTTGGAGATCTCCAGCAGCAGTGCGATATCTGCGATACGGGTGGTGACGCCGCGTTCTTGTAGCGCACGAAAAGGCGTGGTCTCGCCAAGTTCCGGCGTGGCCGGTGCGCGGACGCCGCGCCATGAACCGAGCCGCGTGTTGGTGGCATCGGGGACGGCAGAGCGGGGGCGACCGAAGAGGTATCCCTGTCCGAGGACAGCGCCGAGGGCGAGTGCTCGCCGATGTTGTTGTTCGGTTTCGATGCCCTCGGCAAGGATCACCGCGCCGGTGCGCTCGGCGTGTGCCATCACGGCGGTGGCGACCTGGCCGATGAGTTCGCTCGGTCGTCCTTGGATCAGCGCCATGTCGAGCTTGATGATGTCTGGTTGGACGAACACCAAGAACGCGGTGGATGTGGGATCAGCGCCGAGATCGTCGAGCGCGACGCCCGCGCCGATGGCTCGCACATGTTCGAGACAGCGCAGCACGCCGGCGGGGTCGTTGGCGAGATGGCGTTCGGTGACCTCGACGACGAGTTGATCGTCGAGTCCCGCCAACAGTCGGGCCGTTGACAAGTGGGCGAGCGTGCGCGGTTCGGCATTTATGAACACCCCAAGATCCTTGTTGACAGATCGCGCGGCGCGCATCGCGCGCTTGATGCAGAGTTGATCGAGTTGAAGCGTCCGGCCCGAGGCTGCGGCGGCGGCGAAAAGCGCATCAGGCTGTTCGAGAGCGGTGCCCACGGGGCCCCTCGAAAGTGCCTCTACCGCGACGACCTTTTGCGAAGCGAGGTCCACGATCGGTTGAAACATCGTGCGGATGGAACCCGACCGCAGCACATCGACGAGCTGGACCTTCAGCCCCTCTGTCGTCACTGTCATCAATGAACAGTCGGCCGCCACCACGAGATGTTGAGGATCGGACCGTCCGGCGTGCCTGGTACGTTAGGCCACTTCAAAGGTCCCCGGCTCGACGGATCTGGGCGAATGCAGTGCGAAGGAGTTGCCGTGGGAACCGTCAGAGTGGCCGACGAGAAGGTTATCGAGTGGGAAGGGTCCAACCAGGCCAAAGCCGAGGCGATCCGGGCGCGAGGGATCATCCTTTCGCCGGAGGAGCTCGCCGGTTCGTCACGCGAGCATCACCCCGGCTCTGACACGGAACCCGAACTGTTCGAGGTGAAGTTCGGGCCGGACACTGTCGTTCATCCGCACGCCCACCTCCACGACGAGATCATCTACGTCGTCGCCGGCCAAATGATTCTCGGCAGTCGCGTACTCGATCCCGGTTCGTCGGTCTTCATCGCCGGCCACACGCTCTACAGCTTCCGGGCCGGGCCCGAGGGTGTGCACTTCGTCAACTTCCGCCCTCGCAGCGGTGCGGGTTACCTCTCCAAAGACGAATTCATGGCGCAACGCGGATCCGATTTGCCCGTCGGATAGTCGGGTCGCGGCCTAGTCGGCCACCGTGCCGCGCGGGAGCACCTGTCGGTATGCCGACTCCAGCAACTCGGTGACCTCGCGCCAGTCGACGTCGCGTGTATCGAGTCGCAACGCCATCCAACCGCGGTCGCCGTGATGCGGCGATGGCACAAATCGGCGATCTTGACGGAGGGCTTCGACCTCTTGCGGGTCGGTGAGGAAATGCAATGATCGTTCCGATGAACTCCACCGGGGTCGTGGTGGTGAGCCTGCGCCGTTGAAGATCGCAAACCGTCGCTTGCCTACACGGAGAAGCGGTCGGCTTTGCAGCTCGGCTTCTTCGGATCGGGCGAAGCCGAGGGAGATGCGCCGGACGCGCTCGAGTGCGACGCGGTCCTCTTCGTCAGTGAGTTCGCGCACGGCCGCCAGTTTGTCACTCGGATCGAGCGTCTCGCCTCGTCCTGGCGAATGAGAGCCGCGTACATCGGGCGATGCACGTCGCCAGACGGATGCGGAAGTAACCGCCAGCCAGACGACGCGCGGCCGGGCGAAGCGCACGATGACGACACGGTTGTCCGCAGATCGCGCCAACCATGACGAGGAGGTCGTTACCCGTGAGCACCATCACCCTTCAACCCGCCAGCGTGCCTGATGCCGGCACCGGGCGAACAGCACCGCTGCAGCGCTTCTTCGGGGTCGTGGCCCAGCCGAACAGCTATCGCAACGTCGCCTTTCTCCTCCTCGGCCTCCCGCTCGGCACCATCTGGTTCTCGGTGCTCGTCGCCGGCGTGTCCGTCGCCGTCAGTGTGATTGTCGTCGCGCTGATCGGCATTCCGATGTTGTTCGGGCTCTGGTACGTGACCCGTGCGTTCGCCAACGTCGAACGCGGCGTGGCCAACGCCCTACCGCATCAGCGACTTTCGCTTGCGCGGATGAACGCGCCGCAACGCGGCAACGTCTGGGTGCGCCTGCGCTCGATGACCCGCGACAGAGATCGCTGGCGAGAACTTGGCTATCTCATGTTGCGATTCCCCGCGGGCGTGGCGACATTCACCGCCGCCGTGACGGCACTCGTGACACCGTTCTTGGTGGCCTATGCGCCGATCGTCGCGCGCCATGACGAAGAGCCCTTCGGCGACTGGGCACTCAGTTCGCGGATGGTCGACGTGGCCTCCAGTCCGAGGGCGTGGTTGCTCGTGCCACTCGGCGTGATGCTGTTGATCGTCTCGTTCCACTTGCTGAACGCTCTGGCGAGAGTCTGCGCGCGCTGGGCCGCTGCCTCGTTGTCAGGCGCCTAGCAGCAGGCCATCCTGGGTGACGCGCCTTGCGGCCCGAGTGATTGCGAGGTTCACAAGAAAGTTTGCATCCAGTTGTGCGTGTCGCGTCGTAGTACCGGGCATGAGAAAGCAGACGCTGGTCCGAACGGGCGCATTGATGACGTGCATCGCACTCGCGGTGAGCTGTGGTGACGATGGCGCAAGTCCGAGCGCGAACAACGCGACGGACACAGGTGCATCGATGACGGCTACAGAGGTCATCAAAGATGTGAAGTTCGTCAATGACGAGGTAAAGGTCAAAGCAGGCGGCCAGGTCGTCTTCGACAATCAGGACACGCAGCCCCACACCGCAACTGCGGATGGTGGCTCCTTCGACACCGACAGCATCGACTCGGGCACGAAGAAATCGGTGACGTTCGCGAACGCGGGCACGTTCACCTTTCATTGCTCGTTCCATCCGTTCATGAAGGCAACAGTCGTCGTCGAGTAGCGCACCGCTATTCGACAATTCAACAATTGGAGGTTGAGCGTGGAGATCTCGGAATCAGAGCTCAGGGCAATGGCAAAGAGTGTCGACGAACGACACCGTGATGCCATGCGCACCTTTGCCGACGATGCCCGCGAGGCACATCGAAGCGTCGCTGACGCAGGGCGTCGACGCGTGCTGGCCGGTGCCGGCATCGGCGGGATTGCCTTGGCGGTCGGTGCCGCGGTGGGGCCGGCGAGCTGGCTCTCGAGTGCAGCCGCGCAAGGGATCAGCGACGAAGACCTGGCCGCGTTCGCGCAGTCGGTCGAGCTGGCCGCAGTAGCGGCGTACGGCATGGCAGCCGCGGCCCTGTCGCCGGCGACCAAGCCAGTTGGCGCGTTGTTCCAGATGCATCATCAACAGCACGCCGATGCGTTCGGTGCTGTTGCGAAGACAAAAGCGGTCAAAGGGCCGAACCAAAAGCTCGTCACCGCGTTGACCCCTGCGTTGCAAGCGGTGAAAGACGAGAAGTCGGCGCTCGAGTTGGCGTTCATCCTCGAGAATCAAGCAGCCGAGACGTACGCCTTCGGTCTCACGGTGGCTATGGGCGCCGCGGCATACGGTGGCATGGCCACGATCCTTCCGATCGAGAGCGAACACGCGGCCGTGCTCGGTGCCGCACTGGGCAAGTCGCTGGCCGACATCTTCGTCAACGGTGCGTTCGAGAGCACGGCGGTTGGCGACGGCAAGGACGTCAAGAAGGGTCTCGATCCCGCTGTGTTCCCCGTCAGCTGATCAGACCGTCGCCAACCACCAATCGAAGGAGCACACAAATGACCGAATTCAATAGTGATGAGGTGCGGCGTGAGTTGCGCAGCATCGACCAAGATCAGCGCGCCGTCGATCGATCATGGCGCAGTGCGCTGACTCGGTTGTTCGATCCCGACAGCGGATTCAGCACGGACGAGAAGGCCGGCATACTCGGTGTCCCTTCACGGCGTCAGATGTTGCGCTTCGGTGGCCTCACCGTCGCCGGCGCCGCGTTGCTCGCCGCGTGCGGCGACGACGGCGGTAGCTCGTCAACGGCGACGACACGGGCTGCCGGCGCGACAACCGGTGCACCGGGGACCACTGCGGCTTCGGCCTCCATGGACCTCACCCTCGCCAAGACCGCGGCATCGCTCGAAGCGCTCGCCGTTGCCACGTACGACACGGCCATCAAGTCGGGTCTCGTGAAGACTGCCGCCATCGGCGACGCGGCGAAGCTGTTCCAAGCTCATCATCAAGCGCATCTCGACGCGCTGAACGCAGTGGTTGTGCAGAGCGGTTCGGCGAAGATCACGGTACCGAACGACGCGGTGAAGAAGGCAATCGTCGACCCGGCGGTGGCAGCCGCAAAGACCGAGGCCGACATCGTCAACCTGGCGTTCACGCTCGAGGACGCAGCCGCACAGACCTACGTGTTCGCGGCGACGCAGCTCTCCAAGCCGGCGCTCCGTTCGACGATCATGACCATAGGCGGCATCGAAGCCCGGCACCGCGCGATCCTCGCAGTGGTTGCGCAGGGTAAGAAGCCCGCCGATGTGTTCCCGTCAGGCTTCTTCAAGGCGGACAACCCCCTGCCCGCCGCGGCCCTCATCAGCTGACCCTTCTTCCCGGTTGCGGGCGACGTAGTCGAGCAGATCACGTTCGCGGAGCGGCCGGGAGAAGTGGAAGCCTTGCAACAGGTCGAAACCTGCGGCGACCACGAGTTGCCGGATCTCGTCGGTTTCGACGCCCTCCGCGACGGAAGTGAGTCCGAGTCGGTGCGCGAGTTCGCGCACCGACTCGACGATGGCGCGATCAGCCGGTGACGTCACTGACGCTCGCACGAAGCGCTGGTCCGACCTTGAGTTCGTCGATCGGCAAGTGGGGCAGTACCGACAACGACGTGTAGCCGGTCCCGAAGTCGTCGATCGAGATGCGGATGCCGAGGTCGTGCAAGGCCCGTAGACGATCGACGCTGTGCGTGACGTCGACCGCGGCCGTCTCGGTGACTTCGATGACCAACGCTTCGGGTGGAAGCCCGCGCGAGCGCAAGGCATCGAGGATTCGGTCGCTCAGTTCGGGGTCCGACAGCGACAGTGCAGAGAAGTTCACCGACGAACTGATGCGAACATCGGCGGCGCGCCAGCGCAACTGCGCGTCGAGTGCTTCGTCGAGCACCCAGTCGGTCAAACGATCGACCATGCCGATTCGCTCGGCCAAGGGGATGAACGTTGCGGGGGATACCGGACCGTGGCCCGGCCGGTCCCACCGCAGGAGCGCCTCTACCGACGTCATGGCGCCCGTCGCTGCCTGGATTTGGGGCTGGTACGCCACCCAGAGCTCACCGCGTTCGGGCGCGAGGCGTAGGTCGGCCAGCAGGCGAGGGTCGGCGCCAGTGAGCGTGCCGTCGTTGCCTTGCCAGCGCGCCTCGGAGCGTCCCGCCGCGACAGCGACGCGCGCTGCGAGCGACGACCGGCGAATGAGTTCGGTGATGTCGTCGCCGTCGAAGGGCATGACCGCCAGCCCGACGTGTGCTCGCAGCGACACTTCGACGCCGCCGGTGACATAGCGCGCCGCGCGCATGGCGTCACACAGTCGCGTGGCGAGCAGGATTGCCTCGTCGCCGCCCGCATCGACGCCTTGCCCCTCGGCATCGCTCGTACCATCGAGTTGCATGGCCACGACGAGCTCGTCGCCGTCGACGCGGGCGATGCGGCTCTGTGCGGTCCGATGTCTTCGACAGCGCGGCGGATGAGCTCTGAGCCGACGCGATAGCCGAGCGCCTCTCGCGCCTCGCCCAACCCTCGAAGTACCACCGTTGCCACGACGAACGGCCGTCCCGCTCGCTGCCAATCTGCGAGCTCGACCGTGAGGCCGTAGCCGTTGACCAAGCCGGTGTCGGGATCGATTGTGCTGTGATGGCGCGCCGCGTGGGCGACGAGGCCGACGGTCAACGAGGCCGCCGCGGTTGCTACGAAGACCGCCGCACACCACCCAACTGCGGTGGCGACGCCCGCCGCGCTGACGATGACCGATGCGATGGCAATCGACACCGCGGCGTCGATGAGCAGCATCGTGCGCGCGCCGAGGAAGAGACCACCGAACAGTGCGGCCGGCACCAGCATCACCGCGGTCAGGCCGGTCGACCACGACTCGTGCGTCGCCGCGAGAAGAATCGGCGCGACCGCCATCGATGCTGCGACCACGACCAGCGTCCCTCGCTGGCGAAGTTCCTTCACCCGGTTCAGCACCACCAGCGCGGCAACGACCGCGATGACCACGGCTGCGCTCGTCGCTCGCCCCGGCGCGCGTGCCGCGAGTAGGGCCACGGGTTCGAGCAGGCCCAGGATCAACACGACCCGCGCCACCGACAGCGGGCTCAACAGCTCCAACGGTGCACCCAGCGCGAACCAGGACCGCACTTTCGGAAACATGCGATTCGCGATCGAGGCCTCGGCCCCCAGCCGGGTGCTCGTCACCAGGTCGTCACGGCCTTCGAGTTGCTGCCACCCGCGCCACTTCGATGCCCGTTCGACCACACCTGACAGTCGGCACAAACCCTCGCACCAGTAGCGCGCCGCGCCACAAAGTGCTCATTTCGGTGTGGCGAGCTGAGTCAGGGCGCGAAGTGCGGGACCTCTTTTCGCGGCGAGGCGCCCTCGCCAGTCTCGTCCCGCGACGCGCCAGGTTCGCGCATTCCGAATCTGACCTCTGACGTGCGTCGCAGTTCGCGTCTCGCAGCAGCTACCCACAATTTCTGTGGGTAGCTGCTGCCAAAGTGAAAAACGTGGCCTCTTGTGCCGCCGAAGACTGAGCGGCGCGGTTAGCGATTGTCGGGTGCTCGATCTGCTTTTGTCGGTTCTCGCTGCACAATTTGCGGATACGCCCAGGTCAGTTGGCGCATCGTGCAGCCAGAACGCGCGACGGCTCCCGAAAACGTCCTTGCGGGGACGTCCGACGTCACATCTCGGCAAAGGGACCGGGATCGCCGAGTAGATCCGCGTAGCGAATGAGATCGCCTTGGCCACTCGTGGCCGCGCGAAGATCTTCGCCCGCCATGACCGCAGCGAAGTTGTCGCGGAATGACTCCGGGGTCGGGTCGGGCTCGAAGTATCCACGACTCGTGGCGATGAGCACCCTCGCGGCCCTGCCGCCGCCGGCGATGAACGTCTCGCCAGAGCACGGGGCGCTCTCGTGGAGAAGCGTGAGAGCGAACGAAGCAACTTTCTCCGGTTCGAAATGCCGTTCGAGCCACGCGGCGTAGACCGGGTCGGGAACGGCCGCGGTCATACGCGTGTAGGCGACCGGCATGAGGACGTTGATGGTGATGTTGCGGTCACGGTTGTCGGTCGCGAGCACCTTGCTGAGCCCGACGATGCCACCCTTCGCCGCGGCGTAGTCGCCCGAACCTGGTGTGCCGAGGAACGAACTCGAGGCGGTGTTGAGCACACGGCCATAGTCGCGGGCGATGAAGTGCGGCCACGCGGCGCGTAGCACATTCGCCGTACCGATGAGGTGCGTGGCGAGCACGCGCTCCCAGACCTCGACGGGAGCGAACGCTCCCTTACCGGTGATGCCCGCATTGTTGAGCACGATGTCGAGCCGACCGAACCTGTCGACCGCGCTTGCGACGAGTCGCTCCGCGCTCTCGTTCTCCGCCACGCTGTCGGTGTTCGCAATCGCGGTGCCACCGGCGGCCGTTATCTCGTCGACCACCTGTTGTGCGAGCGATGCACCAGGAGCGCTGCCATCGCGCTGCACGCCGAGGTCGTTGACCACGACCGCGGCGCCCCGCGATGCGAGCGCGATCGCGTGCGCGCGGCCGAGGCCACCGCCGGCGCCCGTGACGATGGCGACTCGGCCGTCGAACCTCAACAGATCGTTCATGGGCGTCTCCGGCAGTCAGGTGCAGTGCGGTGACCGGAGATCATCGCGCGATGGCATCGACCAGCACTCGATCGCGTCGCGATCCCGCGACGGTTCGGCGGTTCGGCGGGTTGGCATGGTCGTACCAGAACCCGACCCGCTCGTTGATGTCGGTCCACCTCTGGTGGAAGTCGGGCGTGACGGTGCGGTACCAGAGATGTGCATCGGATCCCGTCGCCCGCCAGGCGTCAGTAATCCAGCGCGACACCGCGCAATGGTCGAGATGGCCGGTCATGCCGTCGGCCGTGTGGCACGTGCCGTCTTCGAACCCGAGGAGCCGATAGTCCTGCACGCCGAGCGTCGCGAGAACGCGACCGCTCGCCATCATTGGTGCCAGACTTCGCGCATGACTACAACAATGCCGGCGTATCGGATGTTGGGTTGGGGCGAGCCCGCCCGTTTCGTCGCCGTACCCGTCCCACGGCCCGGTCGGGGCGAGGTGCTGGTGCGAGTAGCCGGCGTCGGGCTGTGCCATAGCGACGTCTACATCATGGACGCGCCGCCCGATCGCTTTCCGTTCATGAACCCGCCCTTCACCTTGGGCCACGAGAACGCCGGATGGGTCGAGACACTCGGCGACGACGTCGACGACTTCGCTCCCGGCGATGCCGTGCTCGCCGACTCCCATTTCATCTGCGGGCGTTGCGAATACTGCATGCGCGGCTTCGACAACTACTGCGTGCGCGGGCTGGGCCGAGGTCAAGGTGCCGGCACCGACGGGGGGTTGGCCCCGTTCATCGTCGTGCCCGCCAATCGGTTGGTGAAGCTGCCGACGCTCGATCCGCACGTTGCCGGTCCGCTGGCCGACGCGGGTCGCACGTCCTATCACGTGGTCAAGCGAGCGCTGCCCAAGTTGATCCCGGGCTCTACCGCCGTCGTCATCGGTGCCGGGGGTCTGGGCGGCTACGCCGTGCAGTGGTTGTCGCAACTGAGTGCCACTCGCATCATCGCGGTCGACATCGCGCCGCATCGGCTGGCGCTCGCCAAAGAGTTCGGCGCGCACGAAACGGTGGTTTCCGACTCGAATGTGGTGGACACACTCGTCGGCCTCACCAACGATCGCAAGGCCGAAGTCGTATTCGACTTCGTCGGTACTGACGAGACGATCGCAACCGCATTGAGCGTCGCTCGCAGCATGGGCACGTTCGCGCTCGTTGGCGCGGGCGGTGGTACGGCGGCGATCGCGTGGGGACGCGTTCCGCTCGAGTGCGAGGTATTCATCCCGCTCGGTGGTTCACATCCCGAGTTGCACGAGGTGGTTGCGCTGGCCGAGCAGGGATTCGTGCGCAGCGAGGTCGAGACATTCACGCTCGGCGAAACCGAAGTTGCTTACGAACGCGTACGCACCGGCGACGTGCGTGGCCGCGTTGTCGTCTGCCCCGACCGCTGATAGGTACGTCAGCACTACCGAGGCAGGAGAAATCATGTCGACCGCGTCGCCGGCTCAACCCGACCAAGTTCGCACGCTTGCCGATGGCCGCACGATCCCCGTGCTCGGGCTCGGCGTGTGGCAAGTACGAGACGGACGCCAGTGCGTCAACGCCGTTCGGTGGGCGCTCGAAGCCGGCTATCGCCACATCGATACCGCGCAGGCCTACGGCAATGAGCAAAGCGTAGGCCGCGCGCTGAAGGACAGCGGCATACCGCGCGCTGACGTCTTCATCACAACGAAGTTCTATCCGGGCAGCAAAGACCCCGCGGCAGAGGTGACGTCGAGTTTGAAGCGGCTGGGTGTCGACTACGTCGACCTCTACCTCATCCACTGGCCGCAGCGCGGCGCAACGTGGGCGTGGCCCGGCATGGAACGCGCGCAGGCGCTCGGCCACGCGCGTTCGATCGGCGTCTCCAACTTCAGTGTTGCCGAATTGGACGAGCTGGCTGCGGTGGCCAACGTGGCTCCGGTCGTCAACCAGGTACAGGTGAGCCCGTTCGAGTATCGACGCGCGCTCATTCGACAAGGTCGCGAGCGGGGCATCGTGACCGAGGCCTACAGCCCGCTCGGCACGGGACGTCACATCTCGAACAACATCGTCGGGCGCATCGCCGAGCGGGTGGGACGCACACCGGCGCAGGTCTTGTTGCGGTGGAGTGTGCAACACGAGCTCGTCGTGCTGCCGAAGTCGACACACCGCGATCGCATCGAAGAGAACGCGCAGATCTTCGACTTCGTGCTGTCGGCCGACGACATGGCGCAGCTCGACGCACTCGACCACACCGACGGTACCGATCGCGCCCACGAAGACAAATGGTGGTAAGTGCGGCGGCGATCTCGGGGCGTTTCGCCATCGCCGGACTCGGGGTGACCGAGCAAGGCCTCCGTCTGGGGCGACCATCGCGCGATCTGCGCCGCGACGCGCTGGAGTTGGCTCTCGCGGATGCCGGGCTCACGCGGCGTGATATCGATGGCTACATCGGCACATCGAGCGAGGCCTTCGACGACGTGCGCCATCTCGGTCTCGCTCCGGAGTTCGCATACACGATGCAGTCGGGCGGCGCGACGGCGACAATGTCGATCCTCAACGCGATCGGTGCGATCCTCACCGGCCAGGCCTCGACGGTCGTGTGTATGTACGGCGTCGCCATCTCCGGCGGGACGACAAGGGTGGATGGCAGCAAGGGTGGCTACGGCACGTTCACGTATGGGTATCCGCGGCTGTACGGCCTCATCGGTGCCGGCATGACGCATGCGTTTCACGCGCGGCGACACATGCATCGCTACGGAACGACCTCACAGCACCTCGGCGCGGTCGCGGTCGCGCAGCGCGCGCACGCGGCCGTGCGGCCCGGCACGCTCGGCTACGGCAAACCGATCACGCTCGAGGACCACCAGAGTTCGCGCCTCGTGGTTGATCCGTTGCGGTTGCTCGACTGCTGCCGCGACACCGACGGCGGTGTTTGCGTCATCGTCACGGCGACCGAGCGGGCCCGCGACCTTCGCGCGAAACCCGCAGTGGTGCTGGGCGTCGGCACCGGGCACAACATTCGCAACTGGTGGACGGGCGATGTCTACGACTTGCACGACGACATCGCACCGGCGAAAGCAAAGGCATTCGGTCAGGCCCGTATCGGCGTCGGTGACGTAGATGTCGCCGCGCTCTACGACCCGTTCACGATCTCGGTGATCATGCAACTCGAGGCGTACGGATTCTGCGCGCCGGGCGACGGTGGTCCATTCGTCGCGTCGGGCGCGACGCAACTCGACGGTGCGATCCCCACCAACACTGGGGGCGGACAGTTGTCGGGCTTCTACGCCACCGGGTTCACCGCGGTGGTCGAAGGACTGCGCCAGATTCGCGGCGAGAGCGGCGCGACGCAAGTACCCGGCGCGCAGGTTGCGCTGGTGAGCGGCCACGGCGGCAACGGGGGCATCCAGAACACGTGGGCGCATGCCACGATGGTGCTCGGGGTGGACCGATGAGCGAGCACGTGGTGCGGCCCACGGACCTGGTGCCCGACGAACTCGACGCGCCGTTCTGGGAGGGTTGCCGGCAGCACGTGTTCCTCGTGCACCGCTGCCTCGCGTGCGGCCGCGCGTACTGGCCCGCGTCGACGTGCCTCGACCACGGCTCGTCGGCGATGCAATGGCAACCGGCCTCGGGGCGCGGCGAGGTGTTCACCTATACCGTCGTGCATCACGCCTACGACCGCTTGCTCGCCGACAAGCTGCCCTACGCAGTCGCCGTCGTGAAGCTCGACGAAGGTCCGTTCTTCCACACCGACATCGTCGGTTGCGGTCCGGACGAAGTGAATGTCGGCATGCGCGTGCGCGTCACCTACGGCGCCATCGACGACGAGACGGTCATCCCGCATTTCACGCCCGACTCCGACGAGTTCGTCTAGCGGCTTCGGTGAAGTGCGAAGCCTTCGTACCCGTTGGCCGCGACTTCGTTGCAGCGAGACATGTATAGGGGGAGACCCCCGACATACGGCAGGAACACGCGGGGCTTGCCCTCGATGTTTTGCCCGTTGTACCAAGAGTTGCACGACTCGGCGGTGAACATGGTGCCGACGGCTACTTCGTTCACGTGGTCGCACCACGCGTCTTGAGCGTCGACCTCAGCCTCGACACTCGTGAACCCGGCCTCGGTCAGATACCGCAGGAATTCGGCGATCCAACCCATCTGCAGTTCGATCTGCGGAGGATAGGTGGCCAGCACAGCCGGGCTGCCCGGGCCGACGACGACGAACAGGTTGGGGTAGCCGGCCATGCCGACGCCGAGATAGGTGCGGGGACCGCCGGCCCAGTCGTCGCGCAGCAGACGGCCACCGCGTCCGCGCACATCGATGCGCGTCAACGCACCGGTCATCGCGTCGAAACCGGTGGCGAACACGATCACATCGAGCGGTACGAAGCCGGTCTTCGTGCGAATGCCAGTAGGCGTGACCTCTTCGATGCTGTCGGTACGGAGGTCGACGAGAGAGACATTGTCGCGGTTGAACGTCTCGAAGTAGTCGGTGTCGAGTACCGGTCGCTTGCAACCCAGCGGATAGCCCCGCGGTGACAGTGCTTCGGCCATCTGCGGATCGCCTACCGTGCGGCGAATCATCTCGCGGAAGAGCTCGACGGCCATCTCGTTCGCATCGAGGTCCTTCGCGGTATCGGTCCACACGCGGCAGGCGCCGAAGCCGAACTCTTGCAACGCCTCCTCGCGCTGCTCGGGCGTACTCTCGCGGATCCTGCGGTCGTCCGTCGCGAATTGCAGGATCACCGCGCCGGTGGTGCCCGCCGTCCCGCTGAACGAGTCGACTTGTTGGCGCCGCAGTTCGCGATAGCGGACCTTGATCGCGGCCTGTTCGTCGTCGGTCAGCGCCTTGTTCTGCGATGGCCAGGTGAAGGCGGCCGTGCGTTGGAACACTGTGAGGTGCTCGGCCACCCGGGCGAGCTCGGGGATGGTCTGTACCCCCGACGAGCCGGTCCCGATGACGCCGATGCGCTTGCCCTCGAGCTCGATGCCTTCCGCGGGCCACATGCTCGTCTGCACGATCGTGCCCGCGAATGATTCGATGCCGGGCAAGTTCGGGCGGTTCGGCGCCGACAGTCCACCGGTGGCCATGACGCAGAACCGAGTGCGCAATCGTTCGCCGGTCTCGGTGTCCAAGATCCACGTGTCGGTGGCCTCGTCGTACGTCGCGGCAGTGACGCCGTTGTTCAGCCGGATGTCGCGCCGCAGGTCGTATCGGTCGGTGATGTGGTTGAGGTAGCGCTCGATCTCGGGCTGCGAGGCGAAATGCTCGGTCCACTGCCATTCCTGCTCGAGTTCGGGGTCGAAGCCGAAGGAGTACTCGAGGCTCGGGATGTCGCAGCGGGCGCCGGGGTAGCGGTTCCAGAACCAGGTGCCGCCGACGCCCGACCCCTTTTCGAGCACGATGACGCGCAGGCCCTGCTCACGCAGGACCTTCAGGCTGTAAATACCGGCCATGCCGGCGCCGACGACGATCACATCGGCATCGAGGGAGTGCGTCACCATCCCCGCGATCCTACGACACCACTGGTTGGGCGGCTCCGTTCGTGGGGAGCGGTTAGTTTCGTCACATGGACGGGGGATCAGTCGGGCGCATGACGCGAGCGTTGGTTTGCAACAGGCTTGGCGATGAAGATCTCCTCGAGTACCGCGACGATTGGCCGGTCGGTCCGTGTGGGCCCGGACAAGTTCGTATCGACGTCAAGTCCGCGTCGGTCAACTTCCCCGACACGCTCGTCATCCGCGGGCTGTATCAACAAAAGCCCAATCTGCCGTTCGTGCCCGGCAACGAGTGCGCGGGTGTTGTCGTAGAGGTGGGCGAGTCGGCCGGCGAATTGTCGGTCGGCGACCGCGTGCTCGCGCTCGTTGGTACCGGTGCGTTCGCGGCGGAGGTGGTCGCGAGAACACCTCCCGCCCAAATGCACGTGATTCCCGAGCAAATGACATGGGACCACGCAGCCGCGCTCAACCTCACCTACGGCACCGCGCTGCACGCGTTGCATCGGCGCGCGCAGCTGCGTCCCAATGAGGTTGTGCTCATCACCGGCGCGGCGGGTGGTTGCGGCCTTGCGGCCGTACAGATCGCGAAGGCAATGGGCGCGTACGTCGTGGCCATCGCCGGGGGGCCGGACAAGGTGGCGCTGGCGGCATCGATGGGCGCCGATGCAACCATCGACCATCAACTCGGCGGATCGATCGACGAGCAGGTGCGCGCAGTGACGGACGGTCGTGGCGCGGACGTCGTCTTCGACACGGTTGGCGGTGCAGACGTTCGTCCGCTGTTGCGCGCCATGGCGTGGAACGCCCGGTTTCTCGTCGTGGGTTTCGCCGGCGGCGAGATCCCGGTCATCAAGGCCAATCAAACGATTCTTAAATCGATCTCGATCGTCGGTATTGCGTACGGTGCGTCGGCGATCGTCGATCCGGGATCGAACAGAGAAGATTTCCGCCAATTGTTCGACTGGTATCGCGCGGGCATGATCGTTCCGCACATCGGGCATCGATTCGATCTCGAGCACGCCGCCGATGCGATCCGCACCGTCGGCGAACGGCGCGCGATGGGCAAGGTCGTCATCACGATCGGCTCACCCACTTAGGCTCCCCTGTGCCTCACGACCCCCTACGGTTGCCCTAAAGACTCAAGGTCGGCGGCGAAGCGGCCGACTGGCTGACATGAGGATCGGCAAGGTTGCGCTCGGCGGGTTCGGCGCGTTGCTGACCGTCTTCGTCACCGTGCTCGCGATCGACGGCGGTGGGCGCATGACGTCGGACCCTGTGACCACGCAACCCGCTCCGGTGATCAGTGGTGCCGCCTCCGCGCCGCCGACATCGTCGCCCGACGACGGCGAGATCCCCATCGCTTCGACGGCGCCCGGCGTCACGCTCAATCCACGCTTCATCCGCCCCGGCGAAAAGAGCGACAGAGTCTTGGTGGTGCAGACGCGGCTGAAGGCGCTGGGATATGACCCGGGTCCTCTTGACAGTCGCTTCGGCCCCGCGACACAAAACGCCGTCTGGGCCTTCCAACGCGTGCAAGGTCTGCTGCCTGATGCGATCGTCGGCGACAAGACAAGTGCCGCGATGGCAGATCCCAAGCCGGTGGTGCCGATGCGACCAGATGGTCCTCCCAACCGCGTCGAAGTGAGCATCAAAAATCAGCTTCTGATCGCCTACCGCGACAACGTGCCGGTGGTGATCAGCCACGTTTCTTCGGGTTCCGAAATCGCATTCTGCGAGAACGGCGTTTGCGGCGATGCCGTGACGCCGCGCGGCGACTATCACGTGATCTTGAAGATCGACGGCTGGGAACACGGACCGCTCGGCGCGATGTACAACTCGGTCTACTTCTGGCCCGCCTATGCGATACACGGAGCAACCAGCGTTCCCGACGTGGGCCTCTCGCACGGTTGCGTGCGCATCCCTATGCACATCGCCGAGTACTTCCCTTCGCTGGTCGACGATGGTGAGCCGATACTGATCAGCGCGTAGGGAACGGCGTGGAGTCGGGATCTTCGCTCGGGGGCGGGGGCGGGGGCGGGGGTAGGTTGCCGGCGCGGATCTCGCGCACGAGTGTCGTGAGTGCCCAATGCACAAGTGGCCCCGACTCCGCTCCGTCGAGGCCGAACTCTTCGCGCATGCGCAACCACGTCTGGACAGAAATGAGCGTGCGCACGAGCGCGGCGATGCGTCGGTGATCGCGATCGTCGAGCTCGGGAAACGATCGCGCCACGGCTCGCGTGATGTTGTCGGTCCGGGCGCGACTCTCGGCGGTGAACCGACGCGGATCGGCGTTCATCACTGCTTCGGCGATGGCGACGGCCGCATTCTCGTCGGTCAGTCGGAGAGCAACGTCGATGGACTCGATCCATTCCTCGAGCGTCTCCGGCGCCCGCACCCCTGATTCGGCGATCTTCTTCTCGATGCGATCGGTCAACCCTTGGACGAGTGCGGCGCGGTCGGGGAAGTGTCGGTACACGGTCGGCTGCGAGACTCGGGCGCGTTCGGCGATCTTCTTCGTCGACACCTCGTCGACACGCTGTGTGGCGAGCAGCTCGGTCAGCGAGTCGAGAATGAGATCACGCGTCCGTTGTGCTTGGCCTTCGCGCAGTGGGGAGGAATACGGGCGAGGCGTCTGATCGTCGGGCGGCAAAGGGGACTCCATGGTCAACAAGCGTACAGATGGTCTTGTCAATACAGATTCATCTATTGACAATAGTATTATATCGTGAATATTATCCAGCCCATGGATCTGTCCTTTACGGCGCCTGGCCCTGGGTTTTGGGAACTCGAAGCGGGCCACCACGGCCGGCGACCGCTGTCCGGCTTCATCGCCGCGGCCTACAAGCGCGGCTTCGAGGACGGGATCGCGGCAATGTTGGCGAACTACGGGCTGCCCCTGGCCCGGGTGCGCTTCGAGTTCGTGCACGGTTGCACCTACGTTCGCCCGGTCGGGGTGGGCGAAGGCGACAAGCCGGGGCCCACGCCGCCCAAGCCGATCATGAAGCTCTTCGTGCGCCTGCACCCCGTGATGCGACGGCGCAACCGTGCCGCGGCCCAGGCATGGCACGACAAGCGTTGGCGAGCCGACGTCGACCGATGGTTCGACCATGATCGCGAACAGGTCAGCGCGGCGAATCTCCGCTACCAGGCCATCGACGTGCAACGGCTGGATGACGCGGCGCTCGTGGCCCACGTCGCCGAGCTCCTCGCGCACTTCGAGACGCAAGCTCGCCTCAACCTGCAGCACCACGGGGGCGACATCATCCCGATCGGCGACTACCTCGCGCATTGCGCGCGATGGGGGATCGCGCCGGCCGATGCGTCCGCGTTGCTGCGAGGAAGTTCGCCCGCGACGATCGCGTCGGCGCTCCTACTCGCTCCCGTTGCCCGAGCGCTGGCGACGGCAGCGGTTCGACCTACGTCGATCGAAGCGGTGCGCAGTCTCGATCCCGACGCGCGGCGCGGAGTCGATGAGTGGCTCGCACGACATGCCTGGCGCGTGATGACCACTGACGATATCGATCGGCCGACGCTCGCCGAGCGACCCGAGTTGCAACTCGCGGCGCTGCTCGCGGCGGCCGCCGGACCGACCGAGGCGCCGGAGCCACCTGATACCGCTTCCGTCAGGGTGCGCGTTCCTCCGCCCGAGCAGGCGCTGTTCGACGAGCTCCTCGCCGAGGCGCGCTACGGGTTGCGTCAGCGTGATGATGTCGTCGGAACCCGCTGGAACTGGTCGGCGGGGTTACTGCGGCGCGCCGTTGTCGCTGCCGGAGACCGGCTCGCATCGCGCGGTCTGCTCCAGCACGCCGAACACGGCGTCGAACTCTCGCCCGACGAGATCGGCCCGCTTTTGCTGTCCGGCGTGGGGCCCGATGCCGGCACAGTCGCGGCTCGGGCGACGTTTCGCGATCTGGTAGGTGCGGCGGGTGCGCCCGCATCGATCGGCGAACCCGAAGCGCCGCCACCGCTCGATGTCCTGCCGCGCCCCATGGCACGCGCGACAGCGGCGTTGATGACGATGCTCGAAGTCGACATGACCAGTGCGACAACCGACGCATTGCAGGGCACCGGTATCGGCACCGCGTGTTACAAGGGGATCGCTCGAGTGGTCACCAGTGCTGACGATGCGCTCGATCGACTGCAACCGGGCGACGTGTTGATCGCCCACTTCACCGGGCCGTCGTACAACTCGATCCTGCCCATTCTCGGCGCGCTGGTTGTCGAGACCGGAGGTCCGATGTGCCACGCGGCGATCGTGGCCCGCGAGTTCGGTCTCCCGGCGATCATCGGCGCCACTGGTGCCACCACTCACGTACCCGACGGTGCGCTCGTCGAAGTCGATCCGATTGCCGGCGTCGTCCGCATCGCCACCTGACTCATCACAACGTAGGAGCACAACCATGACATTCACCACCATCACCGCGGCGCGCCCCGATTCAGCTTCGGTCGCGGGGCGATTCCGATTCGAACGAATCGCCGGCATCGCGGGCGTGTTCACCGTCGCCGCCGGCGTGGCGCAACTGCTCATTGCGGGCGTGCAGCCAGGACTCGGCGCGTCGGCCGACACAGTCGTCGCGTTCTTCGCGAAGGACGTCGACGCGCACAAGATCGGGGTCGTCATGTCTGCCGTGCTGGGTATCCCGATCTCGGTTTTCTTCGTTGGCGTCCATCGCACACTCACGGCGGCCGATCGTGCGCGTGAGTCGTCGTGGGCAACGTTGTTCCTCGTAGGTGCCATCATGTTGTCGGCTACCGCCGGTATGAGCGAAGGTCTCTACGCCACCGCGGTTCTTCGCCGCGGTGAGGGGCTGGCGCCGGAAACCCTGCGCATGCTGAACGATGGCAGCCAGATCGCCCGTGCCACATTCGGGGTGTGGATCGCTGTGGCGCTCGGCAGCGTCGCCGCGGCCACGTTCCACCATGGCATTCGGGCGAGGTGGTATGGATGGTTCTGTGCCGCCGCCGCGCTGCTCGGTGTGCTGGCCGTCATCGACACGGTGAGTACGGGTACCGACGGGGTCTTCGCGCAGTTGGCGTTTGGCATCGGCGTCATTGTTTGGTTGACCATCACGTCGGTTCTGATGCTTCGCGACAACTGAGCTCTGGTTCCAAAAGCAATTGATCGATCGGCTAGAAACGGCGCAGTATTTCACTCGGCGGGGAGCACGTGGTGAGTTGCTCGGGCGTGACGCGATGAATGGGTTGGGCCCGACGAGGGCGGTTCCCGCCGAACGCGCCGCCCGGTACCGCAAGGAGGGTTGGTGGGACACCCGCAGGTTGGCCGACGGCATCGAGGCTGCCGCCGCCGCGCTCCCTGACGCGGTAGCGCTCATCGACGATGATCGCATGCTCAGCCGCGGCGACCTGGCGGACGTGATTGCGGCCGGGGTGGCGCTCCTCGGCGGCCACGGTGTGCGGGCCGGCTCGAACGTCGTGCTCGTGACGGGCAACACGATCTGTGGCGTCGTCGCCTACCATTCGTTGCTTCGGGCCGGGGCCACGATGGCGGTGCTCGATCGGCGCTGCGGTACCGCAGACCTCCGCACGGCGCTTGCCGTCTTCGATGCGCCCGTGACGGTGATCGTGCCCGCGGCTGAACGTGATCGGCTGGTCGAGGGACGGACCGACATCGGGGTCGTCATGCTGGAGACGTTCGGCGTGTCGGTGCCGCCGGTTGCCGTCGATCGATGGAGCGAGCCCGACCGAGACGCGCCGACGGTGGTGTTGTTCACATCGGGCACGACGGGTCGCCCCAAGGGTGTGGTGCATTCGCTGAACACGCTCACGGCAGGCGCCGCGAACATGGCGCGCATCACCGGGACCGATGAACATACGGTGCCGTTCCTCGTGAGCCCACTCATGAGCATCACCGGTGTCATGCAGATGCACCTCGCCGCGGACCAACACGCAACCTTGGTGCTCGAGGATTGCTTCGAGCCGTTGCACGCGCTCGAGCGCATCGACCGGCACGGCGCGACCCTGGTCGGTGGCGCGCCCGTGATCGCGGAGCGACTATTGCGCGCCGCCGAAACGCGGGGGATGCACCCCATTGCGCTGCGCACGCTCGCGCTCGGCGGAGCGATGTTGCCGATGCAGTTGCTCGAACTCGCGACCGATCGTTTCGGCATCGAGGTGGCGCGGGTCTACGGTTCGTCGGAGGCACCGAACGCAACCGGGAGTCTGCCCGGTGAATCGCGCACACAGCGACTGGCCGATGACGGCATGCTCATGCCGGGCACCGAAGTGCGCATCGGTTCCGCCGAGCATCCGCAAGAAGGGCTGCTGCGCGGTCCCGCAGTCTTCTTGGGCTACGTCGACGACGAGGACAACGCCGCAGCGTTCGACGACGGTTGGTTCCGCACCGGTGACGCGGTCGAGGTGCACGTGCGCCGGTTGACCGTGGTCGGGCGCATCAAGGACATCGTCAACCGCAACGGGTTGAAGATCTCGCCCAGCGAGATCGACGCCGCGCTCGTCGGCCTGTCCAACGTCATCGAGTACGCCTCGTTCGGTGTGCCCGATCCCGAGACCGGCGAGCGTCTCGCAGTCGCAGTCCGTCCCGAGCACGCGGCGGTCATCACGCTCGACCGCGTGTGTGCGCAGTTGCGAGCCGAGGGCATCGCCACGCGCAAGCTTCCGGAGCAACTCGTCGTCTGGGATGAGCCGCTGCCGCGCACGGTGTCGGGCAAGATCATCCAGTCACGGCTCGTGATGGAGTCACCGGCAAAGCACAACGAGTACTCGCGGCGCCTTAGGAGCGACCAATGAACACCCCACCCGAGGACCACGTTGCCATCAGTACCCTCATGGCGCGCTACTGCCTGACCCTCGACCTCGATGATGTCGAGGGGTGGGTCGCGTTGTTCACTCCGGATGCCACCTACGAGGTCTACGGCCGATCGTTCGCCGGGCACGTGGGTCTGCGCAAGATGCTCTCGGACGCGCCGGGCGGCCTGCATCTCGGAGGTCCGCCGGTCATCGAGATGCTCGATCATGACCATGCACGCACGATGCGCAATCTGTTGTTCATCGAGCGCGGCACCGAAACGTGGCGCAGCGCGGTCTATACCGACGAGTTATACCGCACGGCCGAAGGGTGGCGTATCGCCGCGACCCGCTGCCGGTTCATCGTGGCCGACGGACTGAGCGACCGGCCCGCGCACTGACGCGATAGGTCAGAGCGCCCCGGCAGAGCGGGGATTCAGCGAGCGAGGATCGCTACGCCCGCGGTGCCCGGCGCACCGTACAGCTGCGTGTATCCGACGCGCGGGTCGTTGGGTACCTGGCGGTCGCCGGCGCGGCCGCGCAGTTGCAACACGATCTCGTGCACCTGGCGCAGTCCCGAAGCGCCGATGGGTTCGCCGTTGCCGATGAGGCCGCCATCGGTGTTGATCGGCAGGCGGCCGCCGATCTCGGTGGCGCCCGCCGCGATGAGCTCCTCTTGTTCGCCATCGGCGCAGAAGCCGTTTTCAGCCATGTGGATGATCTCGGCGCCCGCGTCGGTGTCCTGCAGTTGGATCACGTCGACGTCGTCGGGACCGATGCCGGCCAACTCGTACGCTTCGCGCGACGCGTCGACCGTGGGCGCGGGTGCTTGCTCGATGGGCAACCACGGGCTGTGCACCTCGAATGCCCCGTAGCGCCGTGTGCGCACCACCGCAGCGCGCAAATAGATCGGCGTGTCGGTATAGCGATGCGCGTGATCGGCGCGGCACAACACGACCGCCGCTGCACCTTCGTCGGGGCTACAGAACATGTACTGCGTCAGCGGATGGTTGAGCATGCGCGACTCGAGGATCGCCTCTTCTGACATCGGCTGGCGGCGGTACGCGTTGGGGTTGAGGCTCGCGTTGCGGTAGTTCTTCGCAGCGACGCGCGCCAGAGTCTGAGGCGTGATGCCGTGATCGTGCATGTAGCGGTTGATCTTCATCGCGAAGAATTTCGTGGTGAGGAACAGGCCGGTCTCGCCGTACCACGACGGGCAGCCGTAGTCCGTGGGGTCGGCGGCGAACGCGCCGGCATCGTGTTTGTCCATGCCGATGGCGATGCCGAGGTCGCGTTCGCCGAGACGGATCGTCTGCGCCGCGAGCGCCAGGGTGCTGATGGCCGTCGCACATCCGTTGTACACGTCGGTCAAGGGGATACCAGTGAGGCCGAGCAAGCTCACGACCGCGTCGGGGTTGTCAACCTCGTAGCTGCCCGCGAAGCCGAATTGGATGTCGGCCCACGAGACGCCGGCATCGGCGAGCGCTGTCCGTACCGCACGCGCTCCGAGCTCGAGTGCGGGCACGCCGGGATGACGCCCGAAGGGAGTGATCCCGACTCCGATGATCGCAACGTCCTCCACTGTGTGCTCCTCAGCTCGCCGGGCTCACGGGGCGGAACGCGAACGTGACGACCTCGGTGCCGTCTTCGTCGACGGCGAAAGGAACCGTCGTCACCGTCATCTCCATGCCGATTCGTAGCGCCGAAATCTCGACGTCAGTGAGTCGCGCTTCGACGCGCAATTCACCGGGGATTTCGATGTAGCCGACCGCGAACGGCACGAAATCCTTGGCCCGTTCACTTCCGAGATACGGCGGGTTCTTCGGCAGGAAGTCCTGCGTCGTCCACGTCCACAACGTGCCCGTGGGTGGGAGCTCGTAGGACACCATCTGACCCACTGCGCAGCGAGGGCAGAACGCCTGATTGGGGAACGCGACGAGGCCGCAACTGTCGCAGCGACCACCCAAGAGGCGGGGCTCGGCGCTCGGCCAGGTGAACAACCCTTCCGCAACCGGTCGTGGCGTCATCCGCGGACCGTAGCAGCAGCGGACCGTGGTAGCTGCGGACCGTGGTAGCAGGGAGGTACGGTGCACCTTGGTTCCCGCTCTGAGGGCCGCTCGGGCCCAGGAGAGGGGCGACATGGGGGACACGGCGTCACGCACGGCCGATGAGTTGGCCGTGCAACGACTCATGAGCATGTACTGCCAGTGCGTCGATGACGGTCGCTTCGCCGACGTCGCGGCGCTCTTCGCAAACGACGGCGTCTTCGTGAACCGCGGACTGCGCATCGGCCGCCCGCAGGTGGTGTCCTTCCTCGAGGAGGCGCAGGTGCCCGAGCGTCGTGGCCGGCACAGCTGTGGCTACACGCTGGTGCAATTCGAGGGCGACGACGACGCGGAGGCGACGACCGACTTCGTTTTCATGGGCCGCGCCGACGGCGCGTTCTCGGTGAAGTTCGTCGGCCGTTATCACGACACCCTTCGACGCGGACCGCATGGGTGGCAATTCGTCGAACGGCGAGTGGCCTACGTCGATCCCGTCGTAGAGCTGAGCTGACGAGGCCAGAGCCGCCGAGCGCGCTACACCACTTGGCGAGTCGGCTCGTCGAGGTCGAGACCGAGCGCGACCATCACTTTGTCGGAGCTGAAGTGCATGAGGCGCACCAAGAGAGAGCCGAGCTCGGTCGGCGTGAAATGCGTGGTGAGCTCGGCGCGCAAGCGGTCATCGATGGGGACCGGGCCGTTCAAGTACGCGTCGGCGAATCGCAGCGCAGCCTTTTGCTGCGGGCTCAACGAGCTGTGCTCATGATCATCGACGAGCGCCAGCATGTCGTCGTCGACTCCCGCTTGTAACGCAACTGCGTCGCGGTAACCCATTCAAAGGTTGCACTGCTGCACCCGTGCGTTGCGCATGCGTACCAACTCGAGCACGACCGGATCGACGGCGGGCGAGCCATACACGGCTTTGGCCAGACGCGAACGGGCCTTGCCCACTGCGGGAGCGAGGCCCCGAGCGTCCGCTGCGCCAAGGGGCGTGCGGTCATTGCTGGGGAGCGGAAGACGAGGACTCATGCCAAATCCAATCTCAAGTCGCGGGAACAAGTCCGAGGACTTGCGGATCGGGGTCGACGCCCATGACGACGGTCATTCGCGCAACCGCTTCCATCACCCAGATGCCGTTGACGAGCGCATAGCACTCGTCGGCGCTCAGGTGCTCGAGCACGGCGGCCACGTCGGCATCGGTGACAGTGAACGCGCCCATGCAGAACTGCTCGGTCAACGCGAGACAGGCCCGCTCGGCTGCCGAGAAGAGCGGTGACTCGGGCCAGCGTGCCAACTCGGCGATCTTCGCTTCGGTGAGGCCGGCATCGGTCGCCCTCGGCCGGCGCAGCGAGGCGTGAGCGCGTGCACCAGTCAGGCCGGCGATGCGCAATCGGCACAACTCGACGATCACGGGGTCGACGCTGTCGTCGATCACCTGGTGCAGCGCGACGTAGTGCTCGACAGAGTCGCGGGAGAGCGCAGCCAACTCGTTCCAGTCGTTCGGCCAACTCGTCGCGGTCACGCGCGGAAGCGTACCGCAGCGAATCCGTCTCCCATCCGGCAGCTGGTGCTCACGCGTGCGCGTGTTGCCACCAGGGTGGTTTCGATTGTTGCCACGTTGCCAGATCGACGAGACAGAACAGGTTGCCTTCGGGATCGGCGAGCACCTCGAACCAGGTGAGCGGCGTCCGTCGTTCCTCGACGCGAGTCGCGCCGAGCTGAACTGCTTGCTCGACTGCGTCGGCCAACGACGGCACCACGATGTCGAGGTGAAGGCGATTTTTGGTCGTTCGTGGTTCGGGCACCTCTTGCAAATAGATATGTGGGCCGAGGCCACTCGGATCGACCAGGTATACGTGCCCCGGCCTGTCCCACGCGCGCTCGTATTGCAGCATCGACTCGTAGAACTGGGCCATCTCCGCGAGTGCGTTGACGTCGATGGCAACGTCGACGATCAACGGGCGGGCGAGGCGGTCGGGCTGAACGGCATCGGTGGTCATCGGTCATCCTCTTGCGAACGGATCGTCGACGTCGTCGACGCTCGGGAACGGATAGATCTCGAGTTCGCGGTGCGCGGTGGCGTACAAGCGGTCGTAGCGTCGTTGCGAGAAGCGCCATTGCCCGTCGACCCGGGTGTAGCGATCGTGGTAGACGCCCGCCGACTCGAGACGGCGCCCGGTGTTGGTCCACTGGCGAAACTCGGCGATATAGAGGCGCGCACTGGCGGCGTCGACATCGCCGCGCCACCGCAGCTCTATCCGCGCGTTGAGAATGACTTGAATCAGAAAGTCGTACTTGGCGATGTAGCCCGCGATCAGGTCGCTGATTGCCGCCGGACCGACGACGCGATCGGGTTGCGCTCCGCCTCTCGACACCGTCAGCTCGGCCGCCGGAATGAAGAGGTCGACGAACTCGCCCCACGCGGACCGGTTCACCGCGTCGACATAATGCGCGTGTAGCCGTCTGATCGCTTGTTCATCGAGCATGTCGCGCAATTCGCGCGCATCGATCGGGGGCTCACTGGTCGTCATTTCGGATCGAGCTCCTCGAAGAGCGTGATGTGCAGTGCGGCAGGGGCATCGAGACGAGAGTTCGACGATCGCCACGGGGTCTCGGTTGGGGCGGCGACCAACTCCGCGCCTCCGGCGACCAGTTCGTCGGTAGCCGTCGCGCAGTCGACAACCTCGAATGCGACACGAATTCTCGGGGCGACGTCTCGACCGACTTCGACGGCGTCGATCATCCGCTGCTGTGCAGAGTTGACGAGCTCGAGCGTCGCGCGTCCGTAGTCCTCGGCTTCGACCACGTGTCGCAGTTGCTTGACCCTTGGTGTTCGATCGCGTTTGTCGTTCATCGATGACCTCCTCTCGACCGGATGCGACACTATCGAGTGAGGGGCGCGCTCGTTTG
>JBDSMH010000108.1:0-3696 GCA_039915945.1 Acidimicrobiales bacterium | reverse complement strand
TCCAGGAACTGCGCCGTCGACGACGCCTTCGACAACCGATACAACATCAACTCGTCGAACACCCGCGTCGGCTCCATCGTCTTCGCGATCGCCGTCTCACACCCGCGGCGCACCGCCGCGAGATCATCGCCATCGAAAGCCAACTCGAGACGAGCGATCGCTTCGAGGAAGTCGCAAACCGACGAACTCAACATGCAGAAATCGTACACCTGTTCGATCCACACCGCAAACGAAATACCAATGAAATCAATGAAATCCCGCAGGAGTGTGGCATCGCGAGCGCTGCAAGTGCCGCCGGTAAAGCACCGCGCTAGCGCACGGTGCCCGCGTCGCGCAGTTCGCTGATCTCGCTCTCGGACAAACCCGCGGCGCGGAGTATCTCGTCGGTGTGCTCGCCCATGAGCGGGGCCGGCGCGCCGAGCGTGGCCGGCGTTGCGGAAAATCGCGCGACAGGAGCCGGTTCACGCATCGGCCCGGCAACCGGATGCGTGCGCTCGACGAACGTGCCGTTGCGCAGCGCCTGCGGGTGTGCCGGCAATTCATCGACATCGAGTACCGGCACCGCGCCCACACCCTCGGCGGCCAGTCGTTCGAGCGCCTGGGCCACCGTGAGGTCGCCCGCTCGCTCGATCACACGGCTCCGCTCTGCCGCGAGATCAGGGCTCGTCAATCGCTGCCGACCGGTGGCGAACCGCGGGTCGGCGGCGAGCTCCGGTGCGCCGAACGCGCGACACCACCCCTGGAACTCCGCGTCCGATACCGGGGCGCAGGTCGTCCAACCATCGCGATGGCGGGTCAGGCTGCTGCCTTGCCGCGGCGGCATCATCGTCGCTTCGTCGCTGAGCAGCGTGGCGGCGGTGCCCGCGTCGGGCCACAAGAACGACACGGTGGCGTCGAGCATCGAAATCCGGATGTGCTGACCGGACGCACCATCGGCTCGTGCTAGCAACGCCGCGGTCGTCGCCTGCGCCGCGGTGAGCGCAGTGATCTTGTCGCACACGAGGTTCTGCACGGGGCGCGGTTCGCCGGCGTCACCCTGCACCGCGGCCATGCCCGATACGGCCTGGATGAGATTGTCGTAGACGCGCAGATTGGCGAGCGGCCCGTCGAAGCCGAACCCTGCGATCGAGACGTACACGAGTGCGGGGTTCACGACGCTCAGCTCGTCATAACCGATGCCCATACGATCGGCGACGCCCGGTCGGAAGTTCTGTATAAGCACGTCGGCCTGCACGACCAAGCGGCGCAGCACCGCGCGGCCACTCTCGCCGGAGAGATCGAGCACGAGTGATCGCTTGCCCCGATTCGCAAGGCAGAACATCGCAGTCATGTCGTTGTTGCGCGAGCCGACCATTCGCGTCAGGTCGCCCGAACCGGGAGCTTCGATCTTGATGACGTCCGCGCCTTGATCGGCAAGTAGGACCGTGGCGAGCGGGCCGGACAAGACGGTCGAGAGGTCGATGACCCGCACGCCGTGAAGCGGTCCGCGTTGCATGGTCATAGGGCTACTTGGCCAGCCATGCATCGGAGAAGTAGACGACGCTGTCCTGGGGGAAGGTCAGGCCGTTCACCTTCTTGTCCCACGTGATCACTTCTTCGATCGTTTCGTACACGACGCTCGGCACGGTGCGGTTCCAGATCTCTTGAATCTTGGCCATCGCCGCCTTCTGTGTCGCCGTGGTCGACGCGATCTTCAATTCGGCGACCGCCGCGTCCATCTGCGCATCTTTGTAGCCGGTGCGGTTGTTGCTGCTCGTGCTGATCCACTGTTCGAGCGCAGCCCACGGTGACGCATCGCCGATGTTGAAGCCCCAACAGGCGAGATCGAAGTTTGCGTCGGTCACGACCTTGGAAATGACGGTCGCCGCGAACTCGGTGGTCACCTTGAAGCCCACTGCTTTCAGCGATGCTTCGATGGCGAGCGCACGATCCTTTGCCGCGGGCGAATCTTGGCAGGCGAGACGGATGGAGCCATCCCATTTGCCCTCCGCGATGACCGCTTGCACCAGATCTTTCGCTTTGCCGACATCGGTTTGAGGCCCGTTCAGATTCTGGAAGAGCGGCGACTTGTCACTGATGATCGCCGATGTCGGCAGACCTGTGCCCGCGTTCGAGCGTTGGTCCAGTTGCTTGACGTCGATGGCGTAGGCCACGGCCTGACGCACCCGCACGTCACTCGTCGGCGGCGTTGCGCCCCGCACTCCGTTGTTGACGATCAGCGAACCACCGGCGTTCTGGAGATTGACGAAGATCGGGTACTGGTCTTTGCGGGCTTGTGCGATCGCGGCGGGCTCTCGCAGGAAGGCAACTTGCAGGCTGTTGGACTTGAGCGCGTCGTACGTAGGCCCGGCCCCGGTGATGCGAAGGAATCGAAGGCGGTCGATGCACACCGTGCCGTGCCAATAGTCCTTCTTCGACTCGAGGACGATCTCTTCCTTCGGCGCGAACTTGACGAACTCGTAGGGGCCGACGCCGGCACCCTTGGGCCCGAGGTTGAACGCCTCGGCGCCCAATTGATCGATCACCCGCTGGTTGGTGATCATGCCCACTTTTTCGCCGAGTAGATACGGGAATCCTGCCCAGCCGGACGTGAGCGTGAACTGGAGCGTCGTCGTGTCGACGACATCCATCTTGGCGATGTTCGATGCCAACGATCGACTGGTGGAACGACTCGTCGGCGCGGTGTGGCGGCTGATGCTCGTCTTCACCGCGTCGGCAGTGAATGGATCACCGTTGCCGACCTTGATGCCGTCGCGCAGCTTGAGTGTCCACGTGGTGAAGTCGGCGTTGGCGCTGAGTGACGGCGCGACGCGAGGCTCGTATTTGCCCGTCGTCGTGTCGTAACGCATCAAGGTGTCGTAGAGGGCGGCCATCTCGATCGCGCCGGCCACACCTTTGCCACTCGCGACAACAGGGTCGAGACCGGTCGTCTCGGTGAACATTCCCATCGCCACCGTTCCGCCGACGCGTTCGGCGGTACAACCTGCCGCGGCTGCTGTGGTCGCGGGAGCCGCGACTGCCGATGTCGTAGATGGGGACGACTCCGACGCGTCGTCGCCACACGCCGCGAGTACCACCGCCGAGATCGTCGCCAGCGCGATCAGAGACCGCCCACGTCGTTCATTCTGTCCCCCAGACCCCGTCCATTGTTTATTTACTCATACATTTCGCGACCCGGTCAAACGTCATCATCGCCGCGCAACGTGACGCCGAACACTTCTCAGGTACAGGCCATCGAGGGAAAACCTGGCGGCGTCTGTCCGACCTGTAGCGCGTCGTGATCCACACTGACGAATAGTCGCTTGCCGAGGCCGTCGATGCTCACTTCGAGGCGCTCGTTACCGCGCTCGGCGTGAGTCCCTCGGGCCCATCCGTCGCCATTCGGTGAGGACGTTTCGACGGCGTGGACGAGCCATCCCACAGTGCGCAACTCGACTTCGAAGGCCTCGATGTACGCGCATTTTTTCGTGGCAACGGGCGCCACCGAGAACGAGGTGGTCACCGCAACGATGTCGCCCGTCGTATCCGAACACCGTCGAGTCGTGCTCGACGTGACATCGACCAACTCCGCCGACGCAAGCCGCGGAATGGCGCGTATCAGCGCCAGATTGTCCTGTTCGTACTTCACCGGATCGACCGCCCGCCGCCGCGAGATCGGCGCGAAGTCACGGCCACATTCGTAGGCGTCGTCGGCCG
>JBDSMH010000100.1:0-6521 GCA_039915945.1 Acidimicrobiales bacterium | reverse complement strand
GCCTGACCCTGCCCGCGGGCGGCCCCGGTGATCAGCGCGACCCGGCCGTCGAGGCGGCCCATCAGTCGATGGAGTAGAGCTTTGCCGCGGTGTCGTGCAGCACCTTGCGCGCCGTGACGTCGTCGAGGCGGCCGAGGGTGCGTTCTGCGTAAACCCGCGGGTGCTGCGCCGGCGTCAACGGGCCCGGATGCTGGCACGTGGGATGGGGGTAATCGGTCTCGTAGAGGATGTTGTCGGGCAACTGCTCGATCGCGAACAGCGCGCTCGCTTCTTCGAACCAGAAGCACCCGTAGATCTGGCGCCGGAAATATTCGGAGGGCAACAGGTCGTACTCGGGGTGTTCGGTGTCGACGCCGCCGTTGCGCCACTGCCAATCGAAGGCCTCGAGCGCGCCCGGTAGCCAGCCGACGCCCGACTCGACGGATACGAAGCGCAGCGTCGGGTAGCGGTGGCAGATGCCGGAGAAGATCAGGTCGGCGATGCAACGCATGTTGTCCATGAACAACATCGACGACACCCGGGCGAAGTTGGCTTGAAAGCCCATCGCGCCGGGCGTCATCAGGCTGCGGCCGATGTCGCCGCCACCTATGTGAAAGCTGATCGGCACGCCGGCGTCTTGTGCCGCCGCCCAGATGGGGTTCCAGTGCGGATCGGACAACGCCGGCTGACCGTGATGGTCGGGTTGGTTGCAGAAGTTGACCGAGCGATACCCGCGCGCCACGCCCCGCTGGATCTCGGCCACGGAGCCCTCGACGTCCCAGAACGGCAGCGTCATCACCGGAATCAGTCGCTGAGGGTCCGCGCTGCACCAGTCGACCATGAAGTCGTTGTAGGCCCGCACACACTCATTGGCGAGGTCGATCCCGCCGAGGTTCAAGTAACGGCCCGAGCCGAAACCGCCGACATTGGGATAGAGCACCTCTGCATGGATGCCTTCGCTGTCCATGAAGCGCAGCCGCTCGGTCGAGTCGTACATGGCGGGCGGGATCTCGTCGTAGGTCGCGGGCGCGGCCGGTACGACGCCGTTGAAGCCGGCCATCGATGTCGAACCGGGCTTGCCGATGCGCTCACCGTTGGACATCCAGATGTCTTCACCATCGACTCGTTCGATGTGGGGCACGAGGTCGCGATAGCGCCGCGGCACCCGATCGACGAAGACGTCGGGAGGTTCGGTGATGTGGGTGTCGACGTCGATCACCTTGACGCGGTCGAACAGATCGCTGGCCATTGTTCCCCTGACAGATTTTGCGGCACCAATTCGTTGACGCCATCATGCTACCTGGTCAGTGCCAACCGACTCCGAGGTGAAGGGATCTCCGTGCTCGAGCGCCGCTACCTGGCTCCCCACGCCGTTGCGCACTGGGCCGGCGTCACGCCGTCGGCGGTTGCCACACAACACGTCGACGGGCGATCGGTCACCTACGCCGCGTTGCACGATTCCGCATTGCAATGGGCCGCGGCGTTCCTGCAACTCGGCGTCACCCAAGGCGACCACGTCGCGACAATGCTGCCGATCGGCTTCGATTCGCAATTGGCCATGCTGAGCTTGGGATGGTTACGCGCCGTCGACGTGCCGATCAACACCGGCTATCGAGGTCGCCTCCTCCAGTACGTGTTGGAACATGCCGACGTCACCACACTCGTCATCGCCGCCGAGTACGTCGATCAGATCATCGAGATCGCCGATGAACTCCCCGCACTCCATACGGTCGTCATCATCGACGCCGATGCGACACCAATCGGATCGCGACGCGTCGTGGGTCGGGACGAGTTCTTGCCTTCGACCTCTGACGACGCACTCGGTCTGCCCGGCCCCGAATACCGCGACATCGCGTCGCTGTTGTTCACGTCCGGAACAACCGGCCAGTCCAAGGCGGTGATCGTGCCGTGGGCGCTCGTCTACCAGTTCTGGTCGTTCGTTCCCGACGACACCTTGGCGCCGGGCGACGCGCTCTTCTTGCCGTTCCCCCTCTTTCACAACTCGGGTCGCTCGGGCTTCAACTATGCACTCACGCGCGGCGCACGACTCGTGTTTCGCGAACGCTTCAGCGCGACCACATTCTGGGACGACGTCCGCGCGACCAATGCGACGGCCGCCGGTCTGGTCGGGCCACTCACGTCGTTGCTGTATTCGGCACCCCCACGCGACGACGATGCCGACAATCCGCTGCAGTCGGTCGTCGTCGGCCCGATGATCCCCGAGATGGTCGATTTCGAGCGCCGCTTCGGTGTGCGCGCCTGCACGTCCTACGGCCAGACCGAAGTCGGTTGCCCGGTCGCGACGAGTTGGGACCACGGCCCGTGGGCGAACTCTGGTCGTCCTCGCCTCGACTATCCGTGGCACGAGGTGCGCATCGTCAACGACAACGACGAGCCCGTCGAGACCGGCGTCGTCGGTGAGATGGTGGTTCGTACCCGCGAGCCCTTCGCACTCAACCTCGGCTACTACAAAGCCCCCGAGCAAACGGTCGAGGCCTGGCGCAACGGTTGGTTCCACACGGGCGACGCGATGCGCTGCGACGAAGACGGTTGGTACTACTTCGTCGATCGGCTGAACGACAGCATCCGTCGGCGTGGTGAGAACATGTCGAGCTTCGAGATCGAGAACATCGTCGGCGAATATCCGGCCATCATCGAGTGTGCGGCCATCGGGGTACGCACGCAGCACGGCGACGATGACGTCATGATCGCCCTGATCGTGCACGACCGCGACGCCTTCGACCCCGCCGCCCTGATGGCCTTCCTCGAACCGCGCCTGCCCAAGTTCATGCTGCCGCGCTACGTCGAGGTCTTCGACGACTTTCCTCGCAACGAAACCTCGATGCGCGTACGCAAGAACGAGTTGCGCTCGCGGGGCGTCACCGACCACGCGTGGGACCGTGAGGCGATCAGCGGCGAATCCCGGTGAACAACACCGCTACTGCCTTGTCGTCGCGTGGCGCGGGGTTCGTCTCGACAAAGTGCAGCAGGCCTGCGAGACCGGCGGTACCCGTGTGGTCGGCGTCGATCTTGGTGTGCCGGCGGGCAAGGTCGTTGGCCCGCACCAGTTCGTCCTCACTGACGGTCAACGGTGATCCGCCCGACCGCAACATGCCGTCGACGATCCCGAGCCAGTCGTAGGTTACATCGTCGATGATGCCGTGAGCGATGCTGTGCGGCGTTTGCTCCCAGGGCCACATCAACTCGTCAGCGTGCGTCCGCGCGACGGACATCCATTCGTCGACGCTGGCCGTGGCACCATCGACGCCCATCCGCTCACGCAACAAACGCCAGGCTCGCACGAGCGGGGCCGCCCCCTCGGTCTGCACCACGTGCAACCGCGGCAGCCCGTCGAGCCAGCGCATGCGCACCGCGTCGGCCAGGCCGAGCGCGCACGCCGATGCCAATGCTCCCCCGCCGACTTGCACGAAGAGACGATCGAGGCGCACGCGACCGCGGTGCGCATCGCAGAGTTGCTCGGCCAACTCGAGGGCAAGGGTGCGCCCACCGTCGATGGTGGCGGGCGCGTCGGTCCCCTGACAGCTGAAGGGCAGCGCGCCCGCATCGACCGCCGCTCGGAAACGGAGATAGCAGGGATCGCCGTGCTCGCCCGGCACGCGTGGGCATTCGACGGTCGTCGCGCCGAGTTCGGTGAGCCGGTCCACGATCGCCGGCGCGGCGTCGGTCGGTATGAAAACCCGCAGCGGTCGTGCGACCGCGCGGGCGACCACGGCGGCCGCCAGCGCCGCGTTGCCGCACGACGCGATCGCCAGCTCACGATGCGCGTCCTGCTCGTCGTGGGCCGCCGCATAGTGCAACATCAGCCCGAAAAGATGACGGCCCTTGTGCGAACCTGCGACATTCCCGGTGTCGTCTTTGACCCACAGACGTGCGCTCGTCAGTCCAACGGCCGCGCCCAGCGCGGGTTCTTTCGCCAGCGGTGTGACGACGAATCCATGACCCTCGACGTCGGCGACCGCGGCGTCGAGCCGTTCCACCAGCGCCACGAAGTCGGCGTCGGACCCGCCGCGGGTGCGCGCTGCTCGATACGAGTCGAGCGTGGTGCGATAGCGCAGGAACGGGTTGCCGCCGATCACAGCGGCCTACGACGAGACGCCCACACCGGTGCGGCCGTTGAACTCGCGGATCGCGTCGTCCCATGCCGGCACGAACGATCGGATCGACCGCCAAAACGATTGATCGCGGCGCGCGTCGAAGTCGGCCAGCGATACACCTTGCTGCTCGACCCACGTGTAGTAGCCGAGGTTGAAGATGCGGCGGCGGTCGGCGTCGGTGCAGTCGATCATGTGGTCGGTGGTGACGGACCCGAGATGGTCCGCGAATACGCGGCGAGCCGCGCCGTCGTCGAAGCCGCCGCCGAAGTCGCGACCGAGCGTGCGGACGCGTTCGCTGTCGTAGAGAGCCGACCCGTCGGTCGCCACCGTGACGATCACATCGTCGTGGCCGAGACCACGCAACTTCGCGACCTTGATCGCCGCGAGCGCATTGCAGATCGACGACAGACCGAGATGCACCAACCCATCGATGAGAGCGGCGTCGACGCCGACCGTGTCCGCGAGATATCGGCGACCGGCCGGGGTGTTGAACAACACGTCGAGTTGATCGGTGGAGCG
The DNA here is from genome assembly GCA_039915945.1 of Acidimicrobiales bacterium. GTDB lineage: Bacteria > Actinomycetota > Acidimicrobiia > Acidimicrobiales > WLNW01 > DATLFA01. The sequence continues at coordinate 1,908 of JBDSMH010000100.1, read as the reverse complement.
GTCGCCGACGCCGACGATCACGTCGGTATTCATCACGTTGTGGATCAGGGGAATGTGTTTGTCGCCGATGCCCTGGATGTTGTGCTCGCCGTAGCCGTTTTCGAGCATCGTCGGGCACTCGAGCGCCTCGACGGCGGCGATGAGCGAGCCGTGATGGTCCTTGAGGTAATCGCCCGCGGCGAGCGTCCCCGCGGAGCCCGACGCGGATACGAACGCAGCCAGTCTCGTGCGCGCGTCACGACCACGGACATGATCGAAGACACGCTCGAGCGCCGGCCCTGTCACGTTGTAATGGCCGAGGTAGTTGCCGAACTCACAGAACTGATTGAGGATCACGTTGCGTTCGTCGGTGCGCAGTCGCGCGCACTCGTCGTAGATCTCCTTGACGTTCGACTCGGTGCCGGGAGTACGGATTACGTCGTTGCGTTCTTCGATCCACCGATCGAGCCATTCGAAACGTTCCTGGCTCATGCCCGCCGGCAACACTGCAACCCCGCGGCATCCCATGATGCGACTGATCGCTACGCCGCCGCGCGCGTAGTTGCCCGTCGACGGCCACACGGCGCGGTCTCGCGTCGGGTCGAAGCGACCGGTCACGATGCGGGGCACGAGACACGAATAGGCCGCTAGCACCTTGTGTGCGGTGATCATCGGGAAACGGTTGCCGAACGCGAGCACGATGCGGGCCTCGACACCGGTGAGGGTGGAGGGCAATTCGATGTGCTCGGGTACGGCGACCATCGAGCCGTCGAGCGAGTTGTGCCAATGCACGCGAAAGAGGTTGCGGGCATCGGCAGCCTGCGAATCGACACCATGCAACGCCGTCTTGATCTCGTCGGGGAGCGTCGTCGGGTCGGCGAGCTGCGCGAACGTAGGCAGCGCGACGCGCAGTTCACGGCAGCGCTGCACCGCGCGCTCGTAGGCGGACCGGTCGGCGAGATCGAGAGCGAGCCCGAGGCTGGCGGCGGCGTCGAGCGAAGTCGCTTGTTGCACTGCCGCGCCTACGCGTCGAGCACGACGCGGGCGCCGTGGCGAACGATCGGCGGCTGATCGGACCACGGAAAGTTGATCCATCGATCTGTGTGCTTCCACACGTACTCACAGTTCACGAGCGACGTGGGCTTTTGGTACAGCACCGCGCAACGCGTCTCCGCAACCTTGCCCTGGCAGAAATCGCGGACGAGTTCGAGCGTCTTGCCGGTGTCGGCAACGTCGTCGGCGATCAAGATGCGCTTGTCGGTCATATCGACGAGATTGAGATACGGCGGCAGCATGATCGGCACATCGAGACGCTCGTCGACGCCCGTGTAGAACTCGACGTTCATCACGTAGATGTTCTTGACCGATAGCGCGTAGCCCAACGAGCCGGCGGCGAACAGACCACCGCGGGCGATCGCCAAGATGATGTCGGCCACATACCCGTCATCGGCGACGAGCTGCGCCAACTCCCGGATCGCGAGGCCGTAGCGCGTCCAATCGAGCGTCTCGCGCTCGCCACCTGCGGGCTCACCCACGGTTTGCTCCCACTCTTTGCTCCTCGTGCATCGCGCTGGGCCTCCGCGCGGCGACGCTAGCCTGCGACATCGTGTCGAATCTCAATCGCCGTCAGTTCCTCGGTCACGGTGCCGCGCTCAGCGCGTTGTTGGCGGCCGGTCCGACATTGCTCGCTGCGTGCAGCGATGACAGAGGGTCCGACAACCCCGCAACCGGCACCAACGCCACCCCGGTTGGCGTGGCCTCGGTCCAGCTCAGCGGGGCCAAGGATGCCCAGTTCGCGGGCAGCTATCTGGCCGACGCCAACGGCTACTACACCAAGGCCGGTTTCGAGAAGGTCGACTTGCTTCCGGGTGGACCCGACATCGGTGTCGAAACCGTCGTCGGCGCCGGCACCGCACTTCTCGGTTACAC
>JBDSMH010000091.1:0-8853 GCA_039915945.1 Acidimicrobiales bacterium | reverse complement strand
CCGACCGGCTCGACATCGAGCGCAGCGAACTGCAACACATGGCCTTCGGCTATGGCATCCACCACTGTCTCGGCGCATCGTTGGCCCGCCTCGAGACCGCAGTAGCGGTGCAAGCGCTCGTCGAGTTACCCGAGCTCGAACTGGTGGGGCCCGAGCCCGAATGGGGTGGAGCCGCCGCGCTGTCGCAGCGGGGCTTGAAGCACCTTCACATCAGTTGGCAATACCGCCAATAGGGCGCGTCGCCAATAGCATGGGCCGCCGTGCGCGGTCGGCTGGCAGTCCCACGGGTGCGACAGCCGGTCACCATCGTGATCGCGCTGGCGATCGTATCGTTCGTGCTTGCGCTCGTCGTTGCCGATCGACTGTTCCCGCTGTTGTCCGCCAACAACGACGAGGCGGTCTATCTCTTCCAGGCCCGCATCTTCCGCTCCGGCCACCTCACCTTGCCCGCCGACGGCTACCGCGACTTCTTCCGGCCTTGGATGTCGTCCGAGCACGATCAGCAGTTGGTGCTGGTGTTCCAGCCGGTGTTCCCCGCGCTGCTGGCACTGTCCGATCTCGTCTTCGGCTCGATGCGCGTCGCCCTCGGGATCATCGCCGGTGCCAGCGTGTTGCTGGTCTACGCACTCGGCGGCGAGCTCGGCCTCTCGTCGCGAGCGCGGGTCATCGCGGCTGCGATCTTTGCGTTGTCGCCGTTCGCGGTCATTCAGAGCGCGCTGTATCTCGAGTACCTCTTCGCCGTCGCGCTCGAGACGGGCGTCCTCACCTTGCTGTTGGCCGGCCTGCGCTCAGCCGGGGGGCGCCGGGCGCGCCGGTTGACCGCCGCGGGGCTCGTGTACGGGCTCCTCGTCTTCACCCGTCCGCTCGAGGGGCTGATGCTCGGTGTCGCCATGGGTTTGTTCCTCATCGTCCGCGAGCGCACGTTGTCGCGGGCGTTGCGCCAACTCATTTGGCCCGCGTTGGGCGCGGTGCCGATCGTCGCGTTGATGCTCGCCTACAACGCGCAACTCACCGGCAGCCCGTTGCGCTTCCCGCTGTGGGCGATCGGAGGCAACAACTCGTTCGGGTTCGGTAGGCGCAATGTGGTGGGCGGATCACCGTTGATCGACGCCACGTTCCTCAACGGCCTCAAGGCGCTGCACCAGAACATGCGCTCGTTGCCCCACTGGGTATTCGGATCGATCCTCATCGTCCCGCTCGCCGTCCACGGCTTGTGGCAACGCCGGCGCGAACCGACCACGGTGCTCCTGGCCGCCATCGGCGTGTTGTTCCCGTTGGCCTACCTCTTCTATTGGGGCAATCTGTTGATCGTCAACGGACGCAAGCTCATCGGTCCGCACTACTACATGGCGTTGTTGATACCGACGGTCATCTTCGCCGCCGTCGCGCTCGATCGACTCGCACTGCGGCGAAAGTCGTTGGCGACGCTGATCTTCGTCTCGATGATCGCCGCGACATTGATCGAGTTGCCGGACAAGATCGACCGCAACGATCACTTCACCGACGTCTACCGCGCCGAGCAAGCGGCGATCGACTCGGTGGCCGACGACAACGCCGTCGTCATTCTCCCGATCACCGCCGACGGGTCCTACCTTTTGCATCCGCGCGGTTGGCTCACCAACGACTTCGATCTTCGCGACCCGATCCTGTATGCCGCCGACCGAGGGGCGGAGAACATCGAGCTTTCCCGCCGTTACACCGATCGTCGCCTCTACCGCCTGCAGGCCGTCGAAGCGACGCGTAGCCCACTCACGTTTCGCCCGTCGGTCCGCGAAGTAGTGGCGCTGAAGTCCGCCGTGTTGAGCCGCACCATCAGTGCCCAGGTGCCGGCGGGCGTCACCCGCGTCAACGCGTACGTGCAGACCGATGGCACCAATCGTCAGACCTGCGCGGTCACTCCGTCCGCGTCGGCCGCACGCATCGCGGTGCAGATGCGCGCCGGCGGTGTCACGGTCACGGGCTGCACCGGTGCGCCGCTCACGCTGGGCACGGCGAGCGCGCCCGCGACGTTGATCGTCGGCTTCGAATTGCTCACCGACGACCCCAAGCAGTCCGAGTCGCGGGAACTGCGCGTCTGGACCGCGCCGGAGGGATCCGAGATCGTCAGCCTCAACGAGGAGACGTGGCGCATCGTCCCCCGCGACAAGACATCGATCCGCGTGATCGAAGCCAGCCCCGACCTCACCGTCACCCCCACCCCCTAACGCCCCCACCGACCCGTCAGAGGTTGTACTGCGGGAGGGATCCGTTGGCGATGAGGGTGAGGCTGCCCGTGCCCGCGCCGGTGGTACTGGCGACGGTCACAGGTTGGATGCGATGCACCGGCCGATCGACGGTGCCGTCCTCGTGCACAACATCGACGGGATGGCGCACGTCCCAGACGTCGATCTCGTCGTAGGTATCGCCACGCCACGCACCGAGTGCCCGCCCGTCGTTCCAGCCGCCGCTATAGCCGAGCCCGGGCATGGCGATCGACGGGCCCAGCGCGCTCGTCACGAAGGTCGCCGAGCGTCCGTCATCGCATGTCACCGCGAACTCCGCTTGCTCGATGCGACGGGTGCCGTCGAAGAAACGCAACGACATCTCGGCCGTGGTGACGTGAAGGTCGGGCCCTTCGGGTGCACGACGCTCGCGCAACAGGCCGGTCATGTAGATGCGCTCCCGGCCCCGTTCCATGATCTGCACGTGCCCCGCGTAGTCGTCGGTCGAGAAGAACAAGAACGCGAATAACGTGCCGACTTCGGACACCGGCGGCGTCGCCCCTGTGATGGGATCCCAACCACCCACGCCCGGACGCACTCCCCACGAATGGTCGCGACAACCCCACCACTGCTGCACCGACCAGCGTTCGCCGCGCACGACGAGATCACCATCGACCACACCGACCTGGTCGAGCCGTTGATAGTCCTCGTTGAGCCGGCCGCGAACGCGGGCCACATGCGGCTTTTCCAACTCGGGCGGCAGTACCGCCCGCCAGTGCAGTTCACCGTGGACGTGATGCTCGCCGGGCTCGACGATGAGCCGAATGTGTTCGAACGGCTCGACCACCTCGATTCGCATCGCGCCCACCGCCGGCTCGAACCGAGGCCGTAGCGAGCGGGACGTGCGCAGGTTGTATTGCGTCGTATCACGGATGACGACGAATGCGCCGTCGATGACATTCATGTTGTTGTACACACCGATGGTGAACTGCAACGCGCCTGATCCCGCCGGGTCGTACACCGCGAACCACATGCGGTCGAAGAACCGGTGATCGCTGGTCCCGACGTTTTCGAATGGGCTCGCTATCTGATGCCAGAGCGAATCGTCGAGCGGTGTGAGCATCAAATTCTCCTTCGAATGCCGTCTACGAGATGGCGGCGGATGTGCCGTTCGCTAACTTTGCCCGATGTCGCGCATCCGTGTCGGTTTGCTCACCGTGTCACTCCTCGTGGCCGCCGGATGCTCGTCGTCGCCAGACGCCGCACCCGACGTGTCCACATCCGCGCCGACCAGCACGGCGTCGACGTCGACTTCGACGGCGACCACAACCACGTCGACCACGACGACATCGACCACGACCACCTCCACGACGACGACCACGATCGGATCACCTACCGGTCGTCCTCTGCTGTCCGGAATGCCACGGCTGACCGACGCCGAGAACGTCTACGCCGAGACCGGTACCGACAAAATGGCGGCGAGCAACCTCGGGATCAAGCCGCTGGTCTACGTACCCAGCAACAACAGCAACGACGTCACCGTTATCGACCCCGCGACGTTCCAGGTGATCGACCGCTACACAACGGGAGCCGTACCTCAACACGTAGTGCCCGCGTGGGACATGACGACGCTCTACGTCAACAACAACTCGGGAAACTCGCTCACACCGATCGACCCGAAGACGGGCAAGCCCGGTCCGAACATTACGGTCGATGACCCCTACAACCTCTACTTCACGCCCGACGGCAAGTACGCCATCGTGATGGAAGAGCGCAACAACACCATCGCCGTGCGCGACGCCAAGACGTTCGCCGAAGTGAAGAAGATCAAGACGCCGTGCCGCGGCGTGAACCACGCGGACTACTCGATCGACGGTTCGTACTTCATCGCCAGCTGTGAGTTCTCGAGTCAGCTCATCAAGTTCGATGTCGCCACGCTCGAGGTCGTCGCCGAGCGCTCGATCCCCGGTTCGGTGCCCCAAGACGTGCGGGTGATGAGCGACGGCCTCACCTATCTCGTGGCCGACAACGCCAAGGCCGGTGTGCACGTGGTCGACGGCGAACGATTCGAAGTGACCGGTTTCATCCCTACCGGCGCGGGCGCGCACGGCATCTATCCGAGCCGCAACGCCAAGGCCATGTACGTGTCCAATCGCCTCGCGGGTTCGGTGAGCGTGATCGACCAAGCCACCCGTCAAGTCAGCTACACGTTCTTCATACCCGGCGGCGGCTCGCCCGACATGGGCAGTGTCTCGGCCGACGGCCTGGTGTTGTGGCTGTCAGGTCGCTACCACAACGTCGTCTACGCCATCGACGTGCTCGACTGGAAGCTACTGGCCCGCATCCCGGTCGGATCCACACCGCACGGGCTCACGTACTTCCCGCAGCCGGGCCGCTACTCGTTGGGCCACACCGGCAACTACCGCTGAAAGCTTATGCGAACGAGTTGGCGGCGAGGAAGTCCCACACCACTTTGGTCGTGTCGAAACCCTGGATGCGGAACCATTCGTGGACGCCGCCGCTGACCCGATAGTGGACCACCGGGCTGCCCGGGGTACACGCCTGCGCCTCGACCATCGTCACCGAGAGCGCCGCCTTGATCGGCGTCTCGCGGGTGCCCGAACAGCGGCAGGTACCGGACCAGAACGAAACGAAGTCGGCCACCGACAGCACCGTGCCGCGCTTGCGGCCTTGATTGTCGGCCACCTTGCCCCCCGCGTAGGGCACGACCGGGTCGCTGGTGCCATGCACCTCGACAATCGACACCGACCGAGTCGGCAGGCAGACCTGCGAATAGTTCTGGCCCGCTGTCCCACCGACCAACGCCACGCCGCGGACGCGATCGGGCATGTCGCACGCGACCCGACTCGCCATCATCGCGCCGTTGGAAAAGCCCGCAACCGCGACGCGTGTCGCATCGACATTGGCACGATTGACCATCTCGTCGATGAGCGCTCGCAGGAAGGCGACGTCGTCGGTGACCATGCCCGCTTGCATCGGTTCCATCCCGACGCGCCCGTCGTTCCAACTACCGCCGACTGCGTCGGGATAGACGACCACGGTGCCGTTGGGGGCCGCGCTCGGTTCGAATCCCATCGCGCGCATGTTGGCGCCGCGCCCATTGACACCGTGCAGAACGATGAGCAGTGATCGAGGCTTGGCCGTCGGCGGAGGAACCACGGCGAGGTAGTTGCGGCTGAAGCCCCCGACGGGCAGTTGCTGCTCGTTGACGCCGACCGCCAGAGGACTGGGGACCGGCGCCGGCAGGAGGTCGGCGGCGGGATAGAGGTACGGGACGCGAGCGGTGGTCGGCGCCGTCGTGGCCGGCGCCGTCGTCGGGACCGCGGCGGCGGTACCGGGCACGGACTCGCTCACCTCGTCCGCGCTGGCCGTCGGGGTCGTCGTGCTCGCGTTTTCGGAGGCCCCGAGGACGTCGGTCTGGGCCCTGGATTCAGTCGCCCCCGGCACAACCGCCATGGCGACGGCCGAGGCAACCGCAAAAGGGAGCAGTGCGCGGGCTCCCTTCAGAATCCAATCAGGCACATATCAAGAAGAGCACAAGTGACTCTCGACATACAAGGTCAGGAAGGTTCATCTTGGGAAAACGGCCTCACGACAGCGGGCCCCGAGGCCGATACATCGAACGTGGGCCGCTGGAGTGGGGCATCGAAGGATCGCGAACGGGCACTGGACGCGTTGCGCGCCATTGCGCTCGTCCGGGTCGTGCTATGGCACACCTACGGCAACGCGTCCATCACGTACGTGATCGCCGCGGTTCCGACGATGTTCTTCGTGACGGGCAGCCTGTTCGCCAAGTCGGCCCAGCGCCGACCGGTGGCCGAAGTCGTGCGCAACCGCGTGCGCCGGATCTTCGTCCCCCTCTGGGCGTTCAGCGCGATCTGTCTCCTCGTGATGAGCATCGCCCACCGAGTCGACGGCACGGTCGCCACCGACGTGCCCTGGCGCGGCATGTGGCTCTGGTTCATCCCACTCGCCGACCCCAACGGTTCGCCGTGGGAGGGCGGGCACCTCAGCGCGCCGTTGTGGTTCGTGCGGGCGATGCTGTGGGTCCTGCTGGCGGCGCCGCTGCTGCTGGCCGCGGCGCGCCGGCGCCCGGCACTGCTGCTCGCGGGTTGCGGCGCGGCGGTCCTCGCGCTCGATCTGGTCGGCCGTCATCCGTCCTGGAGCATCGCCGCACTCCCCGATCTCGTGTGGCAGACAGGCGACGTCGCGCTCTACGCGTTGTTCTTCACCCTCGGCGTGTTGCATCGATGGGGCACCTTCCGGCAGTTGCGATCGTCGCATTTCGGCGGCATCGCCTTGGCGAGCGCCATACTCGCTGCCGCGTGGATCACGACACAGCCCGTCCCCAAACACGTGGTGAACAATTCGCATCCTGCGCACCTGCTCGTCGGATTGGCGTGGCTGGCCGTCGCGCTCATCGCACTGCCGACACTCGAGCGCGCAGCCGCGGCGAGGCCAATCGAAGGCGCCATCTCGTTGCTGTCGCAGCGAAGCTTCACTATCTACCTGTGGCATCCCGTCGGGATCGTCGTCTCCTTCGTGGCGATCGGTCGGGTGGGCCGCCTGCCCTTCGGATACTGGAGCGCCGCGCGGTTGCTCGGCACAATGGCGGTGACCTCGTTGCTCGTGATCACCTTCGGAGCAATCGAAGACGTCGCGAGCCGCAAGACAATCCGCTGGTGGCCGGCCCCCCTGCACACCCGCCGATACGGGTGGGCGCCCGCGCTCGCAGGGCTGGCACTGATGATCGTGGCGCTCACTTCGATCTCGGTCAAACACGACACCGCGGGCGAGATCTTCGCGGCGCGTCAACTCACGGTTCCGTCGCAGGCCCCGCCCAAGCCGAAATTCGATACGCCCGTAGTGCAAGTCGAAGGCGCCGTCTCACCGTCCCAGCGAACCGACCTCGCCATCTCGCGCACCCAAGTTGCCAACGCCACCCTCGCGCCCGCGGCGCCCGCCGCCATGAGCACGCAACTCGACGAGATGTACGACGCATGGATCAGTCAGTGGGGTATCACCGGTGCCGAGGTGGGCGTAACGCGCCCCAACGAGTTCCTCTGGCAGCGAGCGAGTGGCGTCGATGTGGCCGGTGCGCCCGCGACGAGCGCCACGAAATTCGATATCGGATCGATCACGAAGTCGTTCACCACTGCGCTCGTGATGCAACTCGTCGAAGCGGGCACGATACGCCTCGACGAGCCGTTGCCCGTCCTGCGCGACGTGCCGGCGTTCCCCTACTCAGGCCAGATGACCGTGCGCGATTTGCTGTACCACCGCAGCGGTCTCGTCAACTATCGAGACACGGCCGAATACGTGCGCAATCCGCTCGCGGTCAAGACGCCAGCGCAGGCGGTGACGGTTTCGGCGCGCGAACCCCTGATGTTCGCGCCGGGCACCGGCGTCGCCTACACGTCCACGAACTTCTTGCTGCTCGGCATGCTGATCGAAGAGCGCACGGGCCGAAGCTTCGACGAGAACCTGCGTGAACGCCTGTTGCACCCGCTGGGTCTCGACGACCTGGTGCATCTTCCGCCGGTGCCGGGCTCACCGAATCAAGCGACGGCCGGGATCCTCACCGACACCGATGATCTGTTGCGGTGGGGCGCAGCGCTCTACCGGGACGCACGCGTCGTCAACGCGCAGTCACTCGAGACGATGACGACGATCGATCCGGTGACGGGCCTCGGTGGCGGGACGTTCGGCTACTGCCCGTGCACGATGACAGTCGACGGCCGACCGCTGTTCACGTACGTCGGTCATTCGGGCGGGACGACCATCCTTCGCTATGCCGCGACCGACGATCTCGTCATCACGATCAATCTCTCGAGCAGCGTCTGGACGCCGGAGATGGTGCAGGCGACCGCGGACTTCTTCGAGATGGTGCGGGCCATCGTGCGCAACCATGACGCGATCACGCATCCGCTGCTGCCACCACCCCCATCACTCGAGACCGCTGCTCCGGCCGAACAATCACCACCCGTCGAGCCGGATACCCCGGCACCAGATGACCCCGACACCGCGGCGGCGCCGGCGGACGAAGAGCCGAGCGACGACGCGTAAGTCGCTCAGCGGCGCCACACGTGCAGGCGGCCGTCGTCGCCCCCGCCGTTGATGGCGCGCCATACCTTTTCGGCGGTGCACGGCATGTCGATGTGGCGCACACCGAGGTGGGCAACCGCGTCGAGCACCGCATTGTGCACCGCGGCGGTCGAGCCGATCGTTCCTGATTCGCCGATGCCCTTTGCGCCGAGCGGATTGATAGGGGTCGGGGTGACCGTGTGATCGAGCTTGAACGACGGCAACTCGGCCGCGCTGACGAACGCGTAGTCCGCGAGGTTGCTCGTGAGTAGGTTGCCGAACTCGTCATAGACGACCTCTTCGAGCAACGCCTGCGCCGCGCCCTGTGCGATGCCGCCGTGCACCTGACCGTCAGCGAGCAACGGATTGATGATGGTGCCGCAGTCATCGACGGCGGTGTGATCGATCAGCGTCACCTGGCCGGTGTCACGATCGATCTCAACCACGGCAACGTGGGCGCCGAACGGGAACGTCGAGTCAGGCCGCTCCCAGTCGATCTCGACGAACAGGCCGGTGCGTAAACCGTCGTCTTGTGGCGAAGCCGCAG
>JBDSMH010000046.1:0-25338 GCA_039915945.1 Acidimicrobiales bacterium | reverse complement strand
CACCCGCATTTCGTCACCGGAGAATGGGCAGGCGTTCGTTTTCGGGTGCCACCGCAGAGCCCGCGCCCTGAAGGCCGGCGCGCGAATCGGCGCCTACGCGAATTCGGTGTCCGCGCGCAACCGCGTGAGCTTGAGCGTCTTAATGCGCCAATGACCGTCGCCGCAGCGCTGGTACGTCTCGTGGTAGTGCCCGTAGCCGTGCATGTGTTTGATCGGCGACCCTTCGGGCCACCAGAGCTTGTCTTCCATGGCCCAGATCGCCTTGGCGCTGTCGGGGCCGGTGAGCTCGACCTCGTTCATGTGGCCGTGATGCACAGTGGAAAGCCCCTCGACCGCTTGGCTGACATAGGCCGCGATGTTCTGGTTGCCGCGCGCGATGCCGAGCTCGGGATCCATACCGAGTCGCACCATCTCTTCGGAGGTATCGAGCACGGCATCGTCGGTGAAGAGATCGCCGAATCGCTCCCACTGCTTGGTGTCGAGGAAGCGGAAGTAGCGCGACTTCACCCTCGTGATCGCATCGACGTCGGCTGACGACGACTCGCCGGTGGCGGGCTGCGAGTTGGGGACGATGCCGTCGAAGATCGTGTGTTCGACGGTCATGAAGACGGACGACCCGGCGAAGTCGATGAACTTCGACTCGTCCTCGAACAACGTCTTGCCGGCCTCGGCCGACGCGGCCTGAACCGACTCGGCGGACCCTTGGCGCGACGTGTCGAACCAAACTTCGGTTACGCCTTCGTAAGCGGCGCCCGAACCGCGAGAGGCCTGCAACCGATCGGACGGTTCGCCGAAGAGCGTGTGACTCTGCACGTAGCGCAACATGCCCGGGAACCGTCCACTTTCGAAGAACGATCGCACCAGTGGCCCGTGGCGTTCGAGCCAGTAGCTCTGGAACTCTTCGTCGGACAACTCCGGCCGCTTGCGCACGCAGAACACGAGCTTGGTGATGGTCACGATAGGTCCCCCTCGGTTGCAAAAAGACTGGCTGACCACACGAACGGCGAACCTGCCAGATTGACCTCGACATCGACTTGCACCGCGCAGGCGGGGCACGAGAATCGGCGCACCACGAATCGCTCCGCACCCGACATGGTGTCGATGACCGGCCACCGATAGCCGACCGATCGTTCGTCGAGCACGAGGTGCTCCTTGACGTTCTCGCTCGCGGGGCCGAGGTCGTGGCCACAACACCGGCAGTGCATGCGGCCCGCGCGAACCGCGAGTGTCGACGACAGCCGCCGCGCGCCGTCGAGTGCGGGGACGATGGCGGGCCCGCCGCGGCGAGCGGCGCGCGCCGCCTGGGTACGGGCGACGTCGACCACACCGTCACCGTCGACGACGACCCCGTAGTCGCGCAACGCACCAGCGGCCGAGACCAGACCTTCGAGCACGTCGTGTTGCACGCGTTCGAAAGAGCGAGTTAGCGGATCACCGAACCCGCCACCGCCCGCGCCATAGTTGGCGAACGCGTCGCCCGCGGCCAACGACGTCACCTTCTTGGGAGGCAACCACTCGACGGTGCCGCCGAACTCTTCGATGGTGCGATCGACGTCGGCGCCGGGCAACCCGTCGCGCACGACCGCGAACGCATTCTGCATGCCCGGCTCGCCGCCGGCGACGCCCGACGACGTGGGCGGCTGCACGCCGTGGGCGAACGCGGTGGACACGAACTCGGCACCCGCGTGGTGCAGCACGTAGAGATTGTCGGCGCCGACACCGCCGCGGAACGCGCCGGGCCCACCCGAGTCGGGTCGTTCACGGCGCCACACGTAGCGCATCGGAAAATGCAGTTCGCTCACTTCGACATTGACGGCAGAACCCGATGGCGACGAGATGAACCCTCCGCAGTCAGGACCGTCACCCCACGTGCGCGCGCCCATGCCCGAACCCACGCCGTCGAGGATCATCGTGCCGAACGGACGACCATCTTCGTGCGTGCCCGCGATGCATGATGTCGCCGACCCCGAGGTACACGACGCGAGGATCTGTGCGGCGTGCGAAGGATCGTCCGACGCGTCGAGCAACCGCGACACGCAGATGTTGACTGCGGTGCGCACTTCTTGGCCGGCCGACGTCACGCCCATCGACATGCCCGCGGGCATGGTGCAGTGCACGACCGAACCGGGACGGCTCTTGATCGACATCACCCGCCAGAACGCGGCGGGCACCCACGGCAGGTCATAGCCGAGCACGGTCATCACTGCGGTCATGGCGTAGCCGGACAGCGTCGGCTCGGCAACGTTGATCAACGCGGGCGCCTGATCGGACGACTCGGTGAAGTCGAATTCGAGCCCGTCGCCGACCTTGGTCATCGTGCAGCGCACGGCATACACGCGATCTTCGACCCCGTCGTGTTCGCAGAAGCCGACATGGCGCCACACGCCGTCGGGCAGTGACCGCAACCGAGATCGCAACCGCGCTTCGGTCGCCTCGATGAGGCGGTGGAACGCCGCGACGACCGTGTCGGTGCCGTACTTCGAGCAAAGGTCGAGGATGCGCTCGCTCTGCACCCGGTTGGCCGCGATCTGTCCGAGCAGATCGAGCCGGTTGAGTTCGGGTGTGCGCGATCGCGTCAAGTATTCGCGCTCGATGTCCTTGCGGATCACGCCGCGCTCGACGATCTTCACCGGCGAGATGGGCAACGCCTCTTCGTAGATGTTGCGGGCGCCGACCGTGATCGATCCCGGCACCGGGCCGCCGACGTCGGCTTGATGTACGCACGAACCGCACCACGCGATCAGGCGATCACCGTCGAAGATCGGCGCCACCACCACGACATCGGCCTGATGCGGCGCGCCCACATAGGTGTCGTTCGTGATGAACATGTCGCCGGGGCCGATGCCCGGGTTCTCGGAGTAGTTGTCGATGATGTCGCGCACGATGCGACCCAGCGCGGCGGCGTGCACCAACACGTACACACCGGCGACGACTGTCTCGCCGTCGGCCGTCATCAGGCCCGAGTTGAAATCGTTGCCCTCGGTGGCGATCGGCGACCCCGACACGCGCCCGATCGTGACGGCCGCTTCGTCGTTGATGGCGGACAGTCGATGGCGCAGCACTTCGAACGTCGCCGGATCGAGCTCGCCCCGCGCGGAAGCGACCGACGCCAACCCGCCGATGCGCAGCGTGATGTCACCCGATTCGTGCTGCACCGCGGTCTGCCCGGGGTACACCACCAACGTCGTCGTAGGCAGCTCGACGAAGGCCGGTCCCTCGACGCGGGCGCCCGCAGGCATCGTCGTGCCGTCGTAGACGGGGCAGTCGCGACGCGCGCCATCGAAGTACGCGTTGCGGGTGTGCAGCACCGCGATCGCTCCGGTGGCCGGCGCGTGGCTCGACCCCACGATGCTCGTGGTATTGACGACCGGAGCGCGCGCTTCGACCGCGACGGATACCAGCTCGACGCCCGCCGATGCGAATGCCGTACCCGTGCCCACCAATCGTTCGTACTCGTGGCGGAACTGCTCGGCGAGCGCGTCGGCATCGAGCACATCCGATTGTTCGAGCACGATCGGCAATGCGTGCACCTGGCGCGTGAAGCGCAACGACACGCGGCGTTCGATCGTGATGGTGTCGGCGTCGTCGGTGGTGATGTCGCGTCGCGCACGCGCTTCGAGATCGGCGAGGGTCGCGGGGAGCCACCGCACCGCGCGCTCGAGTGGTTCGGGCCGCAACTCGACTTCGGCCAGGGCGCGCAGGTCGGTGGCCGCGGCACCGTATGCGGAGAACACCGACGCCAGCGCGGGTACGACGACCTCGCGCACGCCCAGATCTTCGGCATAGCGCCCGGCATACTGCGGCGCCGCACCGCCATAGGCGTAGAGCGCGAAGTCAGCCGGATCGTGCCCGCGTTGCACCGTCGAGCGCCGCACGAGATCGGCCATTTGTGCGTTGGCCACGCGCAGGATGTCGTCGGCGATCTCGTCGACGGTTTTGTCGAGTGCCCCCACGAGTTCACGCTCGATCGCCGATCGCGCAGCGGCGGCATCGAGGGTCAGCTGCCCACCCAACCGATCGAGGTAGCCGAGCGCAACGGCGGCGTCGGTGACCGTCGGCAGTCGACCACCGCGGCCGTAACACACCGGCCCCGGATCGGCGCCCGCGGATTGCGGGCCGACGCGCAACGAGCCGGTGGTGTGATCGATCCACGCGATCGATCCGCCACCCGTGCCGATCGACGTGAGATCGACCACGGGCGTCGCCAACGGATACATACCGATCATCGGCCGTCGCGCGAACTGCAACCGACCGTCCGCGACGATGCCGACGTCGAAGCTCGTGCCCCCGACGTCGGTGGCAACGACATTGGCGTGACCGAGGCGGCGGCCGAGATCCAACGACGCGGCGACGCCACCGACCGGACCGGAGTTGAGTGTGTCGACCGGCGTGCGGGCGATGCGGGTCGCGTCTCGTACACCACCGCTCGTCTGGGTGACGACGAACCGTCCGGTGAAACCGAACTCGGCGAAGCGTTGCCCGAGCCGCTCGATGTAGCGCGACACCAACGGAGCGACGTACGCGTTCAACAACACCGTGACGCTGCGTTCGTACTCGCCGATGCGCGGTGCCACTTCGTGCGACAGCGACACGTGGATCGCGGGCAGTTCTTCGGCGACGATCTCGGCGAGCCGCAATTCGTGGCGCGGGTCGACGACCGACCACAAGAGCGAGATGGCGATAGCTTCGACTTCGTCATCGCCGAGACGGCGGATCGATTCGCGCGCGTGCGCTTCGTCGAGTTGCAGCAACACCTTGCCGTGCGCGTCGATGCGCTCGCGCACACCGATGATGCGCCGGCGCGGCAACAGCATCGGCGGCTTGTGCCAGTGCGCGGCTTCGGTGCGGTATTCCTCGTCGATACCGATCACCTTGTTGCCTTTGGCGATGGGTACCGTTGCTTCGAAGCCGGCGGTGGTGAGGAGACCGACACGCGCGCCGGTACCGGTGAGCAGCGCGTTGATGCCAGTGGTGGTGGCGTGCGCGATGAGCTCCGCATCGGCGATGGCCGACGGTCCCGAGATGCCGAGCGTCGACGCGGCCCGGTCGATCGAGTCGAGGATGCCCTGGCTCAGGTCGTGCTTGGTCGACAGCGCCTTGCCCACGCCGACGCGCCCGCCCGGCGCGAGGATCACGGTGTCGGTGAAAGTCCCGCCGGTGTCGACTCCGATGCGATACACGGGGCGAAAGATACGTTCACGAGCCGGTCTTCAACAATATGCCGAAGAAGAGCGTGACCAGTGAGCTCATGCCGCCGACGGCGCCCCACAGCGCCAGCGCCGGTTTGGTCTTGGCCTGCGTGTGCAAGAACGCGCCGATACCGCTGAGCGCGACGAACGTCAGCTTGACGAACATCGTGATTTGGTAGCTGGTCGGCCGTTCGCTGAAGTCGACCGCGGACATGTTCCATCCGCCGGTGAGGACGAGCACGGCGAAGGCCGGCCACGCAACGCGGTTGAAGCGGTTGACGATGGCGCGGCGAGCCTCACCGTCGAGTGTGCGCAATGTGGGCAGGAGGCCGGCGAGCGTGAGCTGTCCGCCGACCCACACGCTCGCGGCGATCACATGGAGGAACAGCCGGATCGTGGCCGACGTAGGGCTCAGCATGCGGTGCTATTCGAAAGCAAGGCGATACCGCGGCTCAGTCGAAACCAAATTGGCTGCCGGTCGGCATGGCGAAGCTCGTCGGCCACGCGTCGGCGCGCACCATGGCGTCGGTGCCGCCGTCGACGAAGACGAGCGAGCCGCACATGAAGCGGCAGCCGTCGCCGATGAGCATGTGCTCGATCCACGCCGCGATCTCGTCGGGCTGCCCGAAGTCGCCGGTGGGCACCGGGAACGCCTTGATCGCGGGCCCGTACTCTTCGCTGTCGAGGCCGGCCTGCAACAAGGGAGTCAGGGTTGCGCCCGGTGCGATGGCATTGAGGCGGATGCCCGAGCCCGCCCAGTCTGCGGTCGGCGCGTGGCGGCGCACGAAGCGCGCCACGGCGGTCTTGGACGAGCCGTAGGTGGTGCCGTCGCCGTACTTCTTGGCCAACGAACGCGCGAGGGGTTCGTCGAGGTTGAGGCACGCGTCGATCAGATCGGCGGGAAGGTCGGGCATCGTCGTCGTCGAGTTGGACGAGATGGCAACCACCTGGCCGCGCCGTGAGTTGGCCAACGCCACCCGCAACCCGCGCAGCAACGCTTCGGTGCCGAACCAGTTGATCGACACCATCGCCTCGGCATCGAACGGAGGCCCTACGCCGGCCGCGGTCAACAACCCGTCGAGGTGTCCTTGCGATCGCTCGAGCACCGCTGTGACCGCCGCGTTGCGGCCGTCAGGGTTCGATAGGTCGGCGATGATCTCCGCGTGGTGAAGGTCGATGCCCACGACCGCGTGACCGGCCTTTTCGAGCCGCGCTCGGGTGGCTGCGCCGATACCCGATCCGGCTCCGGTGATTGCGAACAGGCCCATCGGTTCCCCCATCGATTCTCTTGTACGCGAGGCGCGTTTCTATCGCAGTTCGGACACAATGGGGAATGCCGCTCGACAAGGACGTCTATCTCGGAGCCATCGAACGGGAAGGTCAACTCCTGATCAACGCCGCGGAGGGCAACCTGGGCGGCATCATCCCCGCGTGCCCAGGGTGGACCGTGCAGACGGTGCTCGTGCACCTCGGGCGTATCTATCGCTCGGTCACCGAGCACGTCACGACGCGCTCGTTGGAGATGATCCCCTTCGAAAAGACGCCGTCGCCCGACAGCTTCGAGGTCCTCAATTGGTTTCGCGAGTCGCATGCCTTGTTGCTCGACGCGCTGCGCGACGCGGACCCGTCCGATCCGGTCTGGTCGTGGTCCGACGACAAGACCGCCGGCTTCTATCTACGGCGCATGACGCATGAGACCGCGATGCATCGCTACGACGCGGAGGCAGCCTCGGTCACGCCGACGCCGTTCGACGGAGACATCGCGGCCGACGGCATCTTCGAGTTCTACGAATCGATCATGCCGACCAACGTCGCCCGGCGCGGGGTCACCCTGCCCTCCGGGTCGCTGCACCTTCACCGTTCCGACGGCGAAGGCGAGTGGATGATTCAAGCGGTCGACGGCGCCGTCGCCGTGACACAGGAGCACGGCAAGGGCGACGCGGCCGTGCGCGGTCCGGCGTCGGACCTGTTCGTGTTCGCGTGGCACCGTGGCATGCCGGCCACGCTGCAGATCTTCGGTGACGAAGCAGTGGCGCGGGCCTGGGCGGGTCTCGCACCGTGAACCCATCGTTTCGTGAGTCCGGCGCATTCGACTCGATCGTTTCGGTCGCCGCGTTCATCTTGCTCGACAAGTTCCTCGGCCTGCCGTGGGCCATCGCCGGCGCGACCGCGTGGTCACTCAAGGCCGCGTACGTAAAGCACCGAAAGGGCCAAGGCATCGGCTGGCTGTTGCCGACGACCACGATCTATCTCGTCATCCGCGGCACGATCGGCATCATCACCGATTCGCGGGCGGCCTACTTCGGCATCGGTATCGGCACCAAAGCGGCCATTGGCCTCGGTCTCATCGGATCCGTCGTCGTCGGCAAGGGCCTCGGTGCGATGTACGCACATCGCGTGCTGCCCTTCCCGGACGACGTACGGGTGCATCGCATCTACCGCTCGACGATGAACCACCTCACCGTGCTCGCCGGCTGCTACGAAATCGGCTCGGCCGGATGGGACATCTGGTTGTACAACCACTCGTCCAAGAGTGGGTTCATCCTGATCCGCATGCTCGTCAATTGGGTCAGCGCATTCGTGGTGATCTTCGGAGCGATCTTCTACGCCGACTGGCGACTGCGGCGCATCCCCGGGTTCGGGGGTTTGCTCGAACTCGCCGAAGCCACCCTCGAGCACCGCGACGCCTCGACGGCACCGGCTAGATTGCCCGCGCCAGACGCAACCAGCCAGGGGGACCGATGACCGCGACGACGAACACGGTGAAGAGCAATTGGGGTCGGTGGGGCGACGACGACGAACGGGGCGCGCTCAACCTGCTGACGCCCGACGTCATCAAGGCCGCGACGGCCTCGATCAAGCACGGCAAGGTCTACAGCTTGGGCATCCCCATCCAGTCGCACGGTGTGCCGCTGATGGACTACCGCGGCACGCCCATGCGCCTGACGTTGCAGGACTCCACCGACGACGGCATCTACAAGGTGTACGGCTGTCACGATGGCACCGGTGCCCACGAAGACGTGCTCGTGATGGCCTCGCACACCACGTCGCACATGGACGCGCTGGTTCACGTCTATGGCGACTACAAGCACTACAACGGCGTCGGTCACGACACCATGCACGCGCTGGGTGGCGCGCAAAAGCTCAGCATCGACAAGGTCGGCGGATTCGCCGCCCGTGCGGTGCTGCTCGACATGGTCAGGTACTTCGACGAGGGCGAATGGGTGACGCTCGGCCGCAACATCAACTCCAATGACCTGCAGAGTGCAGCCAAGAAGCAGGGCGTCGACGTGCGCGCCGGCGATGTCGTGTTGGTGCGTACCGGCTACCTGCAGTGGTGGTGGGACAACGCAGCCAAAGGTGGCGGGCCGTTGTTCGAGCAAGCCGGTATCGGCGCCGACGCGGCGCATTGGTTGGCCGAAAAGGACATCGTCGCCGTCGGGTGCGACAACGCCGCGGTCGAAGTCATCCCGTTCGACGACAACGACTTCTTGAACATCCACAAGATCCTGCTCGTCAACTGCGGCATCTACATGCTCGAGTTCCTCAATCTCATCGAGCCGGCCAACGACGGTGTGTACGAAGGCATGATCAGCGTCGGCCCGCTCAAGGTGACCGGCGCGACCGGCAGCCCGATCAACCCAATTTTCATCGGCTGAATGCTGCGTCGTTGAAATGACAGAACTCGCCGCCACCATCGTCGAGTTGTGGCGCTATCCGGTCAAGTCGATGCAGGGCGAACGCCTCGAGCGCGTCTCGCTCGACGCGTCGGGTATCGCCGCTGATCGTCGATTCGGCGTCGTTACTCCCGAGGGCTACGTGCTGTCGGGCAAGAGCGAGCCGCGCATCCTCGGCGCATCGGCATCGGTGCGCCCCGACGGCGAGATTGCGATCGACCTGCCGAACGGGATGACCACCGCCAGTGACGATCCCGACGTCGACGCGCAATTGAGTGCATGGCTCGATCGTCCCCTGCGGCTGCATCGTGCCGGCGCCGACGAACAGTTCACGATCCATCACCAGACCGACCCCGAGGACGAGACGAAGACCAAAGACTTCTCTACGCCGCCGGGTGCGTATTACGACTCGCGCTCGACGCTGCACCTGCTGTCGCACTCGTCGCTGCGCGCCGCCCGGGCCACCTACGCCGAGGGGCAGTGGGACATACGCCGCTTCCGTCCCAATCTCGTCGTCTCATTCGGCGATGACGAAGAAGGTTTCGTCGAAGAACAATGGGTTGGCGCGACCGTCATGGTCGGCGCGGTACCGGCGGTGGTGCGCAAGCGCACCGAACGCTGTGTGCTGACCACGCGCGCCCAGCCGGGTCTCGATCGCGATCTGCAGATCTACCGGTCGTTGGTCAAGAGCAACCACGCCAATCTCGGTATCTACCTCGTGCCGGAGGCCGCAGGAACAGTCGCGGTCGGCCAGAAGGTGAGAGCACAGTGAGTGAGCCGCGTCTGGCGTTCATCCATGCCGAGGACATCACCCCGCAAGAGGTGGTGGCCCAGCAACATGGCGACACCCGCGTGTCGGTGTGGTTCCGCTTCCTGGAATACAACGATCGGCGGTTGGTCGGGCTCGTGACCTACGATCCAGGGCTCGTGCTCGAACGGCATCAGCACAAGAGCGACCACACGATCTTCATCATCGACGGCGAAGTGACCATCAGCGGTCACCTCTGCCCGCCGGGCACGTTGATCGTGCTCGAGCAAGGCGCAGAGTTCGGCCCGATCATCGCCGGCCCCAATGGTTGCCGCCTGCTCGAGCACTACACCGGAGACCCGATGCCGGTGCCGGTCGACAAGCAGGAGTACTACGGCATCCTCGACGAGCGCGGCATCGGCCGCTTGCCCAACCCGATCATCACATTGCCCGAGAGCGCGCCGGACTACGCGTACGACGGCACCGGCGACGTTGCCAGCTAGCGCGAGGACCGACCCATGAAAGTCACGGGAGCCGTCATCACTGCGAGCGACAGCGCTCAGTCCGACGCGGAGGCCTATGGGCAGTGGCTGGGCGCGGTCAGGCGCCCGGCGATCGAGCGTGTCGACGGTGTCGCGGCGGTACGCCACTACCGAGCCGACGCCGCACTGCAAGCGCTGCGCGGACCGAACCCGGTCGAGGCCTTCGCCCCTGGCAACGGTGCGTTTCTCGAAGTGTGCTTGCTCACGGGCGACGATCCTGCGACGGCGATCGAGGGGTTGCAGCGGCTCTCGTCCGCACTGGCGGCTCCCGCCGCGCTGGGTGAAACAATCCGTTTCCGGGAGTCGTTCGAGATGCGGTGGGCCATGGGCCGCATCGGTCTGGCGGAGGCCGAAGACGCGCTGGCGAACGCCCCACATCGCGGTATCCAGTTCGCGCTGGGCGAGGTCGCTGACGAAGCCATGCGTCCGGTCATCGCGGACTGGTACTCGACGACGCACGCGCCCGACGCGCTGCTGGTCGGCGGTTTTCTCGCCGCGCTGCGGATGACGTCGCTCGAAACGCCCGGCCGGCATCTCGTGATCTTCCTGCTCGACGACGAACCGGCCGAGTGCATTCGCCGCATCCGCGAGGCCGTGCCGGACTGGCGCAGCCGCGGCCGCACGCCGAGCCCGGGTGGCGCGTCGCGCGCCGTGGTCAACGGGCCTTTCGCGCTGCTCTAGTCAGATCGTCTTTTCCATGAAGCGGTCGCGGTCGACGATGACACGCGTGACCCGACCGGCGGCGATGAGCCCCCGTGCATCGCGGGCATTGACGACGAAGGTGAGTCGGCGGCCTTCGACCTTTTCCAACGTGGCGTCGACCCGCACCTCGGTGCCCACGGCCGACGGTTGCACGTGGTCGATCTGCAGGCGCATGCCGACCGAGGTTTCGTTGGGCCCGAGCAGGCCTTCGAGCACTTTGCACGACGCCTGCTCACACCATGCGACGACGCGCGGCGTCGCCAGAACGGGCACGTCGCCCGAGTGCAAGGCGATCGCCGTGTCGGCCTCGGCGACGACCTTCTCGAGGTGCGCGGTCAGCCCGGGTTTGATGGACACGGCGGTACAGTAAGCCGTTCGATCGCCGGCGACCAACCCGCGATCTTTGGGCGAAAGGAGCCTGTCGTGCTCGACGAGACGCTGGTGCGAGACACTCTCGGTGCGGCGCTGCTCACCGGCGGTGAGTTCGCGGAGATCTTCGTCGAAGATCGTCGTTCCTCGAGCGCAGTGCTCGACGACGGCAAGATCGAAGAGCTCGTCTCCGGCCACGATCGTGGCGCCGGCATCCGCGTGGTGTCCGGCGAGACGACCGGGTTCGCCCACACGGCCGATCTTTCACCCACCGGTCTGCGTGCCGCGGCATCGGCGGCCGCGGCCGCGGCCCGTGGAGGCGGGGGTGGCACCAAGGTCGTGGCGATGGTGCCGCGCTCGGCGACCCGACCCAACTCCGTGTTGATCATGCCCGCCGACGTCGCGAAGGCGACCAAGGTCGAGTTGCTGACCCGGGCCGACCAAGCAGCGCGGGGTGCCGGCTCGTCGATCACTCAGGTCGCGGCGCGCTACATGGACAGCCGCCGGCGCATCCTCGTCGCCAACAGCGACGGGGTGTGGGCCGACGACGATCAGGTCAAGACGCTGTTCTCGATCTCGTGTGTGGCACTGGGCGACACCGGCATGCAGACCGGCCGCGAGAGTGTCGGCCGCACCGTCGGGTTCGAGCTCTTCGACATGTACGACGTCGAAGAGCTGGCCCGCCACGCCGCGCAGCGGGCGATCACCAAGCTCAATGCCCGCCCCGCGCCCTCGGGTGCGATGCCCGTCGTCGTCGGCCCCGGTGGCGGTGGCGTCATGTTCCACGAAGCCTGCGGCCATGGCCTCGAAGCCGACCTCGTGGCGAAGTCGGCGTCGGTCTATGCGGGCAAGCGCGGCGAAAAGGTGGCGAGCGAGCTCGTGACGCTCATCGACGACGGCACCATGCCCACCGAGTGGGGCTGTTTCGCCATCGACGACGAGGGCAACCCGGCGCAACGCAATGTGCTCATCGAAAACGGTGTGCTCACCGACTATATGTGGGACTTCCTGCGCTCGCGCAAAGAGGGTCGGGCGTCGTCGGGCAACGGACGGCGCCAGAGCTATACGCACCTGCCGATGGTGCGCATGACCAACACCTACATCGCCAACGGCACCGCGGATCCAGCGTCGATCATCGCCGGCACCGATCACGGCATCTACGTCGCACAGCTCGGCGGCGGTCAGGTCAACACCGCCAGTGGCGACTTCGTGTTCGGCATGATCGAGGCCTACCTCATCGAAAACGGTGAGATCACCGATCCGATCCGCGAAGGCAATCTGATCGGCAACGGCCCGCAGGCACTGCGCGACATCGAGGTCATCGGCAACGACTTCGCCATGGGTCATCCCGGCACGTGTGGCAAAGATGGCCAGGGCGTGCCCGTGGGCGACGGCACGCCGACGTTGCGGGTCAAGTCGCTCACCGTCGGCGGCACCGCCGCCTGAGTCGACGAGACCGACCGATGGCTGACCTCGACGACATTGCCCAACGAATCGTCGCCCGCGCGCAGGGCGACGAGCAGATCGAAGCGATCGTGGTGCACGAACGATCGACCGACGTGCGCGCCTACGACGGGGAGATCGAGCAGCTGGCGTCGGCCGAGACGCTCGGCGTCGGCATCCGGGTCATCGTCGACGGGCGCCAGGGCTTCGCGTGGGCGGGCACGCTCGACCAGTCGGTGATCGACGAGACACTCGCAGAGGCCCGCGACAACGTGGCCTTCGCGACGCGCGACGAGTTCGTCGCACTCGCCACCCCCGACGGCGTGGCGGTGCCCAAGCTCGAGTTGTATCTGCCCGAACTCGAGTCAGTCCCGACGTCACGCAAGGTCGACTACGCGCTCGAGCTCGAACGCGCGACACGCGGCGGCGATCCCCGCATGATCGGTGTCGAGTCTGCGGACTACAGCGATTCCGTCACCGAGGCCGCCATCGCAACGACGACGGGCATCAACCGTTCGTCGCGCGAGTCGTCGTGTTGGCTGAGCGTCTACTCGCTCGCCGCCGAGGGCGATGACACCACCACCGGTTTCGGGTTCTCGGTCGGACGCGCGCCGAGCACGCTCGACGTCGATCGCGCCGCGCGCGATGCATGCGAACGCGCCACGCGCATGTTGGGCGCGACCAAACCCTCCACCGATCGCCTGACTGTGGTGCTCGACCCGTGGGTGAGCGCGCAACTGCTGGGCATCGTCGGCGCCACGCTCACCGGCGAATCAGTCATCAAGGGGCGCTCGCTGTTCGCCAACCGTCTGGGTGACGAAGTGGCCTCGTCGATCATCACGTTCGTCGACGACCCCACCAACCCTGCAGCGTTCGGGGCCACCGACTTCGACGGCGAGGGGTTGGCCGCTCGGCGCACACCACTCATTTCGGCCGGTGTTCTGCAGGGGTTCCTGCACAACACCTACACCGCGCGGCGCATGGGCGTGTCGTCCACTGCGTCCGCGGTGCGCGGGCCCAAATCGACGCCCAGTGTCGGTGTGCACGCCGCGGCGATCACGCCCGGCACGAGTTCACGGGCCGATCTCATCGCCGGTGTCGAACACGGCGTGCTCATCCAAGAGGTCAGCGGTCTGCACTCGGGCGTCAACCCCGTCAGCGGCGACTTCTCCACCGGTGCCGAAGGCATGCTGATCTCGGGCGGCGCCCTGGGACGACCGGTACGCGAGTTCACGATCGCTTCGACGATCCAACGGTTGTTGCACGATGTCGTCGCGATCGGCAACGACATCGAGTGGTTCCCCATGTCGGCGGCGGGCGTCACGCTGGTCATACGCGACGTGACCATGTCGGGTCTGTGATCGTGCACGGCCTGTGGTGAGTTCGATCTCGTGACCGAGGGCGATCGCGATCTGCTGGCGTTGGCCGAGAGCGTGGTGTCGCGCGCGCAGCCGGGCGAAGAACTCGAAGTGTTCGTGGCCCGCAGCCGCTCGACCAACGTCAAAGCTTACGAAGGTGCGGTCGAGGCCCTGTCGTCTGCAGTGTCGATGGGCGTCGGCATTCGGGTGATCGTCGACGGGCGCCAAGGCTTTGCGTTCGCCGGCACACTCGACGATGACGTCATTGCGACGACGTTGGCCGACGCGCGCGACAACGTGCTCTACAGCGAGCGCGACGAGTTCGTGGCGCTGGCTCGTCCCGACAGCGTTGCGGCGATCGAACAGGACCTATGGATGGACGAGGTCCTCCACTTCCCCAACGAGCGCAAGATCGATCTCGCCATCGAGCTCGAGCGCCGCGTGCGCGGCGCAGACCCACGCATCTCGGGTATCCGCACGTCGTCGTTCTCCGACTCCGCCGGCGAGAGCGCGATCGCGACATCGACCGGCATCGCCAGCTATGGCCGGGCGACATTCTGTTCGCTGTCCGTGACGGCGCTCGCCCGTCACAACGGCGACACCACGGTGGGCAATGGCTACGACCTGGCGCGCCGGCCCGACGAGCTCGATCTCTCCCGCGCCAGCGATGACGCGGTGCTGCGAGCAACCCGCTTGATCGGCGCCAAGAAGCCGCCGTCGCAACGCATCACTGTCGTGCTCGAGCCGCGTTTGGCGGCGATCATCATGGGCATCGTGGGGGGCACGCTCGGTGGTGACGCCGTCAGCAAGCGGCGCTCACCGTTCGCCGATCGCATGGGCGAGACGATCGCATCGCCGTTGTTGAGCATCGTCGAAGATCCCACCGATTCACGATCGTTCAGCGCCGACAGCCACGATGGTGAAGGTCTGGCATGCCGGCCGACGACGCTCATTTCCGCCGGTGTTCTCGCGGGTTTCCTGCACAACACCTACACCGCGCGGCGCATGGGCACGTTGTCGACCGCATCGGCGGTGCGCGGCGTGCGCAGCACACCAGGGGTCGGTGCCGTCGCGTTGCAGATGTTGCCCGGTGCGAAGTCGGCCGACGAGTTGCTCGGCTCCGTCGAGTCCGGCATCTTCGTGCAGTCGTTGGCCGGCCTTCACTCGGGGGTCAACGCGATCAGCGGCGACTTCTCGGTCGGCGTCGAAGGGTTGATGATCCGCAACGGCGCGTTGGCCGAGCCCGTGCGCGAGGCGACGCTCGGCTCCACGATCCAGCGATTGCTCACCGACATCGTTGCCGTGGGCAGTGATCTCGAATGGTTGCCCAGCGGCTATGGCGCGGTCACGCTCGTGATCGACGGCGTGACGTTGTCGGGCGCGTAATCCGCTCAGCGGAACGACGTGGCCAGCAACGCCAGCACGCCGACGCCGGCCGCAACGCGGTAGACGACGAACGGGGCGAACGTGCGGGTGCGCACGAAGCGCAACATGCCCCACACGGCGAACCAGCCGGTGATGCCCGACGTGATGATGCCGGCGATGAATGCGCCGCGTAGTTCGCTGGGGATGCCGCCGTTGGAGATGACGTCGGCCAATTTGTACAGACCGGCACCGGCGGTGATGGGCAGTGCCATCAAGAACGACAACCGAGCCGCAGAATCGCGATCGAAACCGAGCCATCGCCCGGCGGTGATCGTCAAGCCCGATCGCGATGATCCCGGTTGCAACGCGATCATCTGCGCGGCACCCATGAAGACCGCATCGCGCGCTCGGAACTCGTGCACCTCGCGCCGTCCGGTCAGGCGATCGGCGATCAACAACAACAGGCCGAGCGCGATCAACATGACGGCGATGAGCCAGATCTTGTCGTCGAGTTTCTCGATCTTGCTGTCGAGTACGGCGCCGACGAGAGCCGCGGGCACCGCGGAGAGCAACAGCAGCCATCCGATGCGCCCGTCAGGTGTCGCGCGGTCGCGGTGGCCGATCATGCGCAGCGACGCACGGCTGTAGCGCATCACATCGGCGCGGAAATACGCGAGTGCTCCGGCGAGCGTGCCCATGTGCAGCGCGACATCGAAGGTCTTCTTCAGGTGGTCGTTGCCGGAGAAGTCGTTCCAGCCGAACAACCACGGCACCAAAATGAGGTGACCGCTCGACGAGATCGGCAGGTACTCCGACAGGCCCTGGGTGATGCCCAGGACGATCGCATGAAAAATCGACATGCGACTCGATCAGGCTCGTCGATTGTCGGTCATGCGGGGCTGGGCGCCGGCGAAGAAGCCGGCTTGGACTCGGTCTTCGTCTCGGGCTTGGACTCGGTCTTCGTTTCGGACTTCGTCTCGGTCTTCGGTTCGGTCTTCGTCTCGGACTTGGACTCCGACGTACTGGTCGAGTCGCCCGTGGACGATCGCGAACCGTGGTCGTTCTTGTAGAAGCCGGTGCCCTTGAAACTGATCCCCACGTTGCCGAACAGCTTGCGCAACGAACCACCGCACTTCGGGCACTCGGTGAGCGCGTCCTCGGTGAACGATTGGTAGACCTCGAGATCCTCGCCGCAATCGCGGCACCGGTACTCGTATGTGGGCATTGGTCCTCCTGGGCCAGAGGTCGTTCCGAACGACTTAGCACTCGCGGCACGCGAGCGCTAACAGGATAGCGAGGTCTGTGGCCGGTGCCCACGGGCCCGTAGGCTCAGAATCCGATGTTCGCTCTGTGGATCGTGGTGGCCGTCGGCGCCTACGGCGTCGGCACGTTCCCTACGGCGCAGATCGTCGGCCGCCGCCTCGGGCGCGACCCGACGCGTGAGGGGTCGGGCAATCCGGGGGCGACCAACGTGTACCGCACCGTCGGGCGCCGCGCCGGTGTGCTGGTGGGGGTGGTCGACGTGCTCAAAGGCGCCGCGCCGGCCGCAGTGGGCTATCTGGTCGACGGCCGGCCCCTGGCCACGGTGGCCTGGATCGCCGCGGTGGCGGGGCACGTGCTGCCGCTCACGCGCCGTCTGCGGGGCGGCAAAGGGGTGGCGACGGCGGCCGGCGGGGCCGCGGTGTTGCATCCGCTGGTGGCGCTGGCGCTCGGAATCGTGTTCGCAACTGTGGCCCGGGCCACGCACCGAGCGTCGTTGGGGTCGTTGGCGATCGCCGTGCTGTTACCGGTCGGGGTCGCCGTCAGTGGCCGGCCGGCGTGGGAAGTGCTCGCGGCGTCGGCCCTCGGGGCACTCGTCCTCGTGCGCCACGGGGCCAATGTGCGCCGCTTGTTGTCCGGCACCGAGCAGGCCTATCGATCGTGAGTTGCGCCGCCCATCGTCGAGCGCGCGCCCAAGGGCGCAGGCCCGAGCCGATCGCGACTCCCTGCCCATTCTCCGGTGACCTACTTGTGCGGCTCCGCCGCAACGGATGGGCGGCTTTGCCGCGGGAACGAACGAAAATGATTCGGCAAACCGCTGCAACGACCAGAGTTGACCGATGGCACCATTTCGTCACCGGAGAATGAGCAAGGCGCACGAAATGGGGAGCGCACCAGACGCTGACGCCAGACGCCATCGGCGCGGCGAGAGATAGCGTTCGCGGCGTGATCGCTTACGAAGAAGCCCGCGCCTACGTCCTCGATCGGGTGCGGGCGGGCACACCGGTACCGGTTCCTGTCGACGACGCACTCGGGCTCGTGCTCGCCCGCGACGTGGTGGCGCCCGAAGCCGTGCCGCCGTTCCCCAACACGGCCATGGACGGATTCGCGGTGCGGGCCGCCGATACGACCGACGCGCCGGCCAAGCTCACGGTCGTCGGCACGCTCGCCGCGGGCGCCGCGCCCAGCACGGCGGTGGGCCCGGGCGAAGCGATCCGCATCATGACCGGCGCCCCCATGCCGCCCGGCGCGGACGCAGTGATCATGGTCGAGCTCACCGAGTACGACGACAGTGCGGGCGTCGTGCTCGTCCAGCAGTCGGTGCCCGTGGGCAACCACATCCGCCCGGCCGGCGAAGACCTCGAGCGGGGCAGCACGGTTTTCACCGCGGGCACCACGTTGACCGCAGGGCACCTCGGCGTGCTGGCGTCGATCGGCGAGATGGAACCACTCGTGTATCCGCGTCCGAGGGTCGGCGTGTTGTCGACCGGCGACGAGCTCATCGACGGTCCCCAAGAATTGCAGCCGGGCCAGATCCGTGACTCGAACCGCCACACCCTGCTCGCGTTGCTGGCGCAGGAACACTGCATCGGTGTCGATCTCGGGTGCGCGCCCGACAACGAGGAAGCCATCACCGGTGCACTGCAGCGAGGCCTCGAGCACTGCGACGCCATCGTCACGAGCGGCGGCGTGAGCATGGGTGCGTTCGACTACGTCAAGGTCGTGCTCGACCGCATCGGCGACATGCGGTGGATGCAGATCGCCATCAAGCCGGCCAAGCCGCTGGCGTTCGGCACCGCCGGCGCACGGAACGTCCCGATCTTCGGCCTCCCCGGCAACCCCGTCTCGTCGATGGTGAGTTTCGAGCTGTTCACCCGGCCCGCGCTGCGCAAGATGATGGGCTACTCCGAGCAACTCTGGCTGCGCCGGCCCGTACGGGCGGTCAGCGACGAGGCGATGCGCCGTCACCCCGACGGCAAGATCCATTTCAACCGGGTGATTGCCGAAGTCCACGACGACGGCCGCTATCACCTGCGCTCGGCCGGTGGCCAGGGCTCGCACCAACTCCTGGCCATGGCGCATGCCAATGCCCTGGCCGTGCTGCCCGACGGCGACGCCATCGCCCCCGGCGGGGCCGTAGACGTGCTCCTGCTCGAAGGGTCGTAACCTGGAGCCCATGGGCGACCGGGTAGAGCCAGTGCAGCGGCGTGATCTCGTGGACACGTTCGGGCGCGTCCACCGCGATCTGCGGATCTCGGTGACCGATCGCTGCAACTTCCGCTGTACGTATTGCATGCCCGAAGAGGGCATGAAGTGGATGCCCAAAGCCGAGATCCTCACGTTCGAAGAAATCGAGCGCATCGCCCGGCTCATGGTCGAGCACTTCGGCATCGACAGCATCCGCCTCACCGGGGGCGAGCCCACGGTGCGAGCCCACCTCCCGATCCTCGTGGCCAAGCTGGCGGCGTTGCCCGTCGACCTCGCCCTCACGACCAACGGCGCCACGTTGCGCGCCGTCGCGCACGATCTCCAGGCGGCCGGTCTCGAGCGCATCAACATCTCGCTCGACACGTTCCGCGCCGATCGCTTCCTCGAGATCACGCGCCGTGACGAACTCGACCGCGTGCTCGACGGCATCGACGCCGCCATCGAGGCTGGCCTCCACCCGATCAAGCTCAACGTCGTCGTGATGCGCGGCGTCAACGACGACGAGTTGCTCGACTTCGCGAGGTTCGGTCGCGAGAAGAATGTCGAGATTCGGTTCATCGAGTTCATGCCGCTCGAGGCGGGCCATTGGTGGACCCACGAATCGGTTGTCCCTTTCGACGAGATCGTCTCTCGCGTGAGCGATGTCTATCCGTGTGAAGCGGTCGCGCAGGGCCATGAGCCTGCGGCGCGTTTCCGCTATCTCGATGGTCGCGGGTCGTTCGGTGTGATCGCCAGTGTCACCAAAGCGTTTTGCGACTCGTGCGATCGCGTGCGGCTCACTGCTGACGGCAAATTCCGCAACTGTCTCTTTGCCCTCGAAGAACACGATCTGCGCGCCGCTCTGCGGCAGGGCGCGACCGACGATGAACTCGCGCTCATGATCGAACAGTCCGTGCACGCCAAGTGGGCCGGCCACCAGATCAACAATGTGCAGTTCATCCGGCCGAAACGGTCGATGAGCCAAATCGGGGGTTGAGTGCTCGACGACCTCTCCCCGGCACGCAAGATCGCGTACGCAGTGCTCGGGTTGTTCTCGGTGATCGCGTTGTTCGCCGCATTCGGCTCGGGCGATAGCGGCGTCGAGACCAACGCGCCCAAAGCGACTCGCTCACCTTCCACGACCGGCGGTGTGCCGGCGACGACCGTGCCCGTGCCCAAGGCATTCGACAAACTCGTGTTGACGGTCAAGTTGCCGACCGCCACGTCGCGCGGTGCTGCGGTACCCGACGGCAAAGGTGGCTTCTACCTACTCGGCGGGCTCGACGTACGGCGCGCGCCGACCACCTCGATCCTGCGCGTCGATCCGGTTGCGAACTCCACGCTTCTCGTCGGTTCGTTGACGCAGCCCGTGCAAAACCATTCCGCCGTCGCAATCGGCGAACGCGTGCTGCTCTACGGCGGTGGCGAAAGGGCGGGGCTGCGCGACATTCAGGAATACAAGGGCGTGAACAACGCCGAGGTCGCCGGACAACTCGCGGTCGGCCGCTACGGACACAGCGCGGTTTCCGCGGGCGGTCGCGTCATCATCGTCGGTGGTTCCGACGGCATCGAGAATCAGACCGAGGTGTTGTCGAGCGCGGACGGCGTCACATTCACTGCAGTCGCCAACCTCCCCGTGGGCTTGCGCTTCGCCGCGGTAGCGGCGTTGAACAACAAGGTCTACGTGTTCGGCGGCGAGGTCAACGACAAGCCGGTGAGCACCGTCTACGCCATCGATCTGACCAACGGCACCGTGACCGAACCAGCCAAGCTCGACCGGCCTGTCTCGCACGCCGCGGCGTTCGTCGTCAACGGCGGCATCTTCTTCGCCGGCGGCAAGACCGACAAGGGCCTCACTGATTTCATCTGGCGTTTCGATCCGATAGCCCCCACGCCGACGTTCTTGTTCGCGGGCACCTTGCCGCACCCGATCTCCGATGCCGCGGCGGTGACCGTCGGCAACAAGGTGTTCCTCGCGGGCGGCGAGTCACCGTCGTTCGTGCAAGATGTCGTACAGCTGACCCCGCTCGTCGACGACTCCGGGCTATTGGCGCAGTTGAGCCCGTCGACCGTCGGCGGTGCGTCGCCGTTGCCGCAACCGACGGTGCCGCCACGAGCCGTCACACCGCAGGCGACGACACGTCCACCGGCGACAACGACCCGACCGACGCCGACCGCGCCGCCGCCGACGGTGGCGCCCACGTCGACGGCGCCGCCGCCGACGCAACCGACGCCGGCAACAACGGGATCGCCCGCAACCACATCCCAGGCGTAGTGCAGCCCCATAGACTCGGCGCATGACGCACCGCTTCAGTCATCTCGACCCGCTTGGTCGCGCCCGCATGGTCGACGTGACGCCAAAGGAGCCGACGCACCGGCGGGCGATCGCCCGGGCCCGCATCAACATGTTGGCCGAGACCGCGTCGGCAGTGGCGCGCGGCGCCATCGGCAAAGGCGATGTGCTCGCGGTCGCCCGCGTTGCCGGCATCCAGGCCGCCAAGCGGGCACCCGATCTGATCCCCCTGTGCCATCCGCTGCTCGTCGGCGCGGTGTACATCAACTTCGAGATCGCCGACGAGTACATCGAGGTCGAGGCCCAGGTCGAGACCGTCGATCGCACGGGGGTCGAGATGGAGGCGCTCACGGCGTGTTCGATCGCGGCGCTCACCGTCTACGACATGTGCAAGTCGATGGACCGCGGCATGATCATCAGTGATCTCGCCCTGTGGGAAAAGACGGGCGGCAAGTCCGGTACCTATCGCCGTGTCGACCCTAACCGTGACGGCCACTGACCGACAGGTCCCATTCGGCGTCTACGTCCACGTCCCGTTCTGCGCGAGCCGCTGCGGTTACTGCGCGTTCAACACCTACACCGTCAAAGAACTCGGCTCGGCGCGCGACCTCCAGAGCTATGTCGACGCCGCGATCGGTGAGTTGCGCATGGCGCGCCGCACGATCGGTGGC
This sequence comes from Acidimicrobiales bacterium, assembly GCA_039915945.1. Lineage (GTDB taxonomy): Bacteria > Actinomycetota > Acidimicrobiia > Acidimicrobiales > WLNW01 > DATLFA01. The sequence continues at coordinate 3,534 of JBDSMH010000046.1, read as the reverse complement.
GATCGTGCGGTGCGCACGGTCTTCGTCGGAGGCGGCACGCCCACGATGCTCGATCCCGCGGATCTCGTTCGTCTGATCGATGCCATCGACATCGAGTTCGGTTTCGCCGACGACGTCGAGATCACCGTCGAGGCCAACCCCGATTCGATCGATCGCGACGGGCTGGCGACGTTGCGCGACGGCGGGTTCACACGCGTGTCGTTCGGTATGCAGAGCGTGCGCACGCACGTACTCGCCGTGCTCGATCGCACGCACACCGCCGGCCGCGCGGAGCAGGCGGTCGACGACGCTCGTGCCGTGGGGTTCGAACACATCAACCTCGACGTCATCTACGGCACGCCGGGGGAGAGCGACGACGATTGGGCGGCCACCGTCGATGCGGTGCTGTCCACCGCGGTCGATCACGTATCCGCCTATGCGCTGACTCTCGAGCCGGGTACCCGCCTGAGCGCTCAGGTGCGCCAAGGCCGCGTCGGCGCCCTTGACGAACTCGCGCTCGAGGCCCGCTACGACGTGCTCGACGAGCGGCTGGCGGCGGCCGGATTCGACTGGTACGAGCTGTCGAACTGGGCTCGGGGTGAGGCGGCGCAGTGCCGGCACAACTTGATCTACTGGCGCGGCCACGACTGGTGGGGCGTCGGCCCGGGCGCCCACAGCCACGTGGCCGGACGGCGGTGGTACAACGTGGCGCACCCTCGTGACTATGCGGCGCGCATCGCCCACGGTGAGTCTCCCGAGGCCGAGCCGGCCGAGATCCTCGACGCGCCGGCGCGGCGACTCGAGCAGGTGATGACCCGCATCCGGTTGGCCGAGGGCTGCCCGACGGGGCTGCTCGATGCCGCGGGACGGGTGGCGGCCCGCCAGGCCGTGGACGACGGATTGCTCGAGCCCGTCGGTTCCGTCGTGGCCGGCGATGATCCCAGGGTGCGCCTCACCGCCCACGGACGGCAGTTGGCCGACCACGTTGTGCGTCAGCTCATCTAACGGAATTCGCCACTCTTTGACCGTGCGTGGGTAGGCCCCGTGGCCTAGGATGCCAAGCAAGTGCGTTGCGAATGTATGTCATTCGCAACAATTGCGGTCTATAGCGGTCGGCCAAAGAGGTCCTGAGTGCAGTTCATCATCTTGTTCGGCCTCGCAGTCGCCTGGGGCGTACTGCTGGTACCCGACCTGTTGAAGAAGCGGGGCACGGTCCGCTCCATCCGTGGCGTCAAGGGCTTCGACCGCCAACTCTCCGCGTTCAACCGCACGTCCGGCGCGCCGCTGTCGCGGCAGATGCCGGGCCTGCAAAGCCGTCCCGCCGGCTCGGTGGTTGCGTTCCCCGTCCGCGGCCCGGTGCGCCGTCGCCGCCAGCACGGTCTGCGCAGCTTCCCCCGCACGCCGGCCGACGCGGCGCGTCGTCGCATCTACGTCTTGGCGACGCTGTTCGCCGCCGCGGTGTTCACGCTGGCAGTCGCAATGGCGGTTTCGCGCTTCGTGCTGGCGTTGCACTTCGTCGTCGATCTCGCGCTGGCGCTCTACGTGTACTTACTCTTCGAGTTGCGGGCCAACCGTGACGAAGAGTTCGAAGACGACATCGACATCGAAGACTTCGACGATGACGTCGCGGTCGCGCAAGGCTGACGGCTCAGTACTTTCAGCGGCTCAGTACTTTGCGAACACCTGCACGACGAACACCGTGCCGTTGCCTGACACCGACACGCCCGTGCCGGCCCAGTTGAACTGCGGGTTCAAGATGTTGGCGCGGTGGCCGGGTGAATTCATGAACGCCTTCTCGATCGCTTCGATCGACGGGCCGTAGCCGACGTTCTCACCGAGCATCCACCAGCCGGGGTCGACCGCCTCTGCGAGATTCGAATGTTGCAACGTGTTCAGCGATGCGAGGTAATCGGACCACGCCTGCGCCTTGGCCATCAGCGTGTCGTTGATGCTCAGACCGATCAAACCGTTGTCGGTGCGGTCGTAGTTGATGCGTTGGAACGAATCGAGCTGCTGCGGCGAGCAGGCCGACAACACGATGGCGGCGGCGGCGAGGAGTGCGACCAGTAGGACAGTGGGCCTTTTGGCCCGTCTACCTGCGGGTACGTTACAAATCGATGGCGATTGGGTGAGCACCCGCTATTGTTCGGCGTTCGGAGTAGCAGGCTTTAGGGCCCACAGGTTCTTTCTGCCCTAAACTTCGTGCGGGTTGCGACCGATAGGGCGTGCCATTTGTGCCGGGACACCGATAGGTTTTGCGGACCCCCGGGGGTGTAGCTCAGTTGGCTAGAGCGCTTCGTTCGCAACGAAGAGGCCGGCGGTTCGAGTCCGCTCACCTCCACTCGCATTTCTCCTAGTCAGATCCGATGGATCGATGGCTCTTCTTCGTGATCGGTGATGACGGCGGCAACATCGCAAGGGATCGCCATACGTGACCGCGTCGCGCGCTAATGCGCCTCGCCTCCTTGACCCGGGCGGGCCTCTCGTGGTCCGTTGGCCCATGCCTCCACGAGACGCCAACGCTCCGGTCTTTGTCCCGGGGCTTTGTGCATCGTTCGCCCTTGGGGACACATTTTTGTCGGCAAGTAGGCCAAAAGTTGACGGCTTCTGCAACTGGTTTTTTGGGTGTCACCCGAGCTGGTTACCAAGCGGTCCGAGCGCCAGACACGACCCGGCTACTTTTGCCTTGCGTGGCTCCTGCGCTGCGGTGTACAAACGCAGTACAAACGTTGTTGCGTCTTTGAAGTGGGAGTCGAGGGCGAGGCATCAAATGATTGAAGTGGTGACCAACGGCGACGGCCAACCCGCTGTTCTCGGCGAGTTGGACCTCTCAACAGTCCCCGCGCTCGAAGCGTGGCTCGCCCAACACAACGGGCAACTAACCCAAGTCGACCTGAGCGGCGTGACGTTCTTCGACTCCTCCGCTCTGAACGCGTTCCTAAAGGCTCGTCACCACAACGCGAACCTACGAATCGTCAACCCGAGCACGTTCGTCGTCAAGGTCCTCGCGATAACGAAAATGGTCGACTACCTCGTAGGCAACTCTGAGGCCAACCGGTAGCGGCGCACCGGCGGCGACGCCACCGCGCGCTGCCGGTGCCGCCGACCCGCCTCCGCGCCCGTAGAGGCGGCTCTTTTCTATGCTGCTGCGATTTCGGTGCGTGTCACGGCGAGTGCACGTGCGAGCCGGTCCACTGGTGTTTCGTTGCCTCGCCGGCCAACGAGGCGGAAGGCCCGTCGAGTTGAACATCCACTGAGAGAGATGATGAGTTGGGCCAGTCGCATCTCGAGTATCAGCTCGTCCTCGAAATCGGCATCGCGGTACTCGATGGGCGGCATCGGGCGTAGCAGAGTCGCGGTCATCGGAGTCCTTCTGGGTCTGGGAGGCGCGGCAGTCAGGGCGGTACCCGCACCGTTCGCCCGCATAACTAGGCCACAAGACTCATTTGCCGGTGGGTGAGGCGTCGGCCCCCACGTCAAGGAAACCGGCCATGCCGGTGATTTGGCCGAGACGTTGTACCGGTGTGGCCGGCCGACGTCGACATCGATCATCTC
>JBDSMH010000031.1:0-15969 GCA_039915945.1 Acidimicrobiales bacterium | reverse complement strand
TGCACAAGTTCATGGCGGTCGAAGACCTGCGCGATGACGATCCGACGAGTGATGTCGAGATGCCCCAGGTACCACGCGGCCTGCCCAAGGCGTTGACCGAAGAAGAGATCGGCCGACTGCTCGCTGCGGTCGACGGTGCCGACGCGCTCGCGTTGCGCGATCGCGCCATGCTCGAAGTGCTCTACGGCGCGGGGCTACGCATCTCTGAGCTGTGCGGGTTGTCGTTGTCCGACATCGACCTGCGCGACTGCGTGATGCGCGCGTTCGGCAAAGGCTCCAAAGAACGCATCGTGCCGATCGGTCGCATGGCAGTGGCCGCGTTGACCGACTACTTCGGCGCGGGCGGACGCCCGCAACTCGAACCCGAACGGTGGAAGTCGCGGCGCGACAGCGAAGCCGTGTTCCTCAACCCGCGCGGTGGCCGCCTGAGCCGTCAGGGCGCGTGGGGCGTGGTGCGCAAGTACGGCATCATCGCCGGAATCGGCGCCAAGCTGACGCCGCACGTGCTGCGCCATTCGTGCGCGACGCACATGCTCGATCACGGCGCCGATATCCGTTCGGTGCAAGAGCTACTGGGTCACGCCTCGATCAGCACCACGCAGATCTACACCATGGTCTCGGCCGAGCGTCTCTGGCAGGTCTATGACGCGGCGCATCCGCGGGCCCGCGTCTCAACACGCGCTCCGGCTGACCGATAGGAGTGGCTGTGGCAACCAACGCGCACCTCGCTCGGCGATTCTTCGGCTCGCTGCGACCCGGCGGCCCGGCGGCGCGCGATCTGCAATGGGTGCAGCGCGTGCTGTCAAGCGAAGAACATGGGCTCTGGCAGCGCATGTCGGGGCCGGATCGCCGTCATTCGACGCAGGTTGCGCGCGACGTGCAGCGCACGCTCGGCGATGACGCACCGACCGAAGTGCTCGCCGCGGCGTTGTTGCACGACGTCGGCAAGATCCACAGTCGGTTGCGTACGTTCGGTCGCGTCGTCGCGACGCTGACGATCAAGACCGCCGGACGCGACGAGGTCGCATCGTGGTCGCAGGTCGGTGGGCTCCACCGGCGCATCGCGCTCTACCAGAGTCATCCGGATATCGGTGGCGATGATCTCGAGTTGGCAGGCAGCCATCCGTTGACGACCGCATGGACGCGGGAACATCACCGCGACGCGGCGGAGTGGACCATCCCCGCCGAGTACGCCAAGGTGCTCGACGCCTGCGACAACGACTGACGCGGTACGAGCGCTCAGCCTTTGCCGCGGGGGAGTAGGCCGATGGCATCGTAGGCGCGCGTCAGCGTGGCCGACGCGACGACTTCGGCTTTGGTGGCGCCTTTGTCCAACAGGCGCGCCGTCTCGGCGGGGTCCGAGGCAAGCTCGGCATAGCGCGCTTGTATCGGCCGCACGGTTTCGATCACTGCAGCGGCGGTGTCTTTCTTGAGCGGGCCGTATTGCGAGTACGACGAGGCGAGCGCAGCAGGTTCGCCGCCGGTGCACGCCGCGAGGATCGACAACAGATTGGCGATGCCGGGCTTTTCGGCGATGTCGAAGCGCACCTCGGTGTCGCTGTCGGTCACCGCCCGCATGATCTTGCGCTCGATGCTCTTGAGCGGTTCGAGGATGTCGACGGTGCCCTGCGGTGACGACTCGCTCTTCGACATCTTGCGCGTGGGGTTCTGCAGGTCCATCACCCTGGCGCCCGCCGGCGGGATGGCCGCCTCGGGGATGACGAAGGTCTCGCCGTAACGACTGTTGAAGCGCACCGCGATGTCGCGGGTGATCTCGATGTGCTGGCGTTGGTCGTCGCCCACGGGGACCCGCTCGGCGTCGTAGAGCAAGATGTCGGCTGCCTGGAGCGCGGGGTAGGTGAACAATCCGGCCGAGATGAAGTCGGCCCGGTCGGACTTGTCCTTGAACTGCGTCATGCGGCGTAGCTCGCCGAAGCTGACCGTGCACTCGAGCAGCCAGCTGAGATTGCTGTGCGCCGGCACGTGGCTCTGCACGAACAGCGTGCAGACGTCAGGGTCGAGCCCGGCGGCGATCAGGGTCATCGCCAGCTCGAGGGTGCCCGCCCGCAGCTCAGCGGGGTCCTTGGGCAGTGTGAGGGCATGCAGATCGACGATCAGGTGGAACGATTCGTCGTTCTGGTCACGGACCCAATTGCGGATCGCGCCGAGCAGATTGCCCAGATGGACGTTGCCAGATGGCTGAATACCGGACAGGACCCGAGGCATGGGGCCCGATCGTACGGCGCCCCCGGCCGCCGTCCGCCACATTTGCCGCGGATTCGCCAATCCGGTGGCCCGACCTGGCTATCGTCAAGAGGTGACCTACGCAGTGCAGACGCCCGTCTACGAGGGCCCGTTCGATCTGCTGCTCCACCTGATCCTGAGCGATGAGGTCGACGTCTACGAAGTGTCGCTGACCTCGATCGTCGACGCGTACCTCCGCGAGCTCGAACTCATGGAGCACCTCAATCTCGAGGTCGCCACCGAGTTCCTGTTGATCGCGGCGACGCTCGTCGAGCTCAAGACCCGACGACTGTTGCCCGGCGACGACAACGTCGACCTCGACGACGAACTCGCGCTCTGGGAAGAACGCGATCTGCTGTTGGCGCGCCTCGTCGAATGCAAGACGTTCAAAGACGCCGCGGTCGTGTTGGCGCAGCTTTCGTCGATGGCGTCGCGGTCGGCACCGCGCCGCGCCGGTCTCGAAGACCGCTTCATCGGTCTCATGCCCGACCTCCTCGCCGGCGTCACGGCGCGCGACATCCACGCAGCGTTCCTGCGGGCGGTCGCCCCCAAGATCCAGCCGCACATCGACACCGAGCACATCGCGCCCATCCGCGCGTCGGTCGTCGACGCCGTCGAAGAGCTGATGGACGAACTGCCCCGCATCGGTTCGATCACCTTTCGCCGGCTCACGGCGGGCTTCGTCGATCGCATCGAGATCGTGGTGCGCTTCCTCGCCATCTTGGAGATGTTCAAGCAGGGTCTCATCGAACTCGAACAAGGCACGGTGTTCGGCGACATCAGCATCGAGTGGGTCGGCGATCGGGGCGCCGCCGATCTCGAGTCCATCGACGTCTACGACGGATAGGCATCCATGACCAACAACGAGGCGCGTCGCGCCATCGAAGCCATTTTGATGGTTGCCGAAGAACCGATCGATCCGGTCGTGCTCGCGCAACTGACCGAGCAACCCAAAGACCGCGTCATCGAGATCTGCGAACAGCTCGCCGAGCAGTACGAAGCCGAAGAGCGGGGCTTCGTGTTGGTGCGCATCGCGGGAGGGTTCCGCTTCCAGAGCCATCCCGATCTCGCGCCGTACGTCGAGCGGTTCGTCCTCGACGGCAAGTCCGCACGCCTCTCCGCCGCCGCGCTCGAGACCTTGGCGATCATCGCCTACAAGCAACCGTTGTCGCGCGCGCAGGTCGCATCGATCCGCGGCGTCAATGTCGACTCGGTGATCCGCACGCTCGAAGTCCGCGGCTACGTCGCCGAGATCGGTCGCGACCCCGGCCCCGGCCAAGCGACGCTGTTCGGCACCACCACGATGTTTCTCGAACGACTCGGCCTCGACTCCCTCGATCAGCTGCCGGCGCTCGGCGAGTTCGTGCCGAGCTCCGACGTGATGGAGCAACTCGAACGCAGCCTGCGCGCCGATCCGATCGACGAGATCACGGTCACCGACACCGAGCCCGTTCCCGAATCCGCCGAGTAGCGCGGGGCACGTGTCCGAACGTGTGCACAAGATCCTCGCCCGGGCCGGTGTTGCCAGCCGCCGCCGTTGCGAGGAGTTGATCGAGGACGGCCGGGTCGCGGTCAACGGCGTCGTCGTCGGCCTCGGCGCGCAACTCGACGTGAGCCGCGACATCGTCACCATCGACGGAGCGTTCGTGCCGCTGGCGCCCGATGCCGTCTACTACGTGCTCAACAAACCGGCGGGCTACGTCACGACGGCGCACGACCCCGAGGGCCGTCCCACGGTCGTCGATCTCGTACCGCCAGAGCCGCGTGTGTTCCCGGTCGGCCGCCTCGATCTCGACACCGAAGGCCTGCTGTTGCTCACCAACGACGGCGAGTTGACGCATCGGCTCACGCATCCGTCGTTCGGGATCGAAAAGGAGTACCTCGCCGAAGTCGAAGGCACTCCGACGCGGGGCACGCTGCGCCGCCTCCGCGAAGGCGTGGAGCTCGAGGACGGCCTGACCGCACCGGCCAAGGTTGCGCTCGTGCACCCCCATCTGCTGCGGCTCGCGATCCACGAAGGACGCAACCGTCAAGTGCGCCGCATGTGTGCCGCCGTGGGGCATCCGGTGGTGCGGTTGGTGCGCGTGCGCATCGCGTCGCTCGTCACCGGCACGCTGGCGCCCGGTCAGTGGCGCCCGCTCGACGGGGACGAAGTGCGAGCGCTGGCCGCGGCGGCTGCCGCTCCGACGGCTGGACCGCCACCGCGAGATCGGTAGGCTGGCTCGCTGTGTCTCGATCAGTCCGCGCGATTCGCGGCGCCACCACCCTCGATGCCGATACGCGTGAGCAGATGGTCGAACGCGTCACCACATTGCTGGCCGACATGTTCAGCCGCAATCACGTCGACCTCGACGATGTCATCAGCATCTTCTTCACTGCTACCGACGACCTGCACTGCATGTTCCCCGCAGAGGCCGCCCGCACGATGGGGCTCTCGGATATTCCGTTGATGTGCGCCCGCGAGCTTGCTATCAACGGGGGCATGCCACGGTGCGTGCGGGTGATGGCACAGGTCGAGTCGCATCATGCGCGGTCCGCCGTCGAGCACATCTACCACGGAGACGCGCGGAGCTTGCGACCCGACATTGGTTCGAGCGACCGATGAGCCCGCGGGCGACCGTCGTCGGCACCGGCCTCATCGGTGGTTCGATCGGGTTGGCGTTGCGTTCACGGGGCTGGCGCGTCTCGGGGGTCGATCGCAACGGCGAACGGCTGGCCCGTGCCCGTGCGGTGGGTGCCATCGACTCCATCGGCTTCGACGCCGAAAGCGAGCTGACCTTCATCGCGACGCCGGTCGGCATCATCGCCGAGGCGGCCAAGCAGGCGCTGCGCGAAACGCGCGGACTGGTCACCGACGTCGGTTCGGTCAAGGCACCGATTGCCCGACTCGTCGACGACGCCCGCTTCATCGGCGGCCATCCCATGGCCGGGTCCGAACAAGACGGTCTCGACGGCGCCAACCCGATGATGTTCGAAGGCGCGGTGTGGGTGCTCACGCCGTCCGGTCCCGTCGACGACGCGTCGTTCACGCGCGTGCGCAACGTCGTGTCGTCATTCGGTGCCGACGTGGTCGTGATGCCACCCGAACGCCACGACGCGTTGGTGGCGGTCGTGTCGCATGTGCCGCATCTCACGGCGGTGACGTTGATGCGATTGGCCGAAGGACGCAGCCAAGAGCACGGCGCGCTGTTGCGGCTCGCTGCTGGCGGCTTTCGCGACATGACGCGCATCGCGGCCGGCCATCCGGCGATCTGGCCCGACATCTGCGCGCAGAATCGTGACGCGATCATCGACGTGCTCGACGAATTGATCGGCTCCTTGAGCAGCGTGCGGCGCATCGTCGCCGACGGCGACCGCGACGCGCTGATGGACCGCCTCGAAAAGGCGCGCGCCGCCCGCCTCAATCTGCCGAGTTCCGCACCGCGTCCGTCCGACCTCGTCGAGATGCGGGTGCCGATACCCGACCGCAGGGGCGAGATCGCGACCGTCGCCACGTTGGCTACCGACCTCGGTGTCAACATCTACGACCTCGAGATCGCGCACTCGAGCGAAGGCCAGCAGGGTGTGCTCATTCTCGTGATCGACGCGGGGCAGGGCGATCTCATGCGCGACGGGCTCATCGAGCGCGGCTATCGGCCTTCGGTGCAGTCGCTCGAATGACGACGCGTTCCGACCAAGCAGAGTGGTGGCCGGCGCCGTTGGCCGATCAGCCGATCTCTGCGCACGTCACGTTGCCCGGCTCGAAGTCGATGACCAACCGGGCGCTCATCCTCGCGACATTGGCGCGCAGTCCTTCGGTTCTCAGCCGCGCCTTGTTCGCCCGCGACACCGAACTGATGATGCACGGGTTGCAGGCGATGGGTGTCGTCGTTGGGGTGAACGATCGGCGCGACGAGACCCTCGTGATCCCGGCCGAATTGTGCGGCCCGGCGCAGATCGATGTGGGCAACGCGGGCACGGTGATGCGGTTCCTGTTGCCCGTCGCCGCGCTGGCCGATGGCGATATCGAATTCGACGGCGATGCCCGATCCCACGAGCGGCCGCTCGGCCCGGTGATCGACGCGTTGACCTCGCTCGGCGTCAACGTCGACCACGGCGACCGCAAGGCGCTGCCCCTCGTCGTACACGGGCGGGGCGCGGTGCCGGTGGGTACGGCGCCCGCGATCGTCGAGATCGATGCGTCGGCATCGAGCCAATTCGTCAGCGCCTTGCTGCTCGCCGCACCGCGCTTTGCTCGACCACTGGTGGTGCGCCATGTCGGCGCCCCCGTGCCGTCGCAACCGCACATCGACATGACCGTCGAGATGTTGCGTGATCGGGGTGTCGTGGTCGACACGACGCGGGCCGATGAGTGGCGCGTCGAACCCACCGAGTTCGACGGATTCGAGTTGACCGTCGAGCCCGATCTGTCCAATGCCGCAGCATTTCTCGCCGCTGCGATGGTCACCGCGGGAACGGTCACGGTCGAGGGCTGGCCCGCGCGCACGACGCAGGCCGGTGATCGGCTGCGCGAATTGTTCGCGGCGATGGGCGCGCAGTGCGAACTCTCCGACGACGGCTTGGTTCTGCGCGGCCCTGACACCATTGCACCGATCGACGTCGACTTGCACGACACGGGCGAGTTGGCTCCGGTGCTCGCCGCGGTGTGCGCGCGGGCGAGCGGCCCGTCGACATTGCGGGGCATCGCGCACCTGCGCTTGCACGAGACCGATCGCCTGTCCGCGCTGGCGCGTGAACTCACGGTGCTCGGTGCGCTGGTCACCGAATTGCCCGACGGTTTGCGTATCGAGCCGGCACCGTTGCATGGTGCGCCGTTCGAGACGTACGACGATCATCGCTTGGCCACCGCGGCTGCGGTGCTGGGGCTCGTCGTGCCCGGAGTCACGGTGCAGGACATCGCCACGACGGCCAAGACTCTTCCTGATTTCGTGACACGATGGCGCACCATGCTCGACGAGAGGCGGCGATGACAGTGACGGACGACAAACCTCCGCGACGGGTCGTCGCCATCGACGGCCCGGCGGGCACGGGCAAGTCGACGATCGCCAAAGAGCTCGCCAGAACTCTCGGCCTGCCCTACCTCGACACCGGCGCGATGTATCGGGCGATCACGTTCGCGGCGCTGTCGCGCGACGTCGATCCCGACGACGCCGAGCGCGTGGCATCGATTGCCGAGACCGCCGAGATCGTCATCGACGACGACAACGTGCATGTCGACGGCGTTGATGCCACGGTCGAGATCCGTGGCCCCGAAGTAACCCGGGCGGTGTCGATCGTGGCCGCCAATCCAAAGGTGCGCGACGAGTTGCGGGCGCAGCAGCGCGAGTGGGTCCGCAAGCGCGGTGGGGGAGTCGTCGAAGGGCGAGACATCGGCACCGTCGTGTTCCCCGATGCGTCGCTCAAGGTGTATCTCACCGCGCGCCCTGAGGTGCGCGCCTCGCGTCGCGCCAAAGAGGTCAGCGATCTCGACTACGCGACGGTGGCCGCCGATCTCGCGCGTCGCGACGCGCTCGATCAGGGGCGTGCCCACAATCCGCTGATGGTCGCCGACGATGCGGTCGTCATCGACACGAGCGACATGACCATCGACGAGATCGTCGCCGATCTGGTGCGACGCCTGTGAGCGCCGAGGCCCGCGTCGGCGGCGACATGACGCTCGTCGATCGCATCGTCTACCGCACGTGTCGCACGCTCATCGTTTGGATCGGCGCGGTTGCGTTTCGTGTGCGCGTCGAGGGCCGTGAAAATGTGCCGCGCACCGGCGGGTGTGTCATCGCCCCCGTGCATCGCTCCAATCTCGACACGCCGATCCTCGGCTGCATCACGCGGCGGCGCATGCGCTACATGGGCAAGGATTCACTGTGGAACAAGAAGGCCATGGCATGGTTCGTGTCGGCGCTCGGTGGTTTCCCCGTAGTGAGGGGCACGGCTGATCGCGAAGCGCTGCGCTCGTGTCAGGCCGTGCTCGAGCGGGGCGAGCCGCTCGTGATGTTTCCCGAAGGCACTCGCAAGTCGGGCCCGGTCGTGCAAGAGATCTTCGACGGTCCGGCCTTTGTCGCCAGCCGCGCCGGCGTGCCGATCGTGCCCGTCGGCATCGGCGGGTCAGAGCGCGTGATGCCCAAAGGCTCGAAGTTCCTTCGCCCGAAGAAGGTCGTGTTGATCGTGGGCAAGCCGATCGTGCCCCCGCCCGTCGAAGGGCGTGTGCCCCGTCGCGTCGTGAGCGAACTCACCCAACAGCTGCACGAGTCGCTTCAGCAACTCTTCGACGAAGCCGACATCAAGGCCGGCGCCCGGTGAGATCGAGCAGGCGGTCTTGCAGCGGGGTTTCGTCGCCGAGCTGACCGGTCGGCCCGCTGCCGAATACGCCGGACTTGGCGATCATCGGGCCCATCGGCGAGATCGAGTTCCACACTTCTTCGACGAGCGCGTCGTCGAGCTTCTCATCGGCACCGATCGCACGGGCAAGGTCCCATCCGTGCAGCGCGTAGTCGCCGATGCGAAAGCCGAGTAGCTGCCGGCAGTTCATGAACATGCCCGACGGGTGCGTGAGGTTGCGTTCGAATGCGCCCGGCTCGGCGAAGGCGGCCGCGACGTTGTCGGCCTCCGCGTCGAACGCCGCAACCGCATCGTCGCCGAGGTCGACCGTCGTGCGAATGGCGGTGGCCTCTTCGCTCGACGCGCCGTGGACGAGGGCCGCCGACATCCGGTCGCCGCCCACCACGTGGATCACCAGATCGCGGACCGTCCAGCCGTCGCAAAGAGTCGGTCGTTGCCAATCGTCGGCGGTCACCAGGCGCAAGCGCCGGGCGAACTCGGAGCGGGCAAGGGCGAGGGTGTCGAGCGGTTCCATGCCGGCGATCTTAGAGATCCGCACGCGGCGGGCGGACGTCCCCGCGGGGACGCCGGGCGCGGCGGCCGCCCCCGTTTGCGACCGCCTACCCATTCTCCGGTGACGAAATGAAAATCGTGGTCCGGCAGCGGACGTCCGCGTGGAGACGTTGCTCGTTCTGGCAGCACGATGCGCGAACTGACCTGGGCGTATCCGCAAGTTGTGCTGCGAGAACGGGCAAGATCGACCGCATCGCTTGGAGGGAGACCGCTCGCTAGGGGCGCGTGGGCGCGCTTCAATGGTCGCGTGGAATGGCGCAACGTCGTCGCAGCGTGGCCGGATCTGAAGGAGTGGTGGCGGGCATCGGGGCGCGTGCGCCGCGGCGCGGTGCTTACTGTCGTTCTGCTGTGGCTCGCCCTATGGGTTGCCGCCGCGGTCTCCGGGGAAGCCACGGACAACCCCGTAGGGTTTGTGTTCTCGTTTGTGCTCTCAACGTTTGCGCTCGCTGTTCTCGCCGTGCTGATCAGCCCTCGTCGGGATCTGCTCTCGTGGCACCCGGGTCGAGCGGCGACGCGGCGGCAAAGAGCACGGGATCAGCGCATCTTGGACGCACGCGCCGCTCGACTCGAACGTACGGAAGAACGACACCGCGAGACGCCCGCCGGCGCCGGCAGACCTACGCGAGCGCGGCGAGCACGTCGCTGGCGTGCAGTTGGCGGTCGTTGACCGAGGGCCGGTCGCGCAACGTGCCCCCGAACCCCACGGTCGCCACGACGTCGATGGCCGTGAGCAGATCGCGCAGATTGCGCGGGGGCGGGAAGTATTCGTCTTCCTCGGTGATGCGCACTTGTTCGACGCCGTGGATCGGGGCCAGACGCGCGATGACGGCCTCGACAAGCTCTTCGGGCGCACTTGCACCCGCCGTCACGCCGATGGTGCCGCTGAGGTCCGACGGCAGCTCGCTCTCGCTATTGACGCGGAACACCCGCGGGCAACCGGCATCCAGCGCGAGGCGGGCGAGCGCAGTTGTGTTGGACGAATTGGCCGAGCCGAGCACGATGAGCGCATCGCATTTGGGTGCGATCTGCATCAGCGCCGACTGGCGGTTGGTCGTGGCGAAGCACAGGTCGCTGCGATCGGGCATCCACATCTCGGGGAAACGCTCACGCGTCGCGATCAACACCGACTCCCAGTCGCGGTGGCTCAACGTCGTTTGCGCGAGCAACGCGACCGGCTCTTCGAACTGGGGGAGCGCGGCGACCTCTTCGCGGCTTTCGACGCGGTGGATCGCCTGCGGGGCGACGGCCATGGTGCCGACCGCTTCTTCGTGCCCGTCGTGGCCGACGTAGACGATGCGGTAGCCCTTGTTGACCCGCACTTTGACTTCGTGGTGGACCTTGGTGACGAGCGGGCACACCGCGTCGACGACGTAGCCACCGTTGGCCCGGGCCGCCTCGACCACCTCTGGTGCGCTGCCGTGCGCGGACAACATCAGGGGCCGGCCGTGCGGCACGTCGGCGATGTCGTCGACGAACACGACGCCGAGGTCTTCGAAGCGTTTGACGACGAGCTGGTTGTGCACGATCTCGTGGTAGCAGTACACCGGCGGGTCGAACGCCCGCACCATCCACGCCAGTGCCTTGATCGCCATCTCGACACCGGCGCAAAAGCCGCGCGGGGCGGCGAGCAGCACCCGATCGACCGTCATGCACCGCAGGGTAGCGGCGGTTGGTCAGAAGAAGTCGACGAGGGTGGGTCGCTGCCCGCCGAACGCGGCCGCCAGGCGCGGATCGAGGGTGCGCTGCCCCGTGAATGCCGCCGCAAACTCGCGGATGTCGAGGGGCAACGTCCCTCGACCACCGGGCACGAGTGAGCCGTAGCCCTCGCGAACGCGCAACACGAAGCGCCCGTTGTTGTGGGCGAGGAGCTCGTCGGTCAACTCGATGTCGACCTCGACGTCGACGTGCGGGTTGTAGCCGCGCTGCGCAACGGCCACGGTGGCGTCGATGAGCCGGACCATCCACGGCATGGCAAAGGTGCGCTTGACGCGCTGCCCGTGGTCGATCGCTGCTTGCAGTTCCCACTCGGGCAATGGCGTGCGCATCGAACCGGCCATCGTGCCGTGCGCACCGAGCAGCGCCAGCACTTCGCGTAGCGCGCCGCGGTCGACGGCGAAGAGTTGGCTCGCCATCAGATCGACCGATCGCCGTTCGCCGGGTACTTGGCGATAGGCGAGACCGGCGACGAGCCGGCCGTCTCGGTGCGCGACGTACGCGGCCGATGGTTGCGGGCTCTTTTCGAAGTCGAAGGTGACGATCGACCACCGCGCGTCGTTGCGTACGAGCCACCCGTCGCGCGTCGGCGCGACCGCGTCGTAGGCATCGCGCAAGTCGCCGATGGTCACCGGTGTGAATGTCGTGTCGCCGGCGCTGCGGGGGAGATCGCCGATGTCGATTTGTGAGATCCCGTGGAGGCCGGCGATCTCATAGCCGACGCTGCGATAGAGCGTGGCGGTCGTCGGGTAGAGCGAAGAGATCGCAAAGCCGTCGGCGTGCAGCCGATCGAGCGCCTCGCGCATCATGCGCCGGGCGACATTGCGCCCGCGGGCGTGCGCGGCAACCGACACGCTGGCGATGCCGCCCGAAGAGACCGGCTGGCCGCCGAAATACTGCTCGTCGTGCAACAGCGTGACGCAGCCGACGATCGTGGCGCCGTCGTAGGCCGCGATGATGCGATCGTTGGCCGGCCGTGGCCGTGCGAGGTCGACGGGGTCCTGGCTGCCGAACGCTTGGCGGCTGAGTTCGAACTTGGCGGGCTCGTCGCCCGCGCGCAAGCTTTCGATGGTGGGGTCTTCGAGCGGCATCGCCACAACATAGGGCCAGAGCGGCCCTTGGTAGAGCGGGATTGCAGAGCTGCGTCGTCCCCGGCAGGGCCGGTATCCAGGGCCCGCCCGTAGACTGCTGCCCATGCCTGTGACGACGTCGGTGCCGCTTCGCGTCCCGGCGCCGCCGCGTGTGGTCGCCGTGACGCCCGACTCGCCCGGCGCGCTCGCGGGGCTGACGGTCGGCGACGAGATCCTCGCCATCGACGGCGTCGTTCCCCGCGATGTGCTCGAGTACCGCCAACTCATCGACGAGGCCGACATCGTCTTGTCGCTGCGGCGGGGCGGGGTCGAGTTCGACTGCACCATCGACAAGGCGGGTGCAGTGCCCCTCGGTGTCGAAGTACACGCGGCGTTGTTCGATCAGGTGCGCACGTGCGACAACCACTGCGAGTTCTGCTTCATCTACCAACTGCCCAAGGGCATGCGCAAGAGCCTGTACCTCAAGGACGACGACTATCGGCTGTCGTTCCTCTACGGCAATTTCACGACGTTGACGCGCTTCACCGAAGCCGATCTCGAGCGCGTCGTCACCGAAGGTCTTTCGCCGCTCAACGTCAGCATCCACACGACCGACCCGTGGTTGCGCGCCGAGATGCTGCGCAATCAGCGCGGTGCGACATCGTTGCGGTGGTTGCGCGTGTTGCTCGATCACGACATCGCGGTGCACGGCCAAGTGGTGGTGTGTCCGGGTGTCAACGACGGTGATCAACTCGAGCTCACATTGGCGTCGGTGCTCAACGACTACGCAGAGATCGAGACCCTGTGTGTGGTGCCGTTGGGCGTGTCCGACTTCAACACCGAGTCGCGCATGCGCCCTCACACTCGCGCCGAGGCCGAACGGGTCGTCGACATCATCGAGTCGTGGCAACAGACGTTCCTCGCGGCGCTGGGCCGTCGCCTCGTCTACGCAGCCGACGAGTACTACCTCATGGTCGACCGCCCGTTTCCCGCGGGCGAGTCCTACGAAGGCTTCCCCATGCACGAAGACGGTGTGGGCATGGCGCGGGCGTTCGAGCTCGAGTTCCACGGCCGCGCCGAGGAAGTCAACGGTGTGCGTCCCGGCTTCTTCTCGTGGGTCGACGGCGCACCGCCCGAGGGCTACCGCGCGCCGCGCACCGACTCGATCGTGACGCTGCGGCCACGCCGATCGCCGCGCCCTCGCACCGACGAACTACCGGTCGCCATTTTGACGGCGCCGTTCGGCGAGAGGGTGTTGGCTCCGCTGATCGCTTCGCTGCCGCGCGACGACATCCGCCTGCTGCCCGTGGCCAACCAATTCTTCGGCGGCAACGTCGGCGTCACCGGTTTGATGGTCGGCGCAGACATCGCCCGTGTGCTCGCCGACGAGCCCGTCGGCCACCGCTACCTGTTGCCCGACGTGTGTCTGTCGGGCGGACGGTTCCTCGACGGCACGAGCCCCGACGACCTGCCCCGCGCAGTCGAAATAATCGCAACCGATGGTGCCGCCTTACGAGCCGCGCTCGAACGAAGGCCACAACCATGATCACTACCCGCCGCCCCTCGGTCATCGCGATCGTCGGGCGTCCCAACGTCGGCAAGTCGACGCTCGTCAACCGCATCGTCGGCAAGCGTGTCGCGATAGTCGAACAACGCCCGGGCGTCACTCGCGATCGCAAAGAGTTCGAGACCACGTGGCGTGGTGTGCCGCTCACCATCGTCGATACCGGCGGATGGCTGCCCGGTGGCGACGCGCTCGACATCAAGGTGTCGGCGCAGAGTGAACGCGCCATCGGCGATGCCGACATCGTCGTGATGGTCGTCGACGCACTGGTCGGTGTCACCGAAGAAGACGCACGCGTCGCCAACCTGTTGCGCACCGTCGAACGTCCGGTGATCCTCGCGGTCAACAAGGTCGACGACACCGTGCACGAGTCCGCGCAGTGGGAGTTCATGTCGCTCGGTCTCGGCGATCCCAACCCGGTTTCCGCATTGCATGGTCGCGGCACCGGCGATCTGCTCGACGGCATCGTCGACGCGCTGCCACCGTTCTCCGAGGATGACGTCGACGACGGCGGGGCCGCCGAAGAAGTCGAGATTCCCAAGGAAGATCGCATCTTTTCGATCGCCATCGTCGGGCGTCCCAACGTGGGTAAGTCGACGTTGTTCAATCGCCTCATCGGTGAAGACCGTTCGGTGGTGCACGACATGCCGGGCACCACGCGCGACTCGATCGACACTGTAGTCGAGACCGAACGCGGACCGATTCGTTTCATCGACACCGCCGGTATGCGGCGACGGGGCAAAGTCGATGAGGGCACCGAGTACTACTCGGTACTGCGCGCGTTGCGTTCCATCGACGAGGCCGATATCGCGTTGCTCGTCATCGACGTCACGCAGGGCGTCACCGGCCAAGACCAGCGCCTCGCTGAACGCATCGACGGCGCCGGCTGTCCGATGGTCGTGCTGCTCAACAAGTGGGAACTGCTCGATGCCGAAGAGCGCGCCTCGATCACCGCCGATCTCGAACGCAAGCTCTACTTCATCGGCACCGCGCCGGTGCTCAAGATCAGCGCGCTCACCGGAAAAGGCGTGCAGAAGTTGCTGCCAGCGCTCTCGACGTCGATCGACGACTATTCGATCCGGGTGCCGACCCGTCAGGTCAACCGCGTGATCATGAACGCACAGTCGGCGACACCGGCGCCGCACGGCGCGCGAGTGTTGTACGCGATGCAGGGCGCGACCGATCCGCCGACGTTCACCATCTTCGCCAATCGCAAGTTGCCCGACTCCTACTTGCGCTATCTCGAGCGCATGCTGCGCGAGGAGTTCAACATGGGGTCCACGCCGATCAAGTTGCGCGTGCGGCGGCGCGACGCGTAAGGCTGCACCATGCCCTGGTGTGAGGCCTGCACTCGCTTCTACAACCCCAACACGTTGCACGCCGACGGGACCTGTCCCAACTGCGGGGCCAAGCTGGCCGAGCCGACCGAACGGCAAGGGGCGCCGTGGCATTTCTGGCTGCTGACGGGGGCACTGGCCATCTACCTCGGGTGGAGGCTGATCCAGTTGATCCTCCTCATCGTGAAGTAATCTCCCGCGCCAAACAGGGGGGACGCAATGGGGCTGTCGCTACAACAGATCTCCGACCGCATCGAGGTCGAGGATCTCCTCGAGCGCTATACGTCGTGCATCGACGCCAAGGATTGGGACAAGCTCGACACGGTGTTCACCGCCGACGCGATCCTCGACTACTCGTCGTCGGGCGGGCCGCCCGCAGGCGCCTATCCCGAGATCAAGGCGTGGCTGCAGCGTGCCCTGGCCATCTTCCCGATGACCCAGCACATGATCGGCAAGTCGCGCATCATCGTCGACGGTGACACGGCCGAGTGCCGGTCGATCTTCTACAACCCGATGGGCATGCCCACCGACGCCGAGGGCAACTTCACCGCCGACGCCAAAGCCCAGGCCGGGCTGCACACGTTCGTGGTCGGAGGGTTCTACAACGACACCTGCCGGCGCACGCCCGACGGCTGGCGCATCGTCAAGAAGGTCGAGGAACAGTCCTACCTGACCGGCGGCCTCGCGCCCGGGTTCGACGTACCCACGTGATTCGGCTTCGATCTGGTCGAAGCGCCGAGTAGAGTCTCTGCCCGTACGGGCTGTGGCGCAGTTTGGTAGCGCACTTGACTGGGGGTCAAGGGGCCGCAGGTTCAAATCCTGTCAGCCCGACCACAAAGTAGCTGGTCAGATGGGGTGAATCCCCACTGAATTGGGGGGATATAAGGCCCTCCGTGTCACAGTGGTGTCACAAGAGCTTTTCGAAACGGGCCGCGAAAAGCTGATTCTGCTCTCGATTCGACGCTCGTTTGCGAACGCGCGTACGGGCGGACGCTCTCCGCGCCGCGACCACACAGAGTGGTTGCCGGCGCTCTGTCCTAGCGGCTTGAGGCAGTCACAAAGCGCCCGAATCTCGAGCTCTGGGTATCAATTCGCGTTGCGATAGAGGTCGCCAACGGTCTGCGCGGCGTGCTGATCATCGGCCGGGATCACG
>JBDSMH010000222.1:0-5111 GCA_039915945.1 Acidimicrobiales bacterium | reverse complement strand
CGATGGATTCTCCCTATCCGGACGGCGTGGTTGTTGCGACGACATCGATCGAAAGCTGGCGCGGACCGAGTCACCCGGTCGAGCTGGTGGTATGGGTGGCGCGGAACGCGCCGTCGGTTGAGCGATTCGATTGCGTTCGCTCGTGGATGCGAGAGGGTGCCTCGCTGATTTTCGGCGGGAAGGCCGCGCCCGAGTTACCAGCGGGCTTCTCGCTCGCGAGCGCGCGATGGTTCACCCGCGATGAAGCGCGATATCGCCTCGTCGAGTTGGGGTCAGAGGGCGATCTCTTCGTAGGCCATCTGCGGGCTGTGTGAAACGTTCGTGTTCCGGCTACTAATCGACCTACAGGCGGCTCAAGACTCCGATTCGGGACGGCGGGGACTCGGACGTTACGCAGTCGAGCTGACTCGTGCGCTCATTCGCAACGGTGCGCCAATCGACAGTGTGGGGCTCAATCCCTTGTTACCGCGACCACATCTGCCGATCGAGATCGGCGAAGCTGTCCCGCTCGTCGACATCACTGCCAAATCGATCGACGCCGCGCGATCGCGTACGCCGATTGCATACCATGTGATGTCGCCGATGCAAGCGCCTTACGACATGGATCGCGTCTTGCCGCGCGCGATCCAGCGCGCCGATGCACTCGTGATGGTGGTCTACGACCTGATACCGCTGTTGTTCGCTGACCCGTACCTGATGCACAACAACACCCTCGAGCATCACGTCGGCCGCTTGCGGCATGTCAAGGCTGCTGATCTGCTGCTCGCCATATCGGAGCGCACGCGCCTCGACTTCATCGAGCACTTGGGAGTCGAACCCGATCGGATCGTGAACATCGGCACTGGCGTTTCCGATTCGTTCACCGCCGCCGAATCAGGGAGTGATCCCTTCGCCGAAGTGGTACGCATGGTGCCCGCTATCAAGCGGCCGTTCGTCATGAGCGTGCCCGCATTCGAGTGGCGCAAGAACGCCGGCAACCTGATCCGCGCGTTCGCGCGCTCGGAGGCCCGTCACGACACGCAGTTGGTCATCGCGTGCGCCGTGCCGCCGCAGGGAGAGAAGGTGTGGCGCTCACTCATTCGCAGCGTCGGTCTGCGAGAAGACGACGTGGTCATCACCGGCTTCGTCGCCGACGAGACATTGCGGGCGCTGTATAGAGCGACGCAGTTGTTTGTGTTCCCGTCTCGCTACGAAGGGTTCGGCTTGCCGGTCGCCGAGGCCGCCCGCTGTGGGGCGCCTTGTATCACCTCTGATCGCGGGTCGTTGAACGAGGTCCTCGACCTCGCGGCGTCGACGTTCGACCCCGAAAATGTCGACGAGATGGCCGCGCTGATCGACCGCGCGTTGACCGACGAGGAGCTTCGTTCTGAGCTACTTGCCGCGAGTGAGCGTTCAGTGGCGGTGCACTCGTGGGACAAGACCGCGCAGCGGGCGATCGACGCGTACGGACGCCTCGACCGCCTCGTCGCGCCGAGAGCCCATCGACGAGTGCGCAAACCGATCGTCGCCGTCGTCGGCCCCATGCCTCCGGTGGCATCGGGCGTCGCGGTGTATACCGCCAGGGTGCTCGACGAGATCGACGCCGATCGATTCGACATCGACGTCTACGCCGACTCTGTGCCGGTCGGCTCGTGGCCTCCGACGGTCAAGGCCCGACGCATCCTTCCGGCGACCGCGCTGGGCGTGAATACAAACCCGTACGACTACGACGCCATCGTGTATTGCCTCGGCACCAGTCGGTTTCACATCGACACGTTCAACGCCATGAGGAGTTGCCCGGGCATTGTCTGGACCCACGATGCAAACCTCATGGGTCTCTATCTCGCGTGGGCCGAACGCTTCCAGTGGGAGCTGAAGTACGGCTGGCGGGGCGAGCGTGAGAAGCGCTCGGTAGATGCAATCTTGCGCCAAGAAGCGCAAGCCACCTACGGCGATCGCGTACCCGCGACGATATTCGCCTCCAGCCGCAACTACGCCGACTACGTGCATACCGGCGTCACGTTCGCCGCGAGCGCGGTCTCGAACGCCAAGCACGTGATCGTCAACTCGTCGCTTGCCCGCGGTCTGATTGCCGACGACCTGATCCATTCTGCACACCCCGACGGGACGACTCCGCCGATGAGCGTGCTGCCCCATGCGGTACCGAAGCCGCAAATGCCGAAGCCGACACCGCGCACGCGTCCTGCTCGCCCGACCGTGGTGTCGCTCGGGTTCTGTGTTCCCCGCAAGCGGCCGCTGGTGATCGTCGAGGCCATTGCCAGGCTGGCGGAGCCCGTCGATCTCGTCTTCGTTGGCTCGTGCGTCCCGGCGCTCGAGCGCGAGATCGACACGCTGGCCCGGAGGCTGGGGGTGCGAGATCGAGTGCGCGTCACCGACTATGTCAGCGACGCCCAGTACCGGGGATGGCTCGAAACTGCCGATTGCGCGGTGCAATTGCGTGACATCGACTTCGGCGAATCGACCGGCACGGTGCACGACGCGATCTCGGCTCGAGTGCCCGTGATCACGAGTGTGCGCTCGTGTCGAGAACTGCCTCCGGGCACGGTGATCAACGTCGAGCCATCCGTCAGCGCCGACGACCTGGCTGCGGCGCTCGGACGAGCGCTCTTCGATGGTGCGACTCGGGCAGGACTCGACCGGGCGATGATCGACCACGCCGCGTCGTGGACGTTCGCCGATGTGGCCCACGGATTGCAGGCGGTGCTCGATTCGGTGATCCCGGCATCGTCCAAGCCGTTCATCTTCGCCCGCTGAATTGCAGTCAGCGACGAGTGGCGATCACCAGCATCTGACCCGCCAGTGGGCGCCACGGCAAGCGCAGATAGAGCGGCACCAAGCGGTGCCCGAACGAGAGGCGGCTCTTCAGCGTCAGCGGCAGGAAGCGCGCCTCGACGTGCTCGCGTGCGAACCCGTTGGCCTGCAACATGTCGGGTAGCGAGCGATCGGTGAACACGGCGACATGGGTGTAGTCGTCAAAGTATTCGTGCGGGCGCAACCGGAAATTCGGTTGCACGAGGATCAGCCGGCCGCCGCTGCGCAGCACCCGCCGGATCTCGCCGAGTGTCGTCAGCAAGGCGCCGCGTTCGAGATGCTCGAACAGATTCGACGCGAAGACGACGTCGAACGACGCGTCGGCGAACGACGACAGATCGGTACACGGCCCGACTGCGGTGACGACGCCGGCATCTGCGAACTTGGCGAAGCTGGGCTCTACATCGACAGCGGTTCGCGAGCCGGCTGATACGACATTGGAGAAGTCGCAGTATCCGGCGCCGAGCTCGAGCACATCGGCCGCCGGGCTGATCCAGCGCTGCAGATACGTAGCGATGTGGCGCCACACCGCTCGCCGGCGGGGGTCAGGGGTGAATCGGGTGGCGAAGTAGTCGGCGTCGCTCATACCCGTTTGGCGCGGAGTCGCCCGCGGCCGATTCGCATGCGTACGACGAGGCCGATCATGTCGATGCCGAGCGCGAACGCTTTGCGCAGATCGCCGGTGACCGCTGATTCGCCGACGCGCGGGTGGTAGTTGACCGGCACTTGGACGAAGCGCTCACCGGTGGCCACGACCAACAGTTGCATCTCGAGACCGAAGCGGCTGCCGTGTGAACGGAACTCGGGTTGGATACGGGCGACGCACTCCCGACTGAGCAACCGGTAGGTGCAGCCGACGTCGGAGAGGTACGGCGTGTTGTAGAGGACTTCGATGAGCTTCGCGACCGCCCAGTTACCCCACCGCAAGAACCACGTCATGTTGGCGCCGCTCCAGATGAATGTGGACACCGTGCGCGAACCGAACACGGCATCGCAGTCGACCGAATAGGGCAGCAACTTCAACAGATCGTCAGGGTTGAACGTCGCGTCGGGTTCGCACACGCAGATCAGGTCGGCGTCGACTTCGCGCAGCCCGCGTTGAATGGCGGAGCCGTACCCCTGCGTGGGCTCGAAGATCTCTCGTGCCGAAGTCGCAGAGACCTCGGCAGAGGTGCCCTGCTCGGCGTTGTTGTTGACGACCACGATGTCGTCGACGATGCCCAATGCTTCGAACCCTTTGACGACCGCGGCGATGCTGTTGCGCTCTCGATACGTCGGCAACACGACAGCGACGGTACGGCCGTTCCACATCGCTCGGATCGTAGTCCCCGGTCAGCAACGGGCCGTCATGGTGGCGGCGATCACCGGTACGGGCACGGCCTGCGGAGTACGCACCAACACGTAGTCGCCGATCGGTTCGGTGGTGGCGGTGAGCCCCATTCCCTTGACCACGTCGAGCCAGCCGGCAAGGCAGCCCGAGTCGCGGTAGAAGAACGCCGCGTCGGCACCTTGTTGATGCTTGCCCCCGATGCCGTAGTAGTCACTCGACAGGGGGATGACCAGCACCTCGCGCCGGTCTTGGAAAACCAATCGATAGGCGAGCCAGTAGTCGGCGTAGACGGTCTGTAGATCACGGTCCGCGATCGCCTGCCACACGGGGTCAGTCGAGATCGGCCGCAACACCGTGGCTTGTACCGCGATGTTCTCGCTGTCGTCGATGACGTGTTGCAGCGACAGCGCGGTGAGCAGCGCGGCGAACGCGAGGAGTGCGGCGGTGGGGACAAGGCGCGCCCGGCTGATCCATACGATCAGCGCCGCGGCACTAAGGGCGAGCACCGGTACGAACGGCACGCCGTAGCGCGGCTCGGCGACGAACACGCTGTTGCGAGGGATCGAAAACAGCAGCGGGTAGGCAGTGGAGATCGTTAGTAGCAAGGTACGGTTGCCCCGCCAGCGTGCGAGCGCGACGATGCCGACGAGTCCGAGTACGACGAAGAGGATCTGCGACCACGGCCGCAAGAACCACGGGCCGTTGTAGAAGTGGCGAAATCCGGTCAAGCGGGGCAACAGCCCGCGGAAGAAACCTTCGAAGCGTTGCGTGAACGTGCTCGATGCCGAAGGCAATGGTTGGCGCAGCGAGCCCCAATCGTTGCGGGCGTTGTGTACGAGCCACGGCAACGATGCGCCGACCGCGGCGGCAATGAACACCGCGGCGCGACGCACGACCGCGCGCCGGCAGATGAGCAGCCACACAACGGTTGGCGCGAACGCGTACATCGCC
The DNA here is from genome assembly GCA_039915945.1 of Acidimicrobiales bacterium. Taxonomy (GTDB): domain Bacteria; phylum Actinomycetota; class Acidimicrobiia; order Acidimicrobiales; family WLNW01; genus DATLFA01. The sequence goes on along the minus strand of JBDSMH010000222.1, from coordinate 19 downwards.
ATCGGATGCGTCCACACAC
>JBDSMH010000127.1:0-10866 GCA_039915945.1 Acidimicrobiales bacterium | reverse complement strand
GTGCCGTCTCCGGAAGCCATGTCGAAGCACGCTCGACCTCCCGGGCGCACGTCCATCTCTCGGACAGTGCAGGTGAACCCATCGGGACCAAACCACTGGCAGAAGGCATCCGCATCGGTCCACGCGGCAAACACCGCTTGGCGTGTGGCGTCAAGAACTCGAACGAGGACGATCTCACGATCGAGAGCCCACGTCGTCGGATCGGTGATGGTCGGGGGATCGCTCATGGCGCCTCCGATGTCGGTGGGGATGCGGTTCGGTCAGATGTGCGCCGTAGGTGCGCATCGAGCCGGTCGAGACGGTGCTCCCACGCAGCTCGTGTGTGCTCGGCCCATGCGGCGATCTCGACCAGAGGCTCCGGTCGCAGCCGGCATGGCCGCCGCTGTCCATCTCGGCCGCGACTGATCAGACCCGCCTGCTCGAGGACCTTCAGATGGCGGGAGATGGCCGGGAGACTGATCGGGAACGGCTCGGCCAACTCGAGCACGGTTGCCTCACCGTCGGCCAACCGACGCACGATCGAGCGCCGCGTTGGGTCCGACAAGGCGGCGAAGACGACGTCGAAGCGATCGGGGCCCGTCACCGTCATCGTTGTTCTCGCTCCGCCAGATACTTCACAGGTCAGTTATTTAACAGAGTGGCTACATAGAGTCAAGGATGCGATCGACCCGCCCTTGCGTTCCCCCTTCGTTTGGTGATCTGGGCCACGATGGCGGTGACGACAAGTCCGATGGCCAGGCCCACCACGGCGGAGACAGCGGTGCCGACCAGCCACTCGAGCACGCCGCCGATACCACCGATGATGCCGACCGAGTGAGCGAGGTCGTGGACGAAGTCGTATGGCGCGTGCCAACCGAGTTCGTGGGCGCCGACGAGCAGGATGTGGCCGCCCACCCAGAGCATGGCGGCGATGCCGATCAGCGACAGCCAGCGCAGCACGATCGGCATGGCCGCCACGAGACCCCGGCCGATCCGCTGGGCCCGCGCCGACGATCGCTGCGCCAGGGAGAGGCCAACGTCGTCCATCTTCACGATCGCCGCGACCGCCCCGTAGACCGCCAGAGTGATGAGGATCGCGACGATGACGAGGATGACGATCCGCGCCACGAGCGGCTCGTCGATGACCTCCTTGAGCGAGATCACCATGATCTCCGCCGACAGGATGAAGTCGGTGCGGATGGCGCCGGCGATCGTCGTCCTCTCTGCTTCGGGCCCTTGCAGGACGACAGGGACGTCGTGTTCGTGGTCGTCGCCCTTGAAGGCGTGGAGCACCTTGTGTGCGCCCTCGTAGCTGAGGTACGCGCCGCCGACCATGAGCACGATCTCCACGAGCGTGGGGGCGATCGTGCTGAGGACGATGGCGACCGGCAGGATGAACAGCAGCTTGTTACGCAGCGACCCAGTGGCGATCGCCTTGATGATCGGGAGCTCGCGGCGGGCCGCCAGCCCCTGCACATAGGAGGGAGTCACGGCGGCGTCGTCGACGACCACGCCGGTGGCCTTCATGCTCGCCCGGCCCGCGGCAAGGCCGACGTCGTCGATCGAGGCCGCGGCGAGCTTGGCGAGTGCGGCAACGTCGTCGAGTAGGCCGACCAAGCCTCCCGCCATCACCTCCCCCGATCAAACCGGCTCGACATCATCCGAACAGAATGCCCGAACCCATCTTCTTCGCCTCGCACCTCGCACCGCACCAACGAAAGATCTGCTTGCGCATATATACGGCTAGCCATATACTCTGTGCATGCCTGCTGCGCTCGATGTCCTCGAAGTGATTGCCGAGCCGACTCGGCGGCGGATCCTCGACGCGGTTCGAGAACGCGAGTGCTCGGTGAGCGATCTGGTCGACGAGGTCGGCATGCATCAGCCCGGCGTGTCGCGCCATCTGAAGGTGTTGCGCGATGCCGGTTTGGTCGAGGTGCGCCGCGATGCGCAACGGCGGATCTACCGGCTACGCGCCGAACCGCTGATGGAACTCGACGCCTGGCTCGAGCCCTACCGAGCGCACTGGGCGGAGCGTCTCGATGCGCTCGAACGTCACCTGGAACGTACTTCCCGGGCTCTCGCCCCGGCTTCGAAGGAGCACTGATGAACGGAAATTCAGCGTCCGCCCGTTACGACGGCACGATCGAACGCACCGCCGACGGCGGTGTGATCCGATTCGAACGTCGCCTCGCCCATCCGATTCGCGACGTGTGGGATGCGCTCACCAACCCGAAGCGATTGGCCGAGTGGTGGTTGCCGTTCGACGCCGACATCACCGTCGATCTGCGCGAAGGCGGGTCGATGGTTATGACCGCCACCGGTGATGAACCGATGACGATCAGGTGCACGATCCTGCGGGTCGAGCCACCGATGTTGTTGGAACACACCCACGTCGATGCGGGCTCGTACATGCGATGGGAACTCGAAGCGGTCGAGTCCGGATGTGTGTTGCGGTTGAGCCACTTCGTGACCGACACCGGCACCGCCATCGACAACTGCTACGTCGTCGGGTTGCACGCATCACTCGCTCGACTCGAGCCGTGCCTCGCCGGTCAACCCATTGCCTGGGACTGGGACGGTTTCGCGGACGCGCAAGCGCACTATGCCAGCGTCGGTCTCGCACCCGCGCCGAGCGCCCAGTGACCTGAGCGAGACTCCCTGCAGTCAGCTGCTACCGACAACCGCACCGATGCTGGCGGCTGTCGTTGCGGCGACGACCGCCGTTTGCGCGTCGGCGAGCACCTTGCGAACCGACTTGGCGAAGTCGTCGAGTTCGGTCTCGTCCAACGCGTGGTCGATGCGCTTGCGGGCACGTTTGCGCGACTTGCGGTCGGGTGCGACCACTTCGAGCAGTTGGGCCGGGCCGGTCATCGACAACACAGAGGCAGTGCGCTTTGGTCTTGCCGCGCTTTTCGCCGAACACTTCGCGCGCCGCGTCGAGCAGCGTCGACCGACCAATCGAGTCGTCGAGCGCCAGTTCGATGATCAGCAGGCCGGCAAGCGTGGCGTTGAGCACGCTGCGATTGCTGAGCGCATGGCGCCCGGTCTTGGGATCGATGGCAACGAGGGCCAATTCTTCAGCGAGTAGCACGACGCGGTTCTACCCGATCTGGACCGGTTCTCAATGCGAGTTTGCCTTTCCCGACCGGCGTAACCTCCGGCATGACCGCGAGCGAGGCCCGTCCCACCGCCAAACGATTCCTCGGCGAGCTCGACAAGCTCCGCCGTCGATCAGCTCCCGGCACCGTGCCGATGCGCGACGTGTTCGCACTCGCCAAGTCGTTCATCGACATGGACGTCATCGATATCGAAGTGCTCCTCGAAGATTCGGCCCACGACACACGCGTCGGTGCGGTGTCGATCATGGATTGAAAGGCCCGCCGCAAGGCCGCTGGCGACGACGAGCGCCGCTCGCTGTACGAGCTCTACATCCGTCGGCACGACCGCATCGACAACTGGGACCTCGTCGACCGCAGCGCGCCGTACGTGGTCGGTGGCTACCTCGCCGACCGGCCGCGAGGTGTGCTGATGCGCCTCGCCCGTTCAAAGAGCCAGTGGGAGCGGCGCACTGCCATCGTCGCCACCTACTTCTTCATACGGCAAGGCGTTCTCGACGACACGTTTGCCATCGCCGAGATCCTGGTGAACGATCCGGAGGACCTCGTGCAAAAGGCCGTCGGTGGGTGGATCCGCGAGGCCGGCAAACGCGACCAGGCTCGCCTCGTCGAGTTCCTCGATCGACACGCCGCGACGATGCCGCGGACCACGCTTCGCTATGCGGTCGAGCACTTCGACGACAAGACCCGCAAGCACTATCTCGCGCATCGCAGTCGATCCGATCGCGACTCGTAGGTCCGCGGTGAATAGGGGATCCCCCCGATTCTTCTACGACCGAGCGGCGCGACGATCGCTGCATGACGAACAGCAAGACAACGAGCGCCGCGACCATCGAGCGATTTCACGGGACGGACGAGTTGTCCGACGTGCTGGCCGCTCTCGAGCGCGACGGGGCGGTGATCGTCGAGGGTCTGTTGTCGCCTGAGGTCGTGGCCCGAGTGAACGACGAAGTCGACGGCGCGGTGGCTTCGGCTGATCCCGACGGACCGATGTTCAATCCGATGGCGAAGGCGTTCATGGGGGCCTTCACCAAGAACGTGCCCGGGGTTCCGGGTATCTCGCGGACATTCGCCACGCAGGTGATGTGCCATCCGATGTTGCTCGGTCTCGCCGAGTCCGTTCTTGGCCCGAACTGCGCGCGCTTTCAGCTCAACCTCGGCCAGATCCTCGAGCGCGGGCCGGGCTCGGAGGATCAATGGCTCCACCGAGACGAAGGTGTGTGGATCGACGTGCCGAAGCCGTCGCCCGAACTCCAGTTGGCATCGGTCATCGCGTTGGTCGATTTCACCCGCGACAACGGGGCGACGCGAGTGGTGCCCGGTAGCCATCGATGGCCCGATCGTCATCTGTCGATGGACCAACAGAAGACGCCCGACGCGGATCAGATCACCGCCGCTGAGATGTCGGCGGGTTCGGCACTCGTCTACACCGGTGGCGTGATTCACGGCGGTGGCGCGAACAGCACCGACCAGCCACGCCGGGCCGTGCATTTGAGCTACTGCCTGGGTTGGCTGCGCACCGAGGAGAACAACTACCTCTCGATACCCCCCGCCATCGCCGCCGCGCTGCCGCGCCAGGCCCAAGAGGTGCTCGGCTACTCGGTGTACGACGGCATTGCGCGGGGTGGGGGATACCTCGGCATGGTGCGGATGCAGGACCCGGTCGATCTCCTTGCTCGCGACGAACTGTGAGTGAGGCGGCTGTGCAAGCCTGCTGCGGATGAGCGAGATCGACGGAAGAGCACTCGAATTGCAGGGTCGCGCCGCTCATGCCGCCGGCGGCTACAAGGACGCTTCCGAGCTGTACGAAGCGGCGTTCGTCGCGTACCGCCGAGCCGGTGACCTCGCGGCCGCAGCGCGCGCCGCGCGAACCGTCGGTTGGTTTCGCGGCTGGGTCTTCGGTGAGTGGGCGGTGCACCGGGGTTGGGTCGCGCGGGCTCGCCGATTGCTCGAACACGCTGACGACGAAGGCGGCCGCGGTTGGGTCGTGCTCGACGACGCGCTCGGGGGTAGCGACCTCGAGTTGCAGCGCTCGCAATATCTCGAAGCGATCGATGTCGCGAGACGTACCGGCGACCGCGATCTCGAATGCGATGCCACCGCGTCGCTCGGCATGATGTTGGTCTTCTCCGGCCGCGTCGACGAAGGCATGGCGTACCTCGACGAAGCACTGGCGGCGATCTGCGGCGGCGACGTGTCGGAGTTGCCGGTCGTCGAAGGCTGCCTGTGTGGCTTGATCACCGCCTGCGAACGGACGCACGACATCCGCCGCGCCGAAGAGTGGCTGCGCGCCGCCGAGCGGGTCATGCGTCGCGGTAACTTGGTCGCGGTGGCCGGGCACTGCCGCGCGCATTACGCGGGCATCCTCGTGGCCGCAGGGCGCTGGGCCGACGCCGAAGACGAGCTCATCGGCGCAATCGACCTGCTACCAAAAGGGATCGCTGTTTCGGACAGCGCTCGGTGCCGGTTGGCTGACCTGCGTGTGCGCCAGGGTCGCCTCGAAGAGGCCGAGCGATTGTTGGACGGTCTCGACCACCACGAGGACGCAGTGCTCCCGCTCGCGGCACTGCTCGTGGCGACGGCGCGTCATGAACTCGCCATCGAGTTGCTCGACCGTGCGTTGGGTACCGACGCGCTCGAAGATCATGCAATGGTGCCGCTGTTGGCCGTGAGTGTCGACGCGCATCTCGCGCGAGGTGATCTCGTGTCCGCTCGTCGATCAGGTGACCGACTCGACGAGCTCGCGACCCATCAGCCGTCGGCCTACCTGCAAGCCGTTGCCGCGGCCGCGCGCGCTCGGCTCTGTACCGCGTCCGGTGAGGGTGATGCGCGGGCGTGCTGGCATCAAGCGTTGACGAACTTCGCCGCGGCGCGAATGCCGGCCGAGGTGGCGTCGGCCCGCGTCGAGCTAGCGCGAATCATTTCGACATCACGGCCTGTGGCGGCAATCGCCGAGCTGGAAGCGGCCCATCAGATGTTCGAAGATCTCGGCGCCCGCCGCGGCGCCGACGAGGCGGCAGCGATGCTGCGCGTGCTCGGAGGGCCGGCCAAGACCGGCCCCAAGCGGAAGGCCGATCTCACGCGGCGCGAAGACGAAGTGCTCGAACTCCTTGCCCTCGGGCTGTCGAATGCGGAGATCGGTACGAGGTTGTTCATCAGCCCCAAGACGGTCGAGCATCACGTCGGCCGGATCTTGTCGAAGCTGGGGTTGCGCAGCCGAGCCGAAGCTGCCGCTCACGTCGCGCGACGCCCGTGACGCGCGGCAGCCGCGTCGAACATCACTCGCCACGATCGCACTGGTGGCCGACGATGACGCACTGCTTACGTTGATCCGAGCGATATGTGGTGCCGGCTGTGGCGAGCCATCACAACTCTTGCATGCGGCATCGGGATTGGCCGTCGCCACACTCGGCAGGGGCGACGAGTGCTTCGTCGCCGCGTGCGGTGCACAGTTCTACGCGGGCGACACGGCGCTGCATGCAGCCGCGTGCGCGTACGACATAGCGATGGCGCGTGAACTCTTGGCGGCCGGCGCGAACCTACGAGTGCGCAACCGCCGCGGTGCCCAGCCGCTACATGCGGCGGTCCGTGGGGGACCGGGGTCGGCGGCGTGGAATCCCGCGCACCAAGTCGAGATGATCAACTACTCGTTGCTCGGCCGCGGTGTGCGCATTGCTCGACGCGGGTGCCGATCCGCAGCGCACGAACGACAATGGCTCGACGGCAATCATGCAGACCGGCTGGACGACCGGACGCGGCGGCACTGGCTCGGCCGAAGCCAAGGCGGAGCGGGGCTATCTATGACGATTTCTTGGTCTTCTTCCGGTCGCGCCCGTACGGGTCACCGAGTATCGATTCGGTGTGCAACGCGCACACCCATTTGCCGTCGCGCCGCAGCCATGTCGACGTATCGGCGGCATCGAATGTCACCGCAGCGTCATCGACGGTGAGCTCTTCGTGCACCGTGTACGCGACGATCGCGGTGTCGCCTTCCACGTGTACCTTCACGTCGTCGGCGATCGCGAAATCACGGATTTCCCAACTCGAGCTCTCGGTCATCATCTGTCGGTAGGTCGCGTGATCGACACACCCGATGCCTTGCGCACCGACCACGATGCAGGGGTCATCGGTCAACGAGAGGGCAGTGTCGACATCCCTGTCCTTGAGTGCTTGCCAATACCGGTGTTCCAACGTCAACAATTCTTGTTCGATCGTCGTGGTAGCCATTCGGCCTCCTCGGGGTCGCGGGAGTGTTCAACCGCCACCGTGCCAGTACCCGACGAGCGAGGATGAGGAAACACGAAGGGTGAGCCGAGACTCCCAGGTACAGGCGTTATTCAAAAGTGACGCATGTTTATCGGCACCGAGATGAGCTGATTGCCTTCAGAGCGCCGGCGTCGCCGTGTCGCGACCGGCGCGAAACACGGTGCCCGGTCGCTCGTCGGTGAACGTGGTGCCTTCGACGATGGGCCGGCCGTTGACGAGTACGTGCGCGACACCGGCGGGCTCGGCGTAGAGGCGCCCGGCATCGGCGGGCAGATCGAACCGCATTTCGATCGTGCCCGACGCGATGGTGTCGGGGTCGAACACCACCACATCTGCGTGCGCGCCTTCGACAAGGCGACCGCGGTCGCGCAAGCCGTAGAGATCCGCGGGGATCGACGTGAGCATTTGCACTGCTTCTTCGAGCGCGACCATGCCGTAGCGGCGCACGGCTTGTTCGATGACATACACGGGATAGTCGAAGTATGCGGTGAAGTCGAGGTGTGCACCGGCATCGCTGGCGCCGATCATCGTGCGTCCCGTACGACACGCTTCGACGGTGAGCTGCCAGTCGTCGGCCGACGGCGCGCTCGGCAACCGTGTGAACATCGTGAGCAGATTGTCCTCGCACACGATGTCGAGCAGCGCGTCGAACGCACTCTTGCCTTCGTCGCGCGCAATGTCCGCGACGACACGGCCTTCGTACTTCTTCGTCTGTGGTGTGAACGTCTGTGTGATGACCCGCCGGTCCCATTCGGAGATTTCACGCATCGGTCCGGGAGCCGATGGTGCCGACTCGGCGAGACGGCGCCGTATGTCGGGATCGCGCAGAGCGACTACTCGTTGCTCGAGTGGAAGACCGAGCACGTCACCCCAGCCCGGCAGCGCGTTGAGTACGAAGCCGGTGAAGAACGAGAATCGAGCACGCGAAGGGATCGGCATGGTGAGCCCGACCACTTTGCCGCCTTGCGCTTTTGCGTGGTCGGCTTGGCGCAACGCTTCGTTCGCTTCGGCGAGCTCCTTCACCGTGATCCGCAACACGTTCCAGTTGAGTGGCCGCTGGGCCGCGACCGAGAGGCCGGTCAACAAGTCGGCCTGCTGTTGATCGAAACGATCGACGAACTTCGGCAGGAACTCGAGCGACGTGCCCTCGAAGTCACGACACTGGCGCGCGAGCGTGATGAGTTCGTCCACCGGCGCGAACCGCGACGGCACCGGATCACCGTTGGCATCGGAGTGCGCGATGCCGTACGACGACGAGAAGCCCAACCCGCCGGCGCTGAGCCCGGCGCGCAGCATCTGCACCATCACCGCGATCTCCGCGGGAGTCGCTTCGCGCTTTGTCGCCTCTTCGCGCATCACGACGCGCCGTAGCGCGGAGTGGCCAACCATGAATCCCGCGTTGACCGCGAGGCCGCGGTCGACGTGGTCGAGATATTCGCCCGTCGACGTCCACGTGCACGCCACCCCGGCCTGTAGCGCGTCGAGCGGCATCCCTTCGACGATTGCGAGCATGCGCACCAGATAGTCGGCTTCGTGTTCGTTGATAGGGGCGAGGGTGAAGCCGCAGTTGCCGGCCAGCATCGTGGTGACACCATGCAGCGAACTCGGACTCAGCGTCGTGTCCCAGCACACCTGCGCGTCGATGTGCGTGTGTACATCGACGAAGCCTGGCGCGACGACCTGCCCATCCGCCTCGATGGTGCGCCGCGCGGCGCCCACGTCGCCGATGGCCGTGATCCGACCGTCGGAGATGCCGATGTCACCGTGCCGGGCCGGTGTGCCGGTGCCGTCGATGACCATCCCGCCGCGGATCGCAATGTCGTGCATGGTGCCCTCCTCGTTCGCCGGGCCTGCCGGCGCGATGTGGAGTATCGCACTCGTTTGCCCGCTTCACCGCGACGCGCGGGCGACCTCGACCATGAGATGACGGATACCGGTGTGGCGGTTGCTGCGGGTCCACTCGACGGGCTCGACGACCCGCACGCCGGCGAAGCGGGGCAGCAGCTCTTCGAACAGCACCCGTATCTCGAGGCGCGCGAGGTTCGCACCCAGGCAATAGTGGATGCCGTGGCCGAATCCCACATGCGGGTTCGGGTCGCGCGTGATGTCGAACTCGTCGGCTCGGTCGAACACGGTCTCGTCGCGGTTCGCCGATCCCTCCCATACGACCACTTTGTCGCCGGCGGCTATCGGCACATCGCGCAAACGAGTCGCGCGTGTCGCCGTGCGGCGTTTGGACGGCGATGGGGAGCTCCAGCGAACGATCTCGTCGACCGCGGTCGACAGCAACGAGGGATCCTCGCGCAGGCGCTGCAGCTGGTCGGCTCGCTCGGCCAGCGCGAGCAGACCGCCGGCGATCGCATTGCGGGTCGTCTCCGCACCCGCGCTGAAGAGCAGCGAGAAGAACATGTACAACTCGCCGTCGGTGAGGCGTGGTGGGTTCGCGTCATCGAGATTCGCGTGCACCACGATCGAGAGCATGTCGTCGCCGGGATTGCGCCGCTTCTCGCCGACGAGCTCGTTGCCATACGCGAACATCCGCGCCCGCGCGTCAGCGGCGTCGATATCGGGCTCGAACGACTTGCGTGATCCTCGGAAATCGAAGCCCGGCTCGACGGCCTCGAACAGCCAATGGCGTTCGGACTCGGGCACGCCGAGTAACAAGCAAATCGTTTGCATCGGTAGCTCGGCGGCGATCTCGGGCACGAAGTCGAACGGTTGCGTGTCGTCGATGGCGTCGAACAACGCGCGTGCACGCGTGCGCAGGTCTTCTTCGACGCGGCGGATCATTCGCGGCGTGAGGCCCGAGCTCACGAGACGGCGGATGCGCGCGTGCCGAGGGTCGTCCATCATGTTCAAGACCTGACCGGCTACGGGAAGGTCCTGTATGAGCGTCCCGCCGTACGGACGGTCGCCGCCTCGCTCGGACGAGTAAGTAGTCGAATCGCGCAACACTTCGAGCGTTTCGGCATGGGTGGCGACAGACCAGAAGCCCTCGCCATCGGGCGTGTGCTCGGTGGGTTCGTGCCACCACACAGGTTGCTCGCGCCGGTGGATGGCGAACAGGAGGTGGGGGAATCCGCCGGCGAAGTTGTCGAGGTCGGTGAAGTCGATCGCGGCTAGCTCACCCGGGCTGTCGGTCATCGGTGGCTGTTCTAGCGACTCGGGCGGCGCTGTGCCGGGTGGGGGTCCCGGGAAATCGCCCCTGTCGTAATCCGTTTGGACTGGTGGCGCCGTACTAGTTCGGAACCAGAAGAGTCTCGCGCTACAGCGACCCCGGCACGTTCGGTTCTTCATTGCCAGTCAACAAACGGAGCAAATATGTCAACTAGGGCAGATACACCCGATCAATCCCGGCGATCCCGCCGCCGTCGATGGAGGACCGTCGCCGCTGTTGGCTCGCTCTCCGCGCTCGCGGCCGGCGCATTTGCCACCAACGGTGGACCATTCCCGTCATCGGCGTCGAGCCACAGAGAGGCCCCGTTGATTGCGGGTGACCCGC
>JBDSMH010000056.1:0-121156 GCA_039915945.1 Acidimicrobiales bacterium | reverse complement strand
TGTCTTTGGCATCCGCTTCCAGATGGACGCCCCGCACGACGGGGGCCTGGGCAAGTTGCTCGCCGACGAGACATGGCAATTGGTGATCGTGCTGCACCGGCACGACACCAATGCCGGCATGTTGTTCGGTGAAACCACGACCGGACTCGACCACGTCGGTCTGTTCGTGCCGAACCGCAGCGATCTCGAAGTGTGGCAGGCCCACCTCGAGGCCAACGGTGTCGTACGTGCCGGCGCCGCGGACAAGCCGCTGACGCAATCGCCGATCGCGGACGAGCCCTACGGTTCGGTTCTCGTCTTTCGCGACCCGGACAACATCCAGCTCGAGCTCTTCGCGCCGCCCCGCTGAGGGCCCGAGGGGGACTACGCGTCGTTGGTGTCGGCGATGACGACTTCGATGGTGAGGATCATCGACGCAATCGAAGCCGCGTTCAACAACGCAGACCGCGTCACTTTGGCGGCGTCGATGATGCCGGCCTTCGTCAGGTCTTCGTAGGCGCCGGTGAGTGCGTTGAGGCCTTCGCCCCCCGTCATGGTGCGGACGATCTCCACGGCCACGCCCGCATCGATGCCCGCGTTCTCGGCGATCTGACGCAGTGGTGCTTCGAGCGCGCGGGCGACCACACGGGCGCCCGTCGCCTCGTCGCCCTCGAGGCCATCGGCAACTTGATTCGCTGCCCCTTGTGCACGGACGAGCGCCACACCGCCGCCGGGGACGACGCCTTGCTCGATCGCGGCCTTGGTCGTCGACACCGCGTCTTCGATGCGATGCTTGATTTCTTTGAGCTCTACCTCGGTCGCGGCTCCGACCCTGAGGATCGCCACGCCGCCCAGCAGCTTGGCCAGGCGCTCGCGTAGGCGCTCGCGGTCGTAGTCGGACTCGGTGTTGTCGATCTCGTTTCTGATCTGTGTCACGCGTGCCTCGATCGCCGTCGTGTCACCACCGCCATCGACGATGGTCGTGTCTTCCTTCGTGACGATTACCTTCTTCGCTTGTCCCAGTTGGGCGAGCGTTACGTTTTCGAGCTTGATCCCGAGCTCCGCGCTGATCACTTCGCCGCCGGTGAGAATGGCGAGATCCTCGAGGGCGGCTCGGCGTCGGTCGCCAAAGCCGGGAGCCTTGACGGCAATGGTGGCGACGTTGCCCCGAATCTGATTCACGACGAGTGTCGCGAGAGCTTCACCGTCGACATCGTCTGCGATGATCAGCACTGGTCGAGCGGCTTGTGTGATGAGCTCCAATACCGGGAGCAAGTCTCGAACGGCGGAGATCTTCGAGCTGACGAGGAGCACGTACGCGTCGTCGAGCACGCCTTCCATTCGCTCCGCGTCGCTTACGAAATAGGGCGAGATGTAGCCCTTGTCGAATTGCATGCCTTCGACGACTTCCATCTCGAAGCCAAAGCTCTGGCTGTCCTCGACGGTGATTACGCCCTCTTTACCGACCTTGTCGATGGCATCACAGATCAGTTGGCCGATCTCTTCGTCCGCCGCCGAGATCGCGGCAACTTGCGCGATCTGCTCACGGGAGTTCACCTCGACTGCCTGCTCGGTGATCGACTCCATCGCGGCCTCGACCGCAGCCTCGATGCCCTTCTTCAACAACATCGGATTCGCGCCCGCACTGACGTTGCGCAAGCCCTCGTGGACCATCGCCCACGCAAGCACAGTCGCAGTCGTGGTGCCGTCGCCGGCGACATCGTCGGTCTTCTTGGCTACTTCCTTGACGAGTTCGGCGCCGATCCGCTCGAACGCATCGCTCAGCTCGATCCCTTTCGCGACGGTGACCCCGTCGTTGGTAATCGTCGGCGCGCCCCACGACTGGCCGATGACCACGTTGCGGCCTTTCGGGCCGAGGGTGATGCGAACGGCGTCGGCCAATCGGTCGATGCCCGCTTGCAACTTGCCTCGCGCTTCGATGTCGAACGCGATCTGCTTTGTCATCGAACGTCACCGCGTAGGGGTCCGCCGAGGAGTGCGAACATCGCGAGGTCGCGACTTGCTCGATCGATGCGCCATTGCGGCTCTACCGGTACGGCCGGCAGGGGATCCAATACGTCGGGTGCCAGGATGTCGATCAGACGGTGCGCGGTCGGCGAGGCGTGCAGCAATTCGACGGCGCACGTGGACGCCCCGTAGCGACGACCCGCGAGCAGCGCCAGTGCGCCGGCGGCGCCGATGAAGTCGGCTTCGCGGAGGTCGACCGTGAGGCGTTTGAGTTCGCTGTTGTCGATGAGCGACAACATCACGACGCACACGTCTCGGGCATTGGACAATCCGATCGATCCCCGCACGTACAACACGCCGGCGTCGTGCGCTGTGGGGGAGTAGCTGACGTCTGCAAGCATTGTGGCCGTCCACAACGCCTTTGTCGTACGCCCGGTCTGACTTGATCGAGCGAGACGCGACGCAACTGCGGGATATACCGCCTGGCAGTTGCTGCCAAATGGAAAATGCCTTGCTCCCACGGGTGCGCGGGGTCAAGGCGTTGACTCAGAGTACCACCACTCCATGCGTCGCCGACAGGGTCTATTCGAGAATTCGCTCGTACCAGCCGACATTCCAGTAGCGGTCAAACTTGCGTCCGACCTCGTGCGTCACGCCCGCGCGGGTGAAGCCAAATCGTTCGTGCAGTGCGACCGAGGCGTCGTTGGGCAGCGTGATGGCGGCCAGCAGCGAATGGATGTCCTCGCCCTCGATGGCCTGAAACAGTGCGAGATACAACGCGTGCCCGATGCCTCTGCCCACGGCATTCGGCGCGCAGTACACGGTCGTCTCCACCGTCGTGTCGTAGGCGGCCTTCGTGCGGAACTGGTGCGAACCGGCGTAACCCACCACGGCGCCGCGATCGACGGCGACGAGCAGTCGATGACGTCCGGTCGTCGAAAACTGCTCGAACCAATCCCTGCGGTCTTCGACAGTGAACGGCGCGAGGTCGAAGGTGATCGGTGTGTGCAGCACGTAGTGGTTGTAGATGGCGACGACCTGTTCGAGGTCGTCGATGGTGGCCGTCCTCACATCGACGCCGGGCGAGGTCGCGCTCACGCCCTGCGATCGTACTGCGTTGTTAGCCGCCGAACTCGCAGTCAAACGTCGAACTATGCTCGACGTTTGACTGCGAGAACGAGGGATTTGGCGCATCGTGGTCGGCGACGATACCGAGGTAGGTGCCGCGGCTGTCGATGCTCAAATCGAGTTGCTCGTGCTCCCGCTCGGCCGTCATGGCCCGGATGTAGCCCTGCCCGCGATAGTGGAAGTCTCCTGCCCAAAGACCGACCATCCGGTTGCTTCGAGATATGTCTCGAGCTTCGCCATCACGGTGCACTTGTCGGACCCTGGCGGTAGCGCGACGAAGGCGCTCGATCGCACCCCCACGATGTCGCTGTTGAGTTCATCGTTCTCACATCGATGGTACGGCTGGTGTACGACGCGTTGCGGATCGGCCGCCGAGAGCATCGGTATCGATCGGACCAAGGTCATGTTGTCGACTTCGTAGGAAGCGACGTCGATGGCGGTCCGGCGCGTGATCGGGGTGAACTGGCGGCCGCACACGACCGAACGATCGAACGACGCCTCGAGCTTGTTGGCCCCGAGCGACAGCCGCGGTGACCGCGGCAATCCCGACGAGCCATAGAGCCGTTCGTCGGAGAATTACCACACTGCCTGATGAAGGATCGACGTTCGTTCGGACAATGGGTCGTCCGGCCGACGCGCGTCGGTCGGATGGATCAGGTCGCGCGTCGAGCGCGGCCGACGAACACCGGCAGGTCGCTCACGGTGAGTAAGCCGGCCGGTGCCGCGCACACCGACGCGATCGCGTTCACGAGATAGGTGGCGGTCGAAACAACTGCGCCGCTGACGCCCCCGGCGAGTGAGAACCCGAGCTCGCAGGTGAAGCTGGGACGGCCGGTGACGATGACCCGATACGCCGTGCCGCCGGTGGTGTTGGCCCGGTCCCATTGCGGGGCCGCGTCGAGGGCGATGCGATCGACGTGCTCGACCACCGCAACGGCTCGACCATCGTGCATGCCCTGCAACTCGAATCGCACCGCGCCAATGGTGCCGGCATCGACGCGCCCGAACGCGCACTCGACGTCATGGTCGACCGTCGCGACATCATGGACGAGGACGATCTCGTCGATCTCGAGCGCGAGCAATTCGGCGATCTCTGCGATCGTGCCGCGCCACCAGTGCAACAACATCCCGCTCGTGAACAGGGGCGGCACGAAGGTGGCCGGCTGGCCGAATCCGAAGACGTCGCGCATGATCGATGCGGCTCCGTAGCGGCTGAAGTTGCCGAGCTCTTGGACGCGGACGCATTCGATCTCGGTGCCGAGTGCGAGCAAGGAGGCCACGAGTTGCCCGGTGGCGAAGCCCGGGTCGATGCCGCTGTTGAAGAACGACGATTGGCCCCGGGCACACGCGGCGGCCAGAGGGTCGTGCAACTCGGTGGGCGCCGCGGGCGCGAAGACAAAGGGGATGAGGGAGCAGCTGACGACACTGGTCCCGCGTTCGAGAAAGGGCACGACGTCGGCGATGGCGGCCGGCTCGCGACCCACTCCGTTGGCCATGTAGCTCAGGCAGTCGGCGTCGAGAGCGAGCGTGGCGGCGAGATCGTCGGTGGCTTCGATGCCGATCGCCGGCAGGCCGCACAATTCGCCGGCGTCGCGACCGACCTTGTCGGCGCTGTGCACGTGCAGTCCGACGAGTTCGAGGTCGGGATGTTCGATGATCGCCCGCAACCCGTGGGTGCCGGTCGAGCCTGTACCCCAATGCACCACACGCAGAACCATCTTCACCCTTCCTCAGGTCGGCATGACGAGGCCACCATCGACGACCGTCGTCGTGCCTGTCGTGAATGCCATCGCGGGCGACGCCAGTGCGGCGATCGCCGACGCAAGATCGTGTTCGACGTCGGGTTCGCGTCCCAACGCGGGATCCCACATTGCCATGCGTGGCGCGTCGTCTTCATTGGTGAACAACGCCGTGGGCGCACCGACCCAATGCAACGTGATGCCGTGCCCACCCCAGCCGCGGGCGACGACACGCGCCATTGCTCGCGCGCCTTCGCAGGCGGTTGCGTACGCGGCGAGACCCGTCTCGCCGGTGAGTGCCGCGGTGGCGGCGACGAGCACGACACATCCGCCGTGACCGTGGGGCCGCGCCAACACGCTGAACGCGGCCTGCACCGCATTGCGGGTGTCGCGCAGCGGTTGCTCGCAGTCGGCGATCCACGCATCGAGCGAAAGCTCGACGATTGGCCGCCGCGGACCGCTGGGCAGCACGGGAACGACCACGATCGACGGGCGTCCGAGACTCTCGACGATGTCCGAATACCAACCTTCGTAGTCGGTACGGGTCGCGAGCTTGGTCTGTAGGGAGCCCACCCGGGCACCGTGATGCATGAGACCGAGCGCGATGGCGCGCCCGATCTTCGAATCGCCGTGGACGACGACGGCCGTTTGGTTTTCGAGTGTCGAGAATGGTCTGGTCATCGGCCCTTCAGAACATGAACGATCCGCCGTTCACGACCAGTGTCTGACCGGTCATGAAACGGGCGTCGGGTCCGAGTAGGAACGCAGTGGGCGGGCCGATGTCCCAGACACCGTCGCCCAGTCGTTCGAGCGCGGCACGCTTTGCGAGACGTTCGGCGGCGATGGGTTCGCTCGCCAGGAAGTTGGCGATGGCCGGCGTGACCGCGATCGGCGCGACGCCGTTGACACGGATGCCGTGCGGACCCCATTCGCGGGCCATGCTCTTCATGAATGCGCGCTGCGCGCCCTTGATCGTCGAGTACGCCGGTACGGGCGGACTACCCTCCATCCCGGCAGTCGACAGCATGAACACGAAACTGCCGCCCACCGCGAGCAGGTGAGCGAAACTCGCTTGGGCCAAGTGATACGCGGCGCGCAGCGCGACGGCAGTCTGGTCGTCCCAGTTCTCGTCGGTGACTTCTTCGAAGGGGATGGGACGACTCGAGTAGCTGCTGATCGCGTTGTGGACGACACCATGGAGCGCGCCGAAGCGATCGACGGTCTCGGCGATGGCGCGGTCGATGTCTTCGCGTGAAGTGACGTCGCACCGAATGGCCACGGCCTGGCCGCCGGCATCGGTGATGTCCTTTGCTACTGCCGTGGCGGCGTCGGGCTTGCGCGCCGTGACGGCGACGCGGGCGCCGACCAACCCGCAATAGGTGGCAACGTCGGCGCCGACACCTTGCCCCGCGCCGGTCACCATGACCACGCGGCCAGCGAGTGTCGGGTTGAGCTCGTCGGTCACTGCGCGGTCCCTCCGGGGTGCGATCGCACCATAGCGCGCGGTCATTTGGAGGTATCCTGGCGGGCTGAAGGGGAGGCATCATGACCACTACCCAGCCACGTTCCGCCGTCAGCGCCCAAGATCTCGGGTATGACGTTCGCCCGCTCGGCGGCTTGATCGGTGCCGAGATCCTCGGCGTCGACCTGTCGCAACCACTAGACGCGGTGTCGGTGGCAGCGATCCGCGCCACGCTGCTCGAATACAAGGTGATCTTCTTTCGTGATCAAGACATCACCCAGGCGCAACATGTCGCCTTCGGTCGGTACTTCGGTGAGGTCACGCCGGCGCACCCCACGCTGCCGGCAGTCTTCGACGACCATCCCGAGATCTTGCTCCTCGACAATCAGCGCTACGCGCCGATGGGCGCGGCCACTGTCGACAGCCGTTGGCACACCGACGTCACGTTCGTGCCCAACCCACCGATGGGCTCGATCCTGCGTGGCGTAGTCGTGCCTCCGTATGGCGGCGATACACAGTTCACCAATCTCGCGGTCGCGTATGAGCGTCTCTCCGAACCGCTCAAGCAACTTCTCGACGGGTTGCACGCCGTGCACCACAACGCGTTGCCGATCTCGCGTGGCGAGATGTCGTCCGAGTTGCGCAATCAGTTCCAGTCGAGGCCGTTGCGGTCGGTCCATCCGGTGGTGCGCGTGCATCCCGAGACAGGCGAGCGCGTGCTGTTCGTCAATCCCAACTTCACCAGCCATATTTTCGAGTTGTCGCGTCAAGAGAGCGGGCACTTGCTGGCGATGCTCTACGAGCACCAGGCCAACGCCGCGTTCACCTGCCGGTTCCGCTGGCAGCCGGGCAGCATCGCGTTCTGGGACAACCGCGCGACCGCGCATCTCGTACCCACCGATGTGCCCGAGGGTCATCATCGGTCGATGCAGCGCATCACCATTGCCGGCGACGTGCCGGTCGGGCCGGACGGCTCCAAGTCCTACGCGCTCTCCGGCGACACGTTCGGATAGTCGCTAGTCAGAGTCGGCCGGCGGCCACGAACGAGTAGTTCGGATCGACCTTGCGCGGCGGGGCCTTCTTGGCCATCGCGGTTTGCAACGCCTCGCCGATGCGTTCGTTTTTGGCGTGCTCCCGCTGCGGCTCGCGTTCCACGAACTCGGGCATCACTTCGCGGGCGAAGAGCTCGAGTGATTCGCAGATGTGCTCGTGTTGCGTGCGGCCCGCTTGTGCCAAGAAGATGACCTGATCGACGCCCGCAGCCTCGTAGCGCTTGAGTACCTCACGGATGCGCTCGGGTGCGCCGATGGCGCCGCGCAGCAGATCTTCGCCGGCCTTCTCGGTCGACTTGGCGTCACCGAGGTCTTGGTTGGCCAGCTTGGAGCCGGTGTCACCGAAGCCGCTGGACTTGCTGTTGATGAACGCGTCCCAGATGTTGGTCGCGCCCGGATTCTGTGTGCCGAACACGTAGAAGTGTCCCAGCGCGAAGCCGAAGAACATCGAGCCCTGCAACCCGCGATCGAGCGCGGTTTGGTCGTCGGAGTGGCACATCAACGGCAACACGATGGCGACGTTGGCGTTGATGGCGAAGCCTGCGGGATCGCACGCTCCCGAAGTGATCGTGCTGTAGTAACTGTCGACCGTCGCTTTGGCTTGGCTGGGGTCGAGGAATGCGAACGACAGCGCGCCGATGCCGTTGGTCGCGGCGAGCTGGATGGTCGGTGGTTGGCTGCACGCGACCCAGAGCGGCGGGTGCGGCTTTTGCAGCGGCTTGGGGACCACGTTGCGCGGCGGGACGGTGAGCCACTTGCTCTCCCAACCGGCGAATGGTTCCTCGACCATCATGCGAGTGACCGCATCGAGGTTGCTCGTCCATTGTTCGCGTTTGGAGTCCCAGTCGACGCCGAAGCCGTGAAGCTCTGCCACCGACGAGCCTTCGCCGGTACCGAACTCGACGCGACCATCGGAGAGGAGGTCGAGCGCGGCGACGCGCTCGGCGACGCGCGCCGTGGGGTTGATCTCGGTGGGCAACTGCACGATGCCGTGGCCGAGGCGGATGCGCTTGGTGCGTTGGCTGGCGGCAGCCAGCAACACCTCGGGCGCGGAGCAGTGGCTGTATTCCTCGAGGAAGTGATGCTCGACCGTCCAGATGCAGTCGAAGCCGAGTCGATCAGCGAGCTCGATCTCGTCGAGCGTGTTCTTGTACAGCTTGTACTCGTCGTCGGGCTGCCACGGTCGGGGCAGCTGTAGCTCGTAGAAAAGTCCGAACTTCATGGCTCTCCGATCATGCGCCGTAGACGGGCGCGGGTGGTGGTGCCTGTGCAATCAACTCGCGGAGCGCGGGTCCGACTTCGCTCGGCTCCCAGCGTCGATCCTTTTCGATGCGCGGCCCGTGCTGCCAACCGTCGCACACACTGAGTACGCCGCCTTCGATCTCGAAGAGGCGGCCCGTGACGTCACGTGACTCTGCACTGCCCAGCCACACGACGAGGGGAGAGATGTTGTCGGGATCCATCGCATCGAAGCCGGAGTCGACTTCTTTCATCATGTCGTTGAACACGCCTTCGGTGAGGCGCGTGCGCGCGCTCGGCGCGAGACCGTTGGCGGTTACGCCGTAGCGACCGAGTTCGACCGCTTGCACGACGGTCATCGCGGCGATGCCGGCTTTGGCTGCCGCGTACGCGGTCTGGCCGACGCTGCCCATGAGTCCTGCGCCCGAACTGGTGTTGATGAGCCGAGCGTCGACGGTCTCGCCGGCCTTGGCCTGATCGCGCCAATAGGAGGCGGCGTGACGCCCCACGCAGAAGTGGCCCCGCAGATGGACGCGGATCGTCGCGTCCCACTCGTCGGGCTGGATGTTGACGAACATGCGGTCACGGAGGATGCCGGCGTTGTTGACGACGACGTCGAGGCGTCCGAAGGTGTCGAGCGCGGTCTTGATGATGCCCGCGGCGGCGTCGAAGTCGGCGACATCGTCGGCATTGGCCACGGCCTCGCCCCCCATGGCGCGGATCTCGTCGACGACATCGTGCGCGGGGCCGGTCGATGCACCGCTGCCATCGGGCGCGCCGCCGAGATCGTTGACGACGACCTTGGCGCCCTCGCGGGCGAAGGCGAGAGCGTGCGATCGTCCCAAGCCACGACCGGCGCCGGTGATGACGACGACTCGACCGTCACAGATACCCATTTTCGCTGTCTCCTCAGATTCGTTCGATGATGGTCACGTTGGCTTGCCCGCCGCCCTCGCAGACCGTCTGCAGGCCGTAGCGTCCGCCGGTGCGCTCTAGCTCGTTGAGCAGGGTTGCCATGAGGCGGGTGCCGGTGGCGCCGATCGGATGACCGAGCGCCACTGCGCCGCCATTGACGTTGACTCTCGCCAGGTCTGCGCCCGTCTCGCGTTGCCATGCCAGCGGGACGCAGGCGAAGGCTTCGTTGATCTCGACGAGATCGATGTCGTCGATCGACAGGCCGGTCTTGCGCAACGCGAGCGCGGTTGCGGGGATCGGCGCGGTCAACATGAAGATCGGGTCCGCGGCGCGGACGCCGAGGAAGTGGATGCGGGCCCGCGGACGCAAGCCGTGTTCTCGCACAGCTTGTTCGGAGCAGACCAACACCGCGCTGGCCGCGTCGGAGATCTGCGACGCCAGCGCCGCGGTGAGGCGACCACCCTCGCGCAACGGTTTGAGGGAACGGATCTTGTCGAGATCGGGCTCGCGCGGTCCTTCGTCGCGGGTGGCGCCGGCGATGGGAACGATCTCGCGATCGAAGCGTCCTTCGTGGGCCGCTCTGATGGCCCGCGTGTGCGATTCGACGGCGAACGCCTCCATCTCGTCGCGCGTGATGTCCCACTTGTCCGCAACCATTTCGGCCGAGCGGAACTGCGACACCTCTTGGTCGCCGTAGCGGGCGAACCAGCCCTCGCAGCCGACGAAGGGATCGGCGAATCCGAACTGCTCGGCGACGGTCATCGCGGCGCTGATGGGGATCATGCTCATGTTTTGCACGCCGCCCGCGACGACGATGTCCTGCGTGCCGCTCATGACGGCCTGTGCCGCGAAATGCAACGCCTGTTGCGACGAGCCGCACTGACGATCGATCGTGGTGCCGGGTACCTCGTCGGGCAATCCGGCGGCCAGCCAACACGTGCGGGCGATGTCGCCCGACTGCGGACCGATCGTGTCGCAGCAGCCGAAGATGACGTCGTCGACGGCGGCCGCGTCGAAGTCGTTGCGCTCGACCAGCGCGCGCAAGACGTGCGCGCCCAGATCACCAGGGTGGATCCGGGCCAACGCGCCACCGCGCTTACCGACCGGAGTGCGAACTGCATCGACGATGAACGCGTCGGCCACGAGCCCCCCAATAGGTTCGAAAGTGCGGTGTTACAGTACCCAGACCAAAGGTCTGGTGTCATGAGCGGGGGCGTAAATGACAGCTATCGCCAATCCAAGTGAGCGGCTGCGTGCGGTTCGGGCACAGCTCGATCATCCGGTCGTCGACGCCGATGCGCATCAACTCGAGGTGCTCGCGGTGGTCATGGACTTCGTGCGCGATGTGGGCGGACCGCAGATGCCCGACCGCCTCATCAACTACTTCATGCACGCGCGTCGGGCATTCCGCCAGACGCTCGGCGACCGCGAAGACCAGCGCACGTCGGTGCCCGTGTGGTGGCCCGTGCCGACCGAAAACACCGTTGATCGCGCCACTACTGCGCTGCCCGGCTATCTCTACGAACGCATGGACGAGATCGGTCTCGACTTTTCGATCGTGTACCCCGGCCAGGGCCTACTTGTGATCACGCTGCCCGGCATGTCCGACCCCGAGTTGCGCCGCGCCTGCGCCCGCGCGTTCAACCTCTACAACGCCGAGTTCTTCGGGCCCTACAGCGATCGCTTGACACCGACCGCGGTAATCCCGATGCACACGCCCGAGGAAGCGATCGAAGAGCTCGACTACGCGATCGGCGTGCTCGGCCTCAAGGCCGCCGTCTTCGCCGGTGACGTGCTGCGGCCCGTGCCCAACTTCGCAACCGCGCATCCGGACCTCGCCGAGGAGGTGCTCTACCAAGACTGCTTCGGCATCGACAGCCCGTTCGACTACGACCCCGTCTGGCGCAAGTGCATCGAGCTCAAAGTGGCACCGACGTTTCACTCCGGTCCCATCGGATGGGGATCACGGCGTTCGTTCACACGGCATCAGTACAACCAGATCGGCGGGTTCGCCGAAGGTGGCGAAGCGCTGGCCAAGGCGCTGTTCTTCGGCGGCGTGACCCGGCGGTTCCCAGAGCTGCGTCTCGGCTTCCTCGAAGGCGGCGTCACTTGGGGCCAGAGCCTCTACTGCCGCATGATCGAGCATTGGGAAAAACGCAACAGCGAAGCGATCATGACCCTCGACCCGGCTCGTCTCGACACCGCACTGTTCGCAGAGTTGATCGACAAGTTCGGCCATCCTCGGGTGCAGGCCATTCGCGATCGGGTCGTGCAAGATTCGCTGTGGTCCGATCACCCCGAGATACTCGACGACTGGCACGCCTGCGGACTGAACCACGAGAGTGAGATCCCCGATCTCTTCACGCGGCCCTTCTATTTCGGTTGCGAAGGCGATGACCGCATGGTCGCGGCGGCGTTCGACGAACGGCTCAATCCGTTCGGCGCGCGCTTGAACGCGATGCTCGGGTCCGACATCGGGCACTTCGACGTGCCCGACATGCGCGAGGTCGTCCCCAAGGCGTACGAAATGGTCGAGCAAGAACTGCTCGACGCCAGAGGCTTCCGCGACTTCGCGTTCGCCAACGCAGTGCGTTTGCACGGCGGCATGAATCCCGACTTCTTCAAAGGCACCGTCGTAGAAAAAGCCGCCGCCGACCTGCTTGCCGAAGGCTAGTTGTGCGGCTGCGCCGCAACGCGGGGGCGGCTGCGCCGCGGAACGACGACGGAACATTGCCCCATGCAGGCCATCGTTCCGCGGCGCAGCGGCGTCAGTTCGCGGCGAAGCTTTCTTGCAGTTTGAACTTCAGCACTTTGCCGCTGGCGTTGCGGGGTAGCTCGGGAACGAGCTCGAGTTGCTCCGGGATTTTTTGCATGGCCAGCCCGGCGTCGCGGCAGTACGAAACGATCTCGGGCAAGCCGAGCGTCGCCCCGTCGCGGAGCACGACAACCGCGCAGCATCTTTCGCCGAGCAGATCGTCGGGTAGACCGATGACGGCGATGTCCGCGATCGCGGGATGCTCGTAGAGGATGTCCTCGATCTCCTTCGCCGCGATGTTCTCGCCTTTGCGAATGATGATGTCCTTGAGCCGACCGGTGATGGTCAGAAACCCGTTCTCGTCGAGCCGGCCGAGGTCACCGGTACGGAACCATCCGTCGTGGTCGAACGCGTCGGCGTTGCGGGTCGAATCGAGATACCCGCGGCAGATCTGCGGCCCTTTGGCCCGCACCTCGCCGCTCTCGCCGGGCCGGCACAGCTGTCCGTCGGCGTCGACGACGCGCAGCACGGCGCCACCGATGGGGCGCCCGACGGTCTGCGAGCGCTGCTCGTCGGTATCCGTTGAGGAGTTCACGGTGAGAAACGGCGCCTCGGTGAGGCCGTAACACGCGAGGGCACCGGTGCCGCCGAGTTCGCGACGAAGCTCGGCATGCAGACCCGGTGGAGTGGTGGCCGCGCCGGTCATGGCGAAGCGCACCTCGGGGAACAGCGGCGTGTCCGGGTGCTTGCGTTGTTGTTGCAGATAGACGAGTGCCAGCGGCGTGCCGCCGGCGGCGATGGTGAGGCCGTGCTTCGCGAGGATCGGCGGGGTCCGCTCGGCATCGAACTGCTCGACCGCGATCGCGCCGCAACCGGTGGCGAGTTGGATGAAGAGCATGCCGATGCCGCCGACATGGGTGAAGGGAAACACGATGGGGTACCGGTCGTGCTCGGTGATGGCGTACGAGTCGATGACACCGGCTGCGCCGGCGAGGATCGCGGCGTCGCTGTGCAGCGCGCCTTTTGGATCACCGGTCGTGCCCGACGTGTAGAAGACCCACCGTGTGGGGTCATCGACCGTCGGCGGCGGCGGGGGCAAGTGCGCGGGGTCGGCTTCGGGGAGCGATCGGTCGGCAGTGATGACGACACAGGGGTTGGGCAACTCGGCCGCCACTTGGTCGGCGAGCGACCGGTAGTCGAAGCCCCGCCACACTCCCGGCACGATGAATACGTGAGGCTCGGTTTGGCGCAAGATGAAGCCAACCTCGCGCTCGCGATAGATCGGCAGCATCGGGATCTGCGTGACACCGAGTCGAGCGAGCGCGCCGACGAGCACCATCGATTCGATCCACGTCGGCAATTGCCAGGCGACGCGTGTCTCCGCGTGCACTAGCAGTGTGTGGAGATGCGCGGCGACGCGCTCGGCTTGGTTGCGATAGTCGCCGAAGGTGAGGGAGCGGTCGTTGTCGTCGACGACGAGCACCTTGTGGGGCGACAGCGCCGCTCGCGCTTCGATCATCGCCCAAAGTTGTGGCTTGCTGTCGAGCATCGGCAGTCTCAGGGGGCAATCGTGGCTCGACCGCGATCGACGAGCACCTCGCGTCGCTGGTTCAGCACCCGGAACATCACCACGTCGTGACCGCGTTCGTCGCGACCGAGGTCGCGACCGTGCCACATCTCGGTGACGAGGATGTCGCCGTTGTAGCCCGCGGCGGCGAACCGGCCGCCGATCGACTTCAACCGCGTCGGGTCGCCGTCACCCAATTCGTGCACGAGCGCACGGCACGCGAAGCCAATGGTGTTCTGACCCATGAGGATCGGCTCGCGGTATCCCGCCTTCCACGCGACGTCGCGGTCGGCGTGGATGGGATTGCGGTCGTTGCCGGCATAGCGATAGATCAGCGTCTGCACACGCGACGTCTCTGACCACGACGATGCGTCGGGCCGCCGGTCGGGCGGGTTCGTGCGCAACGCGTTGGCCGGACCGCGCTCGCCGCCAAATGACCCGTGGCCGGTGACGAACACTCCGGTCGACGCGGTGAACATCGGCTGACCCGTGGTGTTGTCGCGGGCGAGGCTGTCGAGCACGACCAGTGCACCCGAGCCTTTGTCGTAGATCGCCGCAACCTTCGTCGTCACGTTGACGTCGCCGCGTGCCGGGATCGGCGCGTGGAAGACGATGCCCTGTTCACCGAGCACCAACTCGTGCGGCGAGTAGTCGCCGGTCTGGAAGCACGGATCGGGCCACGACATCGACTCTGCGGCCAGCACTCCCGAGAGCACGAACGTCGGATAGACGAGTTGGTCGCGTCCGTCGTAGGTATCGAGCGTGAAACCGATGTCGTCGACACCGGCGCCGACCGCGACGGCATAGAGCGCGCACGCGGCGGGCTCCCAAGTATGGCGCTTGGGATTGGATACGGCGCCTACACGGTGCAGGTACATCGTCATCGTCGTACCCCCGTTCGCCGACGTGTCCTCGCTCGTATCGTCGGACGAGAACGAGACGAAGTTAGCAACTGCGACCTGGTGGGACAAGATCTAGTGTTCGGCCGGTGCGCATACTCGGCCAACGCGTCCTCCGGCGAGAAGATCCACGGTTCCTGACGGCCGGAGGCACCTACGTCGCCGACGTTCGTGACGCGCTGCTCGACGATTGCGTGCATCTCCACTTCGTCCGATCGACGCAGCCCCACGCAACCATCGTCGCCATCGACGTCGCCGCGGCGCTCGGCCAACCGGGCGTGCGCGCGGTGTTCACCGCTCGTGATCTCGACGTCGGCGACATGCCGCCGGTGCTGCCGCGCTTCGACCCGGCGCTCTCCGCTCGACTGTTGGCGCGCGACAGCGTGCGCTATGTAGGCGAACCGGTCGCGGTGATCGCGGCCGAGTCGATGGCGGCCGCGGTCGATGCCGCCGAGCACGTGACGGTTGACTACGCGCCGTGCGATCGCGATGCGCTGCTCTTCTCCGGGCGTGATTCTGATCTCGCGGCGAGCTACGAAGTGGGCGACCCGCTCGATGGCCTGTTCGCCGGGTGCGATGTCGTCGTCACGTCCGAACTGGTGCACCAGCGCATGGCGGCTTGTCCGCTCGAGACGCGATCGGCCGCGTCGGCGTGGGACGACGCGGGCCGGTTGCACCATTGGGTCAGCGTGCAGGCACCCCATGCGGTCAAGATGGGATTGCAGGCGATCTTCGGGCTCGACCCCACGACGGTCCGCGTGATCGCGCCCGATGTCGGTGGGGGTTTCGGGCCGAAGTTCAGCAACTACCCCGAAGACGTGGTGACGGCGTGGGTGGCGCGCCGTATCGGTCGACCGGCACGCTGGAGCGAGACCCGCACCGAGAGCATGATGGCGATGCACCACGGGCGCGGCCAACGGCACCGCGTGACGTTGGGGGGAACGAGTGACGGCACGTTGCTCGCGTACCTTCTCGAGATCGAACAGGACGCCGGCGCCTACGCCAGCCTCGGCGCGTATGCGCCCGAAGCAACCGTGCGCATGACGACGGGCGTCTACGCGATCGCGCGAGCGAGGGCGACCGCACGCGCGATGTTCTCCGCGACGACGCCGGTGTCCGCATATCGGGGCAGCGGACGTCCCGAGGCAACCGGTGCCATCGAGCGAGCCGTCGATGTGTTCGCGCGCGCGATCGATCTCGATCCCATCGAATTGCGGCGGCGCAACCTGGTTGCCCGCGACGCGTTTCCGTACACGACACCGGTCGGCACGGTCTACGACACCGGCGACTACGCGCGAGCGTTGGACGAACTGGTGCGTGTCGCGGACTATGACGCGCTGCGGCGAGAACAGCAACGTCGGCGCGCGGCAGGCGATCGTCGTCGCCTCGGCATCGGCGTGGCGGTCTATGTCGAGTCGACCGCGGCGGGGCCGGGTATGGAGTTCGGCACCGTCACCGTGCACGGTGATCGCCGCCGGGTCGTCGTGCGTACCGGATCGTCACCGCATGGTCAGGGCCACGTCACCACGTGGTCGATGATCGCGAGCGAGTTGCTCGGCATCGCGATGGACGACGTCGATGTACTGAGCGGTGACACGGACCAAGTGCCGATGGGGCTGGGCACGTATGCATCGCGCTCGGTGCAACTCGCCGGCTCGGCGGTCAAGCAGGCGTGCGACGCACTCGTGAACAAAGCCTTGCCGGTCGCCGCCGCGCTGCTCGAGGCCGACGTGGCCGATGTCGTGCTCGATTCCACGCGGGGGGTCTTTCATGTCGTCGGCACGCCGGCGCAGGTGATCGATTGGTGGACTGTTGCCCGCGAGGGCGACAACCTCGCGCTGGGCGAGACAACGATGTTCACCGGTTCGATGACGTTTCCCTTCGGTGCCCACCTGGCGGTCGTCGAGATCGACGACGAGACCGGTGACGCGCGGGTGGTGCAACTCGTCGCGGTCGACGATGCCGGCACCATCATCAATCCGGTGATCGCCGACGGGCAGTTGCACGGTGGGCTCGCGCAGGGGATCGCCGAGGCGCTCTACGAAGGCGTTGTCTTCGACGACGATGGCCAACCACTGACGACCAACTTCACCGACTACGCCATCGTGTCGGCGGCCGAGTTGCCGTCGTTCACGCTGCACTCGATCGAGACGCCCACACCGGCCAACCCTCTCGGGGCAAAGGGCATCGGCGAATCGGGCACGATCGGTGCAGTGGCGGCGGTGCGCAACGCGGTGTGCGACGCGCTCGGCACCGAGGTCGATACCCCGTTGACTCCCGAACGGGTGTGGCGGGCTTTGTCAGGTCGCGACGAACGCCATCAGTGACGGATCGAGGCGCAGCTCGCGACGAGCCATCGCCTCCCAAAAGCCATCGAACTTGGCTTTGCCGAGCGTGTCGAGCACATCGGGTGCGAGCTCGATGCCGGTACCGATCTGTTCGACTTGGTAGGCCTCGCGGCAGCGTTGCTCGAACGCGAC
This sequence comes from Acidimicrobiales bacterium, assembly GCA_039915945.1. GTDB lineage: Bacteria > Actinomycetota > Acidimicrobiia > Acidimicrobiales > WLNW01 > DATLFA01. Next base: position 103,973 of record JBDSMH010000056.1, on the reverse strand, counting down.
GCAACGCAGGTGCGCCTCGGCGATGTCGCATCCGGTAACGAACAAGCCGTGGCCGGCCAGCAGTGCGATATCGGCGTCGCCGATGGCCTTGGCCGCGATGCGGGCCTTGTCGGCATCGGCCACCGTGCCGTCGTATTCGTTGACGATCTCGACTTTGCCGCCGCCGAGACCTGACGTCTGATCGAGGCACGGTGGGATGCGGCGGGCGTTGGCCCACAGCGTCGCGAAACGTGGATGGTTGTGCACGGCCACGTCGACGTCGTGGCGCAGCTTGTGCAACTCGAGATGCAACTTGACGCCGGGGGCCGCGGGCCAGCGGCCTTCGAGCACGTTGCCGTCGATGTCGATGCGAACGACGTCGTCGGGTGTGAACTCGTCCCACAACAAGAACCAGGGGTTGGTGTAGAACGTGCCGTCGGGTTGCTTGTGGGTGATGTGCCCGGCGAGATGATCGTCGTAGCCCTCGCGCCACAGGGTGCGGGCCAGCAGCACGACCTCGAGTTGCGGCGTCATGGGGGGAAGTAGCGCGTCGGTCGAAACCCGGTACGTCATTGCAGGGCCTCCAGCGTCTTGATCACACGATAGGCGCCGCGGGCGGTGGGCACGGCTACTCGATACCGATCGGCGGCCGCGAGATAGGTGCCGAGCCCGTCTTCGACCTCGGTCGGCCGGCCCTGCACGATGTCCTCGTGGAGCGACGGCCGCCCAATGATGCCGTTGGCGACCATCGTGGTGCCGAGCGAGTGCGCGTTGTCGACCGCCTCGTCGAACGTCGCGCCAGCGAGCGCGCGGAACTGTGAGAACGGGGCGAAGAAGTCACGCGGCTCGAAGCCCATCGCCCGATACACCGCGAGCAGTTCGGTGGCGATCGTGACGTAGTGCTCGGCACCGCTGCGAGTGGCGATGCCGTGCGCGAACGCGGAGCCTTGGCGAAAGCCGAGCGTCGAGGCGGAGAACCCGGCGACGACCGAGATCTGCAGCAACTTCTCCCATTCGGCCTGGCGGATGTCGGTCGTGGCCTGCGCGCCCATGCCCGCTTTGGTGAAGGCGTCGGCGAGTATCTGCGCTCGTGTCGACTCTCTACCGTCGAGCTCGCCGAAGTAGAACGACGTCGGCGCGGTTGCCGTGTGACGGACCTGCCCGGGCCCCACCATTGTGCCTGCTTCGACCGTGGTCGCGCCGAGCACACGGTCGGCACCGATCCATTCGGCGAGGCGATCGTCTTTGGTGACCGAATTCTGCAGCGACAGCGCGACCGCGGTGCGTTCGCGCAGCGATGCCGCAGAGCCGAGGGCGACGTCGGTGCCGCGGGTCTTGGTCAGCAAGATGAGATAGTCGATCGATCCCTCGACTTCGCGTGCGTCGGTGACGGCGTGCATCGGCACGCTGCGATCGCCGCGAAGACCGGAGATCTGCAGGCCGTCGCGACGGATGGCCTCGACATGTTGTGGCCGCGCGACGAGCGAAACGTCGACGCCGTTCTCGACAAGGCACGCGCCGATCACGCAGCCGAGCCCCCCGGCTCCCAATATGACGACGTGCATCGTGGCGGTCAGTCGACCTTGGCGTCGGCGATGCTGTCCATGAACATGCCGCGGTGGCCCCACATCTCGCCGCGGCCGGTGTACGTGCGCACGGTCCAGTTCGAATCGTCGACCATCAAGCCCTTCCAACCGAGCTCGACGTTGAACCCCGACGGGCCCTGCACGTAGAACGAGAGCATCGGGTCGTTGCTGTGTTGACCCAATGAGTTGACGATGTTGACCCGCGCATCCATCGCACGGTCATAGGCGCGACCGACGTCCTCGAGCGTCTTCGCCTCGATCATGAAGTGGTTGAGCCCTGGCCCGCCGGGGATGGGTAGGTCGATGTACGCAAGGCTGTGGTGACGGGCTGTGGAGCGCATGAAGACGGCGCCGTTCGGCCCCCACGAGAATTTGTCGGTGACCCGAAAGCCCATGACCCGACCGAAGAAGTCGGTCGCATCGTTGCATGAAGGCACGACGTAGAGCGCGTGGCCGAGACCGACACCGTCGGTCACGAAGCCCGAGCCACCGTTGGGCGGATCGAACAGGAACTCGTCGACCATCGGGCCGTAGAACAACTCGTGATGGTTCCCAAAAGGGTCGTCGAATTGCGCGACGTCCTGCACGCCGCGTACGGCGCGGAGCGCGTCGGTGCCGGGCCGCACCTTGACGCCCGACCGCTGCAAGTGCGCGACCGCGTCGTCGAACTCTTCTTCGCTCGGCACCTCCCATCCCGCGTAGGAGCACTGTTCGTCCTCGCCCGGGTGCACGGCGATGCGCCACGTGCGGTCGTCCATCTTGAGATAGAGCGTGTCGCCGTTGGACCCGGGAGGCCCGGCGGATTCGCCGACTCCGAGCACATCGACCATGAGCGAGCGCCATGCTGCGACATCGCGCGTTCCGATGCCGAGATAGCCGAGTCCACGCATCTCCATTGATGCCTCCTAGGTCAGAACAGTTGGTCGGTATAGGTATCGGTGCCAGGGACGGTCGGGATGAACGGTGCGACCATCAAGGTGCGGCAGCGGCCGGTGGCGGTCAGTTTGTCCCCGAGGCCGGCGAAGTGTTGGGGCCAGGCCTGGCGCACATCGTCTTCGAGAAAGAACGTGATGAAGACGCGCTCGCCGACACCGGGTACCTCGGGCGCGGCTGCCGGCCACCACGGCTCTTTGGCCCGCGGCGTGAACATGGGTGCCAGCGCGACCGGCGACGACGCAAAGTGCGCCGGCAGGAAGTCATCGGCCAACCACTGCGCGAGTTCGGCGACGGACTCGTCACCGGTTCGTTCGACGACGGCCCACACGACGCTCGCGTAGCGGCGATCGAGCGCCTGGAACGGCGGCACGCCGTCGGGTTCACGGCGCCATGATCCGAGGTAGTCGTAACTGGTCGCCGTTTGCACGGACCGTTGATCGAACGTGCGGCCGGCGGCGTTGAGCAGTTTCATCTGCTCGCTGACCCACGCCTGTTGCTCGTCGAGTTTGCCGGCCACGATCCAATACATCGTCAGGTACGAGCCCTCTTGAATCGGCCCGAACGGACCGTCCGCGGGATAGCGCAATCGTTTGAGATCGGCGGTCGCGACGAAGCGGGTGCCCGCAATGGTCCACGGAGCCAGGATGGCCGCCGCGTACATATGGTCACGTTCGTAGTAGCGGTTGAAGTCGCGCTCGTGGCCGGGGTGCGGATCGTGCAGCGCGAAGATCCCTGCTCCGAGATCGACGATGGGAGGTTCGGTCATGGTCGGTCTCTAGTAGTAGATGCTCGTGCGCTGGCCGATGCGAACCAGCTCGTCGCGTTGGTTGGTCCAGCGTGATTCGTCGACGAGGAAGAGCATGGTGCCCATGCGTCCTTCCTTTTCGAAGGCGTCGATCAGCATGACGTTGTTGGTGATGACGTCACCGACGCGCATCGGCGCGAAGTACCACGACTTTTGCCCGCCGTTGAGTCCGCGCCGACCGGGTTCGGTGCCCATGCCGCGCATCCACGGATAGATGTCGGGCCGGAATGCCTGATTCCAGGCGAACGGGTTGAAGTCTCGGAGCGCCACCAACTCGTGCCAAGGGCCGGCCGTTGCCTCGGCGATCTCGGTGAGGTCGCGCGGCGCGGGCTCGGGATAGTAAGAGGTGAGCGCCCACCGGCGAATGTCGTTGGCGTCGATGGGATACGAGTTCAATGGCTCGAGTGGGCGTCCCAACCACGAGATGGTGTCCGCGTCGAGATGCACACCGGGCTCGCGCGTCGCGATCTCGGGTCGTGGCGGTGTTGCCGGCATCGCGGCGTGATCGCCGAACAGCACGAGCTGCGCGCTGCCGGGCATGGTCTCTTCACCATTTTGGTTGGTGACACCGAGCGCGACGTCGACCAACATGTGGCCGTCGACGCGCGCTTTGCCGGTGACGCTCGCGTGTATGTCGAGAACATCGCCGAGAAAATTGAGCTGGCGGAACTGGCAGGCGAATTGTGTGATGTCGCCGCGGTTGCCCACCCAGTCGTGCAACATCGCATGGGCATACGCGACGCGCAGGTTGCCCATGCCGAAGACGTCGGCCTGACCCGCAGCTTGAGCGGCCTCTTTGCTCATGTGCACGTCGATGAACTCGTCATTGACGGCGGCGTAGCGATTCCAGCTGGAAAAATGGGTCTCGCGCGAAAAGGTCGGCAGAGCATCACCGATCACGATGTCGTCGAACATCACCACCCCCGGCTGCGGACTATGGCCGTCACCGTCTGGTCTGTCAAGCGTTGTGGTAAGAACGCGCCGTGCTACCTGAGCGGATCATCTCGGCGGACGATCACATGGACATGAACGTGCTGCCGCCCGACCTATTCCTCGCCGGAGTGCCTTCGGCCATGCGCCCGTCGGTCCCGGTGGTCGTCGACTCCGATGACGGTCCGATGTGGTCACTCGATGGCGCGGTTCTCGGCCCGAGCGGACGCCGTTCCAAGAGCCTGATCACGCAGAATGATCCAGGTTTCCGTCCGGGCAATCCGCGTGATCGCCTCGCCGACATGGACCGCGACGGCATCCACGCGCACGTTGTCTACGGCCCTCCATTGTCGCTGCCGATCCCCGATCTCGAGGTGCGCGCGGCGTGCCTGCGGGCCTACAACGATTGGGCCGCCGACTTCAATCGCACCGACCCCAATCGACTCGTCGTGCTGGCGTTGTTGCCGTCGCACACACCCGCAGCGGCGACCGCGGAACTCGAGCGCGCGGCCGCGCTCGGCCACCGAGGCGCGATCGTCGACTTCCTCGCCGGGCCCGATCCGGCGTTCGAAGACTCGTGGGAGGGCTTCTGGGCCTTGGCCAACGAGTTGGCGATCCCGATCAGCTTTCACCTCGGCAAGGGCATGCACAGCATCGAAGTCAGGCCGGGCAGTTGGCGTATGGCCGCGGGTGTCGCGGTGTCGCCGATGCAACTCGACGAAGTGATCACGGGAATGATCCTGTCGGGCTTGCTCGAGCGCTATCCCAACGTGCGCGTCGTCTTCGGCGAAGCCGGTCTCGGCTGGGTGCCGTATCTGCTGGCCCGCCTCGATCACGAATACGAGAAGTATCGCGATCTCATCCACGACGCAGTGCTGACGATGCGACCGCGCGACTACTTCCGGCGGCAAGTCTTCCTCACCTACGAAGATGACCATCTCGGAATCGAGCTGCTCCCGCACATCGGTGCGAGCAACGTGTTGTGGGCATCCGACTATCCGCACGGCGACAGCACATGGCCACACTCGCGTGAGGCGATCCTGGCATCCGGGCTGGGACAACTCGACGAGGCCGACCGGCGATTGATCCTCTGGGACAACGCCGCCAGCCTCTACAACATCGTGTAGTTGTGCCCGCGGGGACGCTTTCCGGTGGACGGGAAGCATGGGTGTCGGTCCCCATTTCAGTGCCGCGCCCGGTGTTGACGAAGTTGACTAGTGTCGACGATCCGTTGCGGCGGAGCCGCACAAGAAAGCGTCCCCGCGGGGACGTCGGCGACGCCGAGATCAGGCGCCGTTGAAGCGAATCGTGCGGCCGGGCAGTGCGCCGGTGTGTTTGCCGCCGTCCATCAGCAGCTCACCGTTGACGACCATCTGGTGATAGCCGCGCGCGCCGAAGATCAGTCGTGACGCGCCGGTGGGGAAGTCGCGCACGAAGCGGATGGGTTCGACGGCGAGCTCTTGCGGATCGAGCACGTTGATGTCGGCGTAGGCGCCGGGACGCAACATGCCCCGATCCCATAAGCCGTGCAAGACCGCGGGTTGCAGCGTGAGCCGCGACACGGCCTGCTCGAAGCTGAGCACATCGGGCACCATGTCGGTGAACAAGCGGGTCGTGTAGTCCGCACCGCAGAACGTCTGCAGGTGCGCACCACCGTCGCTGCTGCCGGCCATCGTGAGGGGATGGCGGATGATCGCGTGCGTCGTCTCGGTGATGAGCGGATCGGGCCTGCGCTCCCACACGAACACGGTCTCGAGTTGTTCGGACAGCGCAGAATCGATGAGCCAGTCGAGTCCGTCGACGCCATCGCGCGCCGCGAGATCCGCGACCGAACGGCCGATCCACTCGTGATGGGCCGGGTCGGACGCCGACGCGATCTTGACCTCGTCCCATCCGAAGATGAGCGAGCGACCCGTGGGGTCGGCGAACTCACGATGCAGTTGCTGGCGTGTCGCGGGATCGCGCAAGGCGACGACTCGGTCGTCGAACGGCAAAGTGAGCACGCGCCGGAATGTCAGCATCTCGTCGAGGACAAAGGTCGATTCAAGCGCGAAATGGATGCCCTTGATGTTGACCATGAACATCGGGTGGATGCGGTGGCCCTCGCGCTGCGCTTCTTCGACGAAGTCGAGCGAGACGCGCCATGCCTCGGGATTGGCGGGGAAGCGAGTGAGCGGGTTGACGTTCATCGGCTTGGCCGATGCGGTGCACATCGCCAGCATCAACGCGCGGTCGGCCGGCGAGTAGCCCTCGCTGCCCGTGCGGGGCAGGAACTCGATGATGCCCTGGTCGAATTCGCCGAGCACTTTGGACAGTGCGATCAGCTCGTCGGCCTCGGCGAGGTTGGGCGGTACGGGCCGGCCTTCGTGGTCGGCGTGGATGTCGAGTTGCGATGTGGAAAAGCCGACCGCGCCATCGCGCATCGCTTGGCGCAACATGACGACCATGTGCTCGATCTCGGCTGCCGTGGCTGCCCGCTCGGACGCGGCCGCGCCCATCACCGCGCGGCGGATCGGGGCGTGCCCGGCGAACAGCGCCATGTTGACGCCGATGCGTCCGTCGAGACCATCGAGGTACGAGGCAAGCGAGCCGCCGCGAAAATCGACGCCTTGGATGAGAGCGTCGTACGACATGCCCTCGACACGGGACAACATGTTGACGAGCCACGGCACGTCGCCGGGCTTGGACGGCGCCAGCGTGAACCCACAGTTGCCGGTGAGCACTGTGGTCACGCCGTGCCACGACGACGGCGATGCGGTGGGCTCGAAGTAGAGCTGCGCGTCGTAGTGCGTGTGGATGTCGATGAAGCCGGGCGTCACGACGAGCCCGTCGGCGTCGATGACGCGACGGGCCTCGTCGGTGATGCGTCCGATGCGCGAGATGCGGCCGTCGACGATTTCGACGTCGGCCGTGTAGCCACCGTGGCCGGTGCCGTCGACGACCCGACCGCCTTTGATCAACAGGTCTGCCGCCATGGCGGACTCAGGCGAGCGCGCGGTCGATGGCCTCGAGAATGCTGGGGTCATCGGGGGCGACCGTCGGCGCGAAACGGGCGACGACCGAGCCGTTGCGATCGATCACGAACTTTTCGAAGTTCCAACGGATGTCGCCGCTATGGCCGCTGTCGTCCGCAGTGCCGGTGATGGCTTTGTAGACGGGATGCTGTGGCGTGCCGTTGACATCGATCTTTTCGGTGAGCGGGAACTTGACGTTGTAGTTGGTCGAGCAGAACTCGGCGATCTCTTCGGCCGTGCCCGGCTCTTGTCCGCCGAACTGGTTGCACGGGAAGCCGACGACGGAAAATCCTTTGTCACCGAGCTTTTCGTGCAGCGCTTCGAGCGCCGTGTACTGGGGTGTCAAGCCGCACTTGGAGGCGACATTGACGAAGAGGGCCGCTTTGCCCTTGAGCCCCTCGAGCAGTGCAGGCCCGCCGTCGAGCCCTTTGATATCGATGTCGTAAACGCTCATCGCGTACTCCCTCACAGGTTGGATCCGTCGCACTGTATAGCCGAGATGCAGGGTCGATGGTCCGTGCCATGATGTCGGCCATGGCAGACACATGGCGAAGCATCGGCGTCGATGACGTCCAACCAGGCGACCGCATCCGGCACCGGGAGCAGGAGTTCACCGTAGGTCGGATCGATTCGCCATTCCTCGGAATGGATCAGATGGTGTGCTTCATCGAGGACACACCCACGCGCTGGCACGCCTACCCGGCCGCCCGCAGCCAAGAAGTCGAGATCACGGGCCGCTGACCCACCGCCCGGTGGCTGGTTACTGCGGGCGGAACCGCAGCAGCGTGATGCCGTCGTCGCCGTGCTCGAACACCGCCTGCACGGGCTGATCCACGCGTACGTCGTCGGCATCGATCCCGATGATCGTCGTGGTGACGCGCGGGCCGTCGTCGAGGGTGACCACCGCGATCACTTGCGGTGTCTCGTCGAGGAACTGCGGCGTCGTCGGTTGGCGCGCCACGCTGAACGTGTACACGATGCCGGTGCCCGCGAGCTCATGCCACGTCAGTCGATCGCTCAGGCAATGCGAGCAACGAGTCCTCGGATAGTGGACCCACCCGTGGCAGGCCTCGCACCGTTGCATGCGGATGCGTTCGTCGCGCAATGCATCCCAAAAAGGTTGCGACGTCGGCGTGGGTACAGGCCGCGGTTTGGGGCTTGCGGGCACGGTCATCTCGTCACGCGCCTTGGAGGATCAGCGCGGCTTGTTCGCTCATGATCCCGCCGGTGCCCGATACGTACGCAGTGTCGTGCTTTCGCAACTGCCGGGTGTCGCTGACACCTTGAATCTGGCGAGCGGCCTCGACGACCATCGACATGCCACCGGCAAAGCCGGGTTGGCCCGCGCCCAGCATGCCGCCGTGCGTATTGCAGGGAAAGTCGCCCTTGTAGGAAAGGTCGTGGTCGCGCACGAATTGCATTCCTTCGCCGGCACCGCAGAACCCCGACTGCTCGATCGTGAGCAAGACGGTGATCGTGTAGCAGTCGTAGAGCTGCACCATGTCGATGTCGCTGCGGTTCAGTCCACTCATGGCGAACGCCTTGTCGGCGACATGGGAGATCGGTGTGCGGGGTACCTCGTCGACCGAATACGTGGGCGTCTTGTGCGAAAGATGTTCGCCGCAACCGGTGAGGAATACAGGGCGCTTGCGACAGCGCTGCGCCCGCTCCTTGCTGGCGAGGACGACCGACGCACCTCCGTGGCAGAGCATCACGATCTCGAAGATGTGTAGCGGGTCCGCGATCATGCGACTGTCGAGCACCTCGTCAGTGGTGAGCGGTTTGCCGAAGAAGACCGCGCTCGGGTTCACACAGGCGCTCGTGCGTTGATCGGCGGCGATCTTGGCGCGCGCCCAATGGTCCGCGCCGTAGAGCGCGTGGTAGCGCGTGGCGTACATGGCGAAGCCGATGTTGGGCGGCACGTCGCCGTAGGGCACTTCGAACTCTGCTTGCGGCGAGCCGTAGATCCAACTCGACGCATTGACCGAACGCGCACGCGCTTGCGGGGTGGCCGCCGGAGTGTCGGGGCGGGGACGACCGGTGCACGTCACAACGACCACGTCACACATGCCGAGCTCGATCGCGGCGGCCGCGCGCCAGACCGCGGCAACCGCCGACGCGCCACCGAGGTCGACGCGTTCGGCGAAGTCGACCGACCATCCGCAGTACTCGGCAATCGTCGCGGGATGGAACATCGCGGACTCGCCGGTGTCGCCGACGCACACGAGGCCGTTGACTTCGTGCGATTCGATGCCGGCGTCGGCGAGCGAGAGTGCGCTGAGATCGGCCCACTGCTCGAGAGAGAACTGGCGCGGGCCGTTGAAGGTCCGCTCTGACTTGTAGTCGGCGACCCCGACGATGGCGGCCTGTCCACGAAAGCTCACTCGCCCCCCAGTCGTTTCAGGGCGGGACGTTAGTGTTCGCGAAATGGACCCGCTTGCTTCGTTCGATCTCAGTGGCCGTGTCGCGATCGTCACCGGCGGTGGACGAGGGTTGGGTCGGGCTATGTCGGTGGGGCTGGCGTCGGCGGGGGCCAAGGTGGTCGCGACCGGTCGCACCGAGGCGGACCTGCGCAGCGTGGTCGGCGAGATCGAAGCAGCGGGCGGTGAGGCACTGGCGGTGGTGGCCGACGTCGGCGATCTCGATGACGGGGCCCGCATCATCGCCGCGACGGTCGAGCGATTCGCCGGTATCGACATTCTCGTCAACAACGCAGTCGAGGCCGGCTTCTCGACGGTGGCGCAACTCACGTCCGACCTCTGGGACCGTGCCTACAGCGTCAATGTCAAGGGGCCGGTGTTCCTGTGCAACGCGGCGTTGCCGTATCTCGAACGCAGCGCACACGCGGCGATCGTCAACGTGGTGTCGCCGGCGATGTGGATCGGTGGCCCCAACATGGCGCTCTACCGCGCGACGAAGTCCGCGCTGTGGGGCATGTCGGTGGTGATGTCAAAGGAGTGGGGGCCCAAGGGCATCCGCGTCAACGGGCTCGCCCCCGGCCCGTTCGAGACGACCAACTCGGCGCGCCAGGGTCGGGAAGACGCCGTGCGCAACGCCACGCTGTTCAAACGCATCGCGGCCTTCGAAGAGATCGTGCCGCCGCTGTTGTACCTCGTCAGCGACGCGTCGAAGTTCATGACCGGATCGATCCTGACCATCGATGGCGGGGTATCCCCGTAGTCAGGCGGGTCAGCGCCCGTATCGTCGCAATGCGCCTCGACGGCGGCGGTCGAGTTGATCGGTGCGCTCCGCCGGCGTGATACCGGGCGTGCCCGGCGGTAGCCGACTCGCCAACGACGCGAACGGAACGATGCGCGCTCGGGGCGTCGGCACGTCTTCACGGGCGACGCGCGGCAGTTGCCAGCGGTAGGTCGCCGGCACGACGCGGTTACCCGCGGTGTCGAGCCAGTTCCATACGCCCGGGTCGCGATGGGCGATGACCCCGATGAACGTGCCGTCGTTGTCCAGGCGCGCTTGGAAGCCATTGAGCGAGCCCATGCGGTAGATGAAGTCGAGTGACTCGAACCAGTACGAGCCGATCTGGAGGTTCCAGTAGTGACACGGCGGCGGAGTGAACTCGACGACCACCGCCTCGTCGGCCTCGATCTCGAAGTAACCCGATCCGTAGACATTGTCGGGCGTGCCGCCGTAGGTCGACGACTGCAGGTTGGGCGGCGCGAAGGCATTGAGGCAACGTCCGCGTAGTCCCTCGACGAAGTCGGTCCAAAGCGTGGCCGACGTCGTCATGAATGAACCGAGCGCGTCGACTCGGCGAGTCATCTCCTCCGCGGTGAACAACATGCCCGTCGTCGCTCGATCGAGGCGTTCGATCGACAGTTCCGAGGCGGTCTCGTTCTCCCAGTCGTAGAGGAACTGGCGGATGCTCACGTGCACGATCTCCGGCGGCGTCTCCATCCAGTTGCCCTCGTGACGGTCGGGCGAGAACACCACCGCGAAGCTGCCGTCGTCGCCAACCGCGAGGCCGCCCGGCTTCGCCAGATTGCCCAGACCGCGTACGCCCGCGGTACCGAGGCTGCCGGCGGACACCGCGATCCCGACATAGTGGGCAGTGCCGGGCGCGCCGCGCAGACGGTAGGTACCCGCGCCGTCGATGGTCGTGCGGGCATAGAGCGCGTCGGGACAGTCGAGACCCCATTTCTTGGTGGCGTCTTGCGGCCGCCCGATTTCGGGATGATCCGGGTCGACCGACATCGTCGTCAGTTCGAGGCCGCTGTTCAACAGGTTGAGCAGGTAGTTGAGCCCGTGGGCCTGCGCGCTCGCGTCGTTGGGGGCTCTCGGATCGCACAGGATCTGGCCGGCTTCTCGCAGCCGATCGCAAAGCTGGTTCCAGACATCCACCAACGAATCGCTCATCTGCGCATTATCGCCGCCCCGCGGGAGGGCCGTTGGGGCCGACTTCTTCTACAATGCGACACTCAAGCCACACCAGGGGGTTCGACCATGAGCGAACAACGCATCGGCGTCGTCTACAACATCCCGCCCGAGCCGCCGAAGGAAGCCAACACCAAGTGGTTCCCGGCCGGGGCGATCACGATCGGGCTCGAGTACCGAGACCTCGATCCGGACTCGCTGCACGACCTCTACAAGGACAACCCTGACCATCTCAAGGAGATGCTCGAAAAGGCGCCCGAGGGTGGCTTCACCGACGAGGGTGTCTCGATCCATGTCCGGGGCACCGCGGATGGCCACGAGTACCTGCGATTCGACGTGTTCGAGGGCGAGCCGCACTACCACTACGTGTTCAACTCGCCCGAGATCATGAACAACGTGGTCGTGTTCGACACGCTCGCACACGGCGACATGATGCCGTTCGCCTTCCATTGCCTGCGGCACCGCCTCGGCGAAATGCTGCCGCGGGCGCTCGGTGGCCACCTCGTCGATCAGCTCGACGAGACGCTCATCAACAAGGTTGTCGACGAAGTACAGGTGCTGGCCGTCAAGGCACAGGCCGACATGCGCTCGGCGCGCGTCTGACCGACGTGTTGTCGGTCGAGGTCTGGCGCGCCCCGACACCGATCCCGCGACCGGTCCTCACCGTCGTCGGCATCTACGACACGTACTTCCATCTCGTCGTGGTCGTTCGCGACGGCGATCTCCATGGTTGGGGCATGTCGGGGATGGCCACACTGGCGCACCTCGATGCCGCGGTCGAATGCGCGACGCGTCTCGTCGACGGGCGACCAGATCTGGCGCAGCTGCTCGGCATCGAGCACGCCGGCCACGACACGGCCAGCCGCGGTGCGACCAACGCCATTTCACTAGCGGCATGGGACTTCGCGGCGCGCCGTTTGGGTGTCGCGTGCGCCGACCTCTGGGGACGGCGCCCCGAGACCACGACGTTGCCGTGCTACGGCAGCGGCTTCTTCCTCGACGCGACGATCGAACAGCTGCGTGAAGAGGCCCGCGCGTACCGTCAGGCCGGCTACCGACTGGTCAAGATGCGCACCGGTCTCTCGGTCGACGAAGACCTCGCCCGTTTCGACGCGGTCCGCGAGATCTTCCCCGACCCGGGCACGGTCGCCGTCGACTCGGTCAACAGCTGGCAGCCCGCCGACGCGCGTGCCTTCGTCGAGCGGGCGTCGGCCCGGTTGCTCTGGCTCGAGGACGCCACGCCCTACGCGCAGTTGGGCGAGTTGAAAGGCATCGGCGCGCCCCTCGCTGCCGGCGAGTCGCTCGAGACGATTCCCGATCTCGACGAGCTACGCGACCTCGGAGGCATGCAGTACGCGTTGCTCGACGTGCAGCGCCTCGGTGGCCCGGTGCTGTGGCTGCGTGCCGCGTCCGCACTCGCGGCCAAGGGTGCCCGCATCGGCTCGCACGTCTACACACCGCATTCGGTGCACTTGATGGCGTGCATCGATGATCCGCTGCCGGTCGAGGTCTTCGACTGGTCCGACCCATTGTTCGTCGTGCCGCCAGCGGCGGACGCGAACGGTGAGTTGACCGTTGTGGGGCCGGGGTTCGGCATGGATCTCGACTTCGATTTCTTACGGGCACACGGCGAGAGGGTCTTCACCGCATGAGCGTCACCATCGTCACCGGTGCGGCGACCGGCATCGGTCGGGCGTTGTGCGAGCGATTGCTCACCGCGGGGGGACGGGTCGTCGCCGTCGACATCAACAACGACGATCTGGCGTGGGTCGGGACACGCGACGATGCGTACGCCTGCGTCGCCGACGTGGCCACCGAAGAGGGCAATGGCGCAATGGTCAGCGCGGCGGTCGAGCGCTTTGGCGGCCTCGACGGCGCGGCGTTCAACGCCGGTGTGCATCGGGTCGGGTCTATCGAGGCGATGTCCGTCGACGACTATCGCCTCATGCACGACGTCAACGTCAACGGGTGCATCCTCGGCATGCGCGCGGTGATCCCCGCGCTGCGTCAGCGCGGCCGCGGCGCGATGGTCGCGACGTCGTCGATCGGTGGCTTCAGCGGCGCGCGCGACGGTTGGGGCTACGGCGCCACCAAGGCGGCGATCATCAACCTCGTGAAGGCCGTCGCGCTCGACGTCGGTCAATACGGCATCCGCGTCAATGCGGTGTGTCCCGGCCCTACGCGCGACACCGCGATGTTCGACCATCTCGACGAACGCGAGCCGAGGACCTACGAAGCGTGGCGCAGAGGCATCGCGTTGCAGCGGTGGGGTACCCCCGACGAGATCGCCGCGGTGATGCAGTTCCTCTTGTCCGACGATGCCTCGTTCGTGACGGGCGCGGCGATCCCCGTCGACGGTGGTGTGACTGCGGGGCGATGACAGTGGCCGTGGCCTGGGGCTTTCTGACAGACACCTGAGTCGTTCGGCCTAAGGATCGGCGCCGATCTGCCGACAATGGTCAGGTGACAGACGCGTTCGCGGCGAAGATGGTCGAGATCGAGCACCGCAATACACATGAGCGGGCGCGCCGCGGGATGTGGCTCGCGCACCACTGGCCCGAGCACTACGAGCGATGCGCAGTGATTGCGGGCCGTCACGTGTGCCGGCGTTGTCTCGTGTTGTATCCGTTGACTCTGGCGGTCGCGTTCGCGGCGGGTGGTGGGTTGCTGCTGTGGCCGCGGAGTTTCGATCCCGAGCTCATCTGGTTGTTGAGCATCCCCGGCACGCTCGAATACGCCGCCGAACAGTTGGGCGTGCTTCGTTACAGCGCTCGTCGTCAGATCGCCGCAACCGCGCTCACCGCGATCCCGCTCGGCCGCGGAATGTCGTATGAATTCGATCACCGATGGAGTTGGTACTTCTGGGGACCGCTACTCGTCTTCGGGACGATCTGGTTTGCGTCAACGATCATCGGCAGACGAACCCGAACGCGTGGTTCACTGCGTTAGCCTGCGCGCGTGGACGTCGATGAGTTGCGTCAGCGTGAGCTTCATGGCGAATCATTCGAGCTGCTCTTCTTCTCGGGATATCAACCGCTCCCCAACGGCAAGATCGGAACGAACTGCCTGAGTCAATGGTGGGCGGCGCGGTTCGAGGCCGACGGCGATGTCTACGCCACGGCCGAGCACTTCGTGATGGTCGGCAAAGCGCGACTGTTCGGTGACGAGGCGATTGCGGCACACATCCTCAAGTCGACCGCGCCCGAAGAGGCCATCGAGCTCGGGCGCGAGGTGAGAGGTTTCGAACAGTCGGTATGGCTGGCGTCGCGCTATGACCTCGTCGTTGCCGCGAATCGGGCGAAGTTCACCGGGCGACCAGAGTTGGGCGTCTATCTGACGCAGCTCACGGGACAAAAGATCTTGGTACACGCCAACCCCGGTGATCAGCTCTGGGGCATCGGGCTCGCGTCGAACGACATTCGTGCCCGCAAGCCCACCGAGTGGCGCGGCAAGAATTTGCTCGGCCGGGCGCTGATGGAAGTGCGCGATGAGCTGCGAGCGTTGGTCTGACGCTCCTACGATGCGTCGATGGCACGGTGGAACGAGTTCGCGGCGGCCGAGCCCGAGTTCTCGCGCCGAGTACTGGAGATATTCGAGACGCAGAAACACATGACGCTGGCGACACTGCGGCGCGACGGCTCGCCCCGCATCAGCGGCACGGAAGCACATGTCGTCGACGGCGAGATCGTGCTCGGCATGATGCCTGGGTCATTGAAGGCCCGCGATCTGTTACGGGATTCACGGCTGGCACTGCACAGCCCCACGTTCGACCCGCCCGAGGACGACCCGAGCGCGTGGATTGGCGATGCCAAGATCGCCGGAGTCGCAGTAGAGGATCTCGTCGAAGATCCCGAGGACGATTCGTATCGGTTCTTGGTCGACATCACCGAAGTCGCCTTGACCAAGGTCGGGACGCCGGCCGATCACCTCGTCATCGAGTCGTGGACTCCCGGTCGAGGGCTGCGTAGGCGTCAGCGGCTGTAGCTCAGCTCGATCGGCGCCGTCGATGCGCCAACAGCGCGCTCGGATCGGTGGTCGGATCGTTGGGGATGACGTCGGTGCCCGGGCCCGTGATGGTGTCGATCTCGTCGAGTGTTTCCGCATCGAGACGGGTGGCGACGCACGAGAGCAGGTCGTCGAGTTGCTCCATCGTGCGCGGGCCGATGATGACCGACGTGACGTCGGGGTGCTCCATCGCCCACGCGGTCGCCATGTGCGCCAGCGGAAGCCCGTGCTTGTCGGCAACGTCGCCGAGTTGCACCGCGACCTCGAGGCGGCGCTGGTTGACCGGCGAGTCGAGGCCGCTGCCAAAGCGCTTGGCCATCGTGCTGAGGCGCGATGTCTCGGGTACGTCGCTGAGCGACTTGTACTTGCCCGAGAGCCAACTGCCGGCGAGCGGGCTGTACGTGATCACGCCCATGCCGTAGCGATTGCAAGTGGGGAGCACCGCTCGTTCGATCGAACGGCGCATCATCGAATACGGCGCCTGCTCGCAGCGGAAGCGGGAGAGACTCATCTTTTCGGAGACCCACTGGGCCTCGACGATGCGTTCGGCGGGATACGCGGAGTGGCCGATCATGCGCACCTTGCCCTGACGCACGAGGTCGGTTAGCGCGCTGAGCGTCTCTTCGAGATCGACGCGATCGTCGGGCCGGTGCATCTGGTAGAGGTCGATGTGGTCGGTGTCGAGCCGGCGCAAGCTGTCCTCGACCGCGGCCATGATCCACAAGCGTGAACCGCCACGGGTGTTGGGGTTGTCGGGGCGCATGTGGTTGAAGAACTTGGTGGCGACGACGACATCGTCGCGGCGTCCCTTGAGCGCCTTGGCGACGATGGCCTCGGACTCACCGCGCGAATACGCGTCGGCCGTGTCGATGAAGTTGATACCGGCGTCGAGCGCTCGGTGAATGATGCGCACGCAGTCGTCGTGATCGCGATTACCCATCGCCCCGAACATCATTGCGCCGAGGCAGTAGCGACTGACGACCACGCCGGTCTTACCGAGATTTCGATAGTCCATAGCCGTCGACCCTAGTGCCGGTTCAGCGAAGGACGGCTTGCACGTCGCGTGATTGCGCGGCGAACACCGTCGTCGGGCCCTGTCGCGTTTCGAAGAGGACCGGCCCGCCGCGATCGGTGGCGACCCACACTTCGTAGGTGATGCTCGCGGTGATGGTGAACCGGCCGTCGCCTGCCGGCGCGAGCCGAGTGTCGAGATACGTATGCCGCGCGCACACCGGACGCCCGTTGCCGTCGACGACGATCGGCAGCGCGCAATCGAGTTGGGTACCGTCGCCCATGTTCACGTGCATGCGGACGGGTCGGGCTTCGGCAGTCGCCCAGAACTGCCCCGCTTGCGCAGTGCGCGCCTGCGGTTGACCGGCCGGCGCGGCGGTGATCCACGTTTCGAAGCCGGTGACAAGGCGCAGTGGGGGTGGTTGAGTGGTGACTACCGGCGCGGCGAGTGGCAGCAGATCGATGGCGTATTCGACGACATCGGCGCGCGTGGTGATCGTGCCATCGCTCGGGTCGCGCGGTTCGAAGAAGATGAGCCGCTGCAAGCCGTAGTGCTGACCCGCGCGCGTGAAGCACTGCAGTAGATACAGGCCGCCCGGTGTGGGGTTCGTCTCGCGCGTCTCGGGCACGTCGAAGTTGCCGCCGGCGCTGCCATCGCCGCCCAGCGGTGGGATCCACAGCGCGCACCAATAGGGCGCCGCCGTGCCGGCCGTGCTCGGCGTGACCACCGGATGAGGGCGTTCGGTGTAGCCGGCCCAGACCGCAGGCTGACCGTCGAAGATGATGCCGCCCGATCCGCTGGCGGTGTCCCCGGGAGGCGCCCACGCAGGTGCCGCGAACGAGATCACAATGGTTGCGGCGGTTACGCCGAGTACCAGGGTGCGGAACCAGCCACGCCGAAGTGAGTCGGTCACCTACGAGGCCAGCGGCACAAAGTCATGCGCGAGAGTTTATGAAAGATATTGAAAATTAGCAATGGGCTCATGGAAAGACCGCGGCTTCG
Organism: Acidimicrobiales bacterium; assembly: GCA_039915945.1. Classification (GTDB taxonomy): domain Bacteria; phylum Actinomycetota; class Acidimicrobiia; order Acidimicrobiales; family WLNW01; genus DATLFA01. Next base: position 86,312 of record JBDSMH010000056.1, on the reverse strand, counting down.
GGTTCGATCCACTGGCCGTTCCGGCGACCACAGACGACACTGGTCTTGTGAGGGAGTCGCCTTTCATTCGAGTCGACGCCAGTGCTGCGGGCCGCGAGCTGTCCGGACTCCTGCGTGCTGTTGCGGCAGGGCAAAGTGTCGAGATCACGCGCGATGGCGAGCCGATTGCGCGGCTGGTGGCGATCGATCGACCGACCAAACGGATCCTCGGTGTCGACAAGGGACGCTTCGTCGTGCCTGACGATTTCGACGAACCATTGGATGCGTGGTGAAAGCGGTCAGGCCTCGGCGCCGGCGATGACGGCGCGGGCTCGGCGGGCCAGCGGCTCGTCCACCATCTGACCCTCGAAGGCGATCGCGCCGTGGCCCGCGGCGGTGGCCTTGTCGAAGGCGTCGATGAGACGGCGAGCGCGTTCGACCTCGGCCGCTGACGGAGAGAACGACTCGTTGGCCCACGCCACTTGGGAAGGGTGGATGCACAACTTGCCCCGATAGCCGAGCGAGCGACCGAGTTGCGCGTCGAGACGGAACCCGTCTTCGTCCCGCAAGTCGGTGACAACCTGGTCGGCCGACAACACCCCGGCGTAGGCGGCGTGCGCGGCGACGCGCGAACGTGGCCAGAGCACCTCGAGGCTGTCGGGTCGGCGTACGCCACCGAGATCGGCGGTGTAATCCTCGGCACCGAAGTAGCACGCGGCGATGCGGGGCTCGTGCAGGATCTCGGCCACGTTGATGACGCCGGCAACGGTCTCGATACCGGCGAGGATGCTCAGTTCACTCAGTCCGGCGCGGTCGAGGGCCAGCGCAGCGGCTTGTACCTGCGCCGCGGATTCGATCTTGGGCACGACAACCCCGATGGCACCCGCGGGTACGCCACGGGCGATGTCGTCGGCAAACCATTCGGTCGGGATGGCATTGACGCGGACGTAGACCGCGATATGCGGATGCTCACGGACGAGCATGGCGCCCGCCTCGCGAGAGTGCTCACGGGCATCGGCCTTGGCGCTGGGCGCGACGGCATCTTCGAGATCGAGCACTACGCCATCGGGGTTCGCACGCGGCAGCTTGGCCAACACGTCGGGCCGGCTCGCGGGCGCGAAGAGCAGGCTGCGAAGACGGAGGGGTGTGCGCATGTTCAGCTTTCTGTAGGGCGGCGCCGCATGAGCGCGTTGCGCCGAAAGCGACAGATCAATTCGTTGCGTTGATTGAAGCCGCGGTGTTCGAAAGTGACAATGCCGGCGTCGGGTCGTGACTTGCTTTCACGCGCCGCGACCACTTCGGTCTCGACATGGATCGTGTCCCCCACGAACACGGGCGCGGGGAAGACGGTCTCTTCCATGCCGAGGTTGGCCACCGTCGTGCCGTGGGTCGTTTCGAGCACGCTGATGCCGCCCACGAGCCCGAGGGTGAAGAAGCTGTTCACGAGGGGCTGGCCGAACTCGGTCGCCGCCGCGAACTCGTGGTCGAGATGCAGCGGCTGCGGATTGAGCGTGAGCGTCGTGAACAACACGTTGTCGGTCTCGGTCACCGTGCGCGTGAGCGCGTGCTGTACGACGAGGCCGACGGTCAGTTCCTCGTACCACTTGCCGCTATGGGGTCGTGTCATCGCTCGTGCGGTCAGCTTTGCCCACGGCGGACGAGGCGGCCGGGGAGCGCTCCGGTTTCTTCGCCTTCGCACAATGTCACTGCACCGGCGACGATCGTGGCGACATAGCCGTCGGCGCGTTGCACGATGCGCTTGGCCCCCGTCGGAAGATCGGCGACGACCTCGGGCATGCGCACGTTGAGCCGGTCGAAGTCGATCACGTTGAGGTCGGCCTTCTTGCCGACAGCCACGACTCCGCGGTCGTGCAAGCCGTAAAGACGTGCCGGACCAGAGGTCATCTTGCGCACGGCGGTCTCGAGATCGAGCCTGCGGCCGCGTCGACGATCGCGCACGTAATAGGACAACAACGAGGTCGACGTCGACGCGTCGCAGATGAGCGACACGTGTGCGCCGCCGTCGGCCAGGCCGAGGATCGAGCTGTCGTAGGAAAGCAGATCGACGATGTGGTCGGTGTTGCGATTGCCGTAACCGCCGAGGGTGAACAGCACCAACTGCCGGCCGTCGTGGCGCAGGTAGAGGTCGTAGTACACCTCGTCGACGCTGATGCCGCGGTCGGCGGCGATCGCCGCGACGCTGTCGGCCGCCTCGGGTTCGTAGTTGGGCGGATCATCGAGCGGCCAGGCCTTGTCGGCGAGTCGACCCAAAAGCCGGCCGATACCGGCGGCCTCGCTCGGCTCGGCGAGTATGCGTGCCTTGCGCTCTGGATCGCGCAACGCGGCGACGAGTTGCGGCAGCGGCAAGTCCGCGACCTCATCGAACGATCGGCGACCGCTGAACTGATGCTTGGTCGTGAGCCCGACGAGGATGCCGAGCGGTCGGCCGGCGGTCTGCACGACGAAATTCGCACCCTTGGCGCGCGCTCCGTCGATCCACTTGAGTACGTCGCGCCAGCGATCGGGATGATTGTCGATCTGCGTCAAGCAGAACGTGATGGGCAGGCCGGTTTCGACCGACAGTGCGGTGGCCCAGTCGATGTCCCTGCGATAGCCGCCGTCGACGACGCCCATGGATTCGGCCGAGACGACCTCGACCACGCCGCCACCGCCGCGCGCCATCGCGCGCCCGATCGCCAGCAACTCGTCGTCGTCGGCGAACGTGCCGGGAACTGGTCGGCCATCTTTCGCCGTGTGCGACGGCAAGCGGTTGGTCGAAAAGCCGAGCGCGCCGGCTCGCATCGCGTCTTCGGCAATGCGCGCCATGCGCGTAATGTCATCGGCCGTAGCCAGTTCATTCGCGGCACCCCGCTCGTCCATGACATACGCACGCACAGAGCCATGGGGGAGATGCGTGCCGATGTCGAGGATGCGCGGCTTGGACGCCAGCACGTCGAGATATTCGGGGAACGACTCCCACGACCACTTGATGCCTTCGTGCAGTGCAGTGCCGGGGATGTCTTCGACACCTTCCATCAACTGAATGAGAAAGTCGTGGCGGTCGGGCCGCACCGGGGCGAAACCGACGCCGCAGTTGCCGAGGATCGCCGTGGTGACGCCATGCCAGCATGAGGGTGCGAGTTGGTGATCCCACGTGGCTTGACCGTCGTAGTGCGTGTGCGGATCGACGAAGCCCGGCGTGACGAGCGCGCCGTCGGCATCGAGCACTTCGCGCGCGGCGCCGTTGAGCGAGCCGATCTCGGTGATCACACCATCGGTTATGGCGACGTCGGCACGGTACGCGGGGGCGCCGGTGCCGTCGACAACCATGCCACCTTTCAACAACAGGTCGTACACGGGGTCACTTCCTGATCTCGATAGGGAGGTCTTCGTTGGGCACTTTGCGATCGGCGATACCGATGAAACCCGCTTGACCCGAATAGCTGTCCTCGCCGATCAGTGTGCCCGACTCGTCGAACGGCCACACGACGAGCATGCGGTCGCGGTACACGTAGTACGCGTCGGCGTCGTCGACGGTGATGCCCATCGCGTTGAGCGTGCCTCCCGGATACAGCATCGTCATGGTGCCTTCGGTGATCACGGCGTGGTCGTCGACGATAAGTCGATCGACATCGAACTCGAGATGGTTCGCGCCGGATGCCACGAAGTCGGTGTAGAACTTTTCGACGGCGGCGCGACCTTTGGGCCCGTGGTCACCCTGCGGTCCCCAGAGGTGATAGTCGGGATGCTCGCCGAGCGTCGCCATCAACCGCTCGAAGTCGGGTGCTGCTTCGGCGAGCATGTGCTCGTAGACGATCTCGAGCAGCTTGCGTTTGTGCGGATCGCTTTCGACCGCGAGTCGTTCTTCGACGACCTTCCACGTGCGAGCCTTGTCGATGACCGTCATGTGCACCCCCAGCGGTGTAACCCGCCAGGAGTGTACCTACGCGAAATCAACCGAGTTGGGCCGCGAGGTCCGCCGGGTCGAGCGAGCCGGCCGGCCGCCCGAGGCGGGCGTATTCCGAACACAGTCGTTGCAATACTTCGTTCACCGGCGTGGGTACACCCACCTGGCGCCCGAGCATGGCGATCTCACCGTTGAGATAGTCGGTTTCGACCGACCCGGCGCCCCGGCGCAAGCTCTGCCACGTCGAACTCCCACGATTGGTGCCCGGGCCGTAGGGCTTCATCTGCAACAGGTCGCCGCGGCGCTCGGTGTCCTCGGTTTGTGACACGAAGTCGATGTGCGCGGCGCGCAGCACTTGCTCGGCCTCGGCGCGAGCGCGGCCCGAGATCTCGGCAATCGCCGGGCTCGATCCGCACAGCGCGTTCGCAGCGTTCGTGAGATTCATGATGAGCTTGTTGTACTTCCACCGCATGATGTCGTCGCGGGGAATGCTCTGGAATGTGGTGGTGTCGATCGCCGTCGCGATGGCGCGGCCGCGGTCGTCGAGCCCGGTGGGATAGCGACCGAGATCGAGTAGCCCCGAGATGGGTGACGCGAACGCCTCGACGACGCCGGGCTCGAGGTGGCCGCTGGGACACATCACGCACACAGCGTAGATGTCGGCGAACCAGCGCAACGCCAGTCGTTCGTTCTCCACGCCGTTCTGCGCGCACACGATCGAAATGGGGACCGACGACGCTGCCGCGGCGAGATCGTCGAGTGCGGGCGCGGTGTGTTGTGTCTTCATCGCGAGTACGACGACGTCGTGCTTGGTGAAGGTCAACTCGCTCGGATGGCCGACAACGGGCACCGACAACGTCACGTCTTCGTCGTGACAGATGAGGCGTAGGCCGTTGGCACGGATGGCGTCATGATGCGCGCCCCGGGCGATGAGCACCACGTTCTGGTCGGCTTGGAAAAGGCGGGCGCCGAGAACCCCGCCCACCGCGCCGGCCCCGTAGACAACGAAGCGCACTAAGACCCCCTGTGCAACGAATCGATCCACTGATCGATCGTGACGACATCGCTCTGGCGCGCGAACACCTTGTCGATGAGTACACGATGCACTTCGGCGTCACCATCGGCGCAGCCGTCGGACAGCACCGTCAGCCGAAAGTCGAGATCGGCCGCTTGGCGCATGGTCGACAACACCACGCCACTGGTCGAGATACCGCTGAGCACCAGATGGTCGATCTGCTGCGCCCGCAACACCATCTCGAGATCGCTGCCGGCGAACGCGCTGACGCGTTTCTTGGTGACGATGATGTCGCCGGGTTGCGGCGCGATGTCAGGGTGCACGATGCGGTTGGCATCGCCGTCGGAGTAGGCACCGGTCTGTGCGATTGCCGCGAAGCCGCGGTTGTTCGGACTGACTTCGGCGTAGTCGTTTCGAAAGCCGACGACCACATAGATCACCGGCAGCGAGACGCGGTGCGCGGCGTCGATGGCCTTGCGCAGGCGGGGGACGAGCCCCGTGTCGTCTGCGTAACGATCGACGATGCCGACTTGCACATCCATGACGAGCAGCGCGCTGGTCACGGGGCGACCTCGATGACCCGCCCGCTGGTTTCGGCCAATGCCTCGGCGACGATGCGGTTGTTGGCGTTGCGGAGGTCGGCGTCGTAGCGCGGCAGGATCTTGTACCAGAGCGGCAGGCCGAAGCCGTAAAGCTCCATGCGACCCTTGGGTCGGGCCATGAACCACAGGTGGAAGTGCGAGCCGCCGTCGCCCCAACGGCTTACGTGCACACGACCGATGTCGTCACAACGGTGCATGGCGTGCTCGATGCGCACGATCATCTCGCCGAGTTGGCCGCCGAGCGCCGGCGTGAATTCACTCAGGTCGAGGTGCTCGCGCGTCTCGAGCATGACTCCAACCGGCAGTGCCGACGGTTCGAGCGTCTTGACGCGCCATATGTCGTCGACCCACAGGTACGCGCTGTCGGGTTGCGCGCACGCGTGCTTGCACGAGCGCCCGCCTTCGCCTTCCCGCGCGATGTCGTCGGCCATGAGCGGGGTGGGCTGCTTCACTCGCAGATCGCCCTCGAACGGAAAGATGGGCCAGCCGACGTAGTCGGGCAGCGGCAGCGACGGCTCGCTCACCGTACGGAGACCGGGATACGACTGAAGGCCCGAGCCCAGATCGACACGATGCGTTGCGGTTCACCGGTGAGGTGATAGTCGGGGAAGTTGCGGTGCCACTCTTCGAACGCGGCGCGTGCTTCGAGACGGGCGAGGTTGGCGCCGAGGCAATAGTGGATGCCGTGCCCGAACGCGAGATGACGAGAGAACTTGCGCGTCACGTCGAGGGTCTCAGGGTTTTGGTATTCGCGATCGTCGTGGTTGGCGGCGCCCCAGATCAACATCACCCGTGAGTCGGCAGGGATCGTGGTGCCGTGGATCTCGACGTCGCGGGTTGTCGTGCGGGGCAACACCTGGGCCGGCGATTCCATTCGGTTGAGCTCTTCGATGGCGTTGGGCCACCGCGACGGGTCGTTGACGAGCAGCGCGCGCTGGTCGGAATACTGCGAGAGCAATGCGATACCGCTGCCGATGAGGCTTGACGTGGTGTCGTTGCCGGCAAGAATGAGCAGCAGGCAGAACCCCAACAGCTCGTCGTCGCTCAGCTTGGTGCCTTCGGATTCGGCGTCGATGAGTGCGGTCATGAGGTCGTCACGCGGTCGCGCCCGTCGCTCGGCGAGCAGTTCCGCGAACAGCGCGTAGATCTTTCCCGCCGCGTCGGCGAAGTCCTGCGGACCCTGGATCTCGAGGAACGATTCGGTCCAGATGCGAAACGACGGGACGTGCTCTTCGGGGACACCGATCATGCGGGCGATGACGACGCTGGGCAGGATCGACGCGAAGTCGTGCTGCAGTTCGCATTCGCCGCGTTCCGCGACCTCGGCGCACAACTCGCGGGCGGTCTGGCGGACGAGGCCTTCGACCGCGGCGACCCGCTTTGGAGTGAACGCACGCGAGACGAGGGCCCGCATGGAGGTGTGACGGGGTGGATCGAAGTAGATCATCTGCGGCAGCAGACTCTGCGCTTCGTCGACAAGGCTCGAGAACGTGTCGTGATCGTGCACGGCCCGCCACACGTCGTCGAAACGCGAGAGCGCGTACGTGCCCGTCACCGGATGGCGGTAGACGGGGTATTCGTCGCGCATCGTGCGATAGACATCCCAGAGATCGTCTTGGAACTGCGCGGTCGATGGGTCGTAGATGAAGTCCGCCGTCGTGGTCATGGTGGAGTACCCCCGGGCGCACATTAGATGACCTCTCGCCGTGGCGGCTACCCTCCGATGCCATGCGCGTATTGGTCATGGGCGGGACGCTCTTCAACGGTTATGCATTGGTTCGAGAGCTTGTGCGGACCGGTCACGATGTGACGATCCTCAACCGAGGCAAGACGCAGGTCGACTTGCCCCGTTCGGTGCGACGGGTGATCGGCGACCGCACCGACCACGCCCGTATCCACGAGCTGTTCCGTGACGCAGAGTTCGACTGCGTGCACGACATGAGTGCCTACCATCCCGAAGACGTCGAGCTGATGTACGACGTGTTCAGAGGCAAGATCGGGCACTACGTATTCGCCAGCTCGACGGTGATCTACGCGGCATCCGACATCTTGCCGATCGACGAGACGTTCCCGGTCGATCGCAGCCCTGATCAGAACGAATACGGCATGCACAAGATCTTGTGCGAAGAGTTCTTGTTCCAGAGGTTCCGCGACAACGGTTTTCCGGCGTCGGTGGCGGCGCTGTCGATGGTGTTCGGGCCGCACAACGGGATACCCGATCGCGAGCAGCGCATGTTCGGTCGACTCTTGCAGGGACGCAAGATCTTGATCCCCGGTGACGGACGCACGCTCGGTCAGGTTGGCCATGTCGACGACCAAGCACGCGCGTTGCGGCTGATGATGGGCCAGCCCGTCACCTTCGGCAAGCGCTACAACCTCACCGGTTCGCAGGCGTACACGAGTGAGGGCTATGTCGATGTCTTCGCGCGTGTTCTCGGCGTCGATGCCGACAAGGTGTTCATCCCGGCCGACGTGATGGACGGCATGTGGGACGGCAAGATCGACATCGCCGCGGGGCGCATGCAATCACGCATCGAGATCCGGCCCAGCGCGACGGGTGTGCAAACCGCCAGCAACACGCGGCAGAAGTATCACCTCGCGACGCTCGTGCAGCGACTCGCACCGCACTTGCATCGGTGGGACCGCAGCGTGGTCTTTGGCATCGATCGGTTGCGCCGTGATATCGGCTGGGAGCCCGAGTACACGTTCGAGTCGATGGTGCAGCAAACCTACGAGTGGTTTGTCGAGCAAGGGCTTGACCGCTCGGTCGAGTTCGACTTCGCCGCCGAAGATCAGATCCTGTCGCTGCTGGGCTGAACTCCACGCCCTAGCGCGGCGCGTCGGTCCAGCGCCGCGGTGCCGTGGTGAATGCCCGCGGCTCGCCGTCGGGCACGACATCGACGGCCAAGACGTGGCCGCTGCCCGGGTCGAGGTAGCTACGGGTCACGACCGCCGACCCGCTGTCGAAGGATCGCCGGTCTTCGAGCACGGGACAGCCGTCGGTGAAGTGCGCGGGCGACACGGCAAGCGGCGCGCCGGTACGAGCGCTGAACGCCACCCGACCGCGTTGCACGACGCCGGGATACAACGGTTGTGACGGCTGGCCATCGGCGGACGCGATGGCGTCGGACGCGAGCGCACTCACGGGTGGTTCGGCGCGCTGCAGTCGTTGCGACAACAGTTCGGCGCGCAGTGTGTCGGTCGTCGATCGATCGACTGTGAACGAGGCATCGACCGCCACGCCATAGACGGCGCGGGCATCGTCGAAGGTGACCCGTCCGCGCTTGACGTCGGCCGCCACCCTGGCCGGGTCGCGGTCGAGTGGGTCGCCGTATCCGCCGCCGGACGCGCAACGGAACTCGAACAACTGACCCGGTTGCAGAACGACATCACTGGCGTGGCCGCCTATGCGACCGGCGCCGTTGGCAGGGTCGTGCATGACGAACTCGGTGACCGCGCCGGGTGCACCACCGGCCATGCCGACGAGCGGCAATCGCTCACGCATGCCCAACATCACACCGAACAGTTGCGACGTGCCGTGCAACGAATAGGCCATGTTGCATCCGGCCCCGGCGCGGAAGGTGCCCGCGCCAAATGCGCCGGGACGGGCCCGCTTGAACTCGACGAGGATCGGATACCACGACTCCGCGACCTCGACGTCGATCATCTCGAGCGATCCGTTGGCCGCCACCATCCACGAGCCGAGATCGGTGCCGTCGCGGTCGTTGCCGGCCGATGCACCGGCCAAGCAGCCGTCCATCATCGCCCAGCCGTCGGGCATGCCCGAAAGTCCTTGCCCGGACCATGTGTGCGTCGCGAGGGCCGAGCCACCGGTCGGTCCGCTGAGGTACTGCGCCGCGGGGCTTCCCTCGGTGGCGGCGACGGCCATCATCAACGCGCGCATGCCGACTTCGGCCGCGTTGAACGCGACATCCATGTGCGCGGCGGCGACCGGCGCGGGCGGTTCGCTGTTGACGATGGTGCCGCGGGGGCAATGCAGATCGACCGGTCGAAACGCACCGCGGTTGAAGGGAAGGTCTTGCGCGAGCAACTTGCAGATCTCACCGACGAGGCCGCTGGCGATGATGTATGGCTTGGAGTTGAAGAAATGCTGGGCCTGGGGCGCCGCGCCTTCGTAGTCGAAGTGCAGGTGATCGCCCTCGACCGTCAACGTGCAGGGCACGACGAAGAACTCGTCGTCCCATTCGGTCCAACTGACCGCGCGATACACACCGTCTTCGAGGGCTTCGATGCGGCGCCGCAACTCACGCTCGGTGAGGTCGCACATGTCTTCGACGGCCTCGACGAAACGCTCGTTGCCGATCTCGGCCACGAGCGCGGCGATCTTCTCGTTGGCGACGTGACAACCGGCGACCAAGCCGCGCAGATCCATCTCGACGAGCGCGGACAGGCGCACGTTGTTGCGGAAGATGGCGTAGACATCGCTGGCCTCGACGCCGCGATTGGCCAACCGCACGGGTGGGAACCGCAACGCTTCTTGGAAGCATTCGGTAGCGGCCGGCGCCCATGAGCCGAGCACCATGCCGCCCATGTCCATGAGGTGCGCCGAGTTGACGATCCATGCCACTCGTTCGCCGTCGACGAAGACCGGGCGTTGCACCATGACGTCTTGCGCGTGCAGCCCGCCACCGTTGTGCGGGTCGTTGGCCAGGAACACGTCGCCCGGCCCGATCGATTCGCCGTGCGTCGCAATCGTCGCGTGCACGGCACTCGACGCCGCGTAGAAGTGGTAGTCGATCTTGCCCGCGCCGACGAGTAGTCCACCGTCTCGATCGAGGATGGTGCACGAGTAGTCCTTGGACTCGGTCACGACCGGACTGATGGCGGTGCGCTCGATGGTATTGGCGCCCTCTTCGCCGATCGCTTCGAGCCGGTGGCGCAACACTTCGAGGGTGATGGGGTCGGTGCGCAAGCCGAGTGTCATACCGTGAGCTCCACAACCGTGCTGTTGAACGCATCGATATGCGCGGTGGACGAAGGCGGGACCCAGATGGTCGTATCGACGTCGTCGAGCAACGCCGGCCCGTCGATGCGATGCCCGGGCAATAGGTCGGCCATGCGATACGAGGCGACAGGCCTGGGTGGCTGGGTGCGTTCGAGCAGAACCTCTCGCGCCCCCGACGCCGCGGGCGTCGAACGAGGATCGACGAGTGCGGTGCGCTCGAACGCGGCCTGCACCGTGCGACCGATGCCGAGTCCGCGCAGGGCAACGACTTCGACCGCCGCGCCGGCCATCACGGCGCCTTCGCCGTAGCGGCGGGCATACTCCGCGCGGAAGTCATGGGCGAGGCGCTCGATCGTGGCCGCACTCACCGGCGACTCCAGCGGGATCGTGAGTTCCCATCGCTGCCGGGCGAAGCGCACGTCGACTTCGTAGTGGATGCTGCGATTGATCGGTGCGACCGCGTCACCGTCGAGCTCTTTGGTCAGCTCGGCTTCGAGCGTGGTGATGGCGTCGTCAAGTATGAGCGGATCGCACGGCAACATGACGCTGAGCGGCAGCGAGCGCTCGCGGCGAATATCCGACGCGGCGGCGCCGAACGCAGAGAGCACCGACGCCAGCGCGGGCACGAGCAGCCGCGGTGCGCCGATGGCCCGGGCGACGCCGGTGGTGAACAACGGCCCGCATCCGCCGTAGGTGATGAGCGTGAAGTCGCGGGCATCGAGGCCCCTCGTCGACAGCATCGAGCGAGTGGCCTTGACCATCTCGGCCAACGCGATCTCGCGGATGCCCCACGCGCACTCGGGGCCGGTCATGCCGATGGCTTCGCCGAGGCGGGCACACGCCCGGTGCGCGCCGTCGAGGTCGAGCGCCATTCGCCCGCCGAGGAAGTGCTCGGGATCGAGATAGCCGAGTACGAGCAATGCATCGGTCACGGTGGGTTCGGTGCCGCCGCGGCCGTAGCAAACGGGCCCCGGCAGGGCGCCCGCGGATCGAGGGCCGACGCGCATCAGCCCCCGGCTGTCGATCCACGCCAGCGATCCGCCGCCGGCACCGAGCGACTTGACGTCGACGGTGGGGACCGATGTCCAGATGCCCATGACGTCGCCGCGGGTGCGCCGCTCGGGTGTCGCGTCGAGTACGAGCGCGACGTCATAGGACGTGCCGCCGACGTCGCACGTGATCGCGCGCGTGACACCGCTCGTGCGGGCGACGATCGACGACGCGGTCACGCCCGCCGCGGGCCCCGACGCGGCGAGCCGAATCGGGACACGCCGCGCTTCGTCGGTCGTCATCGACCCGCCACCCGAGTGCACGAGCAGCAGCGGTACCCGCAAGCCGAGGCGGGCGAGTTGGCCCGTGAGCGCGTCGACGCCATTGAGCGAGCGTCCGACGTACGCGTTCAACAGCGCGAACGTTGCCCGCTCGTACTCGCGGATCGCGGGTTGCAGCTCGACCCCGCTCGTGACGAGGAGGTCGGGATAGCGCGTGCGTATTTCGTGGACGGCCCGGTGCTCGTGGTCCGGATTTTTGAAGCTCCACAAGAACGAGACGGTGATCGCGTCGACACTCTCGTTCTCGACGAGGTGCTCCGCGGCCTGCCGGGCGGCACCCGTCGCGAGGGGCCTGACGATGGCGCCGTCACGGTCGATGCGTTCGTCGAGCCCGACGATGCGCTCGCGTTCGACGAGCGAGGGTGGCATCACCAGCCACCCGTCGACCGATACGCGCGTGCCGCGCGCGAGCGGCACGATGTCTTCGAACCCTGCGGTCGTGACGAGGCCCAGTCGTTGGCCCGTCCACGACGCCAATGTGTTGGTCACCGCCGTGGTCCCCAAGCCGAATCGATCGACGGTCGGCAAGAGGCCTTCGAGCGTCGTCCCGTGTGCCTCCGCGACCAGCCGGCACGCAGCGAGTACACCTTCGCTGACGTCGTGCGGCGTGCTCGGCGACTTGGCGCGCCACGTACGACTACCGTCGGACAGGACGACGTCGGTGAACGTGCCCCCGATGTCGACACCGATGCAGGTTGCTCCCCCCATGAGAGGCACCATACTCGGCCCGAGACAACCGTTGCCGCGAGAACGGAGACACCGCGTGTACGACGACGAACAGCGAGAGCTGACCGCAACCGCGACGAGTGCGACATTGTTCGCACGGCGGCACGATCAATCGCCCACGGGTTGGCCGATGACCCCGTTGTGGCCGGGCGACGGGCACCTGTACTTCAACACCTATCGCGTCGCGGCCAAGGCCAAGATGATGCTGCGCGACGATCGCGTCGCCGTGTTGTTGTCGACCGAACACGCGCCACGCGGCTTGCGCCTCCAGGCGCAGGCACAGTTGATCACCGATGCGGACGAGATCGAGTGGCTCGCGCAGCACTCGCTGCGCACCGACGGCTTTGCGACGTCCGATGTCGTTGCCCGCACGCAAGATCGTCTCCGTAGCGGCAAGCGGGTGCTGTTCCGTATGGCCGCGTTGCGCCTCGACTGGATCCCGCTGCCTCCTGATTGGCGCACGGACGCACGACGATCGCAACCACGCGGCGCGCGGACCGACATGGGCAAGGCAGGGCGCGATCGGGGGTCGCTCGCGCTCGAGGATGACGAGCTGGCGTCATTCGTTGAGGTGTCGCGTGCGGCGTCCGTCGGGTGGATCTCGCCCGAGGACCACCCCACTGCGGCCGCGCTGGCGGTTCGCCCGCTGGGCGAGCGCCTCGAACTGGGCGAGGGCGCACCGCCGCCGGGTACGCGCGTGTGCGTGGTGCTCGACCGCGGCGCGACCTACGCAGACATCGAAGGAGCGATGATCCACGGCGACGTCGCCGCCGACCACACCGTCGCCGTCGCCGACGTCGTCAGCTTCGCCTTCGCCAAAGCTTCCGGGGGCTCCTAACCGGGGCTAGGCGCAGGGGGTGCGTGCGGGCGAGGAGGAGGCTAGAGATGATGGTGATGACCGCGGCGATGGTCATCGCGGCGAACATGCGGCGGTGATCGCCGAGGGTCGTGTCGATCCGCGAGCCGAGGATCGTGACCGCGACCGCCACGCCGAGCGAGTTGCCGATGCGTTGCAGCGTTTGGGTGATGCTGGCGGCAAGCGACATTCGTTCGGGTTCGACGCGCCGTAGCACGAGCGCGAACATGCCACCCCACGCGAGACCGGCCCCCGCGCCCGCGATGGACGTTGCCGTGAACCACAGCGCCATGTTGCGTTCGCCGCGCAACCCGATCGCCAGCATGGCGACACCGATCGTCCAGACGGTGACGGCGGGAGCGCTCAGCTTTTCGTCGCCGAAGCGATCGCTGATGCGGCCCGCGGCCAACGAGAACAGCGCGGTGAACGCGAACACCGGCGTGCTGAGCAGACCCGCGTCGAGAAGGCTGAAGCCCCAGATCTGGCGCAGGAAGAGGATTGCCCCGAACTGCGTGCCGAAGAAGCTCAAGGCGAACATCAGCATCGAGATGTTGCCGAACGAATAGGTGCGACTACGGAAGAGCGTCAGGTCGATCAGTGGCGCGGGATGGTGGCCGCTGCGGTAGAGCAGCAGCGCGACGAGCGACGCGCCCGTGACGATCGACGCGAGCACGGCGACGCTGCCCCAACCCCACTGGCTGCTCTGCACGAGCCCGAACACGAGGAAACCCACACCACCCATCAACGCGAACATGCCGAGCACGTCGGGCACGCGCGGTGCGGTGTCGTTCTTCGACTCGTCGAGGACGATCACTGCCGCGACGGTCGCGACGATGCCGATCGGCACGTTGAGCCAGAACGCCGCCCGCCAACTCCACGTATCGATGAGCCACCCACCGAGGGAGGGGCCGAGCGACGCGGCAATGCCGCCGATCGCGGACCACCCGGCGGCCGCGGTGCCCCGATGGGACTCCGGGAACGCGTTGAGGATGAGGGTGGCGGTCATCGGCAGGATGAGCGCGGTGAACACGGCCTGGATCGCCCGCGCCGCGATGAGCCACCCGGGATTCGTTGCCAGTGCCGCAAGGACCGACGCCGCGGTGAACCCGACGAGGCCGAGAACCATGGTGCGTTTGCGGCCGTAGCGCTCACCCGCCACGCCACCCAAGATGAACAGCGGTGCACCCACGATGGTGAACACGTTGAGCACCCACGACAACGTCGAGTTCGAGGAATTGGGGAACTCGTCGACGAGGTCGGGGTAAACCACGAACACGATTGACAGCGACATCGCCGTGAGGAAGCTGCCCAGCCCGACGACGAACAACACCAGGTACGCGCGTCGCAGATCGGGCTTGACCACCTCGGCGACGCTCACGGCGCCCGACCCTACCGGGCGGTCTGGCCGCGAACAGCAGGGCTGGGGCGGCTACCCTTGATGCTCATGCTGAAGCTCGCTCGTCGTTTCTGGAAATACATGACCGCCAAGGCCACGGGCACGTTCAACGAACGCGCCGATCCCAAGGTGCAACTCGAGCAGGCCATCATCGAGGCGCAAGACCAACACCGCCGCCTCCGAGAACAAGCGGCCAACGTCATCGCCAGCCAAAAGCAGACCGAGATGCGTCTCGATCATGCACTCGAAGAACTCGAGCGGGTCAACGCCAACGCGCGACAAGCCGTGCGCATGGCCGAAGACGCCAGTACGAGCGGTGACGCCGCCAAGTCCACGCAGTACACGACGGCCGCCGAAGCGTTTGCGAACAAGATGATCGCGCTCGAAAGCGAGATCGACGGGTTGAAGTCGCTGCATCTGCAGGCAACGCAGGCGGCAAACCAAGCCAAGGCCGCCGTCGAACAGAACTCCGCGATGCTCCAGAAGAAGCTGTCGGAGCGCCACCATCTGATGGGTCAGCTAGAGCAGGCCAAGATGCAAGAGCAGATGAACAAGGCGATGGCGTCGCTGTCGGAGAACGTCGGCCAAGACGTCCCGACGTTCAACGAGGTGCGCGACAAGATCGAATATCGCTACGCCAAGGCCAAGGGTATGGCCGAGCTGCAAGGCACGTCGGTCGAGGGCCACATGATGGAGATCGAAGCAGCGGCCCGCAACACCGAAGCGCGTGCGCGCCTCGACCAGATTCGTGCCGAGCTCGGGATGCAACCGAACGCCGGCGCCAAGGCGATCGACACGCCCAGCCCGCCTGCGTGATCCGAATCGTGGGGCATGCCGAATAGCCGGCGTGATGGCATCCACTGCTCCCGACGGTACCGACAACGGCGACTACGAGACCATCGACGCCCTACTCGCGTCGATGGATCGCATCGAACACTCTCTTCAGGCCGCCGACGACCCGCGGCGCTTCTTCCACTGCACGTACGCGAGGACGACTCGGGCGGTGCGAGACGAGATCCAGCACGGCGGCTTCACCGACAACGAATGGGTCGAGCGGTGGGACGTGGTATTCGCCGGGCTCTACTTGCGGGCATTCGAACAGTACGAAGCAACCGGTGCCGCGGTGGGCCCATGGCAGGTGGCGTTCGATCGCGCGACCGATACGGCGTTACCGCCGTTGCGCCACGTGCTGCTCGGCATGAACGCGCATATCAACTACGACTTACCCCAGGCGTTGTGTGCAGTGATCACGAGCGCGCAATTCGACGACGCCGCCCTGCTGGCGCGGCGAGGCCAGGATCACCAGCACATCGACACCGTGCTCGCCGCACGCGTGGCGGCCGAGGACGCGGAACTGAAGAAGCTCGAGTTGCCCGGTCAGCGCACGCTACTCGACAAGATGCTGACGCCGTTCAATCGCCTGGGGACGAAGAAATTCCTGCGCGAGGCCCGCACCAAAGTGTGGGCGAATGCGCACACGCTCGACCGGGCGCGCCGTCAGGGAAGTGAGGCGTATGCCTCCGCGTTGCGTGACCTCGAAGCGTTGTCGCGCCAGCGCGTCGTCGACCTGGGCCAACCCGGCCAGATCATCCTGCGCCTCGCGCGCCAGGGATTCGGAGTCGTTCTAGAGCCATGAGAACTGCGGCGTAGACGGTACAGTGCGCCGCTGTGAAGAATGTGCACGATGCGGTGTCGACACTGCTCAGAACGGCCGGACAGCGCTACACGGGGTCGCGCCGCGCGGTCGTCGACGTGCTCGCGGACGAGGGTCGCCCGATGACGCTGCCCGAGATTCTCGCCCGTCAACCCGACTTGGCCCAGAGCAGCGCCTATCGCAACTTGGCCGAACTCGAACAGGCCGGGGTCGTGCGCCGCATCATCACGTCCGACGAGCACAGCCACTACGAGCTCGCCGAAGATCTGACCGGGCACCACCACCATCACCTGATCTGTACCGATTGTGGCGCCGTCACCGACTTCGCCGTACCCGCCGATCTCGAAAAGCAGATCGAGCGATCCGCCTCTTCGGTTGCCCGCAAGTACGGGTTCGTCGTCGACGCCCACCGTCTCGACCTCGTCGGTCGCTGCACCGATTGCAGCGGGTAGTCGTCATGTACACCTTGCGCCGGCCCGCTGCCCGTGTCGTCCTGCTCGATCGAGAGGGACGCATCTTCTTGATGCACGCGGAAGATCCCGTCGACTTTCGCAAGCCTCCGTGGTGGGAGATTCCCGGTGGTGGCATCAGCCCGGGCGAGTCGAGCGAAGACGCGGCGCGGCGCGAACTCATCGAAGAGGCGGGGATCACGGTGGCCGAGATCGGTCCCTGCATCTGGACGCAACATGTCGAGTTCGACTTCGGCGGATATCACTTCGATTCCAACGAGCGCATTCACGTGGCGTGGTGCGAGGGTGGCGACGAGTGGAATCCGCAGGGACTCGAATCACTCGAAGCGGCGGCGTTCATGGGGGCCAAGTGGTGGACACTCGACGATCTCTTGGCGAGCGACGTCAATGTGTTGCCCGAGCGGCTGCGCGAGTTCTTGCCGCCGATCGTGCGCAACGAGTTGCCGACCGAGCCGATCGACATCAGCCCGATTCGCTGAAACGTCAGTCGCGCCTCGGACGCCCGCGCAGTCCGTACCACGCGAGCTCGGCCACGCGCTCGGCGAGGTCGATCGGTGCCAGCTCGATGTCGTGGCCCATCCAGTAGCGGCTTGCTCCTTCGGCCAACCCGACGATGCCGAACGCCAACACGCGACGATCGAGCTCGGGCATGTCGTCGATCGTCATCAACTGGGCGACGATCTCCGCGATCGATTCTTCGACTGCGTGCGCCTCGCGCGCGAACTCGGCGTCGCGTCGCGTGCCGTCACCGAAGAGGACCTCGAACGCGAACGGCTCGTTGGCGAAGAACTGGAAGTACGAACGAAAGCCGGCCTCGACCTGACTGTGCGCCGACGTCGCATCGGCGACCGCTTTACCGACCTCGTCGCGCAAGCGCCCACCGATGTCGCGCACCACTTCTAGGTAGAGCTCATTCTTCGACCGGAAGTGTTGGTAGAGCACCGGCTTGGTCACGCCGGCAGCCGCCGCCAGCGCGCTCATCGACGTCTTGTGAAAGCCGTTGACGCCGAATGACTCGACCGCCACGTCGAGCAACTGCCGTCGCCGTTGCGACGCGGGCAGGCGAATCGTGGCCGACCGATCTTCGGACCCCGGCGTCGAACTCACTCCACCTCACTCTCGGTCGGGCGATAATCCGCCCTCGTCACACTGTGGTCGGGCGTGGGGTGGAGCGTAACTCACCGGCCCCGTTCACGATCCTCGCGAGCGGCCGCCTTGACGGCGTAACCCGCCACGATTGCCGGTGCGAGCAACGCCGAACCGATGATCATCGCGGTGACGATCGTCGTGACGATCGCCGGCGTGAACCCGATGATGAAGCCGACGACGAACACGACGACGGCGCCTCCGTAGAGGAGGTAGCCGACACGCTGCCCCAGTAGTGCGAGCCGCGCCACCTGTGCGCGCCGCACGAGTACCGGATCGGGCTCGGGCTTCGTCACGGCAACCATCCGGCATCGGCGAGTAGTGAACCCAGTTTGCTGCGCATCGATTCGAACGAGAAGTGCTGACGGGCCAGTTGCTGGTTGTGATCGAGCAGTGATTCGTCTGGCGACACGAACCACTCGCGCAACCCGGCGATGTCGTCGGGGTCGAACCAGCGAAACCCGAGCGCCCGTAGTTCGGCCGCTACGGGGTAGGGCCCGACCGCGACCGGCCGGCGGTAGATGGCGGCCTCGACCGGCGGGTTGCCGAAGCCCTCCCAGGTGGACGGAAACGCCACGATGTCCGACGCGGCGTAGAACCCGGCACGGTCCGATGACGTGTGATGGATCACTCTCGTGCGGGCACCGGCGAGGATGCGGTCGAGTTCCGCGTCGTAGTTCTCCTCGGGCCCACCCAACAGCCAATAGGTGGCGTCGAGCGCTTCGGCCATCTCGAGGGCCTTTGGGATGTTCTTGCGCTCGATCGCTCGCACCGGATGGATCACGAGCCGTTCGTGCGGATCGATGGCGAACGCCGCGCGTGTCGCAGCGCGATCGCCCATTGGCTCGTGCACGTCGAACGCGTTGTAGATGGTCGTGGCGGCGATGCCCCGCTCGGCCATCTGGTGGCGGGTGAGTTCATTGATCGTGACATGGCGCCACGCCGCGTCACGCGGTGGCAACTCGGTGATGTGAGCGAAGCGCGCTCGCTGCCACGAGGGGTCATGGTGATGCAGTATCGCCGGTCGTCCCCGCAACACTGCGCTCAGAGCGCGCGAAGCAGGAAGATTGAGGGGAATCGACAACAGGTTCTCGACGACGACGAGGTCGACGCCGGCCAGCGCGGCGCGCAACTCGGCTTTGGTCGGAGCTGAGGGCGCGTCGATCGCCAAAGCGGGCACAGTGACATCGACCGGGCCATCACCTGCGATCGTGCGCATGGAGAACCCGAGGTCGGCCAACGCGTTGCGCCATGTCGCGGCCACGACCGAGACTCCATCGGCCCGTCCCAGCCGAAACGACACAATCGCGCACGTTGCCATAAGAATGCGCAGCGTTCTATCAGCTCGATCGCCCACCCGAGAGCGAGTACCGATGTCCACTGAGTCGCCCACGTCGTCCGATGTGCGCGATCTACGCGCCCTCGTCAGCGCGACGTTGCTCGCACAGTGGATGCCCGAGGGCTATACCGCGCCGAACAACACCGTGTATCCGTGGCAATGGTTGTGGGATTCGTGCTTCCACACGATCGTGTGGCTCGAACTCGGCGACAAGGCGCGTGCACTGCAAGAAGTGACCCACGCGTTGGCGGCGCAGGACGACGAGAGCGGCTTCGTCCCTCATATGAACTACGAACGTGGGCCGGACACGCACGCATCGTTCTGGGGTCGTCGGGGCGCGTCGTCGATCACGCAGCCACCCATGTTCGGCCATGCGATCGCCGAGTGTGTTCGACAGGGTGTCGAAGTGCCCGCGGAGTTGATCGAACGGGCCCTCCGCGGCCTTGCGTTTCTGCTGCGCCGTCGCGCGAGGCATCTCGCAAGTGGCTTGGTCCTGCTGGCGCACCCGTGGGAATCGGGCGCCGACGACAGCCCCCGCTGGGACGACCTGTGTCCAGATGGGATCTCGCCGGAGAACTGGCACCGACGCAAGGGGGAACTCGTCGCGTCGATCGTGCGGTCGGCATCGGGGGCGCCGATTGCGAACCCATCGTGCGTCGTCGCCTCGGCCGGGTTCAATGCGTTGATCGCGTTCAACGCGTATGAGCTACTGACGATCATCGACGACGACCAGATGCGCGGCGACGTCGACGAGCTCGTCGAGCGACTCGACCGGCAATGGGATGGCGAGCTCGGCTCGTGGATCGACGCTGGCGAAACCGAGAACGGATCGGGCCGCGTGCGTACGCTCGACGCGTTGTTGCCGTTGCTCGTGACTCGCGACGAGACGGCCCGCGCGCGAGCACACCGATCCTTGTGTGATCCGTCGGAGTACGGCGCGCCGTTCGGGCCGTGCGGCGTCCATCGCGACGAAGCGGTGTTCTCGTCCGACACCTACTGGCGGGGACCGACGTGGCCGCAGCTCGACTACCTGTGCTGGCTCGCCGCCCACCGAGCCGGCGATAGCGAGGCCGCGCGACAAGTCGCGCGCCAGACGGTGGCGGGTGCGCTGCGGTCAGGCCTCGCCGAGTATTGGGTGCCCGATACCGGTCATGGCCTCGGCGCCGTCCCCCAGTCGTGGACCGGCCTCGCGCTCGTCATGGCCGACAGCATCTGAACCCGAGCCATCTGAACCCGTGTCGGGCCGCGCCGCGTAGCCGTGATCGGCCGCTTCGGCAACGAGCGCGAGGTCGATCACCGGCTCGTCGAGGCGGATCTCCGGCGCGGCGATCGAGACCAGGCCGGCGCGTGCATCGGGCGAAAGCGGCGGCGCGGGATATTGACGCTTGCGCCGAGTGAGGTGCTCGATCGTGCACCCGATGCCGCCGATGATGACGAGATCGCCGAAGGACAGCACCTGTTCGAGTTCGCGAACCGGGATGGCGTCACCCAACCACCAGAGCCGGTCATCGTCGGTGCGCAGATGTTGCCCTCCCGAAAGGCTGGGCTCGTCGATCGTGCGCACGTTCTCGACTCGCGCGGAGACGAGGGCGCGCCGGTCGACGGGGAAGCCGTCGTTGACAACGGTGGCGAGCAGGTTCAACCCCAAGCCGAACGCGATGATCGAGACGCCGACCAGATGCAGATTGCGCACCGACAACAACACCAACAACGCCAGCCCGACCACGACGAGGCCTACCGCACCGATTTCGATGAGGCCGAGATCGAGTGAGAAGTCGGGCGCAACATCGGCGAGGCCGATGAACCCCATGGCGAGAAAGAACAACCGCCACCATTGAAGGTCGGCGTGCGCGAGGTTGACCAGTGTGCCCCCGCGCCGGACCCCGATGATCAGTCCGACAACCGCCGCGACGGTGGCGAGGAGCAGGGACTGCAGAGCCACGCCATCACGGTATATGCCGCAGGCACCGCCGTGCCGCGCAAAAGCCGCGGCATGTCACAGCCGCGAGTCGCGAACCGATCCCGTGAGCTTGGTGCTCTTCGCATAGGGCGTTACGTAGCACGTCACCGCGCGGTTGCGCCCGGCCGTGCTCTCCCAGCGTTCTTGCGGCGGCACGAAGTAGCCGAGTTGGTACATCGACACCTCGTAGGCCTTGCCCACGAACGCGGCGAAATTGTCGTAACAGATACGAATCGAGTCGGTCGTCAGCTTTTCTTTGCCGGGATAGGTGTTGACCGTGACCGAACCGGCGAAGTCGTTCTTGTAGAAGACCTCGGCGTCGTGCGGTTGCTGGCACGAACGCTTCGTGACGATCTCGATGGTCTGGTAGTTCTGCAGCCCCGCGTACCGATTGAAGCAGTCGCCGACGACGAGCGTGTCAGGGTCGACGGGAAGCCCTTCGATGTCTGCGGACTTCGCCGTCGACGCGGTTGCATTCGGCCGCGTGGTCGGGGTGTTCGGGCGAGTTGTCTCCGCGGTCGGGGCCGGCTGGGTCTGGCCGTCGATCGCGGCCGGGGGAGCATTGTCCTTTTGACACGCTGTCGCGACGACCACGAGCGCCAAGATCCGCCACCAATGCCGCACCCGGGGGAATCTACCGGTGCGGACGCGGCGTCACCGTGCGGGGAGCATGCGGTCCAGATGCTCGAAGAAAACGAACACGACCAGCACCAAGGGCAAGGCGGACACCGCCCAGCTGCGGATACGGCCCCAGCGCCGCGTCGAGTGCCCGATCGCGATCATGAAGACGCCGACCATCAGCCCCCAGAAGATCGCGGGCCACCGGTGGCTGCCGTCGCCACCCAGACCGGCGTCGAGATCTTCACGAGCGATAACCGGTTCGTCGGGCAGCGTCGTCGACGCAACGGTGTCGACCGTCGAGCGGGTCACGTCGCCCGACGGCTTGGATACGAGCTTGGGCGTGAGCGCCGGGGGCACGACCAAAACCGCCTGGACGATGATGCGTTGATTGGCGCTGTACTTCGGATGGCAGGCGGTCAGCGTCAGGCGGTTGTCGCCCATGTCATCGAGGACCCAGACGTCGTTGGGGCTCACGATCAAGTGACCGCTCACCTCCCCGTTGGCATCGGTCTGCGGCAGCACCTTGTAGGCGAAATCACCCTGCGGCGTCGATACCGTGATCTCGTCGCCGGGCGCGAGTTCGTCGATGCGGTTGAAGGGTGCACCGTAGGTCGTGCGATGCCCCGCGACCGCCGCGTTACCGCGCTGGCCCGGCATCGGCGTGCTGCGGTAGTGACCGGGGCCTTTGCGCAGATCGTCGACTTCGACACCCTCGACGACGATCTTGTCGAGATCGATCTTCGGCGCCCGAATGCGGGCGATTGCATCGCCCGAGCCAAACGCCGCCACTACTTCGGGTGGTTGCACCTCGAGGGTGGTTGTCGGTGCGGGCTCGGTGGTTTCGACGATGGTCGCCGACGTCGTCGGCGAGGTGGTGGTGGGGGCGAGCGTCGTGGTGGTGCGCAGGAGCTGTTCGAACTGGTCGCTCAGCGAGTGTTGGGCCCGCGCCTCGTGGAGCCCCGTACCCCACAGTTGGTAGACCACGAACAGCAACAACAGCGCCCCGACGCTGATCAGCGTGCGGCCCAGCGCGCCGAGGGCGTGGGCGGCCGTGGTGCGCAGCCGGCGTTGCCATACGATCGCCGGCGCGGGGCTGTTCGGCTGCTTCGATCCGTCGGATTCCGTCATGGGAGGTGCCGCTCCGGGGCTCTCGGGGTCACGGCGGAACGGTGCTATGACCGTATCGGCCCCACGGATCCAAGCGGGGGCATACCGCCAGGGCCCGAACCCCCCGCTCTGAGGGCCGCTCGGGCCTGGGCCTCCCGCTCTGAGGGCCGCTCGGGCCTGGTCCGCGCTTGGCCGTCGGTGGGCTGCGTCGGTACCCTCGCGCGGTGTCCGTCGTCCGCTTGCGCAACGCGGTCGCGCTCGCCGGCCGCTTTCCTGCGTTGGCTGGTCTCGATCTCGACGTCGCCCCTGGCGAGGCCGTCCTTCTGCAGGGCCCCAACGGTGCCGGCAAGACGACCCTGCTGCGGGTTTGCGCGGGCCTGGTACCGCTGCATTCCGGCGACGCGAAGGTGCTCGACTACGACCTGACCCGCAGCGCCGACCGCCGTGCCGTGCGCCGGGTGGTCGGGCTCATCGGTCACGCCAGCTTCCTCTACGACGAGCTCACCGCGTGGGAGAACACCCGATTTTGGGCCCGCGCCGCCGGCGTCGACGACGATTCGGCGCTGAACGCGCTGGTGCGGATGGGGATCGAGGGGCGCTTGCGCGACCTTGCGGTGGGCTCGATGTCGGCCGGACAGAAACGGCGCGTCTCGATTGCCGCGGTCGTGGCCCGGCGCCCGCAACTCTGGCTGCTCGACGAACCGCACGCCGGGCTCGACCAGGACGGCCGCGACACCGTCGACCAACTCGTCCGCGACGCCACCGCCGGCGGCGCGACTGTCATGGTCGCGTCGCACGAACTCGAGCGGGCCCGGGCGATGGCCCCCCGTTCGATCACCATTGCCGGCGGCATGGTGGTGGCCGACACAGGAGCGGAGCGAGTACAGGAGCCAGGAGCGGAGCGAGTACAAGCACCGGGAGTGGCCAGTGTGGGGTGAGATCACGCTCGTTACCGGCAAGGACCTGCGCATCGAGCGACGTTCGCGCGTCGGGCTCACGCAGATCGCACCGTTCGCGGTGACCGTGTTGGTGTTGTTCGGGTTCGCGCTCGAAGGCGACAGCGCGGCGCTGCGCACGTTCACGGCCGGTCTGTTCTGGGTGGCCGTCGTGTTCACGGCGATCCTGGCGGTGCAGCGGTCCTTCACCGTCGAGTCGGTCAACGACAATCGCGATGCGTTGCGGCTCTCGGGCCTCGACCCCATCGCCATCTTCCTCGGCAAAGCCGCCGCCCTCGTCATCGAATTGCTCGTGCTCGAGGTGGTGCTCGGCTTCGTCGTTGCGGTGCTCTACGGCGGCTCGATCCACTCGCCCGGGCTCCTCGGACTCACTGCGGTTGTCGCGACCATCGCGGTCGCATCGGCCGGTACGATCTACGGCGTGCTCGCGGCAAGCCTCAGGGTGCGCGAGACCATCTTGCCCTTGTTGTTGTTGCCGGTGCTGGCGCCGGTACTCATTGCTGCGACGCGCGCGTTCGAGGATGCGCTCGGCGAAGCGGCGGTCAATGGGTGGAGTTGGCTCGTGCTCTTGACGCTCACCGCAGTCGTCTATACCGCGTTCGGTGCGTTGGCGTTCGGCACGCTGTTGGAGGAATCGTGAAGACCCTGGGCGAGCGGCACGAGTTCCGTAATACGTCGTCGCGCGGCACTCGAGTCCTCGGCGGGCTGTCGCTCGTCGGCGTCGTGTTCCTGGGTTTGATGGGCCTCTGGTGGTCACCCGAGGACAGCGACATGGGCGACCTCGTGCGCATCATGTACGTACACGTGCCGTCGGCGTGGCTGGCCTACATGGCGTTCATCCTCACCGCCATCGGCTCGGCGATGTTCCTGTGGAAGAGGTCCGTGTGGTGGGACCTCATCGCCGGCGCGTCGGCCGAGATCGGCGTGTTGTTCTGCGCACTCGCACTCGCGACAGGGTCGCTGTGGGGTCGACCCACATGGGGTACCTACTGGCGCTGGGGTGACGCCCGCATCGTGACGACGCTGGTACTGCTGTTGATGTACGTCGGCTATCTCGCGCTGCGTCATGTCGACGGTGACCCGACGCAGCGATCCAAGCGGGCGGCGATCGTGGGTCTGATCGCGGCGGGCAACATCCCGGTCGTGCGTATGTCGGTCGTGTGGTGGTCCAATCGCACGCTGCATCAGAAAGACACCGTCACGCTGGGCGACACCAAACTCGACAACCTGCAACTCGTCGCGTTGCTCTTCGGCGTTGTCGTCTTCACCGTCATCTTCGCGTGGATGCTGCTGCATCGGTTCCGCATCGCATGGCTCGAAAATGAGACCGAACAGCGCGGCCTCGAGCAAGCCTTGATCGAACGGCGCGCCGAGAGTCGCGTCAAAGCGGAGCGGACACTGGGCGCGGCCGAGGTGCGACCATGAACGGCCTCGGTTACATCATCGCGTCGTGGGCACTCGTGTTCGGCTCTGTCGCCATCTATGCGGTCCGCCTCGTGCAACGGGGGCGCACGTTGACGCGACGTGTTCCGACCGAACGGCGTCGATGGATGAGCACCGAGGGTGACACGTGAGCGATCTCACACCACGCGAGGTGGCCCCGGCACGGCGCCGCCGATTGCTGCCGGGCCTACTCGTCGCCGTGATCGGCGTGGCGATCATCGCGTTGTTCGCCAACGCCCTCGGCAACGCATCGTTGTTCTTCAAGAACGCCGACGAAGCCGTTCGCGATCGCGACGAATTGGGCACCAAGCGCTTCCAGGTGCAGGGCACCGTGGTCGAAGGCTCGGTCGCCCGTACCGAACTCGAACGAGCCAGCGCGGTGCGTTTCACGATCGTCTTCAACGGCGTTCACGCCGACGTCGTCCATGTCGGTGATGCTGCGCCGCTGTTCAAGCCGGGTGTGCCGGTCGTGCTCGAAGGCCGATGGACACAGGGCAGTCCGCCCGGCGCGACCGACGACACCAAGATCACGTGTGCGGCCGACGACGGTTGGTATTTCGCCAGCGATCGCATGTACAGCAAGCACGACAGCGACTATTCGGCGAAGAAACAAGACCGCCTCACCGAAGCCGAGGCCGGCGGAGAAAATCGCGCCTGCGCGGCGAGCGCAGCAGGCACGTGATCCGGTGAACACGACGATCGGCTACACCGCGGTTCTCGTCGGCTTCGTCGCGTCGTTGATGGGTATCGGCACGATCGCCTACGCGTTACGCAGCGCTGCGCGGGTGTCCTCGCCGCATCTGTCGATGCCCTACATGCGGCTCGGCCGCCGCTATGCGTGGGTCACCTTGGCGATGGCGGTGCTGATCTTCGCCATCATGGAGCGGGCGCTCATCACCCGTGACTTCACGTCGGCCTACGTTGCGCAGGTCGGCAGCAGCAAGACCCGACCGTTCTTCAACTTCACGTCGCTGTGGTCGTCCCTCGAGGGCTCGATCATCTTGTGGACGTTGATCTTGTGCGGCTACGTCGCGGTCATCGCCCGCAAGTTCCGCAACCGCATCACCGACCCGATGTTTGCGTGGGCCCTGCTGGTGCTGTTCGTCGTCACCGCGTTCTTCTTCTTCCTCATGACGGGGCCGACGAATCCGTTCAAGACATTCGATCCACCACCCGGATTCGACGGCCCGGGGCCCAACCCCATCCTGCAGAATCACATCCTGGTGGCGTTCCACCCACCGATGCTCTACCTCGGCTACGTCGGGTTCACCGTGCCGTTCGCGTTCGCGTTCGCGGCGCTGATCACTGGTCGCGTCGGAGAAGGTTGGTTGCTCGAGACGCGCCGATGGACGCTCTTCGCGTGGGGCTTCCTCACTCTGGGCATCCTGCTCGGCGCGTGGTGGAGCTACGAAGTGCTCGGTTGGGGCGGCTATTGGGCGTGGGATCCCGTCGAGAACGCGTCGTTCCTACCGTGGCTCACCGGTACCGCGTATCTCCATTCGGTCATGGTGCAGGAGCGGCGTGGCATGTTGCGCGTGTGGAACCTCTCGTTGGTCTGCGCGACGTTCTCACTCACCATCCTCGGTACCTTCCTCACACGTTCGGGCGTCGTCGTGTCCGTGCACGCTTTCAGCAATTCGACCATCGGTCCGATCCTGCTGACGTTCTTCGGTGTCATCGTGGCGTTGACGATCGGGCTCGTCGCGTGGCGCGGTGATGCGTTGCGCGCTCCGGGGCGCATCGATTCCCCGCTGTCGCGCGAAGGCGCGTTCTTGGCCAACAACGTCTTCTTCGCCGCGTTCGCGTTCGTCGTGCTGCTTGGCACCGTGTTCCCGTTGATCATCGAAGCGCTGCAAGATCGCCGCATATTCGTCGGACGTCCGTACTTCGACCGTATGACGATGCCCATCGGCCTGGTGCTGCTCTTCCTCATGGCGATCGCGCCCGTGTTGCCCTGGCGCAAGGCGTCGACCGAGTTGCTGTCGCACCGACTGTTCTGGCCGGCGTGGTCCGCCGCCGGCGCGCTCGTGTTGGCGATCGTCATCGGTGCCCGCGGGTTCGCGCCGGTGCTGGCATTCGGCCTCGGCGGATTCGCGGCCGGCGCGGCCGCGCGCCAGATCGTGCTCGCGACCCGGCGCCAGGGCTGGCGGGGACTGGTCGGACGCACCAACGGTGGGATGATCGTGCATCTCGGTGTGGTGGTCATCGCCGTCGCGCTCGCCGCGAGTTCGAGCTACACGCACCAGCAAGAGCTGATCTTGCCGCAGGATCAGACAGCCACGGTCGGCGGCCATACCGTCACCTTCGTGTCGGTGACCACGGTCGAGGAGCAGGACAAGACGGTGACGCGCGCGCAGATCGCGATCGACGGAGGCCAGGTCTATGAGCCCGCGTTGTCGACCTTCCCCGGTTTCGGGCAACCGATCGGCACGCCGTCGGTACGCACGTCCTGGAAGGACGATGTCTACCTCCAGATCTTGGACTTACCCGAAGTGGCCGGTGACCCGATCACTTTGCGCGTCATCGTGCGGCCGCTCATCGTCTGGTTGTGGATCGGAGGGATCATCATGGCCCTCGGCACAGTGCTGGCGGCGTTCCCCGGACGGCGACGGGTACCCACGATGCCGGTGTCCGCGCGCGTCTATGAAGACGTGCGCGAAGGCGATGTTGCGGCGGCCGCACGATGAACGCTCCCGCCGCCGACTCGGCTCCGGTGCGGCACCGGCGAATCGCACCGCTCGTCGCGATCCCGGTCGCGGTCGTCATGTTGTTGTTGGTGATCCTGCTCGCCACGCGCGACCCCGCGGGCGAGCGGCTGGCCAAGAGCCCACTCGTGGGCAAACAGGCACCGCCGGTCGAGGGCGTCACCCTGAAGAACGAACAGTTCTCGCTCGACCGCGTGCGGGGCGAGTGGGTGATCGTCAATTTCTTCGGTTCATGGTGTACGCCGTGCATCCAGGAACATCCCGAGCTGGTGACATTCCAAGAAGCGCACCGCAGCGCGCGTGACGCCACCGTGGTCAGCGTTGCCTTCTCGGATTCGCCGACGGCCGTGCGCCAGTTCTTCGAGAAACGTGGCGGTGACTGGCCGGTGCTGTCGGCCGACACCAACAGCATCGCCGTGGGCTACGGCGTCATCAAAGTGCCCGAGACGTTCGTGGTGTCGCCCTCGGGTGTAGTCGTCGCCAAGTTGATCGGCGGAGTCACCGCCGAAGGACTCGATGCGTTGATCGACAAATACACGGCGCCGCCGGCGAGCACGGTGCCGTCCCCGACGACGGCGACGACGCGATGAATCCTCGCTGGCGCGCGATCGGTTGGGTCGGTGCGTTGACGGTCGTCGTCGTCGCGTTGACGATCGCGACGTTGAGTCACCACGATCAGCCGAGCAACGCCGAACGCTCGCTCGATCTCTCGGAGCAATTCGCCTGCCCCGTCTGCGAAGGGCAATCGGTGGCGCAGAGTGATAGCGCGACAGCGGTTGCGATCCGTTCCGAGATCGCGAAGCGCGTCGACCAAGGCCAGACCAACGCGCAGATCACCGACTATCTCATCGGACGCTTCAACGAGTCGATCAGCCTCAAACCGCGAGCCACCGGCGTCGTCGGTCTGGTGTGGATCACACCGGTCGTGGCGTTGATCACCGCAATCGCCGGGCTGGTCGTCGTCTTTCGGCGCTGGCACCTCGCCGAAGTCGCCGAGGCAAGCGACGCGGATCGCGTGTTGGTCGAACGCGCGCGGGCGAAGCTGGCGGCGAAGGCGCGCCCATGAGCACTGGTCGCCGCGTCCCCGACGCCGACCGCGCGCCGCTCGAAGAGCAGCGCGACTTCTTGCTGCGCTCGCTCGACGACCTCGAACGTGAGCACGACGCGGGGGACATCGACGAAACCGACTACGTGGCGCTGCGCGACGACTACACCGTGCGCGCCGCGGCCGTGTTGCGCTCGCTCGATACCCACGTTGCGCTGCAGACAGAGCCGGCCGGCCCCAAGCGCCGCATCGTGTTGTGGACCGTCGGCATCGTTGCGTTCGCGGTGCTGGCCGGCGTCGGGGTGGCACTGACTTCGGGGCGGCGCGACGCGGGGTCGGTCGCCAGCGGTGATCCCGCGGGAGGGGCGTCGGAGAACATCGCCCGCGCCGATCAACTGATGAGCGAGGACAAGCTCGAGGAAGCCATCGGCGCGTATACGAAGGCGCTCGGTAGCCAGCCCTCGAATGTGCGGGCGCTCACGTATCGCGGATGGCTGTACTTCCAGACCGACGACCTCACACGGGCGTGGGCCGATCTCGACGCGGCAGTCGAGATCGACGCCGAGTTCCCCGATGCGCACGTGTTCCGGGCGATCATGTTTACGCGCGACAGCAAGTGGCCTGACGCCTATGCTGAGTACAAGGCGATCGACGTCGCGAGCGCGCCGCCCGACGTCGTTCAGTTGCTCGTGGGGTCGCGCTTGCAAGAACGCATCGTTGCCGCACTGGTCGCACCCAAACTGCTCGTCGCCAGTCCTCCTACCCTCGCCGCGAGTGGGTTCACCGCGGAAGAAGTCCGCCTCGCCGCGGATCAAATCGCCGAAGACGGCCGCGTCCTCGATTCGCTGAAATTGCTGGACCTCGTGTTGGTTTCTAATGCGAATGACGTGAAGGCACTCGCGACCCGGGGGTGGATCAACGGCCGCATCGGGCAACAGCTCATCGACTCCGGCAAGAGCGTGGAAGGCAAGCAACAACTCGCGATCGGCCGGGACGGCCTCGATACCGCGGTGCGACTCGACCCCAAGTACCTGCCGGCGCGCGTGTATCGGGCCTTCGTCGCGCTGGCGCAAAACTCGCCCACGGACGCGGACGTGGATCTGAGGGTCTACGAGGCTGCGCCGGACAAGCCGGTCGATATGCAACTGCTCGTCGGGCAGAGCGCCTTGCGCACCACCATCGACGAGGCCTTGAAGAAGAAGTAGACCGCGCCCGGCCCGAGCGGCCGTCAGAGCGGGGAGCTCGGCCCGTCGCCGCGGCAAGCTCAGGGACGGCCGAGGTAAGTGGCCTTGGTAATGATCGAGCCGTCGCGATCGAGTCGCCAGATCGACCCTTTTTCGGAGCCCCGGCCCTCGCTGGGCACACCCTTGAATCGTAAGAAATCGATCAGATCGGGGATCACGTCGCCATGGCTGCACAGTGCGATCTCGCCGTCGCCGAACTCGTCGATGAGCGTCAGCGCGGCCTCGGCATCGCTGCCCTCGACGAGTCGGGCATCACTCTCGACGGTGCACAGCAGCGCACGAGCCAATGGGGCGACGGTCTGGAGGCAGCGGATCGAAGGGCTCGACCGCACGACGGTGATCGGCCGTTCGCCGAGCATCCGCGCGATGTCTTCGGCCTGCGCGTGGCCCCGCGGCGACAGCGGTCGCAGCCGGTCGTCGCCCGACCACGCGCTGCGATCGCCGGCGTGGGCGTGGCGGATGAGGAACACGGTCACACCTGCACCGTAGGTGAAGCTCGCCGCGAGCGAAAGGGGTAGCTGTAACGCGGCGGCCCCGTGCTGCGACAATGCACCATGAGCTTTTTCGAGAGGAACCGAAAGCAACTTGCGAAGATGGGCATCGATCCTGCCCGCTTGCCGCCCGGTCAGTACCACACCGAACGTTTCCCGGTGCTCCATGTGGGCGACGTACCGACCTACGACATGCGCACGTGGTCGTTCCGCGTGTTCGGCGAAGTTTCCAACGAGCTGACACTGTCGTGGGACGAATTGCGGGCGTTGCCCGCGACCGAAATCACCACCGACATTCATTGCGTGACGAAGTGGTCGAAGTTCGACACGGTGTGGAAAGGCGTGCGCCTTCGCGACCTTTTCGACCGCGCGGGAATGTTGCCATCGGTGCGCCACGTGATCATGCATGCGGAGTACGGCTATAGCGCCAACGTCCCCCTCGAAGACACGCTCGGCGACAACTGCTTGCTCGCGTACGAATTCGACGGCGAACCGCTCGAGGCCGAGCACGGGTATCCGGTGCGCACCCTGATCCCGCAGCTCTACTTTTGGAAGTCGGTCAAGTGGGTACGCGGCATCGAGCTCGTCACCCGCGACGCCCCCGGATTCTGGGAGCGCAACGGCTACCACAACTATGGCGACCCCTTCCGCGAGCAGCGCTTCACCAACGACTGACCGGGGGTATGCGGGGGCGTCAGGAGGTGGCGAGGGCGCGGAGGTCGGCGACGATGCGCGGCAGTGCGCCGGCCAGCGCGTCGATGTCGGCCGGTGTCGTCGTGTGGCCGACCGAGATGCGCAGTGAGCGGTGCGCGTCGACGCCCATCGCTTGGAGCACCGGTGACGGCTCGAGTGATTCGGACGCACATGCGCTGCCCGAATGCGCGGCGATGCCGGCGCGGTCGAGACCGAGCAGGACCGCTTGTGGTTCGACGCCGCCGATGGCGAAGCACACGAGGTGCGGCACGCGGCCGACCGGGTCGCCGAGTTGATGGACGTCGGGTATCGCGGTCGCGACGCGCGTGACGGCGTCGGTGAAGGAGCGCGCGGCGTTGGCTTCACGGGGGAGCGTGTCGATCAGTTCCGCGCATGTCGCGCCGAACGCGACGATCGCGGGGATGTTTTCCAGGCCGGCGCGCCGGGCCCGTTCTTGGTCGCCGCCGAGCAGCAGCGGCGGCAGCCGCAGTCCGCGCCGTACCAACAATGCGCCGGTACCGGCGGGCCCACCCATCTTGTGCGCGCTGACCGACAAGAGGTCCGCGCCGAGCGCGTCGAACGCGATGGGCACATGCCCCGCCGCCTGTGCGGCGTCGACGTGGACGAGCACGCCCCGTTCGCGGCACAACGCGACGACCTCGATGACCGGTTGCACGGTGCCGACTTCGTGGTTGGCCCATTGCACATGCACGAGGGCGGTGTCGGGCCGGATCGCCGCGCTCAGCGCGTCGATGTCGATTCGCGCGACGCCGTCGACGGCAACGACCACGGTGTCACCGGCGCGCGCCGCGCTTTCGCGGACCGCCGAGTGCTCGACCGCGGCGAAGATTTGATGGGTGCCGCGCGTCGAGGCGCCCCAGCACGCGGCCGCGATCGATTCGGTCGCGCCGGAGGTGAAGATCACTTCACGTGAGCGCGCACCGAAGAGTTCGGCTACCTCTTCGCGGGCCTGTTCGACCGCGACGCGTGCGCGCATGCCCTCGGCGTGGATGCGTGACGGATCGCCGGCCGGGTCGCGCAGCCAAGGTTCCATCGCGGCGAACGCGGCCGCGCGCAACGGTGATGTCGACGCGTGGTCGAGGTAGTGCCGCACGACGCGCGATGCGACTTACGCGATGACGGTGGTGACGCACTTGTCGTCACCCATGGGCAATGACGACTGCGTGTTGGGGTTGGTCGCACCCCACAGGGATTCGAGCATCCCTTTGACCATGCCACGATCGACGGCGCAGATCACCGGATGCTCGATGACGGCGTCGCCGAACGGACAGTGTTCGGACACGATGCGCAGCTTGCCGCCGCGCTTTTCGGCGTGGGCCGCGAAGCCGTGCGCGGTCAGTGCCTCGGCGACGGCGTGCAGCGCGTCGCGGAACGAGCGCTCGACGTCGGTGTTCTTGTCGATCGAACTGGCCATCACGCGCCCGTATTCGACGCCGACGTCTTCGGCCATGCGCTCGGCGTGTTCGCGGGGCAACATCGCCAACGCGCGCCCCAGCAGCGTGACGAGCACATCGTCACGGCGCAGCGGCGTCTCGAAGGTCAGCGCCGGGGGAGAGCCGGAACCCGAGCCGACGACGCGATAGCGCTTGGAGGGCCGGCCCGCGCCGGGCCGGGGGGTGCGAGCAGTGCCGACCTCGACGTAGCCACCGGTGGCGAGCTTGTCGAGGTGATGGCGGGCCACGTTGGGATGCAACTCGAAGTGCTCGGCGGTCTCGGTGGCCGTGACGCCTTCGGCGCAGCTGTGGGCGTAGAGGTAGATCTCGCGGCGGGTCGGGTCACCGAAGGCGGCGCTGATGGCGGTGACGGCGCTGGCGAAGTCGGTGCGCGAGGCATCCGATGGTGACTCGGAGTCGGGTTCCCGGAGGCGTGGTCGGCGCTCCACGTCGGTATTCTACCTATCGGGATAGGAGAAATCCCTCTCATCCCGGTCCAGCCCTTCGAGGAGCTCGAGCATGCCCCTGACGACCGACGCTGTCATCGACGCGTTGCGGCCCGTCCAAGATCCCGAACTCCACCGCAGCATCGTCGACCTCGACATGGTGCGCGATGTCGCGATCAAGCGGGGCACGGTCGATGTCACGATCGCCCTCACCGTGGCGGGCTGCCCGATGCGCAACGAGATCGACAATCGGGTCAAGGGCGCCATTTCCGTACTCGACGATGTACGCGATGTTCGCGTCACCTTCACCGTGATGACCGACGAAGACCGCGCCGCCCTGCGCCACAAGTTGCACGGTGACCCCGCATCCACCGCG
Organism: Acidimicrobiales bacterium; assembly: GCA_039915945.1. Taxonomy (GTDB): domain Bacteria; phylum Actinomycetota; class Acidimicrobiia; order Acidimicrobiales; family WLNW01; genus DATLFA01. The sequence goes on along the minus strand of JBDSMH010000056.1, from coordinate 52,384 downwards.
GGTTCGCAGACGGCCCACGGTCACGCCGAAGGTCGCACCATCCCCTTCGCCGACCCTGCGAGCCGCACGCGCGTGTTGCTCATCGCGTCGGGCAAAGGCGGTGTCGGCAAATCGTCGATCACGGCCAATCTTTCGATTGCACTCGCGCAGCGGGGCAAGAGCGTTGCGGTCATCGACGCCGACGTGTGGGGCTTTTCGATCCCGCGCATGTTGGGTGTCGATCGGCCGCCGGTGGTCATCGACCAGATGCTCATCCCACCCGAGGTGCACGGTGTGCGCTGTATTTCCATGGGTTTCTTCGCCGACGAAGACCAACCCGTCATCTGGCGCGGGCCCATGTTGCACAAGGCGCTCGAACAGTTCTTGACCGACGTCTACTGGGACGAACCCGACTTCTTGCTCGTGGATCTGCCGCCCGGCACCGGTGACATCTCGTTGTCGATCTCGCAATTCCTCCCGCGCGCCGAGGCCTACATCGTCACCACGCCGCAACCGGCTGCCCAAAAGGTCGCGCAGCGCGCCGCGTTCATGTTCCAGAAGGTGCGCATCGAGATCAAAGGCGTGATCGAGAACATGTCGTGGTTCACCGGCAACGATGGTGTCCGCTATGACCTGTTCGGCTCCGGTGGTGGACGGGCGCTGGCCGAATTGCTCGAGGTGCCCTTCATCGGGCAGGTGCCGCTGGTGCAGGCGTTGCGAGAGGGCTCCGACACCGGCCATCCGCTGGTGGCGATGGATCCGCACAGCGAGACCGGCGAAGTATTTGCTCGCATTGCCGAGCAGATCGATGTCGAACTCGCGCCAACTCGCCGCTACCGTCCCGAGTTGAAGATCGTCTGAACCCGGCGGGGCCGCCTGCCCCGCCCAAAATGCACTGGGAGACAACGTGGACGTCCGTATCGGGGTATTGCACACCCCCAAAGAGATCCTGGTCGAGATGGACTCGTCGGTCGACCGCGACAAGCTCAAGGCCACGATCGATGACACGTTGGCCCAAGACGCCAAGGTGCTGTGGCTGACCGACAAGAAGGGCCGCGACGTGGCCATCCCTGTCAGCAAGGTTGCCTACATCGAGGTGTCGAGCGCGACCGCCGATCGCCCGATCGGCTTCGGCGGCTAGGCCCGAGCGACACCGCCAACGGCAGGGTCTCGACCGATGCTCGATCGTCGCCTGCTCTTCGTCACGGGCAAAGGCGGCGTCGGCAAGACCAGCGTCGCCGCTGCGCTGGCGCTCGTAGGCGCGGCGCAGGGCAAGCGCACGCTGCTGTGCGAGAACGACGAAAAGGGCGACCTCGCGCGCGCATTCGAAACGGGTCCGCTCGAGTACAAACCGCGCGAACTACTGCCGAACCTCTCGGCGATGACGATGGATACCGAGCAGTCGCTCAAGGAGTACCTGCGCGAACTGCGCATCCCCTTGGTCGGCCGCATCGGGCCGATCGCCCGTGTCTTCGACTTCGTCGCGCACGCCGCGCCCGGCGTGCGCGAGATCCTCACCGTCGGCAAGCTCGCATTCGAAGTACGGGAAAATCACTACGACCTTGTCGTGGTCGATTCGCCGGCGACCGGTCACGTGGTCGGTCAACTCGCGTCACCCGAGGCCATCCGCGAAGTCGTCCATGTGGGCGTCGTGCGGAGCCAGGTGCAGTGGATCCTCGAGATGTTGCAAGACCCGGCGACCACTGGTGCGGTCATCGTCACCACGCCCGAAGAGATGCCGGTGAACGAGACGATCGAGCTCATCGAACGCCTTGATGTCGAAGCGCACGTCGATCTCGCGGCAGTCGTCGTCAACCAGTTGCTGCCCGAGCTGTTCACAAGCCGCGAAGAAGCGCTCTTCGACCGCTTGCGAAAGCCCGCGATGACCAAACGGTTGACCCACCTCGCCGGCCCCGGCGCGCCGGCCGTGCTCGACGCGGCATCGCTGGCCATCACCCGCCGGCGTTCGAGGGTCGAACACGTCGAACGGCTGCTGCAGGCGATCCCGGCGGGGGTCGAGCCGCTGTTCGTGCCGTTCGTGTTCGCCCGCCGGCGCGGCGTGCGGTCGTTGCGCCAACTCGCCGACGCCATTTCGGCCGAACTCGGGGTCGAGCCGTGAGCCCTCGATCGGCGGAGTACGCACCGAGCGTGGGCATCGAGTCACTGCTGTCGGCCAAGGAGATCGTCATCGCCTGCGGTTCGGGCGGTGTCGGCAAGACCACCACCGTCGCGACCGCGGCTGCGATGGCGGCCGTCCATCTCGAGGGCAGGGTGCTGGCGTTGACCGTCGATCCGGCGCGGCGGTTGGCCAACGCGCTGGGCCTGCAACAGGTCGGCAATACCGAGACGCGGGTCGACAAGCAGGCGTTCACCGATGCCGGCGTCACCGCGCGCGGTGAGCTGTGGGTTGCGATGCTCGACACCAAGGCGTCGTGGGACGAGCTCGTTCGTGAACACGCGCCCGACCGCCGCACGGCCGACGCGATCTTGGCCAACCCGCTCTATCGCAACATCACCGCCAAGTTCGTACACAGCCACGACTACATCGCGATGGAACGGCTGCACGACATCCATTCGTCGGGCCGCTACGACTTGATCGTCGTCGATACGCCGCCGACCCGCAACGCCATCGACTTTCTCGACGCGCCATCGCGTATGGCCGACTTCTTCAGCAGCCGGCTGCTGCGATGGCTGATTGCGCCGTACCGCTCGCGCCTGTTGACCGCGGCGTCCAAGCCGTTCTACAGCGTGGCCGATCGTGTGTTGGGCGCGCAGTTCTTACAGGACATCGCCGACTTCTTCATCCTCTTCCAGACGATGTACGACGGTTTCGTCGAACGAGCAAAAGCAGTCACGCGCACGTTGCAAGACGATCGCACGTCGTTTCTCGTCGTGACGACGCTCGACCCTGATCCGGTGCGCGAAGCGGAGTTCTTCATCGCCGAGCTCCGCCGCCGCCACTACCACCTCGGTGCGGTCGTGTTCAATCGGGTCTTGCCCTCTTACCTGCGTGATCGCGACGCGCGGGTCGCGGCCGAGCGCCTGCGCGACGAGGCCGACGGCCTCGCGTCGACCATGAAGATCGGCGAACGTGACCGCGCGGCATTTGCCGACGTGTTGCGAGAAATAGCCGACAGCTTCCTCGGCTATCGCGCGTTGGCGACCCGCCAGGCCGAACAGCTCGCCGAGTTCGGTTCGGCATCGGAGCTGACGTTGCTGGTGCCGGCGCTCGAAGAAGGCGTCACGAGCATTGCGGACATCGTGGAGCTCGGCCAGCGCCTCTGGTAACGGAGCAAACGGTACGCTCCACCCGTGGCGTCGTTCGCCGAACTTGTACGAGAGCACCTCTCGCTGCGGCCCGAACCCACCGCGCACCTTCAGCGGCTGATCCGATCATGGGGGCTGCTCGCCGACCTCAGCTTCAGTGACGTGTTGCTGTTCGCGCCCACCAGCGCGGACCACGACAAGTTGATACTGCTCGGACACGTACGCCCGACCACCGCGCAGACGATCTATCGCACCGACCTCGTCGGCGAGCTCTTCCGGTCGTCCGAGCGCGCCGCCGTGGGCGCGGCATTTCGTACCGGCGCGATCTGTGAAGACTCGCTCCAGCTGATCGGGCTCGACGAAGTTCGCGTCAAGGCCATTCCCGTGCGCCACCGTGGCACGACGGTGGCGGTGTTGACCCGCGAGTCGCTGCCGGTGCTCGGACGCTCGACGAGCGATCTCGAGCGCACGTACCTCGCGCTGTTCGAGCGTTTCGCGCGGATGATCGCGGCGGGGGAGTTCCCGTTCGCCCGCGATCAGGACGACCAATACCGCATCCCCCGCGTCGGTGACGGCATCGTGGTGCTCGACGCGCAGATGCGAGTCGAGTTCAACTCGCCGAACGCGGTGTCGGCACTGCACCGGTTGGGTGCCCACGTCAACGCCGAAGGGTTCACGCCGGGCGAGCTCGGTCTCGACGACCGCATCGTGCACGAGGCCTACGCACGGCGCGTGTCGACATTCGAAGAAATTGATCGAGGCCCCGATACGACCGTTGTCGTCAACTGCATCCCACTGCTCGAAGGGCGCAAGGTGACCGGGGCGCTAATGGTCGTGCGCGACATCTCCGAGTTGCGCCGCCGTGATCGTCTCCTGATGTCGAAAGACGCGACGATCCGCGAGATCCATCACCGGGTCAAGAACAACCTCCAGACGATCTCGTCGCTCTTGCGGCTGCAGGCCCGGCGGCTCGCCTCCGAAGAAGCGAAGGCTGCGGTCGAAGAGTCCGTGCGTCGTATCGCGTCGATCGCCATCGTCCACGAAACCTTGGCGCAAGACGTCGGCGACGAGGTGGCGCTGCTCGACATCGTGCGACCGCTGGTGCGCATGGTGCAAGAGGGCCTCGTCTCGCCCGATCGACCGATCCATTTCACGATCACCGGTGACGCGGGCGTCTTGCCCGCGCACGTCACGACGCCGCTGGCGGTCGCGGTCACCGAGCTACTGCAGAACGTCGTCGAGCACGGCTACCCCGCCGGAGTCGCGCACGACGGCGAGGGCCGCGTCACTATTCGGCTCTCGCGACACCTCGACGTCGTGACGATCCGTGTGATCGACGACGGTGTCGGGGTGCCCAAGGACTTCGAATTGGCGGTGGCCGGTGGCCTGGGTCTGACGATCGTGCGAACGTTCGTCGAACTCGACCTGGGTGGAACCATCGTGATGCGCGCCCGCGACGATGGTCCGGGCACGTTCGTCGAGCTCGTTGTCCCGGTGGACCTGGATTAGCTCTCCGCTCTGAAGGCCGCTCGGGCCTTAGCGAGCCACCGCGCGATCGCGCAGCCATGCTCGACGGAGGCGACGCCGCTCTTCTTCGGACGTGCCGCCCCAGATGCCCGAGTCTTGATTGGTCTCGAGCGCGAACTGCAGGCACGGGGCCTTTACGGGGCACTGATCGCAGACGCCTTTGGCCGCTTCGATCTGTTCGACCGCCAAACCCGTCGAACCGACGGGAAAGAACAGATCGGGTGCGGTATCGCGACAAGAAGCGAGCGCGCGCCAATCCGGTAAGGCAGGACTATGTATGACGGAATCCGTCGTGAGTGCCACGAAACCTCCCACGGTGCACCACTGATGGAGTGGTCCGTTCGCCTACCCGAGTGCCCCCGGCGAGTCGGTACCACGACCACGGAGAATGTACAGGTTCCCACCCTGCGTGGGCAACACGGCCCGGGCCAGAAGACCTAAAAGGTACTGTCGGGGCCTCCATGAGCAACAGGCGCAACCCACTCATCATTGCCCACCGGGGCGCGGCCGTGCCGGGGACCTGCCCGGAGAACACCGTGGCCGCCTTCCGCCGGGCCCGCGCGGTCGCCTCCGATTGGGTCGAACTCGACGTTCGCCGTACGGCCGATGCCAAGACCGCGATCCACCATGACGCGCACCTCGCCGACGGCCGGTTGATCGCGGCGCTGCGTCGCGACGAGTTGTCCTCCGAGGTGCCCGACCTCGATGAGGCGCTGGCCGCGTGCGTGGGCATGGGCGTCAACGTCGAGATCAAGAACTTCGTCACCGAGGACGACTACGACCCGACGCACTGGCTCTCGCAGGCGGTCATCGACGCGACCCGGCGAGCCGATCCGCCCGTGTCGGTCCTGGTGTCGAGCTTCAACATCGACGCCATCGACCGTGTGCACGCGCTCGCGCCCGCGCTGCCCACCGCGCTGCTCACCTTCGGCCTCGACGACCCCCGGGCCACCATCGCGCAGTGCGCCGCGAGAGGACATCGCGCGCTGCATCCCTACGACGCCACGGTCGACCGTGCGCTCGTCGTTGCCGCGCACGAGCGTGGGCTCGTCGTCAACGTCTGGACCGTCGATGCGCCCGATCGCATCGAGGCACTCATCGACATGGGTGTCGATGGAATCTGCACGAATGTTCCGGACATTGCGCGGCACGTAATGGGTGACGAGTCACGATGACGGACGTTGGGTCGCGTAGTCTCTGGCGAAACCAACGGATTTTGGCGGCGTGAAGATCCTGCTCATTGTCAATGCAGCGGCCTCTTCGGTGACGTTGCGTTCTCGCGTGCTGGTGCAAAAAGCACTGTCGGTCGAACACGAGGTGCAGGTTGCCGAGACGAGCCGGCGCGGCCACGCGGCACGTCTCGCCCAAAATGCGGCCTCACAGGGCGTCGATCTCGTTGTTGTTTTCGGAGGTGACGGGACACTGAACGAAGCCGCCAACGGGTTGGCCGGCAGCGACAGTGCATTGGCGCCACTGCCCGGCGGATCCACGAACGTGTTCGCCCGCACGCTCGGTCTCTCCGACGACCCGGTCGAAGCCACGGCCGCGATACTCGATGCAGTGGCACGCGGTTCGACGCGCCGTGTCGGCATCGGATCGGTCAACCGGCGCTACTTCCTCTTTCACTGTGGCGTCGGCTTCGATGCGGCGGTCGTCGAACAAGTCGAGCGGCGATCGGGCCTCAAGCGCTACGCCGGGCATCCACTGTTCATCTACGCCGCAATGGATACGTGGATGCGGCATTACGACCGCAGGCGTCCGCACTTCCAAGTGCGATTCGACGACGGGACGGTGGTCGACGACGGCTACTTCTCCATTTGCTGCAATACCGATCCGTACACCTATTTGGGTAGCCGGCCGCTGCGTCTCGCCCCCGACGCCACGCTCGACAGTCCACTCACGATGGTGACGATTCGCACACTGAAGCTGCGTCGCCTCGGCCGTCTGGCGGGGTCGGCGCTATTCGCCGGGGGGTCCAGGCTGCGGCGCAGTCGCCACGTCGACTACCGGCCGGACGTGCGGGCGATGACCGTGTCGTCGGAGCAACCGTTCCCGTATCAGGTCGACGGCGATTACCTGGGGTACGTGCGCTCGCTCGAATTCCGCTACGAGCCCGATGCCATTCGCCTAATCGTTCCTTGATCTGATACTTCCCTGATTTGGCCGCCCCCTGGCATGCGGTCAGACTTGTCAGGTTATGAACGTTGTCGTATGCGTAAAACAAATCCCTGATCCGGCCGAACCAGGCCAGCTCAATGCCTCGACCAAGACCCTCAAACGAGAGGGCAAGCTCATCATGGACGAGTCCGACTCGTACGGTGTCGAGATGGCCCTGCAACTCGTGGACAAGGCGGGTGGCGGCGAGGTCACGCTGGTGTCGATGGCCCCCAACAACGAGGTGTCGGGCTTGCGCACTGCGCTCGCGATGGGAGCGGCCAAGGCCATTCTCGTGTCCGACCCGGCGTTGCTCGGTTCCGATGCGCTCAGCACCGCCAAGGTGCTCGCCGCGGCGATTGGCCGCACCACCCCCGATCTGGTCATCACGGCGACCGAGTCGTCCGACGGCTACACCGGCACCTTGCCCGAGCAACTCGCCGAGTTGTTGGGTCTGCCGTCAGTGACTTTCGCGAAGGCGATCACGATCGATGGTGGCGAAGCCAACGTGCGCCGTCAGACCGAAGCCGGTTACGACGAAGTGCATTGCCCGTTGCCCGCGCTCGTGTCGGTGACCGCCGGTGTGGTCGAGCCGCGCTATCCCTCGTTCAAAGGCATCATGGCCGCCAAGAACAAGCCGCTCGAGCAACTCACGCTCGCGGATCTGGGCATCGATGCCGCCAGCGTCGGTTGGGCCGGAGCGGGCCAAGAGATCACCGATATCGCGCCGGTGCCGGCACGCGATGCCGGTGAGAAGTTCGAAGACGACGGAACTGCGCACGAGAAGATCGTGGCGTTCCTCGAGAGCCTGAAGGTCATCTGATGGGTTTGGCAAAGGTTTGGGTCTACGGCGAAGGCGTGAGCGGCGATTCCGCCGATGGGGCACCGTCACGGGTGGCCACGATCACGCTCGAAATGCTGACCAAGGCGCGTGAGATCTCCGACAACGTCGAAGTGATCTTCGCCGGCGATGCCAGTGGTGTCGCGGCGGCGTTGGGTGCGCACGGCGCCAAGTCGGTTTTGGCGACGGGCGACCTCGATGGCGCGCTGCCGGGGCCATCAATCGCATCGGCTCTCGTGGCTGCCATCGCATCAGAGGGCGCGCCCGATCTGTTCATGTTCGGTACCACCTACGACGGTCGTGACGTTGCCGGTCGGTTGTCGGTCAAGCTCGATACGCCAGTCATCACCAACATCGTCGACATCGAGGTCGATGGCGCTACGGTCGCCGGCGTCGAGCCGGTGTTCGGCGGCACGATCAACGTCAAGACCAAGTTCGCCGGCGACAAGCCGGGCATCGTCATCGTGCGGCCCAAGTCGTTCGCGGTCGAAGAGTCCGGGGGTGGCGCGGCGGCGGTCAAAGCGTTGACGGTCCCCGATGTCGGCGTCACCGGTGCGGCGCGAATCAAAGAGCGCCACGTCGAAGAGTCGACCGGACCCAAGCTCGACGAAGCGGCGGTTGTGGTCTCGGGTGGGCGTGGTCTCGGCGAGGCGTCGAAGTACGCCATGGTCGAGCAGCTGGCCAAGTTGCTCAAGGGCGCGGCGGGTGCGTCACGGGCCATCGTCGATGCCGGATGGGTGCCCTATTCGCACCAGGTCGGCCAAACCGGCAAGGTCGTCAAGCCGACGTTGTACGTCGCGTGCGGCATCTCGGGTGCGACGCAGCATCTCGTCGGCATGAAGGGTTCCAAGAACATCATCGCCATCAACAAAGATGCCGAGGCGCCCATCTTCGGTGTGGCCGATCTCGGCATTGTCGGTGACGTGCACAAGGTGCTGCCCAAGCTGATCGAAGCGCTCGAAGCTCGTAAGTAAAACGTCCCCGCGGGGACGTTTTCTGGGGCATCTACCCCGGCACCTGTTTTCGGTGCGTGGCCACTGTTGACGAAGTTGGCCACTGTCGACGAAACGCTGGCGCGCCATCCACCACGCAGCGGTCGCGGAGTTGGTTCTCTGCTCATTCTCCGGTGACGAAATGCGGAGCTTCTTCTTTGGATCCCTCGTTCTGGCAGCACCATGCGCGATCTGACCTGGGATTTCTTCGAAGTTGTGCTGCCAGAACGGAGACACGAGCGCCAACCCGCGCAAGAGGCTGGAAAGCCGACTACCCAGAGTTGTGGACCCGAGTCCTTGGCTCTAGTTCATGAACGCGTCGCATCCGTGATCTGTTGCGCGATTTCGTCGGGGCGATCTACGGAGACAACGAGCAGTCGGTATCCGGATTCGCCGGGTTCGAGCTCGACGTCGAGCGCCTGCCGATTGCGGTAAACGACCATGAGTGCTTTGCCGCCGCGCCAGGTTGCTCGCGGGCCGCAGCAGATCAATCTCTGCCCCGGGGCAGCCCGCGCGGCGAATCCCATTCGTATCTCGCCCGCGATGCCCGAGCGGCTTACTGAGCGCCGTCGCTGTTCGAACCGCTCGCAATGGCACTCGCACATCCCGCCGCAGTGCGAGGAATTTCTCCAACCGGCTGAGGGCGATCGTTAGCTGACCGCCGCGAATCTCTACGTGAGCCATGCTCGATCATCAGATCAGGCGTCGGGGGCGGGTTCTTCGAGGCCCTGAACGACGAGCGCCCGGAGTTCTTCGGATCGCGCGAAGGGCGCGGCATCGGCGTCGGCCCGCGCCAGCACTTCGCTCGCCGACGCGCCGGCCTGCAGACCCGAGTACAGGTACACGGCCGCTGATGACCGAGGACCGGTGCGGCACGTGACCAACGTGGGCCGCGGCAAGCGATCGATCGCGGCGATCAGTTCACGGGCGACATCGAGGTCGAACACGCGCGGCGGATCGGAGACGATGTTCTCCGACTCGGCAACCGCGGCTTGCACTTGCGCGTAGGACATGCCGCCGTCCATCGTTGCGAATTGTTCGCCGCAGAGGAAGAGCCACGAGGCGGCACTCGCGTCACGGGCGAACGCCGCGGGATCGGCAATCGCTCCGCGGTTGAAGCGGAGATCTGCGGGCACCTCGAAACCGGTCATCTGCGCAATGTACTTCTAGGGACCGCAGCTACAGGGCTCGGATCTTGTCTCCTTGCTTCCGCTCGGCGTCCACGATCAGCTGGTCGACATAGCGCACCGCTCGCAGCCATGCAGCGTCGCTGTCGTCGCCCTTGGCTTTACGGAAAGCACTTAGCGAAGCGAGCACCGGTCGCCGAAAGGGCTCGAGCGGCGACTCGTCGGCCCACCTCATGTAGCTCGGAGTGACGTAAAGGCCGAGATAGTCGGCGTCTCGCCATGCGGGGTTGCGCATCGAGCGCTGCCGCAGATACTTCAGGCGCTAGATCGCATAGCGGTCCGCCGATTCGAGTGTCACCCGCTCAGTATTGCGGGGCGGAGACGAGAGGTCGTACTTCGTTCCAGAAGCGTTCGAGTTGGCGCACCTCGTCGGCGACGGGCCAGATGAAGACGTGTTGCACGCCGGCCTTCGCGAATGCCGTCAACTTCTCGGCGAACAATTCGGGTGGCCCGATCGGGAGTCGTTCGCGGAGCATCTGCTCAGGCCGGTGCACGGTGGGGATCACTCGCTCGTGGAGAATGCGCTCGGCTTCGGCGCGGTCGTCGGTGATGTAGCACCACATCGTCGCGAGCGCGTTCGGGAACGTGGCCGAACTCTTGCCGTGCGCGTCGAGTCGGGCGCGAAGCGATGTCCACGCCTCGCCGAACAACTCTGGTGTCGTGTTGTACGCAGAGGCCAACCAACCGTCAGCGAGACGGGCCACGCGCCGCAGCCCCGCGTCAGAGCCCCAGCTACCGATCCAGATCGGTGGTCCGCCGGGTTGTGCCGGCAGGCCGGACCACTGCCAACGACACCGTCGTTGCCAGCGTCATGTCGTGTGCGTGTTCCATCACCGCCGCGAGCGCGACCGGTCCGTCGAGCCAGGGCACCGAGAAGACGAGATGATCGTTCGCCGACAATGCAGTGAAGCCGAGTTGCGCGGCAGTTCTCGTGTACGCGGTGAGGTGATCAAGGGTGTACGGATGGCCTCCGAAGTCCATCAGCGGAAGGTGCGCCCCGTAGTCCATAGCGTTCCTCTCGTTACACGACGATCGTTGTCGTGGGAACTCCGATATAGCGACTCAAGGATTCGATGATCCGCGTCGCCGCCTCGGGAGGGATCGGATCGGCGACACCGAACGCGGTGAGGACCCGCGGTCCCTTCAGGTCGTCAGGCCAATCGTGGCTGCGGGCGACGATGTGGAAATGGACGTGGTGGAAACCGTGTCCTTCGGCGAATTGCATGACGTATTCGAGTTCACACCCCGTGGCGTCGTGCAGGGCTCGGCTCAGCGTCGGCAGCCACTTGCCCAAGGCCGTTGCTTCGTCGTCGGTGAGGTCGTGAATCGCCCGAGCGTGGCGGCGTAGTACGAGCACCCACCATCCCGCGACAGCAACTGGGTGGCAGTGCTCGACGCGCCAGTACTCGTCGAGGTCGAGCCGTGGTGCAGTGGTCAGCACGAGTTCTCCCACAAGCGACCGACACGATCCGCACTCCACCCGGCGAATTGTCGCGCATCAGGTGCACTGCCGCCGCGTTACACGAGCGGCCAGGGCCAGCGCCTTCCGCTGCTGTCGCGGGGGAAGCAGCCGCTCGACACGATGGCGCGAGTGCGGGTCAGCATGGCATCGATCTCGAATTCGTCGAGCGCGCCCGTCACGGACTCGGGTGGACCGTCGTCGAGGAGTCGCTCGATGTCGGCGATGATGTCGCGCGGGATGCGTTCGCCGGCGAAGTCCCACAGCACCGTGCGCAGTTTGAACTCCGCGTGGAACGACAAACCGTTGTCGATGGCCCAGATGTTGCCGTCGGTGCCGATGAGACAATGCCCGCTCTTGCGGTCGGTGTTGTTGCTGACGATGTCGAACACACACAGCCGTTCGAACGCATGCCGGTGCCGCGGGTCTTCGCGCAATGTCAGGTAGTGCTGCTCCATGTCGTGGGGCACGAACAGCTGCAGCGAACCGTCGCCCAGCGGCCCATCGCGCTCGATTGTCGGCGGCACCAGATGCCAATCGAGATGGTCGGACAGTGCGAACGCCGCCACCTCGCGCTTCCACAGGCCGGCAGGAAAGTCCCACAACGGACGCTCGCCACGCGCCGGTTTGTAGATGCCCTGCGCAACGACCGACTCACCTTCTTCGTCGGACGCGAGATCGACGAGGAACGTGGCGTTCGAGCTGTACGGCATGCGACCGATCACGATGATCTCGCTCGCCTCCAAGACGTCGAGCGCGACATCGGTCGCGAGTGGGCCGCGTTCACGAAAAGGTGATTGGTCGCTCATGCTCAGTTGTAACAGGCACAAAGCCCTTGTTCTGGATCGAGTGGCCGACCGCAGTACGGGCACAACGGACGGCCGGCAGCAACGAGCTCGCGCGCGCGGCGCACGAAGCCGATGATCTGACGCCGCTCGAGATGGATGCGGGCGATGGCGTTGGGTTCCTCGTCTTCTTCGGTCTGCAACTCTTGCGCGTGCAGGATGATCTTGTTGGAGTCCTCGTCATAGCCGATGCCCAACTCGCCGATGACCCACTCGGCGTTGAGCGGCTCGAGCAGGTCTTCGGTGTTGGTAAGGAATGAGTCGTTGGACGGCGGCAAGTTTTCGAGCATGCGCTCGAGGTAGTCGGCGAGCACCTGCACCTGTTGTTTCTCGACTTTGAATGTCGCGACGATGCCATCTTGGCGCACCTGTAAGTAGAAGATGCGCTGGCCTTTGGGCCCCACGGCACCCGTCGTGAAGTGATCGGGCCGATCGATCTCGAAAGAGGGATTCATGGTCGCTCGATCACGAGGGAGCCAACGAACTCAGATCGTCGCCCGTCGAATTGACCGAGAGGACGACGGCGCCGGACAAGCTGTACATGATCGCCGAGATCGAACACGGCGAGATGACCACGCGCTGGAAGAGGTCGAGGTGCACGCCCATCGCGTGCGCGACGGCAGCTTTGATGGGATCGGCGTGCGACACCGCGACGACGACGCCGCCGGAATGGCGCGTCACGAGCTTGTCGACTGTCGTGACCATGCGCGTCTGCATCTCGGTGAACGATTCGCCCGAGGGAAAGCGGAAGCCACTCGGATAGCGCTGCACGGCATTCCACTCGGGCAGCTTGCGCAAGTCGTTCAGCTTGCGCCCGGTCCAGTCGCCAAAGTCACATTCGAGAAGGCCGCGGTCGATGCGCACCGCCAGCTTGCGGGCCCGGCCGATCGGCGCGGCCGTCTCGCGCGTGCGCTCGAGGGGCGAGGCGTAGACCGCGTCGATGCGCTTGAGCAGTGAGAGGCGGGTTGCGGCGGTGGCGGCCTGGGTGCGGCCACTGTCGGCGAGATGCAGGCCCGGCGCCCGTCCGGGCAACGTGGTGCCGGTGGTCGGGGTCTGGCCGTGGCGCACGAAAAGCACGAGAGTCGCCGGCGGCGATTTGCGAGCGTGTGAGCGGGCGTTTGGGCGAGCGGGCATACGACGATCCTGGTGTCACGGTAGCCGCGGCGTGATTGCCTGCGGCGGTCGTGGGCACCGTATCCTGCGGCACTTGGTTGCACCGCCCCACCCGACCCCCCGCCCTCGTCGACGCGCCGACTCGCTGCGCGCGATCAGCGCCGAGATCGAGCACTGCCGTCAATGCGAGCGCCTGGTCGAATGGCGAGAGTTGGTGGGCCGTGAGAAGAAGGCGGCCTACCGAGAGTGGGACTACTGGGCCAAAGGCGTGCCCGGGTTCGGTGACCCGCAGGCCACGCTGTTGATCGTCGGTCTCGCACCCGCGGCGCACGGCGCCAATCGCACCGGTCGCATGTTCACCGGCGATCGTTCGGGCGACTTCCTCTACGCGGCGCTGCATCGCGCCGGCTACGCCAACCAACCGTCGAGCACCGCCAGTGACGACGGACTCGTCCTCGAGGGCGCGTACATCACTGCGCCCGTGCGCTGTGCTCCGCCCGCCAACAAGCCGTTGCCCGACGAGCGGGCGCATTGTCGCAACTACCTCGAACGAGAACTGCAGTTGTTGACCGAGGTGCGCACGATCGTCGCGTTGGGTCAGATCGCGTACGACGAGTTGTGCCCGCTGCTGGGAGTGTCGCCCCGACCTCGATTCGGACATGGTGTCGAGGTATCGCTACGCGACGGTCGGCGGTTGATTTGTTCGTACCACGTGAGCCAGCAGAACACGTTCACCGGAAAGCTGACCCCCGCGATGTTCGACGCGGTCCTCGGTCGGGCCGGCGCGTCCGCCGGTGAATAGGCCATTTCGATCAATCTGCGTCATGTTGATCCAGATGACTCTCCAGTGATCTCTGCTGCATGACGAAAACCGGGCCATGGCATCACACCCGCATTCCATGCCTCGAGTAACCACCGGCCTGTGGTCGGCAATGACCCGAGCGGCCGACGAGGAAATCGAGCGGGATCGCGACGACGAAGCCCGCGCCCGCGTGTGCGAGATGACCTTCGAGACGAGTTATGCATCGCTCGACGACTTCGAGACCCTCGGCGAGGCTGACTGGGAATTCCCCCCGGCCGGAGACGTCATTCCGCTCTGATCGCCGGTGACGTCGGCCCGGCGGCACAAGGTCTGGGCGGCCGACCACGATTTCGGCGTGGTGGGCCACTAGCCTGGCCCCTCGTGCTCAACCGCCTCCCCCATCTCTTGGCACTGCTCGTTGCCGTCGTTCTGCTTGCCGGGTGCTCGCAAAACCTCGGTCCCAAGTCGTATACCGCCGAGGTGAAGGACAATTACACGAAGACCTGCGTCGAGGGTTCGACGCAAAAGCTGGGTGCGGCAGCGGCGGCGACCTACTGCCAATGCACCATCGACGGCCTGTCCGCTCCGACCGGCATCCACTTCGACACGTTCAAATCCTTCGAGACGTATCTCCGTGATCATGTCGGCGACGACGTCAACAACATCGACGATCTCGCCAATACGAACAAGTACGACGCCATCCTCACGATCTTCCAAGGCTGTGCACCCGTTGGGCCCACTGCGGCCGGTGCATCGGCGTCGACCACGGTCCCCACGACGACCACCGCTCGCTGATCGCGAGCACCGGGCAGTTCAGAGCACGGAGCAGTTCAGTCGGCGGTTGCCGCCGCCTTCTTCTTTTCGGGCAGGCCGACACGCGCATCGGGCGCGGCCCATGCCGGCCATCGTTCACGACTCTTCTTGGCGAGGCGGTGCAACAACGCGATGGCGCCCGGGTCGTCGTCGCCCGGCCGGGTTTCGATCACCTTTTCTTGCACCATCTGCTGCATGATCGCCCGCCCGAGATCGGTGCGAACAATGGTGAGCGTCCAGTCGTTGAACGCCCCGATACCACCCGTGGAGATATCCGCGTGCTCCGCCGCGAAGTCGGGGCAATGGACGCAGCCCTCACGCGTCCAGGCGTGACATTCCTTCAGCGGAATCTCGTGGAACTCGCCGTTGCGCAACCAGATCTGAAACGCGCCTTTGACGTTGACCTTGACGATGTCGGTGCGCTGCATCCCGTACTTGGTGAGGAACAGCTCTTCGAAGATCGAGTCGTCGAAAGTCTTCGAACACAACAGACCGATGTTGAGCTTGATCGGCTTGCCGATCTTGCCGACGCGGCGTGACCACATCATCGGCGGCACCGACGATTGGCAACTCATGCCGACGAGCGCCACGTTGTCGAGGCCTCGTTCGATGGCCATCGGCAGGGCCAACGTGTTGGCCGAGTACGTGTAACGGCTGCCCGCGCTCTGCAAGACCTCGTCACGGTTGGTGGCGACACCGGGTATCGCCTTCCACGAGGTGCCATCGCCCTCGAGATAGGAAACCAACGCGCCGTCGATGATCTTATTTTCGAGGCACCAGATCAAGATGGCGGAGACGAGCCCGCCGTCTTGGCCGAGCTTGTGCACCGTTTCGTCGGTCGCGCGCACGAGCATGATGTCGCTGTAGATGCCGGAGAGCTCGGCGCTCTCGCGATCGCGGCCGAAGAGATGCTCGTTGGCCTCCGGTTCCCAAAGGCGAAATCGGGGACATGCCCGCGTGCACGACGTGCAGCCCTTCTCGCCGTGAATGCAATTGTCGAGGCCCAATTCGGGTTCGAGATGAAAGGGTTTGTAGGCGCCCGGTTCGTGGGTGTAGCCGATGACGTCGTGCGGACACGAGACCACGCAGCCGGCACACCCGGTGCACAGACCCGAGGTGATGACTTCGCTGTAGAGCTCTTTCCACTGGTACGTCCAGCGCGGCTTCTTGCCATTTGCGGGCGCGGAGGTTTCGCTGTCGACATCAGGTTCTGAAAGGCTCACAGCGTCCTCCACTTCTCGGGAGTGAGGTGAGCGTAGTGAGAGTGATTGAAAGCTGACGGACCCACCGATGCCAAAGATCGCAGCTTCTTACGGTCCAACGCAATTACAAGGAGCCGACATCATGACGATCCCTCGCACTTGTCGTGCACTTGTCTGCAATGAGTGATGACAAGTTGGTCGAGACCGCGGCGCGTGCGCCGGTTGCCCGCTTGGCCACGCTCGCAGCATCGGGCGCCGTCGACCTCGTGCCGATCACGTTCGCGCTCAGTGGTTCGACCATCGTCACCGCGGTCGACCACAAGCCCAAACAGACTCGCCGATTGCACCGTCTCGACAACATCGCTCGTGACCCGCGTGTCACCGTGCTCGTGGACCACTACGACGAGAACGACTGGGCGGAGTTGTGGTGGGTGCGGCTGCGCGGCCTTGCGACCATCATCGACGATGGACCGCGATTCGCAACGGCCATTGCGCTGCTCGCGGCAAAGTATCCGCAGCACTATGGGCTGGTGCCGCCGCAGGGTCCGGTGATCGAGATCGACGTCACCGACGTGCGCACGTGGCGCGCTTCATGACTCGATGATCACCTTTGTACACGTGCAGCGAGCGACCGTCGTGTCGCCGTCGTGCATGGTGGCTTCGGTGTAGATGCGCCGGCCTTCTCTGCGCGCGACGCGCGCCTCGATATGCAGCGGTTTGCCGATCGGCACCGGGCGGCGGTAGTGCACGGTGAGTTCGCTGGCGACGCAGGTCTCGTCCAACAGGCGCGTGAGGAACGCGGTGGCGTCGTCGAAGAGCGCGGCGATGATGCCGCCGTGGGCGTGGCCGGGCGGTCCTTCGCACGCCGGGCCGAGCTCGACTTCGCAGTGCACCTCGTCACCGACGCGTCGCGCGATGAGATCGGTCGCCAGCGGGTTGGCAGAACCGGACACCGGGCAGCGATCGAAATGCTCGACCGGCGCGCCGTCGGCGGGCGGCCCGTCTGCTCGGTCTTGGCGCAACGCATCGGGGCCGCGCTCGAAGCGCGGGTACTGCTCGATTTCCGCCGCCAGCCGCTGGGCATCTTCGGCGATTCGCGCGAGCAGACTGCTGCCGGCTTCGTGGGCGACCAGCGCGTGCGCCAACTTCCGCACCGCCATCGTCGCGTCGATCTGGGGCGTGGTGTCGCTGCGGTCGTTCATGGCGTCATTCTGGCTGGAGGTCGGTCCGAGCGGCCGTGCAAGCGGGAGGTCGGTCCGAGCGGCCGTGGAAGCGGGAAGTAGCGTGCGAAGGATGGCCGCGCGCAAAGCATCCGACGATCCGTCGACGCGTCAGCGCATATTGGCGGTCGCCGAGCGGCTCTTCGCCGAGCGTGGTATCGGATTCGTGTCGGTGCGTGACATCACGACCGAGGCCCGCGCGAACATCGCGGCGATCAGCTACCACTTCGGCTCGAAGGACGGGCTGCTCGAGGCCATCGTGGTCGAACGGGCGGCACAGCTGGGCAAGCGGCGCAACGAGCTGCTCGACGCCATCGAGGCCTCGCCCCGACCAGAGCTGCGGGATCTCGTGGCGGCGTTGGTCGTGCCGATGGCCGAGCTGGCCGCCGATCACGACGGCGGAGGCCGGCACTGGATACGGGTCAAGGCCGATCTGCGAGGCAAGCCGGACATGATCTCACTGCTCGAGTCGGCATTCGAGCCCTACACGCGCCGGTATCTCGAAGTGCTCGAGCGGGTGACGCCTCAGCTCGAACCCGCCGTCCGCGTCGCTCGGTTCGCCGTGGCAAAGGAGGCGGTCGAGCTGGTGTTCGCGAACGACCAGCTCCCCGGATGGGTCGCGCGGCAGGTCGAATTCCGAGCCGACCGTCTCGCCGACATCGTCATCGACTTCGTCACCGCCGGCTTCGCTGCGCCATTGTCGACGGGAGTGACACCTGCGACATAGTGTCTGCGGCGAAGGGCTAGGCGCCGGTGTACGTCTGTTTGTGTCGCGCAGTCAGCAACACGACGATCGAGGCAGCGATACGCGCCGGCGCGAATACTGTCGAACTGGTGAGCGAGCAATGCGGAGCGTCGAGCCAATGCGGCAAATGTCGCCACACAATCGAGATCATGCTGACCGGCCTAGCCGCGCCGGTGCGCAAGAATGCGCTCAACGCGCAACGAAGGAGTAGGCGATGACGGAACGCAGCAAGGTGATCGACGCGTTGAACGGTTTGATCACGACCGAGATGGGCGCGATCAACCAGTACTTCGTGCACGCGAAGATCTGCGACAGTCGCGGTCTCTCGCGCGTGGCCCACAAACTGCGTGAGTCATCTATGGAAGAAATGCGTGACGTCGAGACCCTGATGGACCGGGTGCTCCTGCTCGGCGGACTGCCAAATCTGCAGCGCATCGAAGCGTTCCAGGTCGGTGAAAATGTCGTCGAGATGTTCGAGTTGCACGCGACGCTCGAGCAGGGCGCCGTCGATCAGCTCAAGTCCGCCATCGCCGACTGCGACAGCGAGAGCGACGTTGGCAGCAGCCAGTTGTTGCGCGCGATGGTGGCCCAAGAAGAGGCACAGCTCGACTGGCTCACTACTCAACTCGCGCTGATCGAACAGCTGGGCGAGAGCATCTACCTCGCACAACAGCTCTATGAGTAGCGACCTCGAGGACCCGAGCGGCCCCGCCGAGCCGGGAGCCGAAATGGTGCGGCTCGTGATGATCCACTCGGTCCGCGACTTCGACGAGTTCATCGCCCGCTTTCGCGAGGGCGACGGGCGCCGCGAGCTGCGAGGCATCGTGCGCCACTGGGTGCATCGTTCGGTGGACAATCCGAGCGAAGTAATGGTCACCCTCGAGCTCGAGACGCGGGCCGCGGCCGAGGCGTTGCTCGCAGAGGGCCACCTGATCCAGGCGTGGATCGAGCGGGCCGGAGTCGACATCTACCCGGCCGTGTTCATCGGCGAGGTAGTCACCAGCGGCGCAGCCACGACACCCTGAACCCCCTATCACCGATGCCGCTGTCTCTAAGATGCGGTCGGTGGGTATCCGCGTCGTATTGGCCGAAGACAACGTGTTGTTGCGCGAGGGCGTCGTGCGTCTGCTCGGATCGGTGCCCAATCTCGAAGTCGTCGGCTCCTGCGGCACCTTCGACGAGCTCGTGGCGCTCGTCGCCGAGATGGAACCCGACGTGGTCGTCACCGACATCCGGATGCCGCCGACCGGCACCGACGAGGGCATCCGAGCGGCAAACCGCTTTCGCGAGTCGCACCCCGGCGTAGGCGTCGTCGTCCTCAGCCAGTACGCGGACCCGGTGTACGCGCTGGCCCTGCTCGAGCACGGGTCCGAACAGCGGGCATACCTGCTGAAGGACCGGGTGTCCGACATCGACCAGCTCGTCGATGCCATCCGTGTGGTGAGCAGCGGGGGATCGGTGATCGACCCCAAGGTGGTCGAGGAACTGGTCATCGCCCGGGGCCGCAAGCCGCCGTCGCGACTGCAGCACCTCACTGGGCGAGAGCGCGACATCCTCCACGAAATGGCGCAGGGCCGCAGCAACGCCGCCATCGCCGCGGCGCTGGGCCTGAGCGAACGGGCTGTCGAAAAGCACTCCAACTCGATCTTCGCCAAGCTGCACCTGAACGAGGAGCCCGACCTCAACCGCCGGGTCAAGGCCGTACTCGTCTACCTGGCCGACGGGTCCGGTCCTGACCCGGACCCGGGCCCGAGCGGCCCTCTGAGCGGGAATTCGGGCCCCAGCGGCCGTCTGAGCGGGGGATTCGACCTCTGAGTGGGTTCCGACGCGCACAGGGGTGCCAGCACCACCCTGCGGGCGTGGGTTGGCTTACTTCTCGGATAGGTCGGCGCACGCGACAATGGGGGCGTGGACCCCGTCCGTGTGCTCATCGTCGACGACAAGGCGCCCTTTCTGGCGGCGCTGCGGGCGGTGGTGACGCGCCTTGGGGAATTCACCCTTGTGGGCGAAGCGACCTCGGGCGAGCAGGCCGTCGAGTTGGCGGCGCAGACCGAGCCCGATCTGGTACTCATGGACATCAACATGGGCGGCATCGACGGCCTCGAGGCGACGGCCCAGATCGTCAAGGCCCGACCCGAAACGCTCGTGGTCCTCGTGTCGACCTACACCCTCGAACAGTTGCCTCCGCACGCGCGCACCTGTGGCGCGGCGGCCTACGTCAACAAGGACGAGTTGAGCCCGCGAGCGGTGCGGCGTATCTGGGCCGACGGCGGCGACGACAGCTGGCGCGCCACGGGCTAGTGCCGCACGGCGCTAATGGCCGAGCGATGGCGCACTTGCGAGTACCACCGGTACGCGTCCCGAGATGCGGGTGCCTTCGCCGCGTGCCGACCACACGTCGAGTGAGCCCTGCATCGCGCCGAGCCGATCGGCCATGTTGACGAAGCCGTGGCCCTTGCCGCCGCTGCCGGCTGCATCGAAGCCGGCGCCGTCGTCGGCGACGGTGAAGCACAGTTCACCATTGTCCTCCCAGACCCGCAGCGCGATCTTGGCGCCCTCGCCCGCGTGTTTACTGGCGTTTTGCATCGCCTCGACGCAACAGAAGTACACGGCCGCCTCGAGCTCTGGCTCGTAGCGCTGGAGGTCGACGCAGTCGACGGTGGCCGGCAACGTCGCGCGGGACGCGGCTGCGGGCAACGCGTGGACGAGGCCGCCCGACATGAGTAGCGGAGGAAAGATGCCGTGCGCGAGCGCGCGCAATTCGGCAATAGCGTCTTGGAGGTCGCTGCGCAGTTCGTCGAGCAACGACATGGCGTCGGCCGGGTCGTCTTCGACCGCGTCGCGCGCCAGCCGGACTTTGACGGCGAGTGCGACGAGGTGTTGTTGCGCTCCGTCGTGCAGGTTGCGTTCGAGCCGGCGACGCTCGGCATCGCCCGCGGCCACGATGCGGGCGCGGGATTCGTGCAGCTCGATGTTCTTGTGGCGCAACTCGTCGAGCGAGGCCTGGAGCGCGGAGTCGAGGTTGACGTTGTGCAACGCGAGGGCGACCTGGCGGCTGAGCTCGGTCAGCGTGGTGTCGCCATCGCGGGTGAAGGGGTCACCGTCGGGGCTGCGCTCGCATACGACCATGCCCAACAAGTCGCCGCCGTGCGCAAGTGGCGCAACCCGAAGGTTCGCGGCGACGCGCCCCTCGGCGAGTTCGGGCAACCAGATCTCGATCCACGTGCCCCCCGAGACTCCGGCGCGGGCGGTGACCGGTATGGCTTTGGCACTCACATGCAACGGTGCGCGGTCGCGATGCGGCGCGCTCGCCGCGACCTCGTAGACGCCGTCGCTACCGGTCCACACCTCGGCGGAGCGCAGGCGCATCGTCTTGCGCAGGGACTCGCAGAGTTGCAGGAGCAGCTCGTCCATCGGCACGGCGCGCGTGAGCCGAGTACCGAATTTGCGCACTGCATCGTCGGGCGCAACCCGTTCGCCGTAGACCAGCCGGTTGGCGGCGACTTCGAGGCGGGCGCGGGCGACGGGATACGCGAGTGCGGCAAGGCCGGCCGCGCCCATCGACGCGACCAACAGGCTGCGCTCGCCGTCGGAAAGCGAACGGCCGAAGCTGAGCACCACAACCACGTAGATGACCAAGACCATCGACGTGAGCCCGGTGAACGACACCGCGTAGGTGAGCGCTCGGTCGACGCGTGCCGAGAGCCGACGCGACGCCGAGGCGGCCGTGCCCAGCGCAATGATGCCGGTGGTCGAGATGGCTGTCTCCGAGATCGAACTCGGCCAGTCGGCGATCACGTGCAGCGCCAGCACGACGATGCACACTTCGGCCGCGATCGCGATCGAAAGACCGAACCACTGCAAGCTGCGTTGTTCGAGCGGGCTGGCCCGGCGGTAGCGCTGATTCGACAAGGTCACGCCGAGCGCTGCGCCGATGATGCCGGCCAGCGCCAGCAGCCACCAGCGGACGTCGGGGCGATCGACAAACGCGGCAGCACCGCAGGCGATGCCCGCGACATACGCAATGGCAAGCAGCATGCGTTGTGATCGTGGCTGCACCGAGCCGTCCGGCATGGCCAGCAGCAACTGCACGCCGGCAGCCCCGACCACACCGAGTGCGATGCCGGTGAGCAGATGCAGTCGGTCGGCCGACGACGTGCTCAAATCGCGGTGCGCGATCAGCGCAGCCGCGAGTGTCGACGTCGCGGCGGCGATGGTGCCGATACCGGTGATGACGGCGAGCTTCGGCGCTCGTAGACGCACGAGCATGCCGGTCGTGATCGCCCACAGCACGATCACGACGATGCGCGTGATTTCGGTCGCGGTCATCGGGTCACTCCGTCCGTAGCGACGCCGCGAGTGGCGCGCGTCGCGCGTTGATAGCGATGGCAAAGGCGCCGAGCACCGCGACGACCGCAGTCGTCGCCGCGATATTGACCGTGATGACCGGGGCAATGTGGAGGGAGTCGAGTACACCCAGGTTGCGCACCGACAAGCGCCACGCGATTGCGCCGACAAGAGCCCCGAGAGGCAGCCCGGCGGCGATCGCGACGAGAGCGATGGTGCCGCCGTGCCAGCCGAAGGCGGTGGTGAGCTGACGGCCGGTGAGACCCATCGCTCGAGCCGTGCCGTGGTCACGGCGCCGCCGGTGCGATGCGGTCAAGAGCGTATGGGTCAGCGTGGCCGCACCGAGCAGCGCAATGAAGATCGCGAGGACGCGCACGACGGGGATTGCTTCGCGCAGATTATCGACGATCGGCGGGGGCGACGGAGTCCGCACGAGTGTGTCGGGGCCGATGACGGCGCGAACATCCTCGAGGGATCGACCAGATGCGACGTCGACCAGCAGCATTGTCGCCGTGACCGCGAGACCGAGCGGCTCGACTGCAGCTTCGGTCACCGAGGCGGCGCCGCCCCAGTCGGCGTTGTGGAGTTGCGGGAAGATCGCCTCGCCGACGACGGTGAGTTCATGGCTGCCGGTCGGCGTTTCGATCTTTATCCTCTCGCCGATCTCCGCGTGCAGGGACTTCATACCCTGCGTCGAGATCGCGACCTCGTCGGGTCCCGCAGGGGCGCGCCCATGGCGAAGGGTGGGGTGCAAGGACCGCTGCCGTGGTTGGAGGATCATGAGTTCGATCTCGTTGCCCCCGCCCGCGGTCACGGTTGCGATATCGATTCGTTCGATCGCCGACGTGGTTGCAGACGCGTCGAGCTTCGTGGCCAGCGCGTCGATCGTTGCGAGTTCGTCGGCGGGGGCGCTCACCTCCTCGATCACTGCGTCGAAATCCCAACCGTGCGCGCGCGGTGTGTCGCGTAGGTTGTCGAGGCTGGCCGTCCACACGGGCACCGCGATCACACTGGCCACCGCGGCGACGACGATCACGGTTGCGCCCCGTGCACTGCGTCGCGTCGCGGTGTCAGGCCCTCCGAGCGCGGCGCGCAGGCCCAGAAGACTCGGTGCCGTATGGGACAGCGACGTGAGGCGACTCGGTGGCGCGATGACGGTCGCCTCGGCGCGCCGTGAAGCCACCCGCGCCGCCGTGACGAGCAGCGTCGCTATGAGCGCGACGGCAAGGGCAACATCGACCGCGATCGCGAACCGCATTTCGACCCAGATGCCCGGCTCGGGATCGATGCGCGACGCCAGCCCGGTCGGCACCAACGTCGACGCCAGATAGGCGCATCCGAACGCGGTCACCACCCCGACCGTCAGCGCGAGCATCGGTGCGGTTATGAGCATGATCATCCGTTGGCCCGTAGAGCAACCGAGCGCGCTCAGGGCCTCGACGTCACCCCCCACCACGCGCAGCGAGCGGACGAGGATCTGACCGAGAGCCAGAACCGCAGCAAGGCCGGCGACCGCGGCCAGAATCCAGTAAGCGCGTTGCTCGACCGCGAGGGCTGTCTTCGCTTCCGAACCGAAGACGGCGCCCGCAGCCACTGTGCGCCCCGGGAACTGCTCGGACAGTTGTGCGACGATCGCCTCCTGGTTGGCGTTGATACGCGCCATGAGGGCCGGTTGGAAGGCCTCGCCGGAAGCGGCTCTTACCGGCTCGAGGAAGCGTTGTGCCAAAGCAAATGTGTAGAGAATGCCGGGGCCACCACCATTGGCTCCCGTATCGAGTGGACTCTTCGTGATGCCGACCACTGTTGCGTCGAGCTCCACCCCTGGCATGTCCGACACCAAGGTCGTGTGGTCGCCCACGCGCAGTCCGGTCATGCGCGAGAGCGCGGGGTTGATCGTGAACTCATCGGCCCGTGATTGGTCAGCCAGTCGACCGTCGAGCACGAGCGCTCGGAACACGTCGCTTCCGAACCCGGTGGACATTGCGGCGAAGCCACCTTCTCTCCGATCATCGAGCTCTTTCGGTCGGATCGGTAGCCATGCGAGGGCCGACACGCCGTCGACCCCGGGTTGCGTGCGTAGCTCACTCGCGGTTGTCTCCAGCTGGTCGACCGGCACGATCGCCACGAGATTCGGTGCTCGCGTTGCCTCACCGAATCGGTGCCATGCGGTGGCGACGCGCCGAGCACCGGTAGCGGTGGTGAGCACGAACGCTCCGGCGAACGCGATGAGCAAGGTGAGGCCGAGCAGGCTGAACCAACGCCGCCGCAACTCGTTGCGAGCGAAGAGGAAAGTGGGACCGGCCCGCATCGTCATTCCGCTCGCAAGACGGCCGCCGGGCTGCGCCGGCCGAGTCGATAGCCGAAGGGATACGTGATCGCGGCGGTGGTCGCGAGCGCCACGGCCACGACCACCAGCAATGCGATCGCAGGCACGGGGTTCTCGACGCGCACGCCCACATTGCGGCTGACCGTCGTCCAGGTCAACCTTCCGGCGACCACGCCGAGCGGCAGGCCCACAACGACGGCGAACCCGATCAACGAGACGGACTGCCACACCATCGTCGCGCCCACCTGCCGGACGCGGAACCCGAGTGTGCGGTCGATGGCCAGGTCGCGACGTCGTCGTGCTGCGGTCGTGATCAGTGTGTGCCCGAGAGCGGCCAAACCGAGCGCCGCCAAGAATGCTGCCAGCAGCTTTGGTAGCGATCTGACCGACTGCAGATTCGCGATCTCGCTCGGCATCACAGGCTCCGCAACGTCATCAGATGCGATACCGAGGCGCTGGAAGAGCTCGGCGGTATCGACCTCCGGCGCGAAGTCGACGAGTGTTTGGTGAAGGTTGTCGTCGGCGTTGGTCGAAAGCGAATCGAATCCTGCCCGCGTGAAGCCCGCAGCCCCGGCCAACGAGCCTCGACCATCGAGGGACGGGAACGCCGCTTGCCCCACGATCCGTAGCTGAATGGTGCCGTCGACTCCATCGGCTTCGACCTCATCGCCGAGTCGCTTGCCGAGCGTGTGCAGTGCATCGCGACCGAGGACCACCTCGTCGTCGGCGGCCGGCGCGCGGCCTTCGATGACCTCGTAGCCAATACCGGCACCCCTGATCGAATCGAGACCCAGCGCGCTCAGGCTGCGACCACCGATGATGGCCAATCCGAACGAGAAATCGGCGAGTCCCGCAACGTCGGGGGACTCGAGAAGACCTTGATACGCATCGTCGGAGGCCGAGACCAACGCATCGCTGGTGAATCCCCACCGTTGTGGGTCCTGGGAAAGCTTGTCGAGGCCGTGGGCGTAGACGAGACCACCGACTACTCCGGCAATCGCGACTGTGGTCGCGATGAAGGCCGACCGCACCGGCACCGCGCGATCAGCGCGACCCGGACGTAGTGCCATCGCCGCTCCCGCCACCGCGGTCGGGCTCGACACGGGCAAGGAATACCACGACCGCGTCGAGAACTCGCGCTCGCTGACGCCGCGGCGCAGCGCGGCCACGCCCCCTCCCACAAGCGGCACCAAGGCGGCGACGACGGCGCCGACGAGAACGAGCGCGTCGAAACGCGAGCCGAAGTCAGGATCGGCGCGCCGCGCCGCTGCCGTCATCACTCGCCGAGAGGCAACCGGGCCGATCACACCGGCGAGCACCAGCGTCACGGCCGCTGTAGACACCAGAGGCAGAACCGCGGCGACCACGCGCTGGCGCCGTGTAAGGCCCAGCGCGTCGAGTGCCGCACGGTCTCGCTCACCGTGGTGAGCGGTGCGTACCGCTGACTGCCCGATGGCGATCGCGAACGCCAACGCTCCGACGCCGGAAAAGATCAGCAATCCGACGCGCGAGACGTTGAGTCCGTCGCCGATCGCGTCCTGCAGCGACACCTCTTCGAAAACGAGATCGGTGCTACCGACGATGGCTTTGGCCTGTTCAGTGAATGCCTCGTTGTCGGCGACGCCGTTGCGCAAACGAAACCAGGCGACGCTGCCGAGGCTGCCGATCTGGTCGCGGTACGCACGGGTGAATGCCGGGGTCAACAACGTGGGCGGCGTGTCGGTCGTTACGAGGTCGTAGGCGCGGCGCACGACTCCTACCACCCGAAAGTCGAGGGGCGGGCCGTCGGGTTCGGGTAGTCCGTCGCGTCCGTTCGCTTCGAAGTCACTCATTGTGGCGGCGGTGATCGACGCCAACGTGATGGTGTCACCGACACCCTTTTGAAGAACGCGACTGACCGACTCGTCGAGTTCGATCTCGTCAACCGAATCAGGGTTTGCGCGGCGCCCTTCGATCACCAACGGGCGTTCGACTTCGGTTCCGATCACGCCGGAGGGGTCGCCCAGGAAGGGGAGGAATTCGCCTCGTGCGAAGAGTTCAGGAACGACGATGGCGAAGACGATTGCCCGCGAGCCGGCCGTCACCATCGGCAGCGCCGCGACTTTCGCGAACGTCTCGTCGTCGACGAGATTTGACGTACCGCCGATCGACGAGGCGTGCGTCGCGGTGAGAAAGCGATCGATAGCCGAGGCCGATCGACGCGAGCCGCCCCACGCGGCCAACACGACGCCTGCGGCCAGGCCGGCGATGACCCCCAACGTGACGAACGATCCCCAGCGGGCGCGCAGATCGCGCCGGGCGTAGAACCACGTCGGATACATGGTGCGCGTCCGGCGTCTGCGTTTCTCAGCTCGCGGAAGCAGCAGTCGCGCCGGCCGTCATCGACTCGAGGCCGTCGTCGACCACGCGGCCGTCTTTCATCCGTACGATCCGCGCGGCAGCATCGGCCACGGGTTGATCGTGGGTCACCAACAAGATCGTCTGGCCTTGCGCGTGAAGTCGTTCGAAGAGCTCGAGGATCTCGTCGCCACCTTCGCTGTCGAGGGCACCCGTCGGCTCGTCGGCGAGGATGAGCGTCGGTTCGTTGGCGATCGCCCGAGCGATGGCGAGACGCTGGCGTTGACCACCCGACAGTGCTCCCGGGGCCTGCTTGGCCTTGTCGCCGATGCCGAGGAGATCGAGGAGATCGCGGGCCCGCGCTTCGGCCGGGCGGCGCTTCATGCCGACGATGAGCGCCGGCATGATCACGTTCTCGAGCACGGTCATGCCTTCGAGCAGATTGAAGAACTGGAACACGATGCCGATGTGCTTGCGCCGCATCAACGCCAGGCCGTTCTCGTCGAGCTTGGTGAGATCTTGGCCGGCGACGATCACTTCGCCTTCGTCGGGTCGGTCGAGGCCGGCGATGACGTTGAGCATCGTCGACTTGCCGCACCCCGATGGACCCATCACCGCGACGAACTCGCCTTTGGTGACAGTGAGGTCGGCACCACGCAACGCTCGGATCGGCGCGAGCTCCTGCTCGAACGTGCGATACACGCCCTTGGCCTCGACGACGATGTCGGTCATGTCATTCTCCTGTTCCGGTGATGCGATATGCGACCACTGGGGTGTCGCGTCCTTTGACCATTTCTGGATCTAGTTGTTCGAATTTCGTCGGCGGGCTGGTGAGGGCGACCCACGTGGGTTCGGAGAGCACGGTCTGTCCCGGTTGACCGAACTGCTGCAACCGTTGCGTGAGGTTGACCGCGTCGCCGACGACGGTGTACTCGACGCGCTCTTCCGAGCCGAGCAGCGCCGCGGCGACCTCACCGGTCGACAATCCGATGCCGAGCCCGAACGGCGGGAGTCCATCGGCTTGCCAACGCTCGTTCACGGCGGCCTGCCCATCGTGCATGGCGATCGCAGCGCGCAATGAGCGGTCGGCATGATCTTCGTAGGCGACCGGCGCACCGAACACCGCCATGACCGCGTCGCCGACGTACTGCATCACGGTGCCGCCCGCAGCCAGGATGGCGCGGTTCATCTCGGCGCGGTGCAAGTTGAGTTGCTGCGCGAGTTGGGTCGGGTCCGCGTGTTCGGCGATGGTCGAATAGCCGCGGATGTCCGACATCAAGACGGTGACCGTGAGCCGTTCGGTCTCGCCGATCTTGCGGCCATCGGTGCGCAATTTTTCGGCGAGGCCCGACGGCAGCAGCCGTGACAGGGTCTCGCCTTGTTCTTCTCGGCTGACGATCGCCTCGTGCAACATGCGGAGGCGGCGCAACGCGCCCTCGCTGCCGGCGCTGACCCCGGCGGCGAGCTTGACGAACAGCCGCTCGACCAACTCGGCGACGGCCGCCGGCGTGGCCTGGGTGGCGGCGGCGATGGCCTTGATCGGCTTGCCCTCGGCGACCATCGACAGCAGTTGCTCATCCTCCCGGGACAAGTCACCGGCCGAGGTCATCGGGCGCA
Source organism: Acidimicrobiales bacterium (assembly GCA_039915945.1). Lineage (GTDB taxonomy): Bacteria > Actinomycetota > Acidimicrobiia > Acidimicrobiales > WLNW01 > DATLFA01. The sequence goes on along the minus strand of JBDSMH010000056.1, from coordinate 23,611 downwards.
TCAGGGCGTTGACGATCGCCGGGTCGAGCATCGAGCCCCCGGTGGCGACTTCGCGGATCGCCCGCGCCAGTTGGTCGCCTTCGGCGATGTGGTCCTTGAGCAGGTAGGCGTAGCCGACCGCCCCTTCGGACAGCAGTGCAATGGCGTAGTCGGGATCGTCGTACTGCGACAGGATCACCACGCCGGTGCCGGGATGTTGCTTGCGGATCTCCTTGCAGCCGTCGATGCCCTCGCGTTGGAACGCGGGTGGCATGCGGATGTCGGACACGACCACGTTGGGGTTCAACTCGGCCGCCCCGCTGACGAGGCCGTCATAGTCCTCGGCGACCCCGACGACCTCGAGGTCACGCTCGCGGGCGATCATCGCCCTCACCCCTTCACGGATGAGGACGCTGTCGTCGGCGAGAAAGACGGTGATGCGCGATTCGCTCACATGTGCATTCTGACCGCATCGAGGGGTCGCGGCACAAGGGCGCTGTCCTGCCGCTACATAGTGGGGCTACCACCCCGTCCGGGGGAGGCCGGCACAGTTTCACTTCTCGTCCAGGCGCGCGACGCTATGACCATGCGAATCACCAGCTCGGTCACCTCCATCTCGTGGATTCCGTCCGAAGCGATCGACGGCATGCCAAAGCTGCCCTTCTCCTTCGGCACCTTCCACTACGACCAAACCCCGCCGGACAGCATCGGGCCTCAAGTGCGAGAGACACTCGAGAGCCTCCGCGTCGCCGATCGATTCCGCTTCGCGAATCACCTCGCGGCGTGGATCGAAGTCGACGACGGCCAGATCACTCGGTGCGGCTACCTGGGCGGGGGATCGATCGGTGCCACGCGCGTCAAGGTTCCATTGGCATCGTGGTTCGTCGATGCGACGCCGCTGCCCGATCGCCTCGCCGAACCCGAACGCGGCGACGGGTGGGTGCGCTTCACGCAGACCGCGGGCGGTCGTACCGGCGTGCCCGCGCCGCGCACCGTGCGTCATCCGCCGTTCGTGCAATACCGCGCGCCGATCGCGTGGACGACGTTGTCGTTGACGATTCATGCCGATGGGCGCGTCGAGCATTCGGTAACGGGAGCGAGCCCGTTCCCGCGGCATTGGATCTACGACGAGACGGGTCGGCTCGCGAAGAAGAGCGGCACGACGCAGTTCAAGGACTGGTGGAAGCGCGCCTTCGGCAAGCACACCCCATGGGGCGATCTCGATTCGCCGGCGCTCGTCACCGAAGTCGAAACCGCGCTCGAGCGCGAGCTCTCCAACTCGATCATGCGGGGCGGGCAAAAGCCAGACATTCGCAAACTGAAGAAGGGCGTCACGCTCGTCGAGCAGGGAACCGAGGGAGATGAACTCTTTCTCTTACTCGATGGCGTCTTGTCGGTCGACGTCGACGGCACGATCGTTGCCGAATTGGGCCCTGGTGCGGTCGTGGGCGAACGTGCCGCTCTCGAAGGTGGTCGTCGCACGTCAACGCTTCGTGCCATCACGCCATGTAAAGTTGCGGCCGTCGCCAGTGCGCAGATCGACCGCCAAGCGCTCGACGCATTGTCGACAGGTCATCGCAAGGAGCTCGCCTGACCGTGCGCGTCTGGATCTGTGGTGCACGCGGGTCGACGCCCGCCGTAGGGGCGGACTTCATCCATGTAGGGGGACACACCTCGTGCATCGCGATCGGGCACGACGACGAACCGCCGACGTTGGTTCTCGACGCCGGAACGGGTCTGCGCAATCTCACCAACGTGCTCGCGGGCGCGCCGTTTCGCGGCACGATCCTGCTCAGTCATCTGCACTGGGATCACACGCAGGGGCTTCCGTTCTTCTCTGCCGGTGACCGACCCGACGCGTGCACGCGCCTTTTCCTTCCCGAGCAAGGGGTCGAGCCGGCCGAGTTGTTGTCCCGCACGATGTCGCCACCGCATTTCCCGATCGGCCCGCATCAACTGCGCGGCGAATGGTCCTTCGGTGTGATCGATCGCGGCGCGTATCGCTTCGAAGGATTCGACGTGCTCGTGCGAGAGATTCCCCACAAGGGCGGCAAGACACTCGGCTTTCGCGTCAGCGACGGCGATCGTTCGTTGGCCTACTTGTCCGACCACGCGCCGCAAGACCGCGGCGCGGGGCCGAGCGGCATCGGCGCGCTGCACGAGGACGCACTCGATCTCGCCCGCGGCGTCGACGTGCTCGTGCACGATGCGCAGTACACCGCGCTCGAATTGCCACAGCGAGGGGCCTTCGGCCACGCCGCCTACGAGTACTCGCTCGAACTCGCCGCGGCGGCCGGCGCGCGCCGCGTTTTGCTCTTTCACCACGACCCGTCGCGGACCGACGCCGAGGTCGAGTCGATCCTGCGCCGGGCCCGAGAACAAGCCGCCGGCAGCGGGGTGGCGGTCGACCTCGCCCGCGACGGGGTCTCGTTCACGATCGAAGGGAGCAGCGATACCTCGAGGCATTGACTCAAACGTTTGTTTAAATTACGCTGGCCTGCGTGACCCTTCGCATCATTTCCGCCGACTGCCACGTCAACGAACCCCCTCACGTGTTCGACCACGTCCCCGCCGCCCTGCGGGCGCGGGTTCCCAAGATGCGCCGTGGCGCCGACGGTGGCGACGGGTGGAGCTTCGACGGCGGGCCGCCCAAGCGCACGCTGGGCATCGAGGCCACCGCGGGTCAGGTCGACGGCGTGAAGAAGATGTCGGGGTTGCGCTTCGACGAGATCTTGCCGGGCAACTACGACGGCGGGGCCCACGTACTCGACATGGATCGTGACGGTGTCGACGTCAGCGTCGTGTATCCCGCGAACGCGATCTTCGTGTACATCGAACCCGACCGCGAGCTGGGGCTGGCGTGCCTGCGTTCGTACAATGACTGGATCCTCGACGAGTTCCAGTCGGCGAATCGTGATCGCCTGATCGGCTTACCCATGCTGCCGGTCGACGACGGCGCCGAGCTGTGCATCGCAGAGCTCGATCGCTGCATCGCCAAAGGTGCACGAGCGGCGTTCATTCCCGGCAACCCGGCGCGCCCGTATCACGATCGCTACTACGACCCCCTCTACGCGCGTGCGGCCGAAGCGGGCGTGCCGCTGACCTTTCATCGCACGTTCGGGGGCAAGCCGTCCGATGCGGATTGGGACGAACTCGTCGCGCAGAACATCACGGCGGGCGGCACGGTGTACCGCTTCTTCTCGGCCGTTCGACCGTTCACCTACATGGTGCTCGGCGGAGTTTTCGTACGCCATCCCGAGCTCAGGATCATCGCCGGCGAGGTCAATTTCGGCTGGATTCCGTTCTGGGCGCAGACGATGCAACAGAACGTCGACGTTCGATCGGCGATGCATGATCCGACGGTGGCATCGACGCTACGGCCGACCGAATACCTCGGGCGCAATCTGTTCGTGACGGTGCTCGATGATCAGATCGGCTTCGATCTCGTCGCCTCGCATCCCTATCTCGCCGACACCGCCATGTTCTCCAGTGACTACCCGCATTCGGTCACCCTTTGGCCCAACTCGGTAGCGCACGCGACGACGCTCACCGCCAATCTCGCGCCGGCGGCGGCGCACAAAATCCTCGCCGGCAACGCCGCCCGCATCTACGGGGTGTGAACTCCGCGACTGCTGGGTAACCGTCGGTGGTGCATGCGGCCGAGGGTTAATGGGGACGAAACAGTGCGGACACTTCCGACCCTTACGCTCCTCCCATGTGATGTCGCGGCCGGCCGGTCCCCCCTCTCGGCCGGCCGCAGACGTCACTTCCGCCCCGCGGTGAAGGGCCGCGAGGCTCGCCCGCTCACCCGGTGCCCGGCGACGATCGCAACCCGGGCGCAGGTGCCGAGACGGGCCTGCCAGATTCCTGTCAGACACTGTTCGCGGACAAGTAATCATTCTGATGTCGCCATGACTCTGCGCAGCGCCAGGATGGACAGATGCTGACCGACCAGCCGTTGACCGCGCGAACCGACCTGTCCAGTGGCGCCAAGACCGAGTTCTTCGACGAGTTGCTCGATGCGCACGACGAGCCGCGTCCGGCGGCCGCAGCAGTGGTCGAACAACTGCGCAAGCTGGGCCGCAGCGAACTCGAGTCGCGGCAAAATCTCGCCGACCTCGAGATCTTGACGCAGGGCATCACCTTCGCCGTCTACGACGACGGCACCAACATCGACCGTCCGTGGCCGTTCGACGTGATCCCGCGTGTCATCGACGCCAGCGAATGGAAGTCGATCGAGGCCGGGCTGACGCAGCGTCTGGTCGCGCTCAACCGCTTCATCGACGACATCTACAACGAGCGGTTGGTCATCGAGGCGGGCGTCTTTCCCATCGAGTTGATCCGCGACTCGGTCAACTACCGGCCCGAGTGCCGCAACGTGCGTCCCAAGTACGGCGCGTGGGCGCACATCTCCGGCTCGGATGTCGTGCGCGATTCCGACGGGCAGGTCTACGTACTCGAGGACAATCTGCGCGTCCCGTCCGGCGTGAGCTACATGTTGGAAAACCGCGCCATCTCGAAGATCGCGTTCGCCGACCTGTTCGCTCGGCAGAGCGTCCAGCCCGTCGACGGGTACGTCGACAAGCTGCGCGAGTTGCTGTGCGCGTTGGCGCCTGACGGTATCCGCGATCCCTGCGTGGTGGTGCTGACACCCGGCATCTACAACTCGGCCTATTTCGAGCACTCGTTCCTCGCTCGGCGCATGGGTATCGAACTCGTCGAGGGACACGATCTCTCGGTTGGCGAAGACGGCTACGTCTACATGCGCACGATCTCGGGACGCGAGCGCGTCGATGTCATCTACCGCCGCATCGACGACATGTTCCTCGACCCGTCCGAGCTGCGGGCCGACTCCACGCTCGGTGTCGCCGGTCTGATGCAGGCGTGGCGCGACGGTAAGGTGGCGATTGCGAATGCACCCGGCGCGGGGGTGGCCGACGACAAGGTCGTCTACGCGTGGGTCCCCGATCTGATCCGCTTCTACATGGACGAGGAGCCGCTCGTACCCAATGTGCCGACATGGCGCTGCCTCTACCCCGACGAGCTGCGCTTCGTGCTCGACAACATGCGCGAGCTGGTCGTCAAGCCGGCCAACGAGAGCGGCGGCTACGGCGTGATGATCGGTGACCGGGCCAGCGACGAAGAGCTGGCCGCCACCCGGGCGGCGGTGCTCGCCAATCCGCGCAACTGGATCGCGCAGCCGATCCTCGCCTTGTCGGTGGTGCCGACGCTGTGCGACGACGGCGTGGCGCCCCGCCACGTCGACCTCCGGCCGTTCATCCTTTCCGGACCGTTCTCCTACGTCACGCGCGGTGGTCTCACCCGAGTAGCGAGACGAGAAGGATCGCTGATCGTAAACTCCTCCCAGGGAGGCGGCAGCAAGGACACATGGGTCGTCGACATGACGCATCCCATACCTGACACCACATTTGCCTGACCTATTTGCATGTTGCTGGCACGAGCAGCCGAAAGTTTGTATTGGGCAGCGCGCTATCTCGAGCGCGCCGAGGACACCGCGCGTATCGTCCGCGAGCACACCAACCTCATCGTCGACCTCCCGACCGTAGTGCCGGTGACGTGGGCGCCCTTGTTGGCGATCACGGGCGAAGAGCTCACGTTCACCTCGCGCTTCGAACGGGCCGACGAGCTCTCCGTCTTGCGCTTCCTCGTTGCTGATCGCGAGAACCGCAGCAGCATCGTGTCCGCGATCGCGCAAGCCCGCGAAAACTTGCGCATCGTGCGCGAGCTCGTGCCGAACGAGTTGTGGCACGCCGTCAACGACCTGTACCTCTACATCGCCGGCAACAACGCAGAGGGTGTCGTGCGGGCGTCGCGCCGCCGGTTCCTCGATCGTGTGATCTCCGAATGCCAACTCGCAGCCGGCATCACATCGGGCACCATGAGCCGCAGCGAACCGCACGCGTTCATCCGCCTCGGTACGTACATCGAACGCTCCGACATGACAACGAGGGTGATCGACGTCAACGCGGCGACCATCGGGGCACAAGGCGAAGGCGTGATGCACGGCAACGTGCAGTGGGCGAGTGTGCTGCGTTCGGTCGCGGGTCTGCAGATGTTCCGCCGTTCGACGCACGCCAGCGCCACGGGTGAGACGGTGGTCGCGTTCTTGTTCGCCGACGAACTGTTTCCTCGATCGGTGGTCTTTTGCGCCGAGCAGGTGTCGCGGTCGTTGCGCACATTGCCCAACCCGACGGCGCTCGTCGACCAGTGCCGTGTACTCGGCTCGCTCGCCCGGTCCATCGAGGTACAACCACTCGATCTCGTCAGCCTGCGTCGGTCGGTCGACGACGTGCAACGGGCCAGCGCCGACCTCCATGCCGCCGTCACCGCGCAGTACTTCGCGGTTGAGGCAGAGGTATGAGCATCGATCGCCGGCCGCCGGGCGATGGGTATACGAACAAACCGGGGCAATGGGACGCGCTACGAGCACTCGATGGCTCTACCCGCGACCCGTGGGATCAGCTGCTGCCGTTGATCGGCAGCGTCGATCTGACCCAACGCCAGCAACTCGCCGCTCGCCTCGTGGCCGCCGAGGGCGCGGCACAGTTGTTACATGTCGATCGCGCTGATCCCCGTACGCCGCCACCGCTAGATCCCATCCCGTACTGTCTCGACGAGGCGTCGTGGCAGCAACTGAGTGCCGGGCTCGAGCAACGCATCCGGCTCGCCGATGCCGTCGCCCACGATCTCTACGGTCCCCGACAGTTGCTGCACGATGCAGTGATTCCCGCGGAGATGGTGTTGGGGGATCCCCGTTACGCGCGGGCCTGCCGGGCCATCACCACGCACGGTCCGATGGTCGCACTGCAAACCGTCGACGTGGTGCGCGACAGCGCCGGCGGTTTCGTGGCGGTCGGTGACTACGTCGACATCGCCGCCGGCCTCGGCCACGCCGCCTTCAACCGCGTCATCACCTCGCGGGCCATGCCCGAAGCGGCGACGGCCATGGCGCCGATGGCGCAGACCGAATGGTGGCAGCGGCTGCGCGAAGCGCTCTCGGCGCTGGCTTCACCCGATCGAAGCAGCCCGCGCATCGTGGTGCTCGTCGCCGGCTTCGATGCGGTCGAGTATTTCGAATACGCGTACCTGGCAACCGCGTTGGGCTACCACGTCGTGCAGGGTGACGACCTGGTTGTGCGGGGCGGCCGTGTGTTGTTGCGGTCGTTCGGCCAACTCGAGCCGGTCGACGTGATACTCCGCGCGCTGCCGTCGGTCGAGTGCGATCCGTTGGAGTTGGCGATCGAAGGTTGGGGCATGGGTGTGCCCGGCCTCGCGATGGCCGCCCGCGAGGGTGGTGTCGCGCTCGCCAACGCACTCGGCACGGCGATTGGTGACCATGTTGGATTGGCTGCCTACGAGCGGCAGATCTGCGAGCGACTGCTCGACGAGAGCCTGCTCTTGCCCACCGCCGCGAGCTACTGGTTGGGCGATGTCGCGCAATGCGCGTATGCGTTGGCTCACCTCGACGCGCTCGATGTGTACTGCGTCAACGACGACGCCTCGGTGACGATCACACGCGGCTCGCGCACTTCCCAAGAAGGGGCCACCGCGCTGGCCGACGCGATCAGGCGCAATCCCCACCGGTTCAGCGCTCGTGAGGTTGTCGCATCGGCGACGACGCCCGCGCTCATCAACCGCTCGCTCGTGCCGGTCGAGGTGGTGATCCGCACCGCCGTCGTCAACAGTCGCGACGGTGTTGCAGTGCTGCCGGGCGGCGTGGCGCGCGCCCGCAACGCGTCGGTTACGAAAGACGTGTGGGTCGTTGCCCAAGAGTCGCTGCCGGCGACGCGCGCTCGGCCGATTGCACTCCCGCAAGTCGACTTGCGCGGATCGTTGCCCACGCGATCGGCCGAATCACTGTTCTGGTTGGGGCGCCACGCCGAGCGCACCGAGATGATCGCGAGGACGACGAACAGCATCGCGACCAGAGTCGAGACCGATGGACGCCACGGCGCGCCCGAGTGGCTGCCGGTCGCTCTGGCCGGGCTGCGGCGGGTGGCGCGTAGTGCCCGCACCTCGCGCGACCCCGAGCCCGATGACGCGCCGGCCGACTTGTGGTCGGTGTTCACCGAAGGTGTGTCGAGTCTTGGCGTGAGCCTTTCCGGTTTGGTCGGCAGCGCGCGATCGGCGCGTGCCTTCTTGTCGCAGACCGCGTGGCGGGTCATCGCCCGGGTCGAGAACGCCCGTATCGCGCTCGATGGGGTGGCGGACCAAGAGCACATGTTCGTGCTCACCGAATCGCTCGACGACCTGCTGCTCGATCTCTCGGCGCTGGCGGGCGCGAGTATGGAGAGCGTCGTCCGGGGCCCCGGTTGGATGTTCTGGGATCTCGGCCGGCGCGTCGATCGGGCGCTACTGACGCTTGGCTTGATCGAAGAGACACTGATCCCCACCGATGACATCGCGCCGGTCGCCGAGGTCGTGCTCGCGAGTTGCGAAAGCCTCATCGCCTACCGGCGCCGCTATCGCAGTGATCTACGCGTCGACGCGCTACTGGATCTCGTCGTGTTCGACAGCACCAACCCGCGGTCGGTGGCCTTCCAACTCGATCGCATCCGGGATCACCACGCGACGCTGCCGCAGCAATACCCCGAGATGACCGCGCACATCTTGCAGGCCGCCGAAGCCTTGGCCGACGGCATGGTGCGCGGTGTGCCGGTGACAGAGTTGGTCATCGAAACCCGCGGCCCACTGCTGCGCTACGTCGATGCGCTCGGCGCGACCTGGTTCAGTCCTGTCGACGTGCCCGGTGTGCTCGGAGTGCGATCGTGACGGCGTATCAGGTCACGCACCGCACCACCTATCGCTACGGCGACGAGATGTCGAGCGCGCATCTGATGGCCGGTCTCTCGCCACGGTCGCTCGACAAGCAACACGTGCGCGACCATCAGTTGTACTGCACGCCCGAGCCGTCGCACCGGGCCCAGTTCGACGACGCCTACGGCAATCATCTCAGCTACTTGGCGCTGAGCGCGCCGCACGACATGCTGAACCTCGTGGCGATGAGCTGGGTCGAGATCGAGCCACCGGCGCCCGTGCCCGAGGTGGGGTTGTCGTGGGAAGAGATCGTGGCGGCGACGGTCGCCGATCGTTCGATCGTCGGCATCGAAGCGCGTGAACTACGGCTGCCGTCGCGCTACGTACGTCCGTCGGCACTCTTGTCGAACTACGCCGCGCCGTCGTTCGACTCGCAACGCAACGTCATCGATGCGCTGCGCGACCTGTCGCGGCGCATTTTCACCGACTTCGTCTTCGACGCCGAGTTCAGCGATGTAGCGACGCCGTTGAGCGATGTTCTCGAACACCGTCGCGGCGTATGTCAGGACTTCGCCCACCTCTACATCGGTTGCGCCCGATCGGTGGGGCTGGCGGCGCGCTATGTCAGCGGATACCTCGAGACCGATCCACCGCCGGGCCGGCAAAAGCTGCAGGGTGCCGACGCCTCGCACGCGTGGTGTGCGGTCTACCTGCCGGCATTCGGCTGGATCGATGTCGACCCGACCAACGATCAGATGCCGCCCCGGCGCCACATCACGATCGGGTGGGGACGCGACTACGCCGACATCGCACCGCTACGCGGCGTGCTGATCGGCCCGCCGGCGAGCCAAGACATCGAGGTCGCGGTGGACGTCATCGCGCAACCTAGTGCGGCTCCGCCGCAACGGATTGGTGCGGCTTCGCCGCACGGGAGTTAGCTTGACCAAGAGCGCGCTCGGAGTCGTGGTGTTCACGCGCGATCTCCGCGTGCGCGATCATCCCGCATTGTCGGCGGCGATCGCGCAGTGTGATCAGATCGTGCCCGCGTTCGTCATCGACGATGCGATCGTCGCCCGCCGCGACGTCGGGCCCAATCGCTGGCAGTTCCTGCTCGAATCGCTGGCGAATCTCGACGCGTCGTTGCGCGAACGAGGGTCGCAACTCGTCGTGCGCCGCGGTCGGTGGAGCGACGAGGTGGCCCGCCTCGTCAAGGACGTGGGTGCCAGTGCCGTTTTCGTGAGCGACGACTACTCCGCGTCGGCGCATCGCCGTCTCGACGCGCTGCGTCACGCCGCCGCCGAGCAACCGTTCGCGGTGCACACGCATCCGGGAGTCACCATCGTGGCGCCCGACCAACTGCGCACGAAGACCGGCGGCGACTACAAGGTGTTCACGCCGTACTACCGGGCATGGTTGGCTGCACCTTGGCGCGCACGGTGCGCGGTTCCGGGACCAATCGCCACACCGTCGGCGCTCGCTGCCGGTGCCATCCCTCAGCTGAGCGATCTGACCGACGGATCACCGTCGCCGCGTGTCGTGCCCGGCGGCGAAGACGCCGCGTTGGCCGCGTTGCGGGAGTGGTCGCCCGGTTTGTCTCACTACGACGGTGTGCACAACGACCTCGCAGCGGGCGCGACGTCGCGCATCGCCGCCTACCTGCATTTCGGATGCCTCTCCGCGCTCGAAGTCGCGACGCTGCTCCGCGACCGAGAGGGCGGCGGTCCGTTCGTTCGTCAACTGTGTTGGCGCGACTTCTTCCATCAGGTGCTCGCGGTCGATCCGCGCCGCGCGTGGCTCGACGTTCGTCCCCGCGGTGACGAGTGGGACGAAGACGACGAGGTGTTCGCGGCGTGGGCCGAGGGTCGCACGGGCTATCCGGTGGTGGACGCGGGCATGCGCCAGTTGCGGGCCGAGGGATTCATGCACAATCGGGCACGCATGATCGTGGCGTCGTTTCTCACGAAGGATCTGTATCAAGACTGGCGTCGCGGGGCGGCGCACTTCGCGGGGCTTCTGGCCGATGCCGATGTCGCCTGCAATCAACTGAACTGGCAGTGGGTGGCCGGCACCGGCAACGATCCCAACGCGTTCAGGGTGTTCAATCCGACGCTGCAGGGTCAGCGGTTCGATCCCACGGGCGACTACGTGCGCCGCTACGTGCCCGAGCTCGCAGACGTGGCGCCCGCTGACATCCACGACCCGCCGCCGCTCGTGCGATTGGCCGCCGGCTATCCCGAGCCGATCGTCGATCATCGGGAGGCACTGGCGCTCTACCGGGCCCGCAGGAGAGCGGCCAACTCGCGTTAAATTGTGCGACTCGAACAACGGAGGAATAGGTGACAGCGGCATGGGGCCCATTGGCGGCGTTGATCGGCGAGTGGCAAGGCGAAGGTGGCCTCGACGCCGCGTTCTCGCATTCCCAGAACGCAGTTCTCGACACGCCATTCCGCGAAAAGGTCTCGAAGAAGCCGTTCGGCCCCGTCGACAACGGTGATCAACATCTCTACGGCCTCGACTATCGCAGCGCGATGTGGCGGGGCAGCGAAGAAAATCCGTTCCACACCGAGGTCGGTTACTGGCTATGGGACGGTGACGCGAATCAGGTCATGCGTTGTTTCGTCGTACCGCGTGGCATCGTCGTCATCGCGGGCGGCACAGCTGCGGCCGACGCCACGGAGTTCGAGTTGGTGGCCCGCATCGGCGCCCCGACATACGGCATCTCCGAAAATCTCTACTTGTCATCCGCGGCGAGCACGACCGACTACTCGGTGAAGATCGAGGCGCACGCCGACGGCTCCTGGTCCTACGCCGAATCACCACGCTGTGCATGAAAGAGTTCGCCGAGCCCTTCCTGCACACTGACCACAATCGTCTGTATCGCGTTTCGTAGCCGCTCACGTGCCGCGCCGGCGACAGTGATCAATCCGATGCGAGCCACAGTGTGAAACGGACCGTGGGCACGAAGCCCATGCGCTCGAAGCCGGGTCGGCTGTAATCGCTCGTGTACGCGACCGCGGGCAGTGAAGGGCCCGAGTTGACGCGGGCCCACACCAGCGCTTCCCACACGCCGCGCCGGCGGGCTTGCGGCAGCGTGGCGGCGAAGCAGAGATTGACGACGCCGTGACCGACATGACACGCCGCGGCGGCGACCGCCTCGCCGTCGAGGCGGCCGAGACGGAACGTGACGTCGGTGTCGAGCAGCGCGTCGGGGAACAGGCTGCCAGGCGGCAAGCCTCTTGCTTCGTCCAACGGGTAGCCGTCGACGGCGATGCGGGCGAGCTCGTGGAGGTCGGCGGTCGTCGCGGCGGTCTGCACGGTGACGCCCTCGGCCGGTTCGAACGAAACCGGGAACCCGCCGCGCACCATGAAGGCGGGATGGCCGACGAGCGACCATCCCCGCGGGGCAAGGTCGGGGGTCGGCCACAGCGACAAGAGCGTGCGCATGCGACCGGTCGCGCCCCGGTAGAAGGCGGCAAGGTCATCGAGCGTCGGGTCGTCGGCCGCCGTGAGTGGCTGCAACAAGATCGCTTGGTTGAAGTACGGCACCGGTCCGTTGGCGTCGGCCATCGCGACAGCATCGGTGCGCTCGTGATGGCCGCCCGACGCCTCTGCGATCTTGTCGTTGACGTCGGCTTGGTTGAACAAGAAACGACGCAAAACGGTGTCGCCGACGGGTGTATCCGCCAGCCAACCGGTCTCGAGCGGTGGATTGTCGGACATGGCCGAACTGTAATGCGAGTTTGCCGCCGATCGGTTGGTAGGTTGCCCGCATGGCGACTGTGCGTGACTTCATTCGACAATTGCAACGAATGCCACAAGACGCCCAGGTGCTCATCCACGACGCCGAAAACCAGTGTCTTCTTCCGCCGAGCGTGCGCAGTCTCGACGACGGTGCGGTCGAAATCCTCGCGCCGAGCCGACTCGGCGACCGCACCTCGCGCGACAAGATCGAACTGGGACACCTCGAACTGCGAATGGACGTCGAAGGCAACCCGTTCGAAGAACCGTAGACGGTACGGTTCGGCGCAGAGCGACTACTGGGCCTTTGCCGGGGTGCGGTTGCGCTTCAGCGCGGCGGCCGACGGTTCTTTGATGTCGGAGACGATCTTGAGCGCACCGGCGAGGCGCAGCACGTAGTACGTGATGTCGATCTGGTACCAACGAAACCCCTGCCGCGTACACGTTGGTTGGTGATGGTGGTTGTTGTGCCAGCCCTCGCCCAGTGTGAGCAATGCGAGGGTCAGCGAGTTGCGGCTCGTGTCGCCCGTCGCGTAGGGCCGCCGGCCCCAGATGTGGGCGAGCGAGTTGATGGTGAAGGTCACGTGCCAGAGCACCACGGTGGAGAGGAAGAAGCCGACGATGAGGCCGCTCCATCCGCCGAGCAGGAAGCAGACCACCGCCAGCGACCACGGCCCGATCCAGTCGTGGCGATCGATGAATCGCAGCTCGGGATAGCGGGCCAGGTCTTGCACGAGCGCGCCGTTGGTGTTGGCGTAGTTGGCCGAGAGAATCCAACCGACGTGACTCCACCAGAAGCCGCGCGTAGCCGAGTGGGGGTCTCGCTCGGTATCCGAATAGCGATGATGCGCTCGGTGGTTGCCGGCCCACCAGAGCGGCCCGCGCTGCACCGCGGTGACGCCGACGAGTGCCAACACGAACTGGCGCACGCGGCCGGTGCGATACGTGCGATGCGAGAAATAGCGGTGATAGCCGCCGGTGATCGCCAGGAGACGAACGAAGTACGTAACCAGCGCGATGACGACCGCGCGACTGGTGACGCCGGTGAAGATGATGAGCAGCGGCATCGCGTGGAAGATCACGAACGGTACGACACTCAACTTCGACCAGCCCGAACGAGCCAGCGCGATGGTCTGTCCACCGTCACCGTCGACGGCAGGCGAGTCGATGAGCACGATTTCGCCGTTCACGACGACGCGCAGCGGGGGAAGCGGAGCATGCGAACCGCACCCTAATGGAAGACACCGGGGGATTCGGGTGCGAGCGGCCCGTCAGAGCGGCCGGTAGGGTGTGGTCATGGCAGAGAAATCGAAACCATCGGCAGAGGCAAAGAAACCCGGCCGAACCCTCAAAGAAAAACGGGCGGCCAAGAACGTCAAGCAAGCCGCCCAAAAGGCGGTTCGCAAGGGCTGGGAGTCCAAGTAGCCGCCCCAGTTGACGACCACGATCCGACACGTAGCCAGATCGATATGAAGAAGATCATCCGCCTCCTCGACGCGAACGAGGGTTACGCCGCGGCCCGGGCGAACGTGGCCGACGCGCGACCGAGCCGGCGGCTCGCTGTCATCACGTGTATGGACGCCCGCATCGACGTGTTCGCCGCCCTCGGCCTGCACCTCGGCGAGGCCCACGTGATCCGCAATGCCGGGGGTCGGGTCACCGACGACGTGCTGCGCAGCCTCGCGCTGTCGAGCCACGTCCTCGGCGTCGACACGGTCGTCGTGATGCAGCACACCAAGTGTGGTCTGGCGGGCGTGACCGACGAAGAGCTGCGCAACCTCACCGGCGCCGATCTCGGCTTCTTCCCGATCGACGACCACGCCGCGGCGCTGCGAGAAGACATCGAACTGCTCGCCGGCACGCCGTTTCTCGGGCCGCTCAACAACATCGCCGGCTTCATCTACGACGTCGAGAGCGGCGAGATCGACGATCTCGTGCGCTGGGAACGCTCCTGATACACCGGTCCTGAGAAACGCACGGAGGCGCCCGCATGAGAGACGGCATCCGCATCATCGACGCCGACGCGCACGTCATCGAACCCGCGTCTCTCTGGGAGCAGTACCTAGACGAGCCGTTTCGGGCACACGCCCCGCGCCAAGTGGGGTTGACATTCGGATTCGAATTCGACGACTTCACCGTCAACTTGCCGGGACAGTGGAGCCCGGGCGGTTCGGCTGAAGACGTCGCTCGATTGTCCGAACGGATTCAGGCCACGTTCGCCGAACTGTTCCCCGCCGCGTATGCCGAGGGGTTCTCGGCGCCGGCGCAGGTGCGAGATATGGATCGCGAAGGCGTCGACATCTCGTTCCTCTATCCGTCCTTCGGTCTGTTCGTGTTGGCGAGCGACTCGATCGAGCCGGCTTTCGCGGGTGCTCTGGCTCGCGCGTACAACAACTGGATGGCGGACTTTTGCGCGACCGATCCGGCGCGGCTGAAAGGGATCGCCATGTTGCCTCTGCACGACCCGGCGCTCGCCGCGGCCGAAGCAGAACGATGCGCCACCGAACTCGGTTTCACGGGTGCCTTTGCCCGACCGAATCCGATTCACGGGCGCAACTTCGACGACCCTGCCTACGACGACCTGTGGTCGGTGATGTCCCGACATTCGATGGCGCTCGGCTTGCACGAAGGTGGCTTTCCCCGGCTTCCGCAGGTCGTCAACGGCCGGCTGCGGCATCCCGAGCAGGTGCACATCTGCACCCACCCGATGGAGCAGATGATCGCGGCTGTCAGCATCATCTACGGCGGCGTGCTCGAACGTTTTCCCGGCCTGCGCGTCGCCTTTCTCGAGGCGGGTTGTGGATGGGTCCCGTTCTGGCTGCACCGCATGGACGAGCACTGGGAGAATTCGCGGCGTCGCAACTTCGGCTCGAACCAGGTGTTGCAGGCGTCGCCGAGTGACTATTTCCGTCGTCAGTGCTACGTCTCCGCGGACTCGGGTGAATACATGCTCGGGCAGGTGATCGACCTGATCGGGGACGACGGCATCGTCTTCACGACGGACTATCCCCACCCCGATTCACCGTGGCCACACGCGGCCGAAGAGTTCCTCGGCCTGCCCGGAGTCAGCGACGAATCCCGCCGCAAGATCCTCTGGGACAACGCGTTGGCGCTCTACGGACAGACGCCCGGGCCGTAGTATTCGGTCGGTGAAACGGGGGTTCCAGTGACCGACACGACGACGAGCGATGTTCGAGCATCGGCGCAACAGTTCGACGTGATCGTGATCGGTGCCGGCTTCGGCGGTCTGTACGCGTTGCACAAGCTGCGCGAGATCGGTGTGAGTGCTCACGTGCTCGAGATGGGCGACGGCGTCGGCGGCACGTGGTACTGGAATCGCTACCCCGGCGCCCGGGTCGATGTCGAGGGCATCGAGTACTCCTACAGCTTCTCGAAAGAGCTCGAGCAAGAGTGGGACTGGAGCGAGGTGATGCCCGGTCAGCCCGAACTCGAACGGTATTTGAATTTCGTCGCCGATCGCCTCGATCTGCGCCACGATATCCAGCTCTCGACGAAGGTCGTCGCCGCGACGTACGACGACACGCGCAACGAGTGGTTGGTCGAAACCGATACGGGCGAATCGTTCGTCGCGAAGTACGTCATCGCGGCCACCGGTTGTCTCTCGGCACCGTTGAAGCCGAGCATCGACGGCATCGACTCGTTCACCGGCGTGAGCTTGTTCACCAGTCTATTCCCCAAAGATGGCTTCGACTTCACCGGCAAGCGCGTGGCGGTGATCGGTACTGGTTCATCGGGCGTGCAGACCGTGCCGGTGGTCGCCGAGCAGGCCGAACACACCTACGTCTTCCAACGCTCGGCCGCGTTCACGCGACCGGCCAACAATCGGCCCATCCCGCTTGACGAGATGCAAGCGATCAAAGCCGAATACCCCGACCTGCGGCGCCGGCAGCTCGAGGCCTACGCCGGCACGCTGCGTTTCGGTGCAGTGACGATCGCGCCGGTCGACACCGACGTGAAGATCCTCGACGCGCCGATCGAAGTGCGGATGAGCAAAGTCGACGAGCTCGGTTGGGGCGCGCCGTGGGCATGGGCCGACGTGATGTTCGACGTGGACGCCAACCGGGCCGGTGTCGAGTTGTACGGCGAGCTGATCCGCCGGCACGTCGCGGATCCCGAGGTGGCCGAGTCGCTCGTGCCCCACTATCCGATCGGCTGCAAGCGGCTCATTCTCGACACTGGCTATTTCGAAACGTTCAACCGCGACAACGCCACACTCATCGACTTGCGCAAGAACCCCATCCGCAGCATCACACCCACCGGTGTGCAGACCGAGCACGCGCACTTCGACGTCGACGTGATCGTCTACGCCACGGGTTTCGATGCGATGACGGGCGCACTGAACCGCGTCGACATCCGCGGTCGTGACGGTGAGCGGCTGCGTGACGTGTGGGCCGATGGTCCGCGCACCCTGCTCGGTTTGCAGGTCGCCGGGTTTCCCAACTTCTTCACGATCACCGGGCCGGGTAGCCCTTCGGTGCACACCAACATGGTCATGGCCATCGAGCAGCACGTCGATTGGATCGCGGACCTCCTCGTGCACTTGCGCGACAACGCGATGACGACGGTCGAGGCAACGGAAGATGCGCAGGATGCCTGGGTCGAACACGTGGCGTCGCTCGCCAACGGCACGATCCGCGCATCCGAGAGTTGCAACTCGTGGTACATCGGCGCCAACGTGCCCGGCAAGCCACGCGTCTACCAGGCCTATATCGGCGGACAACCGCTGTATCGCCAGAAGTGCGACGAGGTGGCGGCGGCCGGCTACGAAGGTTTTCGGTTGTCGTAGCGGCCGAGCGGCTCTTCAGCGCGGCGCGCGGGGCCCGCGCGGCCCTTCAGAGCGGAGCGCGGGGTTCAGTCGGGCAGCAGCCACTCGGCGTTTTCGACGAAGACCTTGCGCATGATGTCAGGGCCGAAACGTTCGAGCTTGCCGCTGATGTCGCCCATCGGGTCCTTGCCGCCCTCGGGGTGCGGGTAGTCGCTGGCGTAGCAATAGATCTCGGGCATGTCGAACTGCTCGATGTACACATCGACCGGCTCGATGTCGAAGAGCGACAGCCGCACGTTGCGCCGGATGTAGTCGGACGGCTTCATCGTGATCGGCAACTCGCCCTCCATGTTGTCGAGCGAGAACTTGCGCGAGTGCGAGTGCCAGAAGTCGAGATTTTGTGCCAGGGGCCCGACCCACTGCGCCAGTACTTCGCACGAACCGAAGCGCAACCGAGGATGGCGCTCGAACACACCGCCGAGCACCATGGTGGCGAGGAAGTTTTGCACCGGCAGGTGCAGCGTCGACAGCGTCCACGGGTCCATCTGGAACTCTTCGCCCGACTTCCATCCGACGAACGCGGGCGCGTTGCGCCATGCGGTCGTCATCAAGAAGTCGGCATCGGCCCCGAGATGCGCCATCACCGGCACATCGGCCGCGGCGAGCAGGCTCCACATGGGGTCGAGGTCGGGATGCGCCGGCGAGACACCGCCGGGTAGTGCGGCACTGGGCAGCCAGATGACGCGCACGCCGTGGTCGATGAGGCGCTTGCATTCGGCGTAGAGCGCGTCGACGGTGTCCGCGAGTGCGACACCCACGGCGCGGATGCGATCGGTCTGACGCGCGACGCGGATGCACCAATCGTTGTACGCGCTGATCAACTCGAGCGCGTATGCCTTGCGGTTGCCGGTGATCGTCTTCAACATGTCGGGGAACTGATCGCAGCGGAAGTAGAAGCTGACCGCGTAGAGGCCGATGCTGCCGGGGAACATCATCTGGCGCCGCACGCCGGTGAAGTCGAGCACCTCGGCGCGACGTTCGAGATCGAACGCGCCCGGTGCGCTGGCGAACTTGGTGTTCCACACGGTGTCGGCGGTGATCTCGGTGTCGTCGGCGGCGACGAAACGCCGGATCGGCATCTTGGACCCTTCGAACGCCCGCACGAACTCGCGCACGACCGACCCGAACTGTTCTTCCCACATGTTCATCGGCGTGTACTCGTGGCTGTCGGCGTCGAGGATCTGTCCTGCGTACGGTTCGAGCACCTTGGGCAGGAAGGCGGTGGTAGTCGTCATTGCATACTCCTCGATACGTCTTCGGGCGCCGCGGCACCCGCGGCGATGGTGACAGGTTCGGTCGCACGAAACCCCAACACCTCGGCGTTGTAGGCGACGGCGTGCACTCCGTCGCGCATGACGACGTGTTCGTCATCGTGCATGACGGCGGCGAAATGGTCGCGCACGTCCTCGGGCGTCAGATCGTGATTGACGTAACCGCGCGTTTCGGCGAGCAGCGTGCGGGCCACGCGACCGCCGCCGGCGACGAGGAACTCGCCGTTGGCGGGGCAGTCTTCGTGGGCCAGCAGCGCGACGAGCGGTGAGACCAACTCGGGGCGCATCGTCGACAGGAACCAGTCGCGAAACTCCGACTCGGCGAGGTTGTCGGCCATGCGCGTCGCGGCAGCCGGCTCGACGGCGTTGACCCGGATGTCGTGCGCCGCGCCTTCGGCGGCCAAGCCGCGGGTCAAGCCGATGTAGCTCGCTTTGGCGACCGAATAAGGGATCGATCGGGGCAAGCCGTGCAATGCGCTCGACGAGGTGAACACGATGCGGCCGTAGCGCTGCGCTTGCATGATGGGCCACGCCTCCTGCGCCATCGCGTAGGCCGCGCGAGTATTGATGGCGAGCAGTGCGTCGAGCCGCGTGAGCGATTCGTCCTCGAAGGCCATGCCGCCGAGCGTGAACCCCGCGTTGTGCACGATTGCGTCGATGCGGTCGAACGCGTTGACCGTTGCGCGCACTGCTCCGCGCGCACCGTGCTCGGTGGCGAGATCGCCGAGGTAGGCCAGTGCTTGCCCGCCCGCGGCGTGGATCGCGGCAACCACTTCGTGCGCGGGGCTGGCGTCGGTGCCGGTGCCGAAGAGCTCGGTGCCGGCGTCGCTCACCACTACCTGCGCGCCTCGCTCCGCGAACAACAGTGCGTGACATCGCCCGATGCCCCGACCCGCGCCGGTGACAAGTACTACCCGGTCGTCGAAGCGCAGGGTTTTCATGGTGTCGCCTATTCGGCGAGGCCGCCGTATTGACGCATATGACGGCGCCCGCCGCCCGACACCGCGTCGCGCCGGTGCTGTACGCCGACGTTGTCCCACGCCACGATGTCGCCCGAGCGCCATTGGTGCACGTAGCGCGGCGCGTCGGTGGTGATGTGGGCGCGCAACGCGGCGAGTATGGCGTCGCTCTCTTCGCGGTTGATGCCGGCGACCCGATCGGCGAAGTCGTTGACGTACAGCGCCCGTCGACCGGTGTGGGGATGCGCGGTGAACACGGGATGCATTGCATCGGCCAAGCGAGGCAACTCGTCCGGCGGTGGCAAGCGCGGATCGAAGTAGATGATCTGGCGGTGCTCGAGCTCGCTGCGCAACGCGCGCGGCAACGTCTCATAGGCCGTGTAGGTGTCGCGAAACTCGGTAGGCACGACATCGTCGTCCACCTCGAGTGCTTCGAGCACACTGACGACCTTGAGCATCGGGCGGTGACTCTGGTCGTTATGCCATACGAGCTCGCTCGCACCCTCGGGCCCCGGGTCGTAGTAGGTGGAGCCGGTGTTCTCGAGGTTGCGGTGCTGGTATGCGACCATCTCTTTCGCCAGCTCGCTGGCTGGCCCGCCGAGATTGCGATGACCGCTGTAGTGCGCGAAACCATCCTCGGTGTCGAGCACCAACCGTCCGAAACCCCGGAAGAATTCGTCGAGCTGCGCTTCGCTCGGCGGTTCGTGACAGCGCAACACGAGCAGCAGCGACCGGCGAAAGGCGGCGGTGATCAGACGCACGGTGTCCGCGTCGGGCTTGCACCAGGCGATGCCGCTGACCTCGACACCGAACGGTGCATCGGGCAGGCCGCGGAACTGCAAGGCGGACTCACGAGGGACGTCGAGACCGAGCGCGGGGGAGAACACGGGGCCAGGGTACTCTCGGCGCCGTGGGGGCGACACGCGACGAAGCGACGGGGCTGTGGCGCCCCGAGGGATGCGTCCTCGATCTCGGCCAGGTGTGGGCCGTGGCCACCCAGACCAACGCCGCCCACTACGCCATGGGCACCGAGTTGCTCGCGGTCGAACGCCACGGTGTCGTCCTCGGGCTTGCGTGGAGGGACGATCTCGTCGAAGTGGTTGGCGGCGGATTGGCCAACGGGGTGTTGGCAACGCTGCTCGATCATGCGTGTTCGCTCGCGGTGTGGTTGTCGGTGAACGACGAGACGAACGGCGGCGCGACGATGGGCGCGCGGGTCGATTACTTCTCGCCCGCCGAACCCGAGATGGGTGTGCACGTGCGAGCCGAGTGTGTACATCGAGGCGACTACGTCGGGTTCGTGAGGGGCACCGTATTTCATCCCGAGCGGCCCGATGCGGTACTTGCCATGGGCACGTGCACAGTGGCGAAGCAACCGTGACGACGATCGACGAGCTCATCGCGGCGTCGCCGTACTTCCGCTACCTCGGTCTGCGCGCCGGTCCCGACGGCACTGTCGTGCTACCCGCCGACCCCCGCAACATCGGCGACTACACGCGGTCGGTGCTGCACGGCGGTGTGCTGGCCGCATTCCTCGAAGCGGCTGCGTTGTTGCACCTGCGCGCCACTGGCGCACCGGGTGCGGCAACGGTCGAGTGCTCCACTGATTTCCTGCGCGCGGCGCCCGTCGCCGACACGACGGCATCGGTGACGGTGGTGCGCCGTGGTCGCCGTGTCGCGCATCTTCGCGTCGAAGCGCATCAGGACGATGCGGCGCGTCTCGTCGCCGTCGCTCACGGGAGCTGGCTCGTCTAGACGGTCGCCCCCGTTGCTCAGCGCAACGTGCGGTCGAAGAACGCGATCACGCGGGCCCCACTCTTCGGGGTAGGTGTCGTAGGCAGTGGTATGTCCCGCGTCGGGGGCGATCCACAACTCGACGCTGTCTGGCGCGGCGGACTGAAAGACGTGCGCCGCGTCCACCTCGGGGGGCAGGGTGCCTGCCGCGATGATCAACACGGGCCGGGGTGCCGCGGCGGCGATCGCGTCGCGCAGCTTGGTCGGGCGGTGGGCCGAGGTCATCAGGTCGGCTGCTTGCGCGGTGGTCCAATCGAAGTAGCGGACAAGCCATCCGCTCACGCCGCGGCCCGGATCGCCCTCATCGCGCGCGCCGCGGGCGGTGCTTCCTTCGGCGATCACCGCGTGGATGCGGGCATCGTCACCGGCGGCGCCGATCGCTTGCTCGGCACCCATCGACATACCCATCACACTCGGTGTGGCCTTGCCAGTTGCAGCGCGGGCACGTTCGTCACGAAGACAGCGAGGGTCATTGGCGCGACCACCAAGATGAGAATGGCGGCTGCGATGGGCACGGCGAGCAACTTGCGCCACCGTCGGGCGTTGCGTACGAGCGTGGTGGTTGCGATGGCGACGAGCCCGATGCCGGTAGCCATCGCGAGGAGGCCCGCCACCATTTCGACCGACGCGCCGTCCTTGACCGCATGGCCGACACCGATCGCCCCACCCGCAATGGTTCCAGCGATGCCGGCCCCCAGCAACAGCCAGGCGCCACGGCGGAGGCCGGTGCGCCGCCTCGCCGCGAGCAGCGCGGCGGTGAGCGCGACTACTACCAAGGCTCGTACGGCCAGCCACGGTGTCGGCCCATCGACCCCCAACAAGACGGTGAGGGCGAGGCCGTGCACCAACACAGTCACGTCGGTGGCGGAACGAACAGTCGTTGTGGTCATGGCTGCACTGTCTCGTGAGCCGCTGAAGATCCGCTGATGTGCCCCTGACCGTCGGCGTTGTCGGGGCGACTATGCGACAGCGAGGTGGTGCGCCATCCACACCACGCCGAAATCGACCACGTCGGCGGCGTCGATCAGTTCGCTGATCGCCCGGCCGACGACGCCGGTCACGGCTCGGTCGGCGGCGAGGTAGTCGCGCAAGATCACGGCGAAGTAGTCCTCGTCGGGATAGTCGACGATGCCGTCGCAGTCGTCGAGGCACTCGACGACGCGCACCTCGGGATGTTCGCGCCCCTTCACGAGCCGGTGCCGGCGGACGCGCCGTTTCGTCGGCAGGGGTGCCAGATACTCGGCGTAGTGCAGCACGGTGAGCGTGTCGAGATCGGCGCCGAGTCGGAGCACCCGCCCGCCGGCGGCGACGAAACGATGCAACGTCGAGTCGGCACCGTAGTAATCGTCCCATGGGCCGTTGTCGAGCAGAGGCTCGGCGAGTCGGCCGGACGCGCCCATGCGGCCTTCGGGATGATCGTTGACCTTGGTACGGGCGCGCGTGCGGAACACTTCGGCCAACACCCCGTTGTCGGGATCTGCGGGCGCGACGAGGCAATCGAACGGCTCGGTGTCGCGCAACAGCGCGGTTCGCTCGGACTCCGGGCGGTCGTTGACCCATCCGAATGCATCGTGGGCACCGAGTGTCATCAACAGCGTGCCGTCCGCGCCGACCGCCGCCTCGAGCGCGTCGATGACACCATCGGCTCCGCCATCGACCGGCCCGATCGCGCGCAACGACGCATGCACCATGATCAGGTCGCCACTCGCGACGCCGAGGCGACGCATGTTGTGGGCCAGTTGCTCGACCGACCACCGCGGGGATTCCACGCCGACATTCTGCCCGCAGATTCAGGGCCCGAGCTCCATCGGCGACGAGGGTGGGCCGTGCAACAACAGACCCGAGAGTAGGCCGGCGAGATCGCGGGGAATCAGTCGATCCGAGGTGGAGGCGAGCTCGCCGACGGGCCACCAACGGTAGGCAGAGATCGTCGTGTGCTCGAGGGGAGTCCACCCGGCGCGGGAGACATCCGCGTGCGGGATGCGAGCGAGCAGCCAGTGTTCACGAATGTCGGTGAGTTGTCCGAACATCGTCGCGACCAAGCGGCGGCGTCCGACATCGATCAATTCGTCGGGCGCGAGAAAGCCGGTCTCTTCGACGACTTCGCGTCGCGCTGCTTGCTCGATGGTCTCGCCCGCCTCGACACCCCCGCCGACCGGGCACCAGTAGTACTTGCCGTTGTCGACATAGCGCAGCAGTAGCAACCGGTCGTGTTCGTCGACGAGCAGCACACGCGCACCGACGCG